>NZ_JAKUHI010000001.1:0-596351 GCF_023630615.1 Synechococcus sp. MU1648
GGGGATGGTGGTCGCTGGGGTACGGGGGGCATGACGACCAAGCTGGCGGCAGCCCGAATCGCCACCGCCAGTGGCATCACGGTGCAGCTCGCCGATGGCCGCAATCCTTCCCGCTTGGAGGCCTTGCTGCAGGGGGAACGAGGTGGAACGGTGTTCCATCCCCACCCCGAACCCCTGGGCAATCGACGCAGTTGGCTGGCCCACGTGCTCCGGCCTGAGGGTGAACTGCAGCTGGATTCGGGGGCCTGTGATGCGCTGAAGCACCGTGGCGCGTCTTTGCTGCTGGTGGGTGTGACGGCGGTGCGGGGCGACTTCGCCGCCAATCAACCCGTTCAGTTGCTGGACCCCCAGGGCCAGGACGTCGGCCGCGGCCTCTGTTCGATGGACAGCGACCAGCTGCGGGCCGCCATGAACGCCGTATCTCCGGGTGAGGCTTCCCCGGTGGTGGTGCATCGCGATGTTCTGGTGTTACGCGGTCGTTAGCCACGTCTACGATCCGCGCGACTGTCGTGGCGGCCATGCGTTTCAGCACCCTGATCAAGGTTCTGCAGACCGGTGATGCAGGCTTGCGCTGGAGCCAGCTCGGATTGGATCCATGGCTGGAGGGTGCCGCTTCGCTCGACCAGGCCTCGTCCTCGCAACTCAGCTTCCTGGAGAAGGGCAACGCCTTAACTGCTGCGCTTGGCGCCAGTGGAGCGGGTGCTCTCTTGCTGCCCGACCAACAGGACCTGATTGATCTTGCTTCCGAGCACGGCATTGCCTTTGCCGTCTTCGCTGACCCCCGTCTGGCCTTTGCTGAAGCCCTCGACCAGTTGCATCCCCGTCGCCGGCCGTTGGCGGAGATTCATCCCTCGGCGGTTATTGATGAACGGGCGGTGGTGGGGCCAGGTAGTGCTGTAGGGCCGCGGGTCTGCATCGGCGAGGGGAGTCGTGTCGGCTCCGATTGCATCCTTCATCCCGGGGTTGTGATTTACGACGATGTGGTGGTGGGTGATGGCTGTGAGCTGCACGCCAATGCGGTGCTGCATCCTGGAAGCCGTCTTGGAAAGCGATGCGTGGTGAATTCCAACGCCGTTGTCGGGTCCGAGGGCTTCGGCTTCGTGCCGACGGCGAAGGGATGGCGAAAAATGCCGCAGACCGGTCAAGTGGTTCTCGAGGATGGCGTTGAGGTGGGTTGTGGAAGCACCATCGACCGTCCATCGGTGGGGGAGACCCGGATTGGTGCCGGCACCAAGATCGACAACCTCGTCCAGATCGGCCACGGCGTAACGACAGGCCCTGGCTGTGCCTTCGCCTCCCAGGTTGGAATTGCTGGAGGAGCCCGGATCGGTCAGGGGGTGATCCTGGCGGGCCAGGTGGGTGTCGCCAATCGAGCCGTGGTGGGCGACCGTGCCATTGCCAGCTCCAAGAGCGGCATCCACGGTGAGGTGGCTCCCGGTGAGGTGGTGAGCGGTTACCCCGCGATTCCGAATCGTCTCTGGTTGCGTTGCTCTGCCGCCTTCAGCAAGCTGCCGGAGATGGCGAAGACCTTGCGCGAGCTCAAACGCGACTCCCCTCAGTAACCTCAGCGGTCGACCTGCCGCACCGCACCGTCATGGCTCAGCACCGCGTTGTTCTTCTGCCAGGTGATGGGATCGGCCCGGAGATCACCGCTGTCGCCCGACAGCTGCTGGAGGTTGTCAGTGAGCGCCATGGCTTTGCGCTGAGCTTCGAGGAACAGCCCATCGGCGGCAGCGCCATTGATGCCACCGGTGAGCCACTTCCCGCCAGCACCCTGGACGCCTGCCGGTCAGCGGATGCTGTCTTGCTGGCAGCCATCGGCAGCCCTCGTTTCGACAGTCTTCCCCGCGAAAAGCGTCCGGAAACCGGTCTGCTCGGTTTGCGATCCGGCATGGAGCTGTTCGCCAATCTTCGCCCGGTCAAAATTGTTCCGGCCCTCATTGATGCCAGCAGCCTCAAGCGAGAGGTGATTGAGGGTGTGGATCTGATGGTGGTGCGTGAACTCACTGGTGGGATTTACTTCGGTCAGCCCAAGGGACGCATCGAGACCGAGGGAGAGGAGCGTGGCTTCAACACCATGACCTATTCCGCCTCGGAAGTGGATCGGATCGCAAAGGTGGCCTTTGAGATCGCCCAGGAGCGGCGTGGACGGCTGTGCTCGGTGGACAAGGCGAACGTTCTCGACGTGAGCCAGCTCTGGCGTGATCGTGTGGATGCCCTGGCGCCCGGTTACGCCAGTGTTGATGTGAGCCACATGTACGTGGACAACGCAGCGATGCAGCTAGTGCGTGATCCCCGTCAGTTCGATGTGCTGCTCACGGGAAACCTCTTCGGAGACATTCTCAGCGACGAGGCGGCGATGCTCACCGGCTCGATCGGGATGCTGCCTTCGGCCTCCCTCGGCAGCGCAGGGCCTGGACTGTTTGAGCCTGTGCACGGTTCGGCCCCGGATATCGCTGGTCAGGACAAGGCCAACCCGATGGCCATGGTGCTCTCGGCGGCGATGATGCTGCGCACTGGTTTGAAGCAGAGTGCTGCTGCCGATGATCTCGAAGCCGCTGTTGATGCCGTTCTGGCCGGCGGATTTCGTACCGGTGATTTGATGGCAGAAGGCTGCACACAACTGGGTTGTCGCGCAATGGGTGAGGAATTGCTCAAAGCTCTTTGAACTTCGGATTGGTGTAATTGGGCCCTGATCTGGCAAGATCGCCGGGCCTCTAGTCCCCGCGTCGATGTCGAAGCGTCATCCGGTTGTCGCTGTTACTGGTTCTTCCGGAGCTGGAACCAGCACCGTCAAGCGCGCCTTCGAGCACATCTTTGCGAGGGAGGGCATTACCCCTGCAGTGGTGGAAGGCGACAGCTACCACCGCTACGAGCGGATGCCCATGAAAAAGGCCATGGCGGATGCCCTGGCCAAGGGTGAAAACTTTTCTCATTTCGGCCCTGAGGCCAACTTGTTCGACAAGCTTGAGGAGCTATTCCGCACCTATGGCGAGACCGGGGCCGGTCAGAAGCGCTACTACCTCCACAGCCCCGAAGAAGCTGCCGAACACAACGCCCGTCTCGGTGTCAACCTCGAGCCGGGTCAGTTCACGCCTTGGGAAGACATCCCCTCAGGCACTGATGTGTTGTTCTACGAAGGCCTTCACGGTGGCGTGAAGGGAGAGGGATACGACGTGTCGGCCCTGGCTGACCTGCTGGTGGGCGTGGTGCCGATCACCAACCTCGAGTGGATTCAGAAGATCCATCGTGACAATGCTGAGCGCGGCTATTCCGCTGAAGCGATCGTTGACACGATCCTGCGCCGGATGCCGGATTACATCAACCACATCTGCCCCCAGTTCAGTCAGACCGACATCAACTTCCAGAGGGTTCCCACGGTGGACACCTCCAACCCCTTCATCTGCCGGAATATCCCGACGCCTGATGAAAGCTTCGTGATCATTCACTTCCGCAAGGGTGCTCGCGAGAAGTGGGGAATCGACTTTGGCTATCTGCTGAGTATGATCCACGATTCCTTCATGTCCAGCCCCACCAGCATCGTGGTGAACGGCGGCAAGATGGGCTTTGCAATGGAACTGATTCTCACTCCGATCATTCACCGCATGATCGAGGAGAAGAAGAAGGTCAGCTGATCGCTTTTCGATACAACATTCATCTCTACAATGAGTCCATCTGAGTGATCAGGTGGGCTCTATTTCTTTGTCAACGCCCTCCTTCGAAATTCGTGGAGCTTCGGGTGTGCCGTCGGCTCCACGCTGGGATCGCATTGACAGCCGTTCGCTGATTGCCCAAGCCCGTCGGGTCTACTTCGCTTATCTCTCCAGCACACCTGCGGGGCATGAGCCTCTTGGGGTTGTTGTTGATTCGCAGCAGCCCGACGGTCGGGTGGTCTTCGAGACGCCCGTCCTGCTGCCGGATGAAGAGTTCATCGCGATCGATCTGATCCGTGGCCGCACGAGCCGTGGCAGGACCCGATGGAAGGGTTGATCTTGCTTTGGATCGTTTTGCTTGGCGCCTGCGTTGGCAGCTTCACCAACGTGGTGGTGTGGCGCTTGCCCCGTCAGGAATCGGTGGTGTTTCCCGGCAGCCACTGCCCCAAATGTGGCCATTCCATCCGCTGGTATGACAATCTCCCGGTGCTCGGTTGGCTTCTGCTGAGAGGGCGCTGTCGCGACTGTCATGCCCGGATTAGCTGGCGCTATCCAGCGGTGGAGGCCCTGAGTGCCGGCTTATGGATGACAGCTGTATTGGTGTGGCCTGGTGCTGGTGCCGGGCTCCCCGATCTCTGGCTCCCCTGGGCTGGTCTTCCTCTGATCGCTCTGCTGCTGCCTCTGGTGTTGATCGATCTTGACCACCTTTGGTTGCCGGAGCCCCTGTGTCGCTGGGGTGTGGTGCTGGGGTTGTTCGTCAGCAGCGTTGGTGGGGTCTCCGTTCTTGCAACCCATCTGATCGCAGCTGTACTGGCTTTGCTGCTGTTGGAAGGTCTCAGTGCCCTAGCCGAACGGCTTTTGGGTCAACCTGCGCTGGGCCTGGGTGATGCCAAGTTGGCTGCGCTGGGTGGGGCATGGCTGGGACTTGGGGGTATCGCAGCCGCGATGGCCATTGCGATTGCGTCGGGTGCCGCTGTTGGCGGTGCAGCTCGTTTGAGTGGGCATCTTGGCCCTAGGGAACCCTTCCCCTTCGGTCCGTTTATTGCTCTCGGCATCTGGTTGGTCTGGTTGACGGGTCCGCTGTGGTGGTGGAGCGAATGGGTGATGCTGCTGGGTGGCTGAACCGATCTGGGCTCAAGCTCCTGCGCTACTTCCCTGGGAATCAAAGGCTCGGCCTGCTTTCACATTGGCCAGCAGCGTCCCATCGAGGAATTGTTGATCCAGAAGAATCAGCGCTGCGCTGTTCGAATCGGCCAGGCGCAACCGTTTGATCACAAAACGAGCTTCTGATTCTTCCTGTAGTTGTTCTTCGATAAACCAATCCAGCATGGCTGTCGCGGTGCGATCTCCTTGCTTCTCTGAGAGGTTGTAGATGTCGTTGATCGAGCGTGTGACGTCTTTCTCCATGCTGTAAACCATGTCGAAGAGTGCTTCGACGGAATCCCAATCCCGTTGCGGTGACTCAATCGTTGGCAATTGAACCTCGCAATCACTGTCCACCAGATACGAGATCAGCTTGGAGGCATGTCCACGCTCTTCAACGCTTTTGTTCAGCATATAGCTGGAAAAACCGATCAGATCTTTTTCCCGCAGCCAGATCGACATAGCCAGGTAAGTGTGGCTGGCTTGGAATTCAAGGGATAAGTGGGTATTGATGGCAGCTGTGTGGGAGCTCATGCCTGACGTTGCTCAATCTCGTTATCGGCAGGCTAAAGACAGCATCTGTCGGGTTCAAAAACGAAAAAACATTGCCCCAGAACATGGATCACGTTCTGGGGCAGCAGAGGGTGGTTCGCTCTGCTGTGAGCCATCTGGAAGGTCTTCCCCCGGGCAGCTTTTAATGGAGAGAGCTGACAGCCCTGTGTGTCTCTGTTCGATTGGTTTGCTGATCGCCGCAAGGGTCAGTTCGTTGCCAACGTCAAGCAGGAACCCGATGAAGGCGATGGTCTGTGGAGCAAATGTCCTGAGTGCGGTCAGGTCGTTTATCTCAAAGACCTGAAGCTGAATGCAAGTGTTTGCGCTAACTGCGGCTACCACCACCGGATCGACAGTGCTGAACGCATTGCCCTGATTGCCGATCCCGACAGCTTCCAGGTGCTGAATGCTGATTTGGCACCGGTGGATCCACTGGGATTCAAAGACCGGCGTGCCTATGCCGACCGACTGCGGGAAAGTCAGGCCTCGACTGGGCTGCGGGATGGCGTGGTGACGGGGCTGTGCCGGGTTGAAGGCATCCCCATGGGGTTGGCGGCGATGGATTTTCGCTTCATGGGTGGGTCGATGGGATCCGTGGTCGGGGAAAAAATCACCCGTCTGATCGAGGAGTCCACAGCCCGAAAGCTGCCGCTTCTGATCGTCTGTGCGTCCGGCGGTGCCCGGATGCAGGAGGGGATGCTCAGCCTGATGCAGATGGCGAAGATCTCCGGAGCACTGGAACGCCACCGCGAAGCCGAGCTGCTCTACATGCCCTTGCTCACCCACCCCACCACCGGGGGGGTGACGGCCAGTTTCGCCATGTTGGGAGACTTGATCCTTGCGGAGCCGAAAGCGCTGATTGGCTTTGCTGGGCGTCGCGTGATTGAGCAGACCCTGCGCGAGAAGTTACCGGACAATTTTCAGACGGCTGAATATCTGCAGGAGCACGGGTTCGTGGACACGATCGTTCCACGCACCCAGCTGCGCTCCACCCTGGCCAATCTGCTGCGCTTGCATGGCTGCAAACCGATGGAGCTCACCAGCGCATGATCAGGTTCGGACTTGCCCTGATTCTGGGTTTGATCTGCTGGGCAGCACCCGTCTTGGCCGCTCCTGTCGAATGGATCGAGGTTCCTTCCACCGACGCTGGCCAGCAGTGGTGGGATCGCGGCAGTGTCCGGATCGATCGGGATGGCTTCCGAACGGTGCTGAGCCGCTTCACACCAGCGGCAACTGACGATGGCAACCAGCCTGCTGGGGAGCTTTATGTGATGCAACTGGACTGTGCGCAAGGTCTCTTTCGCGACAAGCAGGTGAATGGTTTGCCGCGGTTTCGTGCCCAATGGCAGCCTGCCGGGGACGACGGGTTGATCACCTCTGTGATTGAGGCTGTCTGCACCGAACCCCTCTCCAGCTGAGATGCCTCCACAACCCATTGGTGTTGCTATTGCCGGTCTCGGCTTTGGTGAGAAGGTGCACCTACCGGCGCTTGCCGCAGCTCCCGATCTGAAGGCGGTCGCCCTCTGGCACCCACGTCAGGAGCGGCTGGATGACGCCACGGCCGTGCATGGGCTGAAGGGATACAGCGACTGGGACGCTCTGCTTGCGGATCCTGCAGTCGAAGGAGTTGTGATAGCCACACCGCCTGCACCGCGCTTCGAGTTGGCTCGTCGAGCCCTTGAGGCCGGTAAGCATCTTCTGTTGGAGAAGCCCATCGCCTTGCATGCCGATCAAGCCCGGGAGCTTCAGCGGCTCGCGATGGCAGGGGCTCTATCGGTTGGTGTTGATTACGAATATCGAGCCGTCCCCTTGTTCATGCAGGCGGAGCGTCTGCTTCGGGCCGGTGCTGTTGGTACTCCCTGGCTGGTGAAACTCGACTGGTTGATGGGCAGCCGTTCCGATCCCCGGCGCAGCTGGAATTGGTATTCCCAGGCCGATCAAGGCGGCGGTGTGATTGGCGCTTTGGGAACCCATGCCTTCGACATGCTCGCCTGGTTGGTTGGTCCCCTGGGGTCTGTTCAAGCTTTGAACAGCGTGTCGATTGCTCAGAGACCTCATCCCAATGGGGGCTTGGCCTCTGTTGATGCACCGGATGTGTCATTGATTCAGGCCAATCTGCAATGGCAAGGCCGACCGGACGTGCCGGTGCCAGCCCAGGTCAGCTTGAGTTCGGTGTCCCGCTGCGGACGTGGGTACTGCCTCGACATCACTGGATCAGACGGGTCCCTGGTGCTCAGCAGCAGCAATCAGAAAGACTATGTGCACGGATTCGAACTTCATCACGCACCGTTGGGTGAGGGCCTAAAAGAGGTGCCTCTAGATGCGGACCTCGCGTTTAAACAAACCTGGAGTGATGGTCGGATTGCGCCCGTTGCCAGAGTGTTGGGTTGGTGGGCTGACAGCATTCGCAGCGGCAATCCGATGATTCCCGGCTTGGCTGAAGGAGTGGTGAGCCGCGACGTATGCGATCGGGTTGAAGCATCGCTATCTCACACTTGATCGCTTCAAATGATGCAATCTCTTGGCCTGATTTATAGGCCTGCACTTAACTCACGTGTGTTTTTTCATCAGTTCAGATTGAAAAACTGATGTTGCTTGAACCGACTCGACGGTTCTAGTGGATTACACCTTGGAACTGATGGCTACAGCGCCACCCCTTGCCGCTCCTGGGAAGGAGATCTTGGCTGTTGATGAATCCAACCAAGACGCTTGGTATGCGTCTCGCTCCCATCGGGGAGGGCTTGGACAGCCAGCAACCCGCTTGATTTCAATCCTGTATCAACGGAGACGCCTTGGCGTGTCTTTGAAAATGTCTCGCATTTTTTCAATCGCTTTAATAAGTACATAGCTCTTTGATCAATGCTTAGAAAAG
The DNA here is from genome assembly GCF_023630615.1 of Synechococcus sp. MU1648. NCBI lineage: Bacteria > Bacillati > Cyanobacteriota > Cyanophyceae > Synechococcales > Synechococcaceae > Synechococcus > Synechococcus sp. MU1648. The sequence continues at coordinate 8,221 of NZ_JAKUHI010000001.1, forward strand.
TAACTTGCATTGCCGCCCTTCTCCTGATGGCGGCATGCTCCTCTGGATCGGTCGGCGAGGATTCATCCAAGGAACAACCTGATGTGAAAACCGGTGAGGTTGAAGCCTATGAGCAAAATGACACCACCCTCTCTGGAGAACAGAATAACAAAGATTTCGTCAACAAAGTTGAGGGCAAAGATCTCGCCAGTGCTCTCAGAGATGGCGGTTATGTCATCTACATCCGTCATGCCAAAACCACAAAGGACTGGGGCGATCAGGTCAGCCCTGAGCTGAATCTTTTGGATTGCACCACTCAGAGACGCTTGAGTGATGAAGGCAAAGCTGATGCTAAAAGAATTGGTGAAGGCATCAAGGCTGTAGGTATTCCAGTAGGAGATGTCATCTCAAGTGATTACTGCCGTGCGTACAACACAGCTGAGTTGGCTTTCGGCACCTACACCAAGAACTCAAATCTGAATTTCTTGCCTTGTGTTGAGTGCACTCCTGAGGATTACAAAGAGTATGCGAAGCGCGTTGCTCCCTTGATGTCCGCGAAGCCTGAAGCCGGGGAAAATACATTCCTCGTTGGACATGATGACCCTTTCCAGGGTGTGACGATGCCGATCGTTCCAACCAATGGAATTTATCCCGCACCCATGGGCGTCGCATACGTTGCAAAGCCTCTCGGTGATGGCAGCTTCGAATTAGTTGCCAAAATTCTGCCCAATCAGTGGCAGGCCCTCTCTCAGCTGTGAATCGGTCTGCTCAAGATTGAGGCTTGGTTCGAAAAAAAAGGCTGGCTCTTTTCAGAGTCAGCCTTTTTTGTTGAAGAGGAGTATTGAACGAGGATCGATCCAAAAGGGTGAGGCGTCCAGCAACAGTGCGCATCTGAAGCCTGAAATCACACCATCCATGGGCACAACCCATGCGCACAACTGGTCCAATCTCGCACGCCCTCAAAAACCAAAAAATACAAATAGCTCGTAGCAAATATTACTCAAATGCGTAATCAGAGAGGCCAGGTTGTCCTTCGAGGCCCCGAGACTCCCTCAATTCCGATAAGTCAAATGGCACTGTCTGATTATTCCTCCGAACTGATTGCAACCGCACAATCCCTTGCCTCACCTGGCAAAGGAATTCTTGCTGTTGATGAGTCCACCAAGACGATCGGCAAGCGTCTTGGCTCCATCGGAGTGGAGAACACCGAAGCCAATCGACAGGCCTATCGGGGGATGCTCTTCACCACAGCGGGGCTCGGAGATTTCATCAGCGGAGCCATTCTTTACGAAGAGACCCTCTTCCAAAACCATGCTGACGGCGAGTCCATGGTGAACAAGCTGGGCAAGCTCGGAATTATTCCCGGCATCAAAGTCGATATGGGCCTGAGGCCTCTGGGTGGTGCCAACGCCGTCGAGACGCTCTGCACTGGTCTTGATGGGTTGGTCGAGCGTGCTGCTGACTATTACGCCCAGGGCGCTCGCTTCGCCAAGTGGCGTGCTGTGCTGCAAATCACGGCAGATGGCTGCCCTTCAGCCCTCTCTGTTCGCGAAAATGCTTGGGGTTTGGCCCGCTATGCCCGCTCGGTTCAGGAATCCGGCCTTGTTCCCATCGTGGAGCCTGAAATCCTGATGGATGGCAACCACAGCATCGAAACCACCGCTCGAATTCAGGAACACGTCATTCAGGAGGTGTATCACGCTTGCTACGCCAACGGTGTCTTGCTTGAAGGAACCCTGCTGAAGCCCTCGATGACGGTTCAGGGCGCGGACTGCCCAGACAAGGCAGACCCTGCAAAAGTCGCAGCCATGACAGTGCGAACCCTCGAGCGCAGTGTCCCTGCCAGTGTGCCCGGCATTGTGTTCCTGTCCGGAGGCTTGAGTGAGGAAGCTGCTTCGGTGTACTTGAACCACATGAACAGCATTGAGCGCAAGGCTAAGTGGAACCTCGGCTTCTCCTATGGCCGTGCCCTGCAGCACTCTTGCCTCAAAGGTTGGGCTGGTACTAACACCGAAGCTGGCCAGAAAGCACTGTCTGCAAGGGCCCAAGCCAACTCTGAAGCCTCACTCGGCAAATACGTGGCTGGCTCTCAGCCTTCGTCGGATGAACAGTTGTTTGTCGCCGGTTACACCTACTGATACTGAATCGAATTTCACCAAGCCCTGTCGTTTGTTTGGATGGGCTTGGTGACAATTTGAACACAAATAGGTAAAGTCGTCGCCCGGCGGAGTCTTTCCGTCAAGGTTCCGTATCAGATTTTTCCTATGGCGCTCGTTCCGCTTCGGCTTTTGCTCGACCATGCCGCCGAAAACGGCTATGGCATCCCTGCGTTCAACGTGAACAATCTCGAGCAGGTCCAGGCCATCATGGAAGCGGCTGACGAGACCGACAGCCCCGTGATCCTCCAGGCGTCCCGCGGTGCCCGCAGCTACGCCGGCGAAATTTTCCTTCGTCACCTGATCCTGGCCGCGACCGAGACCTATCCCCACATCCCTGTGGTGATGCACCAGGACCACGGCAACGCTCCTGACACCTGCTATTCCGCTGCCATCAACGGTTTCACCTCCGTGATGATGGACGGATCCCTGGAAGCCGACGCCAAGACTCCCGCCAGCTACGACTACAACGTCAACGTCACCAAGCAGGTTGTTGACTTCGCCCACTCCGTCGGTGTGAGCGTTGAGGGTGAGCTGGGTTGTCTGGGATCCCTGGAAACAGGTAAGGGTGAAGCCGAAGACGGCCACGGTTTCGAGGGAGAGCTGTCCAAAGACATGCTGCTCACCGATCCTGCTGAGGCAGCTGACTTCGTCGCTAAGACCAAGTGTGATGCTCTGGCTATCGCTATCGGTACCAGCCACGGCGCTTACAAGTTCACCCGCAAGCCCACGGGCGAAGTGCTGGCCATCAGCCGCATCGCTGAGATCCACAAAGCCATCCCCAACACCCACCTGGTGATGCATGGCTCCTCCTCCGTTCCCCAGGAATGGCTGGAGATGATCAACAAGCACGGTGGTTCCATCCCCGAGACCTACGGCGTTCCCGTCGAAGAGATCCAGGAGGGCATCCGCAATGGTGTGCGCAAGGTGAACATCGACACCGACAACCGTCTGGCCTTCACCGCCGCTGTGCGTGAGGCAGCCATGGCTGACCCTGCCAACTTCGATCCCCGCCACTTCAACAAGCCGGCGCGGAAGTACATGAAGCAGGTCTGCCTCGACCGCTACCAGCAGTTCTGGGCTGCCGGCAATGCCAGCAAGATCCAGCAGCAGAGCATCACCCACTTCGCCGGCCTGTACGCCAAGGGTGCTCTCGATCCCAAGGCTGCTGTCGCCGCCTGATTCAGAGATCAATCTCCAGCAGGGGCCCTTCGGGGCCTCTTTTTTTGTGGATGATTGATGCCAGAGCTCATGAAATCTGGACTTCCAAGTCCAATCGATTGTTGTTCCTACGGTTCTCCGCTTCGATCACAATCTCCTCAGGATCTGCGATCACTGTGATCAGCTGCTTGCCGCTTGGGAGGGATAACGACAAGGTGAATTCCTCATCGTCGCCTGCACTTAACCAGGGAATCCTGATGTAACGACGACTGCTGTAGCGGTCATTAATCACAACGGCCACGCCAACGTCGCTCACGTCCATTTCCCCTGCATTCACAACACGAAAACGAATCATTCCGTTGTCGAAGCTCAAGTCTTCAACGGCCATATCGCTTCCAAGGGCACTGAAAGTCTGGAGTGGATACAGCCAAAGGCGTTCCAATTGTTTGAGTCTGGTTGAAGCATGTTCATGGTGAAGATGTCCTCCATAGGCCAGATCAGTGCTGCATCCATGGAGATGCAAGTGGGCGCCTGGCTGAGGAACGGTGACGCGCCCCAGCTCCGGTTCGGTGTCAAAAAAGCCACAGCAATCCCACTGCATCGCGCGTCCCAGATAGCGGATTGGATCGTTGGTTTTCTCCGTAGGTTGCGGCGCCAGTCGGTAGTGCTGAAGCATGTCGTAGATGCTTTGACCTGCGGTTGATGATCCCGCTTCACTTGCGGCGACTTTCATGTTGCGCCGCTGCTGACCCATGCAGAGCTTGGAGGCCACGGTGATCACGAGTTCATGCCAGTGGGTCAACATCCGCACTCCGTAGATGGGAGCCGACTCAAGGGTTCCGGAGCGTTGTCCCTGGGCGATTGCTTCTGCCACCAGTCTTTGCAGAGGCGCTTCCTCCGTGGGTCCGAGCGATTCAATCGCCACAGGGCGACGCAGGGTGGATGCATCCCTTGTGAAGCACACATATGGGAAGTGACCACTCCCATCGCCAGGAGAGAGTTTGATGATGCTGCCGTCATGGGCCACGCAACGCCAGATGGCTGATGTCGATGCGCTGTCCTGCAGAAAGGTCAGCTCTCCGTTGTCAATGCTGGTCGTGGTCCCAAGCCCAAGCACGTCGCCCTGCAGGGGAATCTGCTCCAGCGGCAAATGTTCGCGGACATCACCCAGGATCAGATCGGACACCGTGTTCGCGATGGTGAGGTCGGCCACGAGGGTCAGCTGCTTTGGTCCATCGCTAGCGGCAAAGCCACCGAAGGACCAGCGTTTTGCCAACAGATCAGGGAATCAGGCTGAGAAGGCCCCGCTGGCCATCCAGTTGTGCTTGTGATCCCAGAGGTAAAGCCTCGTTGGGGCGACCATGGCCCACCGGCAGATTGAGCACTAGGGGAATGCCAAGATCGCCCAGGCGTTCCTCAAGGATCTCCTCCATGGTGAAATCACCGGGGAGGATGTCGTCTTTTGCCCAGCTGAAGCGACCGCAGGCCACCCCCGCCAAGTGCTGCAAAAGGCCAGCGCTGCGCCATTGGGTCAGCATTCGGTCCACCCGGTAGGGCGCTTCTCCAACGTCTTCCAGCACCAAAATGGCCCCCTTCAAAGAGGGAAGCCAGCGCGTTCCGATCAGATGGGTCGCCACGGTCAGATTGGTGACAACCAAAGGGCCGCGAGCGATCCCCCGCCGTCTTGGCTCTCCCTGCAGAGGTTCTACCGGACGTCCACGGAGCAGATCCACCGTCCGTTGCCACTGCGCATCTGTGCCGCCGCTGGATCCATGGATCCCCCCAGGCAGGCCGGCGGCCCATTGGGCCAGCAGCAGGGAGCTGGTGTCAGAGAACCCAAGGCTCCATTTTGGATGTCGTGGAAAGCGGAATCCGGCTTCGAGCACGCGGGCGGCCCCCCAGCCACCTCCGACGGTCAGCACAGCATCAACTGTTGGATCATTCCAGGCAGCCGTCAGATCGCTGCTCCGCTCCCGGTCGGTTCCGGAGAAATAGCGCCACTGACGGGTGACTGCTGCTGGGATCTCCAGATGCCAGCGCTGTTCATCACAGCGCTCGAGCAAGAGTTTCAGATCGGTGTCTGGATCTATCCATGTGCCGGGGTTCACGGCGCGGATGCGTGCTCCAGGTTTCAGCGGTGCCAACCTCCGCTGGGCGCTCATGGCCCGGGGGGAGAGCAGGGCCGTGACGACAGTGGATGCAATGGTGGATGCCCCTGAGATCAGCAGCGTCCGGCGGCTCTGCATCAGCCCAGCAGGGCCTCCAGCATGCGTCGGCCGTCGGTTCCTCCAGTCGCAGGATCACAGGCCCGTTCCGGGTGGGGCATCAAGCCCAAAACGTTGCCGCTGGTGTTGGTGATGCCGGCGATGTCTGCGATTGATCCATTGGGATTGTTGCCGTAGCTGAGGGCAATGGCGTCTTCGTCCTGAAGCTGTTTCAACGTGTCATCACTGCACTGATAACGGCCTTCCCCGTGGGCGATCGGCAAGGTCAGCGTTCCGCCCCCGTCGCTGTACCCCTGCATCCAGGCCGAGCGCTGACTCACAACCTTGAGGGGCGTGTTCTCACAGATGAAGTGCAGATCCCGGTTTCTGGTCAGTGCTCCGGGCAGCAGCCCAAGTTCCGTCAGTACCTGGAATCCGTTGCAGATCCCGAGCACGCGACCGCCCCGGGCTGCAAAGTCAATCAGCGATTGCAGGGCTGGTGCGAAGCGTGCAATGGCACCGCAACGCAGATAGTCGCCGTAACTGAACCCTCCAGGCAGAACGATGGCGTCAAAGCTGCTCAGGTCGGTCTCTTCATGCCAGACCCGGCGTGTGCTCAAGCCCAGGCATCCCTCCGTTGCCCATTGCACGTCCCGATCACAGTTCGAGCCCGGAAAAACGATGACCCCGATGCTCATGAGTGGTTCAGCTCCAGAGTCCAGTCCTCGATCACCGGGTTGGCCAGCAGTCGATCACTGAGCAATTCCAACTTGCGGCGGGCCTCCGCTTCATCGGGGGCCTCTATCTCTATTTCCACGGCTTTTCCGATCCGCAATTTGCTGAGGCCTTCCACCCCAAGACGTTCAGCGGCACCACGCGCGGCTTCTCCGGCTGGATCGAGCACAGAGGGGCGCAGACGCACAAGGACGCGGGCTTGAAAACGCGGCACGATCAGCAACTGGTCTGATCGAATCCTGACAGACACCAAACCCTGAAGAGATCTGATGCCCCCCACGGGCGTGACAGTCGCCCGTTCGCATGGTGAGGAGGAGTCCTTTCGCCAGCGTGCTGCCCAGCGAGTGTCTGTGTTTCACATCAAGCTCTGGACAGCTGCTCTACTAATAATCGGTAGTTCAGTCGGCGGCACGTCCGTTGCAGCGGCATCGATGCGCTGCCGGATCGGAGAGCAGGCCTGGAGTCCATGCCGCATGGTCGCCGCGACTCCTGGACAGCGCTGGGTGTTGACCTGGGATCAGCAGCGCGTCGAATTCGTCCATGACGGAACTGGTCAGATGATGATGCGGGTTGGTCAGAACCAGGCGTGGCTGCAGGTGCAACCCTCCTGGACGGCGGATCGCAGTCTCTGTTGGGGCGCTGTCTGCGCCCATGGGGCCATCCCTCTGGAATGAAATCGTGGTGATAGACCTGTGGAGAGGGCAGATTCCCGATGGCTGTTTTTTCTCTCCCCTGTTCCAGCTGCGGAACACCTGTTGAGATCCCAGGCCGTTACGGCTTCAAGTTGAAAAATGCAGGCATTTCCAACACGGTCTGCACCAGCTGTCGTCAGGAATCATTTTTGGCGTCGCGGCGCGACAACATCTCCCAGCAGATCACTCTCGGAACAAGTGCGGATCAGCGTCGCTTGATTCCTTTCACGGCTGCTGTGGCTGCGTTGGCCTTGTTGATTGGTGGTGTTGTCTGGCGTTCGGCAGCCCCGACCCATCAAGACGCTTTGCCAGTGAGTGAATCTCCCTCTAAGTAGAGCGTTTGGCTTGGGAAGGCAAATTCAATGCCTGCTCGGGCAAAAGCATCCATGATTGCGAGGTTGATCGCTTGCTGATCATTTAATGCAACGGTGAAATCTCGGGTGTCGATGTAATAAACAAGCTCAAAATTCAGACTTGAATCAGCAAATTCGGTGAAGTGACAGCGATTGAAGGTGCTGTGCTTCTGAGAATCGATGATGGTTTGAATGATGGTTGGGATGGACTTCATCTGATCGACAGTTGTGTCGTAGGTGACGCCAATCGAATAGATCATGCGGCGTTGCGCCATTTCGGCGAAATTAAGGATGGTTGAGCCTGTGAGGGTTGAGTTGCTCATCACCACTTGTTCGCCACGCAGGCTTCGCAGATGGGTGGAGCGAACACCGATTCTTTCCACTGTTGCTGATGTTGAGCCCACCGAGATGAATTGACCAACGGTGAATGGCTTATCCAGAAGAATCATCATGTAGGCAAACAATTCCTGGGCCGGCTCTTTCAAGGCCAAGCCAATGCCGATACCGCCGGCGCTTAATAAGCCCCAGATCACGGTCATCTTGACACCGAGGCTCTGCAGCAGCACCAGGGTGCCGATGCCCCAGATCACTGCTCTTAGTAGTGGGAGAAGACTTTGAAATAAATGCTCAAGATCTTCTGCACCTGAACGTCGGGCGACCCCCGTCAGAAAGCGAGCGCCGACACGGTTGACAAACCTGATCAGAACGATTGTTCCAACAAGTGTTAGTGCTGTGTCGTAGGCACGCTCAACGTTGATGGGCAGCCCAAGTTCTTTTTGCGTGAGGATCAGGACGACGACAATTCCGAACGGAATGATTGAATCCGCAAGGGCATTTAGGACAAAGTCGTCGAAGTTGGTTTTGCTTCTCTTGGTGAAGCGAGGAAAGATTTTCCTGCACAGAAAGGACAGGACCAGGGTGGCAGCGATGCCGATCAGGATTTTTATCAAGAGCTCACCAAGACCCATGCCTTCCGCCGTTGTCAAGGCTGAATTGTGGAGTGCCTGGTGGGAGCTGGCAAGAACCTCTTCGCTCAACGGCGGCGAAGCACCAGAGTCAGGTTGTTGGCGGGCATGGGCACCACGTCGTCGATTTTGAAACCAGCGTTTGCGGCAAGAGACGTTACCAAGCTCACCTCTCGCAACCCCCACTGGTTGTTCCGCTCCCTTAGCGATCTGTCGAAGGCGGCATTGCTCGCGCTCGTGTGGGCGCCATTGCGCATGAAGGGGCCATAGATGATCAGTGGGGCCCCGCTGGGCAGCAGCACGGCAGATTCTTCGAGCACCGCATTGGTGCAGTTGGCTGGACTGATGTGCAGCAGGTTGATACAAACCACAGCGCTCAGTGACGCTCCAATGGTTTGGGGGAGGGGCCAGGGTCGTTCCTCAACATCAAGATTGAGGGCTGCTGGCATGACATTGCTCAGGCCTTGGTGGCGGATCCAGGCATCGATGCTGGCGCGATGGTCTGGATCCGGATCGCTGGCCTGCCAGAGCAGATTCGTGAACCGCTGCTGAAAGCAGACGGCATGTTCTCCACTCCCACTGGCCAGCTCCAGCACAGCTCCTGCAGCGGGCAGCAGCTGGCTCAGCAGATCCCCGATGGGCCTGCGATTGCGTTCCGTTGCCGGAAAAAAAAGCCGTTGGTCCATCGTTATTCCTGACAGGGGACAGCGTCTTGGCTGCAGTGGAGGCGCAGATCGGCTAGCCAGGCCTCCAGCGCTGCGAGGGCATTCGGTTGCAGCCGGTAGTAAATCCAGCGACCGCTTTGCCGATCGCTCAGTAGCCCTGCTTCGCGCAGCACCCTGAGGTGAAAGGAGAGTTTGGACTGGGGGAGGTTGAGATCCCCCGTTAAATCACAGACGCATCGTTCCCCCAGCGCCAGTGCATGAATCACCTTGAGGCGGATGGGGTCGGCCAGTGCTTTGAGCATCTGCCTCGACTGCTCGACATTGAGGGTGTTCTGCATCACAGGAGCAGCATCCACCGATCTGTTTGGATCAACATAATTTGATTGATCAGTGGGGTTGCTATGCGCATCGGTATCAACGGGTTTGGACGGATTGGTCGTCTGGTGTTTCGGGCTCTCTGGGGTCGGCCTGGCATTGAACTGGTGCATGTCAATGATCCCGCTGGTGACGCTGCAACGGCGGCTCACCTGCTGGAGTTCGATTCCGTCCATGGTCGTTGGGATCGGGGGATCGCCAGCAGTGCCGATGGTTTCACTGTGGAGGGATCCGAGCTCACCTGGTCCAGCGAAAAAGATCCCACGGCTGTGCCCTGGATCGATCGGGGTGTGGAGATGGTGCTGGAGGCCAGCGGAAAGATCAAGACGCCGGAGACCCTCAACCCCTACTTCGAGCAGGTGGGCCTGAAGCGTGTGGTGGTGGCCTGTCCGGTGAAGGGTGTTGTTGCCGGTGAGGAGGCGCTCAACATTGTTTATGGCATTAATCATCAGCTGTATGAGCCAGCGCGGCACAAATTGGTGACGGCGGCCTCCTGCACCACCAACTGCCTGGCGCCGGTGGTGAAGGTGGTGCACGAAAACTTTGGGATCGAGCACGGACTGATCACCACCATTCATGACATCACCAACACCCAGGTGCCGATCGACTCCTTCAAAAGTGATCTGCGCCGGGCACGTTCCGGACTGACCTCACTGATCCCCACCACCACCGGGTCGGCCAAGGCGATCGCCATGATCTTCCCCGAGCTCATGGGCAAGCTCAATGGCCATGCCGTGCGCGTTCCCCTGCTGAATGGTTCCCTCACTGACGCGGTGTTCGAGCTCAAGCAGAACGTCACGGTGGAGCAGGTGAATGCTGCTTTCAAAGCTGCAGCCGATGGTCCGCTGCAGGGAATCCTCGGCTACGAGGAACGCCCGTTGGTGTCTTGCGACTACACCAACGACAACCGCAGCTCGATCGTCGATGCCCTCTCGACGATGGTGGTGGATGACAACCAGCTGAAAGTGTTCGCCTGGTACGACAACGAATGGGGCTACAGCTGCCGCATGGCCGACCTCACCTGTCATGTGGTGGAACGCGAGTCATGAAGCTCTCGCCGCTGCAGCAATACGGCATCGTCACCGCCAACTATTGGGCCTTCACGCTCACCGACGGTGCCCTGCGGATGTTGGTGGTGTTCCATTTCCACCAGCTCGGCTACACCACCCTCGAGATCGCCGCTCTGTTCCTCTTTTATGAATTCTTTGGGGTGGTCACCAACCTGTACGGCGGTTGGATTGGTGCCCGCTATGGGCTTCGGCTAACCCTCTGGATGGGCACGCTGCTCCAGATCCTTGCACTGCTGATGTTGATTCCCGTCACAGCTGGGTGGCCGAAGCTGTTGAGCGTGGTTTACGTGATGGTGGCTCAGGCGATCAGTGGCATCGCCAAAGATCTCAACAAGATGAGCGCCAAAAGTGCCATCAAGACGGTGGTGCCCGAAACCCCAGAGGATGAACAGCAGGGGCAACAAAAGCTGTTCAAATGGGTGGCGATCCTGACGGGATCGAAGAATGCTCTCAAGGGTGTGGGCTTTTTTCTGGGTGGGGTGTTGCTCACCGCTTTTGGCTTCAACGCCGCCGTGGGCTGGATGGCCGCGGGCCTTGCCCTCGCCTTCCTGCTGACCCTGGTGCTGCCGGGGGAGATCGGAAAGATGAAGTCAAAACCAGCGTTTGCAGCCCTGTTCTCCAAATCCCAGGGCATCAATGTGCTGTCTTTGGCGCGCTTCTTTCTGTTCGGTGCCCGTGATGTCTGGTTCGTGGTGGCCTTACCGGTGTTTCTGGAGGCTTCCTTGGGGTGGAGCTTCTGGGAGATCGGTGGCTTTCTTGGCCTTTGGGTGATCGGTTACGGCATCGTCCAGGGAACAGCTCCTGGTCTACGAAAACTCTGGGGTCAGACCGCTCCGCCTGGCGTGTCCGCCGTGCAGTTCTGGAGTGCGCTTTTGACGGCGATCCCGGCTCTGATTGCTGTTGCGCTTTGGCGAGAGGTTGATGTGGCGGTTGCTATCACCGCCGGCCTTGCCGCCTTCGGGGTGGTGTTCGCGATGAATTCGTCCATCCACTCCTACATGGTGCTGGCCTACACCGATGCGGAGAGTGTCAGCCTCAACGTGGGCTTCTATTACATGGCCAATGCTGCTGGGCGCCTGGTGGGAACCATGCTCTCTGGAGCGGTGTTCATGCTCGGGAAAACGGAGGCCGCTGGCATGCAGGCCTGTCTCTGGGCTTCATCACTGTTGGTGTTGTTGTCATGGGTCAGCAGCCTCAGACTGCCGGCTGTGCGAAATGCCCCAGGATGAAGAGGATTGCTGCAGCACTGTTGATGGCTTTGGCTCTGCCGCTTTCGAGTCGCGCAGAGTTGCAGCCGGTTCGGGTGTTGAGCATCAGCAACGCGCAGCAGCTGCTGGTTGAGTTGGATGGTCAGGGGAGAGCGGTTCGGTTGGCTTGTCTCCAGGCTCCGCGACGGAGTCAGACGCCATGGGCAACGCGTGCATCGGTGGCCATCAGTGCCTTAGTGAAGGTCGGAGACCAAGCTTTGTTTGAGCTCCGCTCACGCGATGTGTACGGACGCCTGGTGGGACGCCTCCTGATCGATGGGGAAGATCTCGGTGCTGCCTTGATTCGTCAAGGTGCGGTTGTTGCCTGGGATGGCTTCCTTGGACGTTGTGATGATCTCGATTATTCCGTTCTTGAAACGGAGGCGGCCTCTGCAGAGCTTGGGGTCTGGTCAGCGCAACCTCCGCTCGAGCGTCCTTGGGATGTGATGGAACGGGAAGGTGGTGGTGAACCCTGAATTTCTGCTGAATATCGCTGCATTGGTAGGGATTCAGACACCCGAATGCCGGGATTTTCTGCTGAATGGAATTATTCGCTTCCGATCTGATGCGCGATGAGCCTGGCAGCCCTGATTGTCGTTTGGTGATCGACGCCAAGCGATCCCTGGAAGATGTGCTGCGTTTGATCGCTGATCTGCCCCACACCGATCACATGCGGCGGCAGCTTCTGTCGGTGTACAACCAGTTGGAGGGCATGCACGACTTAAAACGGAGTGGTGGTGCCAATGTGTCGTTTCGCTCTGCCGATTGGAGTTCGTCGGCGAAGTGATGCTGGTTCGGCCGCTGCTGATCAGACTTTGAGCAACTGATTACGTTCAGTGGTCTGGGGGGTCGCTTTTTTCTGTGTGCTGGCGATCGGCAGTTGTCATTGGCTGGCCAGTTTGGTCGTCTCGCGTCCAGACCAGCATCAGCAACGCTGGGCGTCGGTTGGAGGTGGGGCTGGCTTGGCCTATGTGTTTCTCCATCTGCTGCCGGAGTTGGCAACGGGGGGATCTGAACTTTCGGACGCTCGGGGTCTCATCGATTACGTGCCGACACCTCTGGTGGAGGCTTTGCTGTTCCTGGTTGCCCTCTTGGGCGTCCTGGTGGTTTTCAGTCTGAACGTGGTGATGAAGCAAAGGCAAGATGCACCTCCTTTTGCGGTGTGGTTGCAGCTCTTCAGCTTTGCGGCGATCAACTATCTCTATGCCTATTCCCTGCCATCACTCATCACAACCGGGATTGGTTACGGCATCTTGTTCACTGTTGCGATCAGCGCCCACGTTCTGTTGACGGACCGCTACGCCGCGGTGCACCATCCTCAGCGATTTCGCCGTCGGAATCGTTGGATTGGAAGCGCCGCCCTTGTTGTGGGGCTTCTGCACGCTTTGGTGTTTCATCCCGTGGATGCGCTCACCCTGGCCATGGCGACGGCATTCTTGGGAGGAGGGCTTTTGATGGCGGTGTTTCGCGATGAATTGCCTGACGCCCGGCAGGCTCGTCTTCCCTGGCTCTTGGTGGGATGCGGCGGCATGGGAGGGCTGCTGCTGCTCCAACTCCTTCGCCATGGCCATTAATGCGCGTCACCGATAAGGTCAGTTGTCGCCTTCGCTTCCCTTAGAGATGTTTGAAAACGACCGCCGTCCCGCTTGGCTGAACTGGGTTTTTCTCGGGATGTTTCTCTGGTCGTCTTGGCAGCTCTTTGGCTTTTGGTCCCAGCGGCTCAGCGGTTGAGCGATTGAAACTTGGATTGATGCGGTGCTCTTAGACAAGGGCGCCGGTCAGACGCAGGGTTCCCCACAGGTCGAAGACACAGAAAATTAGTCCGATCACGATGATGTCCCAGGCCTTATGACGCAGGGCCCAAGGAGCGAGAAACAATTCAGCAATCCCGTGGAGTGCCGTGCCCATCGCGATGTGCTCAAGCACCAGCAGGCCATGGGCCAACAGGAACAACGCACTGGCGATGCATCGCATTAGGACTTGCCAGGAACCGAGCAAAACCCGCAGGACTGGATGGTCCGACACCTTAAAGCGTGCTGACGTCTCGACTCAAGCCCAGTGAGCACTTCGGGTGAAGCCTGCTCATTTGCTATCAGCACTTAATTCTGTGACGTTATTTCTCCTGGGTTGAGGTAAAACTTTTGATCGCTAAATTTCAGCTATCTCTCTTCGAGTTCCTCGATGCGTCTTCAATACTGGATTGGACAGCAACTTAGAAAGCACAAAGAGTTGCTCTATAACCTCGGAGCGATTTCGTCCTATGCATCCATGCTGACATTCTTTTGGCATGGGATCGGCATGATTCTTGCAAAGGAGCATCCAAAACACACATTGGTTGTGTATGCCGGGTTGACGTTGTTTTCGATTTTGGTGATGGCACCCTATAAGTGGGATAAGAAATGGATGCGTATCAAGACATCGGTTGGAATGTTGGTGTTTGGTTTGTCGCTGCTAATCTATTTGTTCTGCTTCATTGTTTATTGACGAGGCTTTAGGTATCAGCATCAGATTGGTGTATCCCGATATGTAGTTCGGTTTTGTTCGATTGCAGTTGCTTTGTCTCAGTGAGATCGGGTTGAGCCCCCATTGGTTTCCCCGGTTGGCTTCCTGGTGGGGGGATTCAGGGTTTGCTGAAGCCGCTCAGGTGCACAGAGGCGGTCGACATGCGACGATGCCTATGCACCTTAATGCTGCTTTATAAAAAAGAGTATTGATTTGGTTTAAATATTTTTTAGCTCCGCTTTTGCGCAGGAGAGCCCTTCAGTCTTTGTAGGGATAGTGGTTGGGAACAAAGAACTGTTCGTTGAAGGGAGGTCGCTTATAGCCGCCTTGCTTTGGACGTTTTGGCATCTTGATCGGTTCTGGTGTCATGTCTTCATAGGGCACCTTGCTGAGAATGTGGCTTAGGCAATTCAGGCGAGCACGACGTTTGTCATTGGCTTCCACGGTGAACCAAGGTGCTTCTGGAATATGCGTCTTGGAAAACATGATGTCTTTCGCTTTGGAGTACTCCACCCAGCGATTGCGCGACTCGATGTCCATAGGACTCATTTTCCAGCGCCGCTCTTCGTTATCAATGCGTTCCTGGAAACGCTTCTCCTGCTCATCATCATTGATGGAGAACCAGTATTTCAGCAGCAGAATTCCGTCCTGCACCAGCATTTGCTCAAACCGGGGGCAGGACACATAGAACTGCTCGACCTGTTCGGCGCTTGCAAAACCCATGACCTTTTCCACCCCGGCCCGGTTGTACCAGCTGCGATCGAAGACGACGATTTCTCCAGCACCGGGGAAGTGCTCGACGTAGCGCTGGAAATACCATTGGCTTTTCTGATGCTCTGACGGGGTACCCAGGGCAACCACCCGACAGCCCCTTGGGTTCAATGGTTCCGTCAGACGTTTGATCGATCCTCCCTTGCCTGCGGCATCCCTTCCTTCAAACAGGATGATCATGCGAAAGCCCGTGGCTTTCACCCAGTACTGCATCTTGACCAGTTCCGTCTGGAGTTTGGCCAGCTCCTTTTCGTAGATCTTTTTGCTCAGCCGTTTGTGCTTGTTGGAAAAGCCCTCTTGTAGCTCCACCATGAGTTCCTGTGGATGCTCGATATCGCCATCGCTGTAGTGATCTATGGCCTCGAGTACACCTGTGAAGTCATGTTCTTTTGACTGGCTCATGCTGGAGATGGATTTTTCTTCTGTTTTGGCAGGAACGCCGTCAGCGGGCACGATCCGGGCCGATTTTTTACGGAATTACGGTACTTTTCGTCTCATCCCCTGGGGAGGTTGATGATGACGCCAAATCGTCCTGGGTCTCCGTTCCCTTGCCGGAAATTGATCTTTCCCTCGTGGGTGCGGATCACATGATTCACGATGGCCAGCCCTAGACCGCAATGGCCTTGACGTCCCCGTGCCGAATCCAGGCGTTGAAAGGGTTGCAGAGCACGTTCCCAATCACTGCTGGGTATTCCCTGGCCCTGGTCCCAGACTTCAATCGCTACCTCTGATCCCGTCTTTCGTAGGCGAACGACAACTGGTGTGGTGCCATAACTGAATGCATTGTCGACCAGGTTGCTCACGGCGCGCCCCAGGGCAATCGGTCGAATTCGCACGCTGATGGAACTGAGTTGGAGTTGCAGCTGGTTACTGGGCTGTCCAGCAACCGTTTCAGCCAGCCACTGATCCAGCGGACAGACGACATACTCCTCGCGCTCACCGCCTCCGGCGTACAGCAGAAACTGGCCTGTGATCCGCTCGAGTGCATCCAGATCGCTTTGGCAGCGCGTTCGCTCATCTGCGTTCAGCTCCGGCATCGACAGACGGAACTGCAACCGCGTCAAAGGTGCCCGCAGATCGTGGGCGATGCCCGCCAGCATGGTGACGCGCTCCCTCTGAGCTTCCGCGAGCCGACGCACCATGGCGTTGAAGCGTCGCGAGATTCGCCGAACCTCTGGAGCCCCCTGCTCCGGGACCGGATCGCGGTCGTTGTCCTCCCCAACGCGGGACACCGCGTCCTCGAGCTTTCGAAGGGGACGGGCGACATCAAGGAGTAGGTAGAGCACCCCAGTGATCACGACAGCACTCACCAGGGCCAGCAGCAGGAGCATCGGTTGCGGCGGCCAGGCGCGTGCCATCGGGAGGGGTGTACGCAGCCAGACCGGTTCCAGCGGAGAAAACAGCTCAATCCAAACCTCGGGCGTTCCAGACCTGTTGGGGGCTGGTCGGAGCTCAGGGCAGTGCGTCAGGCGAGAGCAGAGCACTTGTTGCAGTTCCTGGCGCCGCTGGGCCATCCCCTGCGTCTCTTTGGTCGGTCTCGATGGTTGTTGGCTGACCAGCAGTTCCAGACCGGTGAGCTCGCTGATCAGTGCGGGGGGATAGCGCTCCAGGGTCAATTCGGTGAGGCGCACGTTCAACGCCAGATCTCGACCCAGCTGCAGGGTTTGGATGCGTTCCAGTTGCCGCCCGAACAGCACCTGCAGCACCAGTAGGGCCAGCATCCAACTGGCTAGAAGCGTCGTACCCCAGACACCGAAGCGGGCTAGTCCACGTGTCACCCCCCGTTGGCTGGGCATCTCAGCGGGATCTCGGCGTGCCATCCGGGACAAAGACATAGCCATATCCCCAAACCGTCTGCACGTAGCGGGGCCGGCTTGGATCCGGTTCCACCAACTTGCGCACCCGTGACACCTGAACGTCCATGCTGCGGCTATCGGTGTCGCTGCCGGGACCTCGGGCGAGTTCGATCAGGCGCTCTCGGGAGAGGGGCCGATGCGGGTGGCGAACAAAGGCGGCCAGAAGACTGAACTCACCACTGGTGATCACAACCGGTTGATTGTTCTTCAGCAACGTGCGTGAGGAGAGATCCAGCTGGTTGTCTCCAAAACCGACGCACTCACCACCTTCCACCGGTGTTCCTGCAGGCAATGCGTTGCGCCGTCGCAACACGGCTTCGATCCGGGCCGTGAGTTCCCGAGGTAAGAACGGTTTGGCGATGTAATCATCTGCGCCCTGCTCGAGGCCGATGATCCGATCAACACCGTCGGCACGGGCGGTGAGCATCACCACAGGGAGATCATCTCCGGCATCCCGCAGTCTCCGCAGCGCCGTCAGGCCATCATCGCCGGGCAGCATCAGATCAAACACCACCAGGTCTGGGCGTTGGCACTCCAGACGCGCCTCGAATTGCTTTACATCGCAGAGACTGCGCACGTCGTATCCCTGATCCATCAGGTACGTGCCGACCATCTTTCTCAGTTCCGGGTCGTCATCCACCACCCAGATCATGGTGTCCTTGGCCATGTCCATCAGCGGTTGGGCTGATGGTATGCAGTGGCTAAGCCTCTGTCCCTTTCCGGTAGGACCCAGTCACAGCTGATCAGGCGTCGGTCATCCATCAGTCATCGTCAGAGATGCCCAAGCTCCATAGGCTGGCGTCATGAATGCGCTGACCGCCATCCGTGTGCTCGGGCCGTTGGCATTCGTGGTGAGTCCCTTGGCACTGCAGGCTGGCCCGGGCAACAAGACCATGCGTGTTTACAGCGCCAGGATGGAAACATTGTTCATCCGCTTGGACGTCAACAGTGATGGTCGACTGGATGCGTCTGAAGTGCAGGGACGCCGTGGGCTGAGCCGTCGGCTCAAACGCCAGAACAATCGTTCCTATCTTCTGCTGGAGGATCTACGTCTCCAGGATTCATCGCCCAGTGGGCCAAGGCTCAAGCAGCATTTCAGCCAGGCCGACCGCGACCGGAACCGTGGCTTGGATCGACGGGAAGCCAAACGCATCCCTTGGATCAGTCGCAACTTCAACGTTTTGGATCGTGATCGGGACGGAACCGTGACGTTGCAGGAGTTGTGGAATCATCAGCGCTCCTTAGCTCCGCGTCAGCGCCTTCCTTGATTGGGGGGAGACACCACCAGTCGGATGATGCGAATCAACCTCCAGAGAGCACCAAGCAGGAGGACTCCAGCCAGAAGCGCAATAGCAGTGATCAGCACGATGGCGGCAAGCCTGAGCAGGGCCTCCAGCAATTGCTGGACGCCGCCAATCAGATCATCGATGGCTTCACTGACCAGCAGCATGATGTCGACCTGCTGGGGCAACTGCTGCAGCAGCACGACGAGGCCCGCTGCACCAGCCAGCATCAGCACGACGACAGTGAACTGACGCAAGACTGGGCCGTAGGGAAACCGACGCCGGGGCCGAAAGACTCGCCGCTGATCGAGTTTGCTGCTCCGGCGTGCCTTCTTCATGGCCTGGTGCGGATCAGGGTGCCGTCACTCCGGCGATTCTGAAGCGTGTTTCCTGCACGTCAACGGTCTGACTGCGTTTCCGGCTTCTCCACGGGCGCTGCAGCTGGCGATGTCTCCTTGATCTCCTGAGGCAATGGAACCAGCCATGCGGTCGCAATGGAGCATGCAAGGGCGACCCCAGCAAGAAGTGGCGGTCCTAGGCGTTTCTGCAAAGGAATGCGATCGACGATCTCCTGGCGCTGCAGGGGCCGGTCCTCGGGAAACGTCCAGGTCAGCTTGACCCTGGTGTCGATCCGCAACTGATCGAGGCAGCGCACCAGGTCAGCCAATTCAGCGTCATCGAGCTTGAGCTGAAGCGGCTCAACGCCCTCTCGGCTGCTGCGTAGTTCCAGCAGATGGTTTGTCTGATTCGGCCCGATGCTCACAAAACCGCTCTCCTGGCCAAAGCGGCGTTGCACTCCAGATAAGTGATGTCTGGCGTAGGGCATCACTGCTGCCATCAGGGCCTCGAGATGATCCCGGGTGCCTTCCAGTTCCGGTGCTCCCACCAACTGCAGCCGCCAGGACGAGAGGATTCCGACCGCATCACTGGAATGCCCGGCGGAGAGATCTGGAAAGCCCTCCACCACAAGCCGTGCTGCCGTTTGTTCGTATTGGTACGTCGTTTTCAACATGGTCGGCCTATGGAGTGGGATCGAGCAAGGTGGCGCGGAGCCGATTGATTCCACCTGGGCCTGCGCAGAACGCCAGGGTGCTGATCAGCTGACGGTGCAGTGCTCCTGCCGGCTCCATCTTGAGAAGGCGAACCACGGCTTCCCTCCGCAGATTCATTCGCTCCTCAATAAGGTCCCGCAGACGCTCGTGGAATAACTGCCAACGCTGTTGAGTGAGCTGTTCCGGCTCGCGGCTCGACAGGAGTTGGTGGAGCATCGGATACAGCCGCTCCGCCATGGCACAGACCAGGCAGATTAGGGATTCGGCATCGACAGGGTCGAGCTGGTCCCGACAGGTGGTGCGCCTCAGGGGGTTGTGACAACGCCGCTTCCAGAGCTCAACCCGGTTGGGGAATTGAGCCTGGAGGCCCATCTGCTGGCTGGTCCAGACCATCGCCTCGCCACCATTGAGGTCGAGAGCCTCGATGGTCAGCAACAGCAGATCGAGACGCTCAACGCCCCGTCGGCTAAGTCGTGCACCCCCTTGGAGAATGCTGGACGATGGAGCTTCAGTCATGGCTGCGATGATGCCAGGGGCCATGCCATTGCGTCACCTGGATTTGGATCTTCAGTCGCACATTCGCTCAATTCCCGACTTTCCCAAGCCTGGAATTTTGTTCCGAGACATCAACCCGCTTCTGCGATCACCAGAGGCCATGGCTGAAGTGATCCGGCAGTTGGGCCGGGTGTGCGATGAGGTGAAGCCTGATCTGATTGTGGGGATCGAATCCCGGGGTTTCATTTTTGGGGCTCCTCTGGCCAGCGACCGACGCCTTGGCTTCGTGCCTGTGCGGAAGCCCGGAAAGCTTCCCGGTGAGGTGGTTGGTCTTGATTACGCCCTGGAGTACGGCACCGATCGGCTAGAGATCCAAGCCGATGCTTTTGAGAATTCGCCGCGGGTGCTTGTGGTGGATGATCTGCTTGCCACGGGTGGAACGGCTGCAGCGACAGGACAACTGGTGGAGCAGGCCGGTGGTTGCTTGGTGGGTTTTGCGTTCGTGATCGAGCTGGAGGGGCTTGGTGGGCGCCACGCGTTGCCCGCAGGTCAACCCGTGGAAGCGTTGTTGCGTTACGGCTGACTGTTCTGCCAGTCGAAGACCTCTTCGAGCTGGTTCAAGCTCAACAAGCCAAAGCTCCAAAGCACGATCGGCAGTGGGGCCTGTTCCAGTTCCGCCTGGCGTTGCCCCAGTTCAAGGGCACTGGGGCTCAGTCCCAGCCGACGCTGAAGAAATTGCAGCAGGGAGTCGGCTGGTGGAGGTTGCCGATGGCTGCACAACACCATGGTCTTGACCGGCGCTGCTGTCAGTTTGGCAACGCCTGCCAAAGCTGCATGGGGCCGTCACTCATGGCCCGCAGGCTGAGCCTGCGCAGACCAGAAAACTGTTTCAGCAGCTGCAGAGCCAAGCGCCGCAGCGGCAACAGCAGCGGTTGGCGGTTGGAAAACACACGCACCAGAAGATCAGTCGCCAAACCCACTTGGAGCACATCCAGCCAGCGGCTCATCCCGTAGTTCCTCGCGATCGTTGCGGCGCTGCCGCCCCGTTGCACGGCGCAGAGAAGACCATCAACATCGCGCCAACACAGATTGAGCCCCTGCCCTCCTACGGGATGGCAGCGGTGAGCGGCTTCTCCGATCAGCACGCCTCGACCGCGGTGAAAGCGCCGAGCTAGCAGCCATTGTTGAGGGAAAGCTCTGGGTTGATCGAGCAAACGATCTGGCTCAATTCCTGGGGGAAGAACGGCGGCCAGCTGATCCAGAAACTGACTGCGCTTCAGCGTGCTGCGCTGTTGGCAACGCTGCCAGGGTGCGCTCCACACCACCTGGAAGCGTCCCTGCCCCAAAGGCAGGACAGCGAACGGTCCTTCCGGCCGAAACATCTCACAGGCTCTGTCGTGGGCGAGTCCCCGCAGAACGACCTTGGCAGTGAGACAACCCTGGCGATAACGCATCTGCCAGTGATGGATTCCCCAGGCTTCTCGGGTGGGGGAAGCAGGTCCATCAGCCGCAACGACCAGGGCGTCTGAGCTGGGCTCAGGGCATGGTTCAGCCAGATGCAATTCAACGTTGTTGTGGCCCTGCAGTCGGGCCAGCAACAGCTCCATCAATGGACGGTGATCCAGGATCCAACCAATTCCGTCGTGGTTCCTGTTGGCGGCAGCGAGATCGGCCTGGCCGAACAGGACCCGAGAATTCGTGGCACCGTCCCGTAAATCCAGTTCTCGGAAGGGCACCAAGGCATCGGAGAGGTCCTCCCAGAGCCCGAGGGTCGTCAGTAGCCGACGACTGGAATGTGTGATTGCGTAGGCCCGGCTTCTTGCCTGAAGTTCGGAAGCTGTCAACGGGTCAAACAGGACCACACGCTGACCATTGAGGCCGAGGGCAAGTGCTGTGAGGGCACCGGTTGGACCAGCACCCAGAACGCGTATTTCAGGAAGGGATGGAGCCATTCATCAAGTCTGGCCAGCCATCCCTCCGGAGCGCGAGAGGATCAACCCAGGCCGAGCAGCCCGTGAACGAAGGATTCGCCGCCCAGTGCCAACTCAGTGGCCAGCAGAGAAATGAAGCCGAGCATGGCCATGCGGCCGTTCAGCTTCTCGGCGCGGTCATGGAACCCCCAGCCTTGTTCAGCTTCAACCACTTCCATGCGGGGTTCGGATGCAAAGGCGTTGAGACGGCCACCGTCTTCCGTTGTGACCGTTGCTCCGCGGATGACCGCAGCGTTGGAGGAGGGGGTCTGAGACATGGGAGCCGCTCTTGAATTGCTACGAAGTGTAAACCAACTTTAAGAAATGTTCACGGATGGTTGCTTGTCGGCCGTTTTAACGGCGGTTGATGCGGAGCTGGCACAGCTCTTCAAAGGCGGGTCTCAACAAGAAGGGGTATTCACCCACCCACATCTTCAAGCCAGGCAGCCAGGCATCGCTGAGAGCACCGATTTTTGAGAAATCCTTGCGCTCACTCAGCACCAGACAGCGGATCAGGCTGCCGCGGCGAATCGATTGATGTTTTTTGTCCATCGGAAAAGCCACCCGACCGAGGTAACCCTCCTCGTCCTCGAGTTCAAGAAGCATCCAGGTGCGTCGGTTCTCCACAAGTTCAAGCCGGCCGCGGCTATCGGCCTGTTCGTGGCGGTTCTCGATGCGCTCTCGGGTGATCACGTCTGCCACCTCTCCTTCGAAGAGGGCTGCCGCCGGATAGCGACGCAGGGTGGCATTGCGTTGACCTGCCTGAAGGATCGGTCCCCAGAGCACGTAAAGCAGAAACACCACGCCTGTCACCAGCCAGAAGGGGCCCCAGCGGCTGGACATCTGGCTCTGACTGATCAGCAGGGTGATCACCCCGCCGATGGCGGCGACCATCAGGCGTTGCAGCACCTCCTGGGGCTTGCCGAGGGAGACGCGGAATTGGTTGCCGGTTGCAACGGCTGGAATCAGGCGTTGCAGTTCACCGGGGCGGAGGGGAATGAGCATGGTGTCGCCCTCAGATCAGACGCTCGAGGCCATAAACAAGGCTGCTCAGGCTCCCCACTTTGCGCACCGTGAGCAGCACGCCTGGCATGTAGGCAGAACGATCGATCGTGTCGTGACGGAGGGTGTAGGTCTCCCCGGGGGCGCCGAACATGACCTCCTGATGCGCCACTAGCCCCGGCAGGCGTACGGAGTGAAGCCGCAGGCCACTATCCCGTTGCCCGCCGCGGCAACCCGTCAGGGACTCGTGCTCCTCCACCTCTTCCGGATTGAACGTCTTGCCGAGTTCTTCCATCAGCTCAGCGGTTTTGATGCAAGTGCCGCTGGGTGCATCCGCCTTGCGGTTGTGATGCAACTCCGTCAGTTCTGCGTGGTCGTAAAACCGCGCCGCGGCTGCCGCCGCTTGCTGCAACAGCACCATGCCCACAGAAAAGTTGGGAATCACGGCTCCACCCACGGACGCTTTCGAGGAAAATTCGGTGAGGTCGTTGAGTTGCTCAGGGGATAACCCGGTTGTGCCGATCACGGGATGAACGCCATAGGCAATCGCTGCCCTGGTGTGCTCGTACACAACCGAGGGGTGCGTGAAGTCCACCAGGACGGCACCGCTGCCGCTGTCACGTACCGACTGGCTCACAGCACAAAGACAACCTTCGAAATCGGCTGTGACGGCCACCTCCAGCTCGCCCAACCCCAATTCCAGCCCAACATCCACGCCTTCTTTGCCAGGAGTGTTGTCGATCGCTCCAGCCAGGCTGCAGTCCTCGGCTCCCACCACAGCCTTGATGACTTCAGCTCCCATGCGCCCCAGGGCACCGGCGACAACAACGGGAATAGGAGCGGTCATGAAAGCGCAGCAGACGCTTCAAAGCCTATGGGGCGGCTCGTGTAACGGCCGATCCAAAATCCTCGCGCCCAAGGGGCGGTCACCGTAAGGTTCTTCACATTGCTCAAAGCGCTGATGTTCACACAGGTCCGCTCCGCCGATCGCCGCGTTGCTCCTGTGGAGGGTCAGAACCACAAATCCGTGATGAAGGCGGTTTATGTGGTGCTTGAGCCCCAGTATCAAAACGCCCTAACCCAGGCAGCTACTGCGCTTAACGCCTCTGGTGGTGATCTCGGAATCGAGCTGAGCGGCTACTTGATCGAGGAACTGCGAGACGAGGACAACTACGCCGGGTTCTGCGCAGACGTGGCCGAGGCGGATGTGTTTATCGCCTCGCTGATCTTCATCGAGGACCTGGCACAAAAGGTTGTTGATGCAGTGGCGCCTCACCGAGATCGCCTGAAAGCAGCGGTGGTCTTCCCGTCCATGCCCGAGGTGATGCGGCTCAACAAGCTGGGCAGCTTCTCCATGGCGCAGCTTGGTCAGAGCAAAAGCGCCATTGCTGGCTTCATGAAGAAGCGGAAGGAAGCCGGAGGCGCTGGTTTCCAAGACGCCATGCTCAAGCTGCTGAACACGCTGCCCACCGTTCTCAAGTACCTGCCGGTTGAAAAAGCGCAGGATGCCCGCAGCTTCATGCTGAGCTTTCAGTACTGGTTGGGGGGGACGCCCGACAACCTGCGCAATTTCCTGCTGATGCTGGCGGACAAGTACGTCTTTCCTGCAGCGGAAGGAGATGAACGTCCAGCGATGGAGGTGGCGGAGCCCGAGGTCTTCCCTGACCTTGGCATTTGGCACCCCCTTGCCCCTTCGATGTTTGAGGACCTCAAGGAGTATCTGAACTGGACGTCAAGTCGTACGGATCTTTCTGAGAAAGCCCTTAAGGGGCCCATGATTGGTCTGGTGTTGCAGCGCAGCCACATCGTCACCGGTGACGATGCCCACTACGTCGCCATCATTCAGGAACTGGAGTTTCGCGGTGCGCGAGTCCTCCCGATCTTCTGCGGTGGTCTCGATTTCTCCAAGCCGGTCAACGCCTTCTTCTTCGACCCCCTGAATCCCGAGCAGCCCTTGGTGGATGGGATCGTCTCCCTGACGGGCTTTGCACTGGTCGGAGGGCCTGCTCGCCAGGACCACCCGAAAGCCATTGAGTCCCTGAAGAAGCTCAATCGTCCATATATGGTCGCGCTTCCTCTTGTGTTCCAAACCACCCAGGAGTGGGAACAGAGCGACCTCGGCCTTCACCCTGTGCAGGTGGCCCTGCAAATCGCCATCCCTGAATTGGATGGCGCGATCGAGCCGATCGTTCTCTCCGGCCGCGACGATGCCACCGGCAAGGCCCATACCCTCCAAGATCGTGTTGATGCCATCGCTGAGCGCGCGATTCGTTGGTCGTCGCTACGGATCAAGCCCCGCATCGACAAGAAGCTGGCGATCACGGTGTTCAGCTTCCCTCCCGACAAGGGCAATGTCGGAACGGCGGCCTATCTCGACGTCTTCGGTTCCATCCATCGGGTGATGCAGGAGATGAAGGCGAAGGGCTACGACGTGCAGGGCTTGCCTTCGACGCCTCGTGATCTGCTGGAGGCGGTGATCAACGACGCCGATGCCATGCAGGGCTCGCCGGAGCTTTCCATTGCCCATCGGATGAGCGTTGAGGAATACGAACGCCTGACCCCTTACTCCCAGAGGCTTGAAGAGAACTGGGGCAAGCCTCCCGGCAATCTCAACAGCGATGGCCAAAATTTGCTGGTCTTCGGTCGCCACTTCGGCAATGTCTTTGTCGGCGTTCAGCCCACCTTCGGCTACGAAGGCGACCCCATGCGCTTGCTCTACTCCCGTAGTGCAAGCCCCCACCATGGATTTGCTGCCTACTACACCTATCTGCAGAAGATCTGGAAGGCCGATGCGGTGCTCCACTTCGGCACCCATGGCTCCCTGGAGTTCATGCCCGGCAAGCAGATGGGCATGAGTGAAAGCTGCTACCCCGATTCATTGATCGGTGCCCTCCCAAACCTCTATTACTACGCCGCCAATAACCCCTCGGAAGCCACCATCGCCAAGCGTCGTGGCTACGCCTCGACCATCAGCTACCTCACCCCACCGGCTGAAAATGCAGGCCTCTACCGGGGTCTGAAGGAGTTGGGTGAGCTTGTTGGTTCCTACCAACAGCTGCGTGAAGGTGGCCGCGGCGTTCAAATCGTCAACACCATCATTGAGACGGCGCGTCAGTGCAACCTCGATAAGGATGTCGACCTGCCCGAAGACGACGCCTCTTCCATCGACCTGGAAGGGCGCGATGCCTTGGTCGGTGCCGTCTACCGACAGTTGATGGAGATCGAGAGCCGTCTTCTGCCCTGTGGTCTCCACACCATCGGTAAACCTCCCACTGCAGAGGAAGCCATTGCCACATTGGTGAGCATCGCTGCTCTGGAGCGTGAGGAGGATGGCCTCCGTTCGCTTCCCGGATTGTTGGCTGAAGCGATAGGTCGTTCCATCGAGGATGTCTACAAAGGCAATGACGAGGGTGTGCTCGCCGACGTTGAGCTCAATCGCACGATCACGGAGACATCCCGAGCTGCGATCGGAGCCATGGTCCGTACGCTCACCGGTCGTGACGGTCGGGTCAGCTTGCGCAACAGCTTCGGCTGGTTCTACGACCTCCTGGCCAAGTTTGGTTTCAAGCTGCCCTCCCCCTGGCTGCGGGCCTGCTGCACCGCGGGCTTTGTTCAGATCGACGCCACCGAGCTCGACAAGCTCTTTGCTTACCTGCGCTTCTGTCTCGAGCAGGTGTGTGCCGACATGGAGATGGAGAGTCTGTTGAAGGCTCTTGATGGCGAATACATTCTTCCGGGTCCTGGTGGCGACCCGATTCGTAATCCTGGCGTGCTGCCCAGTGGCAAGAACATCCATGCACTGGACCCGCAGGCGATTCCTACCCGCGCTGCGGTCGCAGCTGCCAAGGGTGTTGTTGACAAGCTGATTGACCGTCAGCGCGAGGAGCAGGGCACATGGCCCGAGACCATTGCCTGTGTGCTCTGGGGAACTGACAACATCAAGACCTACGGCGAATCCCTGGCTCAGATCCTCTGGTTCGTTGGTGTCAAGCCGATGCCGGATTCCGTTGGTCGAGTCAACAAACTCGAGCTGATTCCTCTGGAAGAACTCGGACGCCCCCGTGTTGATGTGGTGGTGAACTGCTCCGGTGTGTTCCGTGATCTGTTCATCAACCAGATGGCCTTGATTGATCAGGCCGTAAAAATGGCGGCCGAGGCCGATGAGCCCCTGGAGCAGAACTTCGTGCGCAAGCATGCCCTGGAGCAGGCGGAGAAGGAAGGAACCAGTCTTCGGGATGCAGCCTGCCGGGTGTTTTCCAATGCCAGCGGCAGCTATAGCTCCAACGTGAATCTGGCTGTTGAAAACAGCACCTGGGAAGAGGAAGGCGAACTTCAGGAGATGTATCTCTCTCGTAAGACTTTTGCCTTCAATGCCGACAATCCCGGCGAGATGAACCAGAAGCGGGAGGTGTTCGAGAACGTGATGAAGACAGCGGATGTCACCTTCCAGAACTTGGACTCTGCTGAGATCTCCCTCACCGATGTGAGCCACTACTTCGATTCCGACCCCACAAAGTTGATCGCTGGACTCCGTGACGACGGCAAAGCTCCCACCAGCTACATCGCTGACACCACCACTGCCAACGCCCAGGTTCGCTCGTTGAGCGAAACTATTCGATTGGATTCACGCACAAAGTTGCTGAACCCCAAGTGGTATGAGGGCATGCTTAATTCCGGATATGAGGGTGTGCGTGAGGTTTCAAAACGGCTCAACTTCACTCTGGGCTGGAGTGCCACCAGTGGTGCCGTAGACAATTTTGTCTACGAGGAAGCCAATGAAACCTTCATCAATGATCCGGAGATGCGCAAGCGTCTGCTGGAACTGAACCCCAATAGTTTCCGCCAAATTGTGGGCACGCTTCTCGAGGTGCATGGTCGGGGTTATTGGGAGACCTCAGACGAAAACATCGAGCAGTTGCAGGAGCTTTATCAAGAGGTGGAGGATCGTATTGAGGGTGTTGTTACGGACTAATCGCGTTGTTTTAATACAATTAAGCCAAACTTAGATCAATACATTTACTTGAATGGCTTTGCGCTATTTCTAGTACAGACTTGCATGATAGTTGAATGAATAAAATGCATTAAACAGCGATAGGATGACTTTTTATTGGCCAATTCCTGTAATTGTTGGTCTTTTGTCTGCTGTTAAATATTCAATCCTGTTTTGATTGTCCAATTAGAGCAAATGCACTTGTTGTTAGAGTAGAGGTTTCCGTCTTCGCCAACTGTGGTAAAAAATATTTTTGAAGGCTTGAGAAGGTAAATATTTTTTTCCCATGCTCTATACATCGCACGATGCTCTCTTGCATATATTTTCAACTCTTTTTGGGATTTGATGTTTTTCTCAGGGCAATCTCGCTTCATTTTTTGAATGTAAGCCTTGCTTGAATTGGTGTATATTGTGTTGACAATGATATTTTCAAACCTTGAAAAAAATTGATGCTTGAGAAAGCTGGACACCATTAAATCGCAAATTTTTTGATCTGCTCTTTTTTTGCGAGGTACTGGAATTTTTGTAATCGATGTAATTTTCCTTCTGTCGCTTTCGCCTGAGGCATGATGTCCAAGAATAGCGGTTAAAAGTTTTAGATCGATGTGCATGAGAATATGCTTCGAGAGCTGCTTCTGGTTGTTTAAATTATTGATAAATCTGCCTTCAAACGTTGATCCATTTTTAATTGCTTCGATGTAATCATCATATTCTTGATGGGGGATGCCACTCCTTGTTTTCTTGAAATCTTCGTGGAATTTCTGGCCGTAGAGATTTACGTCAAGAGTGTGAGAATGTTTGATTATTGTCGATTTCCCTGCCCCTGAGCATCCAGCAATAATCAGGCAGGTTTTTAAATCTTTTGCAGTTGAGCTGTACTCAATTTTATTCTTCTGATTTATCGGTTCTGATATTTGCATCTAGCAAACCAGATCTAATCCTAATCTTAGCTTAATTTCTTCTTAATGTCTAGTTTTGATGGGCTCTATGCCTTTGCTTGCTCCTCTGGTATGTGCTTTGTGTTTTGAATGTGCTAGTGGTCAGCCTGGATAGCAACAATTGCAGCTCACATTAAAGAATTAGTTTTTGCTTTCGGATTTCCTGAAATAGGCGAGAATTTTGTTCAAATAATTTAGATCATTGTTCGGGCTTGCTTTTGAAGTCCAGTCTGGGCAGATGCATTTATTGTTAGAGTAAAGCCCTCCGTCTTCACAGACTGTGGTAAAGAATATTCTGGAAGGTTTAAGCAGGTAAATATTTCGTTCCCACGCCTCGTACATGGCGTGATGCTCCCTAGAAAATATTTCACTTTTTTTGTTGCTTTTGATTTTTTCGTTTGGTCGATCTCTTTTCATTTTTTGCACGTAATTTTTATCGCAATCGGTGTAGACTGTGTTGATAACAATAGCGTCAAACCTTGAAAAAAATTGATGCTTGAGAAAGCTAGATACTAATAAGTCACAGACCTTCAGATTCACTCTGTCTTCGTGGGGTGTGGGGAATTTGGTGATCGACTTGATTTTTCTTTTATCGTTTTCTGATGCAGCACGGTGACCAAGAGTGCGGATTAAAGATTTAAGATCGACATGCATAAGGATATGCTTTGGTGGGTCTTTTTCATCCTTTAGATTTTTAATGTGCCTTCCTTCGAAGGTTGCCCCATTTCTGATTGCATCGGAATATTTATCAAATTCTTGATGGGGGCTACCACTCCTTGTTTTCTTGAAATCCTCATGGAATTCTTTCCCGAAGAGCTTTACGTCAAGAGCATGGGAATGTTTGACGATGGTTGATTTTCCTGCTCCAGAACAGCCCGCGATGATGAAGCAGGTTTTTAAATCTTTTTCGTTGTGCCCTTTCTTTTTTGCTCTTTTTTGCTCAGCCGTTTCTGCTATTTGCATCTAGCTATCTAGACCTCAATCTAACCCTAGCTTAATTTCCTCTTAATGTCTAGTTTAGAGCGGTTCTCCGCTTTTGCTTGCTCCTCAGGTCTTCACTTCTGTGTGCTGATTGGGAGTGGTCAGTTTTTATGCGTCTTCAGTTTTGCGTTGTGCCGAAATGACCACGCTCAGCACTTTCGCTGATCTCTGATGTCTTGAAATTCACCCCCGCCCATCGCTCATAGTCATGCAGGGAGCGTTGCTCTCCGAGCCAGTAGTCGTGGATGTCAGTCACGTCACTGGCCGTCGGTCTGAGTTGCTGAGGAGCGCGATCAAGGCTTTGCAGGAGCGTGTGCACCCGCACCAAGGATTTCCGGTTCAGCTCAAACCAGTTGTCGTGATCGCTCCAATGGTTTGCTGATTGCTCGACCGGTGTGGCTTCCGTCTTGTAGAGATGGAAAAGCAGCAGACGATTAGGCACGTAAATATTGAAGCCTGAGGTCCACAGCCGTGCCGACATGGCCACTTCCTCCCCATAGAAATAGAGCCCTGGGTCGTAGGGCACTCCGCTGGCGATCGACCCAGGCCCGAAAAGGAATCCTCCGGCGATAAAGGCCCCGGGGATTGGACGCTCAGGCTGTTGTTCTGGCAGTTGGAACCGACTGATGCCTTGGAACCTGAGAATGCCGTTGTCGTCAAAGCCGTCGGCTCCCATGACCGGCAGTGTTGACGTCTGTAGGAAGCACGGTTGCTGGAAGCCATTGGGGTAAACACTCAGAACTGCGCCTGGATCGCTGCATTCCGCCCAGGTCTTCTGAAGCAGCTCATCCCAGCGCTCCACAGCGCGCATGTGACTGTCGATCTGGAGTAGGAAATCTTCCCCGCCGTAAAAACTCTGAGCCTGTCGTCGCGCCCAGCAGGCTCCCAGGCTGTCAGAGGCACGAAACGAGCAGACGCTGATCTGAGGATGATCTGGAAACGCATTGGTTCCCCAATGGTTCGGATCGTTATCGCCAAGTTGCAGGCAGATGCCGAATTGCAGGCGTTCTGGCTGGGCTGCCCTCTCGATCAGGTTGTGAAGTGTGGCTGGAAGATCTGGGTCTCGGTAAGCCGCGATCTGCACGAAAATCGTGGCTGTCACCAGAGTGCGGCAGCCATGCGTAGTGTCTGGCTGATTGGCCCCACATCGTGCACCCTCAGCACGGCTGCACCGGCCTGAGCGCAGCGGCAGGCCACCGCAGCGGTTCCCCAGAGCCGCGCCTTCGGTCGCGGTTCGTCGAGCACGGCACCAATGAAGCGTTTGCGTGAAGGGCCGATCAACACCGGTCGCGGCCCCCGGGTCAGTTGTTCCAGATCTCGCAGAAGCTGCAGGTTCTGCTCGTGAGTCTTGGCGAACCCGAGGCCTGGGTCCCAGATGATCTGGCTTTCTTGGACGCCCGCCTTGATGGCGGCTTCACTGCGCTCCACTAACGCCCCTTTCACATCCGCTACGACATCGGAGTAGCTAGTGAGTTGATCCATGCTTTGACTGTTGCCGCGGCTGTGCATCAGCACCACTGGACACCCTGCATCGGCGACCACCCGCAGCAGATCGGGGTCGTGTCTGCCACCGCTCACATCATTGATCCAGCTTGCACCTGCCTCCAGTGCCCTGGCGGCAACCGGTGCGAGAAACGTGTCCACGGAGATCAGGGCGTCTGGGTTCCTTTTCCTGATGGCTTTCAGTGCTGGCAGGAGCCTGCGCAATTCCTCCTCTTCACCCACCTCCTCCGCGCCAGGTCGAGTGCTTTGGGCGCCCAGATCCAACACGTCGGCCCCGTTGTTCAGTTGCCGCTGGGCTTCAGCGAGGGCACGTTCGCTTGCAAGGAACCGTCCTCCATCACTGAAGGAGTCGGGGGTGATGTTGATCACCCCCATCACCGTTGTGCGTTGGCGCCAGCCCTGGGGCCAGACCCCTGAGTCAAGCGGTTTGGTAATTCGCAATGCGGGCAAAGCTTTCGGGTTCCAGTGAAGCGCCCCCCACAAGCACCCCATCGATATCGCTCATGCCCATCAACTGATCAATGTTGGTGGGTTTGACGGACCCTCCGTACTGGATCACGAGATCAGGGGAGCCGACCCAGCTCCGGATCAGACCGCAGATACGGTTTGCTTCCTCGGCTTCGCAGGTTTTGCCTGTTCCGATCGCCCAGATCGGTTCGTAGGCCACGACTAACTTCTCGGCGTCGAGTCCCTCCAGACCCTGCTCGATTTGGCGTCGAATCACCCGTTCTGCTTCGCCGCGTTCGCGTTGCTCATCACTTTCACCGACACAAACGATCGGAATTAAACCGTTCGATTGGGATGACCTGGCTCGGTGGTTGATTTGCTCGTCGCTTTCACTGAAATATTTTCTTGGTTCGCTGTGGCCCACGATCGTGTGGGTGACCCCATGCTCCTTGAGCATTGCAGGGGAGATCTCGCCAGTAAAAGCTCCTTGGCCTTCCCAGTGCACGTTCTGGCTGGAGAGACAAAGGCGGGAGCCTTGGCTGAGATCCGCCATTGTGGACAGCGCCGTGAACGGTGGTGCCAAGACCAGGTCGCGGTCGTCAGGGGTGTCAGCGATCAACGGCAGGAAGGCCGCCATGAACTCCCGCGACTGGGCACACGTCATGTGCATTTTCCAGTTGCCAGCGATCACCGGTCTTCGCACGCCTTGCTTCCCCATGGAATGGCAGCCAACTTACGGCCCGGCCGCGTTTTCGCGCCCCACAACGGACTCCTCCCCAGCAAGCACAACCCGATCTCCCGAGGAAAGTTGGCGTCCTCGCCGGGTTTCAACGCTTCCATTGACTTCCACCTCACCCATCTGAATGCGTTGTTTCGCTTCACCACCTGTGGACACCCAACCCTTCCATTTCAGGAACTGATCCAGCTTCATCGGAGAGAGTTTTAAGCCCACCATTGATACTGTGCCGCGATGCTGACACCATCCCAGGCCGGTTTCCGCCGACTGCTGCCGCTGCTCCGCCCCCACCTGCGTGAACTGCTCTGGGGGGGCTGCTGCATGGTCGTCTACGTCGGTAGTTTTCCGCTCCTTGTTCAGCTGGCAGGAGATCTGTTTCCCGCATTGGGGTCGGGTGATCTCGCCCGAGTGCTTCACCTGATTGGCTTGGCGTTGCTGATCTTTGCTGTTCAGAAAATCGCTCAGTTCGGCCAGGACTCTCTGCTGGCCGGTCCTGCTCTGCTGGTGAGCCAGGGGTTACGTCGGGATCTGTTCCGTCGCTTGCAGACCGTTGAGCTCGGTGCGCTTGAGAAGCTCTCGGCCGGTGATCTCACCTACCGCTTTACGGAAGACGCTGATCGCGTCAGTGAAGTCCTCTACAAGACCATCCACGACACAGTCCCAAGCGTGCTGCAGCTCCTCGCGGTGCTGGGGATGATGCTCTGGCTCGACTGGAAGCTGACGCTTGCCATCCTGTTGCTTGCGCCTGTGATCGTCTGGCTGATCAGCCTGTTTGGTGCTCGCGTCATGGCAGCCACCGAACGCAGTCAGCAAAAGGTGAGCGAATTGGCCGGGTTGCTGGGTGAGGCGATTGAGGGCTTGCCTTTGGTGCGAGCTTTCGCGGCTGAGCCCTGGCTGCAGGACCGTTTCGAGACGGAGATTGACCAGCACCGGCAGGCCCGTCACCGCACCTACAGCCTTGTGGCTCTCCAGCATCCGGTGGTCGGCATCATCGAGGTGTTGGGCCTGTTTGCGGTGTTGGCGCTCGGCGCCTGGCGAATCCAGACCGGTGATCTGAGCATTGCCGGGCTGAGCAGTTATTTGACGGGACTGATCGTGCTGATCGATCCCATTGCGCACGTCACCAATAACTTCAATGAATTCCAGCAGGGACAGGCTTCGCTGCGACGTCTGCGTCAGATCGAAAGAGAACCTCAAGAGGCCGCTGATCCAGCGGAGGCGCAATCCATCGGCACTCTCAAGGGGGATCTGGTCTTTGACCAGGTGAGCTTTGGCTATGACCCTGCCGAGCCGGTGCTGCAACAGCTGGATCTGTGGGTCGATGCGGGCCAGGTGTTGGCCATCGTTGGGCCCTCAGGTGCTGGCAAAAGCACCCTGCTGTCGCTCCTGCTGCGCTTCAACACAGTGCAACAGGGCCAGATTCGTCTCGATGGCACCGACATCAGCCTGATGCGCGCCCGTGAGCTGCGGCAGCAGGTGGCCCTGGTTCCCCAGAGAACAACCGTGTTCTCTGGAACGATTTCGGAAGCCATCCGGTTTGGACGTCGCGCGACGGACGACGAGGTTCGTCATGCCGCGCGTTTGGCCAATGCAGATGAGTTCATCCGTGCCTTGCCTCGTGGTTACGACACCCAGTTGGAAGAAAGAGGGACCAACGTTTCTGGTGGACAACTGCAGAGAATCGCCATTGCTCGTGCGGTCTTAGGCAATCCAGCGCTGTTGCTGCTTGATGAGGCCACCAGTGCTCTTGATGCTGAGGCGGAGGCTGCGGTTCAACTCGGTCTCAAGCAGGCGATGAAAGGACGAACGGTGTTGGTCATCGCCCATCGTCTGGCAACGGTGCAGGAGGCGGATCGAATTGTGGTTCTTGAGAAAGGTGCTGTTGTTGATCGAGGAACCCACGATGAGCTGATGCAGCGAGGTGGGCGTTACCGCGAGTTGTGCGAACGCCAGTTCATTAGGGATCGGCAGACGTCCTGAATCCATCTACGATCTGGCCGCCGGTTCCACGCCATCCCGGCGATGAACGATGACTGACTCTGCAGCCAACAACCCTGTCCTGACGTTTGAGGGAAAGCGCTACGACCTCAATACACTCCCTGATGAGCTCAAGGAGCTTGTGCGTGGCATGCAGGTTGCCGATGCTCAGCTGCGGATGCATGAAGACACCCTCAAGGTTCTGGCTGTAGGACGTCAGAGCCTCGCCACGCAGCTGAATGACAAGCTTCAGTCCGTTACCCCGCTGCCTGATGGTCAGGGCTGATTGCCTGCCAATAAAAAAGGGGGCTAGGAGCCCCCTTTTGGGATGAATCTTTGCGGCATCAGTCGCTGAACTTGTAAGCCTTGGTGAGTTTGAACACTGTTCCCGAGAGGAGCAGAAGGGCAACAAGGTTGGGGAGGGCCATCAGCCCGTTCAGCGTGTCGGCAATCGACCAGATCACTCCACGGTCACCGGCCACAGCGCCGATCACAACAACAGCCACCCAAACCAGACGGAACGGCATCACGGCAGACTCACCGAACAAGTACGTGGTGCAGCGTTCGCCATAGAAGCTCCAGCCCAGAATGGTGGTGAAGGCAAAGACCACCAACCCCAGCGTGACCACCACGCCACTGCCGGAGATTCCGGTGTTGAAGGCAGCGATGGAGAGGTCTGCGCCGCTTAGTTTTTCGCCAGCTGCATCGAGGATCAGATTGGCTTTGGTGGTGATGATCACCAGAGCGGTCATCGTGCAGATGATCAGGGTGTCGATGAAGGTGCCCAGCATGGCCACCGTTCCCTGTCGAACGGGGTCATCGGTTCTTGCGGCAGCGTGAGCGATCGGTGCGCTGCCGAGGCCTGCTTCATTGGAGAAGATGCCCCGTTTGAAACCCATCAGCACCACCTGACCAAGAGCACCACCGGCAGCTGCTTTGCCGGAGAAGGCGTTGGAGAAAATCGTGGCGAAGGCTTCAGGTACGCCCCCCAGATTGAGAAGCAGCACCAATAAGCATGCCGCTACGTAGAGGATCGACATCAGGGGAACTATGGCTGAAGCCGCTTGGGCGATGCGCTTGATGCCTCCGATCACAACAGCAAAAACAAGTGCTGCCAGAACGATTCCGGTGACCAGCTTCGGAATGCCAATCAGGCTCAAGGCAGACGAAACCTCAAAGGCCTGAACCCCATTGCCGATGCCAAACCCAGCCAACATGCCGAAGAGAGCAAACAGGCCCGCCATCCAGCTCCAGCCGCTGCCGAGCCCATTGCGGATGTAATACATCGGGCCACCGACATGGTTGCCTTCCCCATCGGTTTCACGGAATTGAACCGCGAGCACCGCTTCGGCGTATTTGGTTGCGATACCGAAGATCGCGATGATCCACATCCAGAAGACGGCTCCAGGCCCGCCAACGGCGATCGCCCCTGCAACACCGGCGATGTTCCCTGTGCCGATCGTGGCGGACAAGGATGTCATCAGTGCCTGAAAGGGCGTGATCTCCCCTTCGGTTTGTGATGCAGCAGGGCGGAGCATCATCGAGATGCCATATCCCAGCCTTTGCAGCGGCATGAACCGCAACCCCACCATCAAGAGAATGCCCGTCGCGGCAATCAAAATGACTGTGGGCCATCCCCAAACGACACTGTTGATCGGGCCATTGATGGCCTGAATGGTCGACTCGACTCCGCCCATGCCTTTCAACAAGTTTGGGCGGATGGTCTCATAGCCGGCTGGTACCGGCAATCAACTCAGAGTGATTCGAGATCTTCAAAGCGGAAGGTCTGACGTCCGGCTGGGGTGTCGCCGTGGGCTTCGGTGGTCACGACCCGCTCGGTCAGCACCCAGGGACCATCCCCCGGAAGAGGAGCGAAGGTGTCTTTGAAGCTGCTGCGGCCGCCCCGGGCTTCTCCCGTTGCGGGGTCGGCGTATTGACTTGTGTAGGTATGGCTGAGGTATCCCGAGCCCGTGTGGGTGACATCGGTGGTGAAGATCGTCACGACGGTGCCGTGGATGTGTCGGTGAACCATGGTCACCACGTCATCTTTGATGCGGTATTTGTCACCTGCTCCCTTGCCGCCGATCAGAACTTCGGTTCCCACCTCGTTGGTGTCACCGGCCGTGAAGGTGTTCTCCCCGTGGGTCTGATCGAAGCTGCGACGAACGCGATGGATCGCCACCTCCCAAAGCTGTGAATTCACCGCCTTCAGGATGTCTTCGTTCTCAATTCCCT
This sequence comes from Synechococcus sp. MU1648, assembly GCF_023630615.1. Taxonomy (NCBI): domain Bacteria; kingdom Bacillati; phylum Cyanobacteriota; class Cyanophyceae; order Synechococcales; family Synechococcaceae; genus Synechococcus; species Synechococcus sp. MU1648. Next base: position 44,561 of record NZ_JAKUHI010000001.1, read on the forward strand.
CAACCTTGGCCTTCAGATCAGCGCCAATTTCGAATTGGCCTTCGACCCGTTGATCGTCCTGCTGCCAGATGCAGCGTCCGTGATAGCCGGAAAAACCGGGGGCCCAGGTGTAGCGGTTCTCGTAGGCGCGACGAAAAACATCACGCAGGTCGCATCCAGGCTTGACGGGAACGGAGGCTGTCACAGCAGTGAGGTGGCTTCTGCAACCCTACCGGTGGTTTAACGCTGCATGGCGTGGATGTCTTGCAGTGCATGGATGCTGAGCCTTGGCTGTTGCTGGAGCGCGGAGATTGCTTCCACCGCAGCCCGTGCGCCTGCGAGGGTTGTCACGGTTGGTACGGCGTAATCAAGCGCTGCCCGGCGTAGATATTTGTCGTCATGGGCTGCTTGACGGCCAATCGGTGTGTTGATCACCAGCTGGACCTGATTGGAGCGGATCTGGTCCTCGATATTGGGTCGGCCCTCGTGCACCTTGAGCACGGATTGGACTTTCAGTCCAGCGTTGGCGAGCGCTTGAGCGGTTCCTGAGGTCGCTGTCACATCAAACCCGAGTTCGATCAGCCGAGCGGCGATGGGCACCAACGCTTGCTTGTCGCGGTCGTGGGTCGAGAGGAACACTGTTCCTTGGGTGGGCAGCGCTTCACCCGCGCCGAGTTCGGCTTTGGCGTAGGCCATTCCGAAGCTGTCGGCACATCCCATCACCTCACCAGTGGAGCGCATTTCTGGCCCCAGCACCGTGTCAGCTCCAGGGAATCGCCTGAAGGGAAGCACGGCCTCCTTGATCGCCTGCAGCGGCGGCTTCGGTTCGCGGGTCAAGCCAATGTCGCTGAGGGTTTCGCCCGCCATCAGACGGGTCGCTAATCGTGCCAGAGGTTGTCCTGTGGCTTTGGCGACGAAGGGGACCGTCCTGGAAGCGCGGGGGTTGGCTTCAATGATGTAGACGACTTCCGAACCATCGGTGTTGCGTTGAACGGCGAACTGGAGGTTGATCAGTCCACGAACCTCCAGGGTTTGTGCCAAGGAGCGACTCCAGTCGCGAATGGTGTTCAGCGCCGCTTCACCAAGGGAGACCGAGGGCAAACAGCAGGCTGAGTCACCGGAATGGATCCCAGCCGGTTCGATGTGTTCCATCAGACCCCCAACGATGACGGCGCCGTTGTGATCGCAGAGGGCGTCAACGTCTACTTCAACGGCATTTTCCAGATATTGGTCAATCAGAACCGGATGGTCGGGCTCCACCTGAACGGCCTCGCGCATGTAGCGGTTGAGTTCTTCTTCGTCGAAGACCACCTCCATGGCACGTCCACCTAAGACGTAGGACGGCCGAACGACGACTGGATAGCCCACTCTGGTGGCCACGGCCCGCGCTTCCTCCTCACTGCGCGCCAGGCCATTGCGGGGTTGCCGGATGTTCAGATCGCGGAGGATGGCCTCGAACTGCTCGCGGTCTTCGGCGCGGTCGATCGATTCAGGGGAGGTGCCCCAGATGCTGGTGCCTGTCGCGCGTCCCTCCTCACTCTCGAGCCAGCGCAGCAGGGGAATGGCAAGTTTCAGGGGGGTTTGTCCACCGAACTGCACCACCACTCCATCGGGACGTTCCGCTTCGATCACATTGAGAACGTCCTCCAACGTGAGTGGTTCGAAGTAAAGGCTGTCACTGGTGTCGTAGTCGGTGGACACCGTTTCGGGATTGCTGTTCACCATCACTGTGGTGATCCCTTGCTCCTGCCCGGCAAAGGAGGCATGACAGCAGCAGTAGTCGAATTCGATGCCCTGCCCGATCCTGTTGGGGCCTCCGCCCAGGATCATCATCTTGCGACCGTCCTGGCGACGCGTCACTTCAGAAGAGGCTGGAAGGGTCTTGAGGGACCCATCCGCCTGCAGGGTCTGTAGCGGACGTTCATAGGTCGAGTAGTGGTACGGGGTGGATGAGGCGAACTCCGCAGCGCAGGTGTCGACGGTTTTGAAGATGGCGCGAACATCGAGCTGATGACGTCTCTGACGCACCAACAATTCATCGCTTTTGGTCTGCCAGGCGATCTGTCGGTCTGAAAAGCCCAGCTGCTTGGCTTCAAACAGGCTCTCGGCATTGAGCTGCTCGAGGCTTTTGCCCTTGATGAGCCTTGTTTCCGCCTCGATGATCCGCCGCAGTTTTGCCAGGAACCACGGGTCAATCTTGCTGATTCGATGAATCTCTTCATCGCTGCGTCCGCGCACCATCGCCGTTCGCACGCTGAGGATGCGCTCTGGTGAGGGGGTCCTCAGCCGACGATCGAGCTCACCGTCGCTGTGGTTCGGTTCCTCCCGGTCGCCTCCCCAGCCCGAGAGCCCTGTCTCCAAGGAACGCATGGCTTTCTGGAACGACTCTTCGAAACAGCGGCCGATGGCCATGGCTTCGCCCACCGACTTCATCGACGTGGTGAGCACCGCCGGACTGCCCCGGAATTTTTCGAAGGCGAAGCGCGGGATTTTGGTGACGACGTAATCGATCGTCGGCTCAAAGCAGGCTGGCGTCTTGCCGGTGATGTCGTTGAGGATTTCGTCGAGGGTGTAGCCAACGGCGAGACGTGCGGCGATCTTCGCGATCGGGAAGCCGGTGGCCTTACTCGCCAAAGCAGAGGATCGACTCACCCTGGGATTCATCTCGATCACCACAACGTCGCCGTTGTCCGGGTTGATGGCGAACTGGATGTTGCTGCCGCCTGTGGCAACACCAATCTCGCGAATGATGGCGATCGATTGGTCGCGCAGCCGTTGGTATTCCCGATCCGTGAGGGTTTGGGCTGGGGCCACCGTGATCGAATCCCCTGTATGCACCCCCATCGGGTCCAGGTTTTCGATGCTGCAGACGATCACCACGTTGTCCGCCAGATCACGCATCACCTCGAGCTCGAATTCCTTCCAGCCCAGTAGCGATTGCTCGATCAAGATTTGGGAGACCGGACTCGCCTCAAGCCCGCTCTTGCAGATCGCTGCGTATTCCTCGGGGTTGTAGGCAATTCCCCCGCCACTTCCGCCGAGGGTGAAGGCAGGCCGGATGATCCGGGGGAAACTGCCGATTGCGGCCCCAACGGCTTCGGCTTCCTCCTGAGATGAGGCAATCCCTGATGGGCAGACCTTCACACCGATGCGCTCCATGGCCTGCTTGAACAGCAGACGGTCCTCCGCCTTTTGGATCGCCTTGAGGTCGGCACCGATCAATTCGACGCCGAAGCGCTCCAAGGTGCCGTTTTCAGCCAGGGTGACTGCCAGGTTCAGAGCGGTCTGACCGCCCATGGTGGGGAGAAGAGCATCCGGTCGCTCCTGTTCGATCACCCGGGTGACGATGTCCGGCGTGAGCGGTTCGATGTAGGTGCGATCAGCCATCTCCGGGTCGGTCATGATCGACGCCGGATTGGAATTGATCAGAATGACCTCATATCCCTCGGCTCTGAGGGCTTTGCAGGCCTGGGTTCCGGAGTAGTCGAACTCGCAGGCCTGGCCGATCACAATCGGACCTGACCCCACCAGGAGAATGCGACTCAGGTCAGACCGCCTGGGCATGGGAAATCGTCCTAGGCCAAACAGTTCAAGCCTCTCACGCGGCCAAGCCCTGAGCCCCGAGCTTGGCCTCGCTACGGTGATGGAATATCAGCACCAGATTTGCGATGAGTGAGCTCCAGCGCCTGAAGGGGGTGCTGCCACCGGAAATGCAGAGCTGGGTGTTTGTGGAATCAGCTGCTGCAGTTGATCCTCCCTTAATCACCCTTGAAGAGATCGGTCGGGATGAAGTGGAGATCCAGGTGGATCTCGACGAATGGGATTCCCTCGCGTTGGACCACCGCAATTTGCTGTTCTGGCACGAGGTTGGTCGCATTCAGAACGACACCATTCCCAGGGATGGGTGGGAGATGGCCGCCCTGGCCATCGGCCTCGGCGGTGCCATCGGTGAATTGTGGGTTCAGGACGGCCTGCTGCTGCTCATGGCCCTTGGCCTTTCTGGCTTCGCGGGATACAGGCTCTACCTGAAGAACAATTCGGAAAAGCGTCTTCAGGACGCCATCAGTGCCGATGAGCGTGCGATTGATCTGGCCTGCCGGTTTGGTTACAGCGTTCCGAACGCCTATCGGAGTCTGGGGGGAGCACTGAAAGAGTTGGTCGAAAAGACCCGCAAGAAGAGTCGTCGCAGCTACTACGAGGACCGTCTGGAAGCCCTGCGGAAAAGCGCCAGCAAGGCCAGAGCCGAAATGGCTCAGCAAGAGGGCTCGCGCAGCTCAGTCACTAGCGAAAATGTCTATGGATAGTCAAAAGCTTGCCGAGCTGGTCGCCGACGCTTGCGATGACCGCAAGGCCACCGACATCCGTCTGATTCGCGTTGATGAGGTCTCCAGCCTGGCCGATTGGATGGTGATCGCCGGTGGTCAATCCGACGTCCAGGTTCGTGCCATTGCACGGTCGGTTGAAGACAGGCTGGAGGCTGAGGCAGATCTCTTGCCCTTGCGTAAGGAAGGTCTCAATGAAGGGCGCTGGGCTCTTCTGGATTACGGCGATGTCATCGTTCATGTGCTGATGCCCGATGAGCGCGGTTACTACGACCTTGAGGCTTTCTGGAGTCACGGTGAAAGTAGAACCTTCTTACCGTCAGCTCACTAGCCGCTTTCCCTATGCCAGAAGCGGTGTCCTGCCCCGTTCCTCCGGAGCAGCGGCCTCTTGAGGAGTTTCAGCAGCTCTGTGAGTCGTGGTTTTTTTCTTGGCCGGCAGGCCAGGATCCTCGTTTGATGCAACACCTTGCCGGCAGCTGGCTGTTGATGCTGCCGGTGTGCAGTTTGATCGCCAGTGGCAGTTGGACTCTCAAGCAGGATCCGCCCAGGCTCGTGGCTGCAGCCGCAGTTGCGGCTCTCGTTCTGCCTTTGCTGCTCCTTGTGCGCCAATGGCTGGGATGGACCTACGTCATGCAGCGTCTGCTGCGTGAATCCGTCGACTACGAGGAATCCGGCTGGTACGACGGGCAGACCTGGGAAAAACCCTTGTCATGGCGAGAACGAGATTTGCTTGTAGCTCGGCATGAGGTTCGACCAATCCTTGGGCGTTTAGGCCGTGCAATGGCCACCTCGGCCGGTTTGATGCTTGCTGGTGCCAGTCTCTGTCAGGCTCTTTGAACCACTCGGGGTGACCGATGACTTTGCCCTCGGGCTTCAGCCCTGCAGCCCGGTCCGGGTCAGCGCCCCTTGAGGTTTGTCTTCGGCGGGGATCGATCACGGAGTCGGTGCATCGTGTCCATGCGGTGGTTTGCGATGGACGTGGTCGGGTGCTGATGTCGGCTGGGAATCCTGGCTTGGAAAGTTTCATGCGCTCGGCGCTCAAGCCGTTTCAGGCTCTGCCCTTTCTCAGCAGTGGCACCGCCGGCCAGATGGATGTCGATGACCGGGGCATCGCCATCAGTTGCGCGTCCCATGCGGGCACCAATGCCCATGCGCGGGAAGCCTTCCGGTTGCTGTGGAAAGCGGAGTTGGACAGCGCTTCACTTCAATGTCCGGTTCCGGATGGTGCTGACAGTCCGCTTCAGCACAATTGTTCCGGCAAACACGCTGCTTTTCTGGCCACCAGTCGGAAGATGGGATGGCCGCTCGAGTCGTATCTGCAGAACGACCATCCGCTGCAGGTTGAAGTGAACCGTCGGGTTGCTGAACTGATTGGCCTGCCTGCGGAGGAATTGGTTGCAGAACGGGATGATTGCGGCGCTCCGACCTTGGTGCTGCAGTTGGCCCAGATGGCGCTTCTGTATGCCCATCTCGGGGCCTCACAGCATGCTGAACTTGAACAGATCAGTCGGGCCATGCTGAGTCATCCCGACCTGGTGGCAGGCGAGGGGCGTTTCGACACCGAGCTGATGCGCCGCAGCCATGGTCAGGTCTTGAGCAAAGGTGGAGCTGAGGGCATTCAATGTCTGAGCCGCATTGGTGAAGGTCTTGGGGTAGCCATCAAGGTTGAAGACGGCTCCCGTCGTGCCAAGCAGGCGGTTGCATTGCATGTGTTGCGTCAACTGGATTGGCTCACGCCCATGGGGCTCGACGAGCTGGACGAGCAGGTGCTGGTCGTGAACCCGAGCGTCAAGCTCACCGTGAATGGCGCCTTGCACACCTGACCTCTGCAGTCATGCGTGACACCGACATGTATGATTTTCAGGTCGCCGCGGGGTAGAGCAGTCTGGTAGCTCGTCGGGCTCATAACCCGAAGGTCGGGAGTTCAAATCTCCCCCCCGCCACCAACTCTGATTGAATGAAAGATCTCCCTCAGGGGGGATCTTTTTTTGTCTGTGGTCGTTCCATGAGCAGTCGCTCTATGAACTGCGATGGCCCCTGGGACGCCATCGTCGTTGGCTCGGGAGCGAGTGGAGGTGTGGCAGCCATGACGCTGGCTGAGGGCGGCGCGCGGGTGCTTGTGGTGGAGGCTGGCCCTGACCTCACCAGCACGGAAGCCTTCGGGTCTGAGCCGGGCAATCTGTTGCGGCGGATCGTGGGACTGACCAGCGGCAGTCATCGCCGGCAGTCCCAGCATCCTGGCTACTGGAAAGCAAACCCTCGGCTGTACGCCGACGAGAGAATCCACCCTTACGACCACCCGACGGACCAGCCTTTTCTCTGGACGCGAGGTTTGCAGGTTGGCGGTCGCAGCCTGACCTGGGGTGGCATCACCCTGCGTCTTTCCGATGAGGATCTGGCCGGTGTCAACGTTGACGGCGAACAGGTTGGTTGGCCCCTGCGTAGCCGTGACCTGATGCCGCATTACGCCGAACTGGAGCGCTGGCTCGGCGTTCATGGTGGGCGCGATGGTTTGGATCATCTGCCGGATGGAGACACGCAACCGGCTCTGGCGGCGACGCCGGCAGAGCAGCGCTTTGCCGAGGTTGTGCGGCATCGGTTGGGTTACCCCGTGATTCAGTCCAGGGGGTTTGGTCCATGGCTACAGGAGACAAACGCACCTTGGCCTCGCTCAAGCAGCCGCGGCAGCAGCCTTCCTCGTGCCATGGCCACAGGACGCACACAGCTGCTCTCTGAGCATCTGGTGGAGCGTCTACTGGTGAATGCAGGTGGCGACAAAGCCACTGGTGTGGTTGCCGTTGATCAAGCCAATGGCAACAGAAAGGAGTTGAAGGCGGATCTCGTGGTCTTGGCTGCTTCGACGATTCAGACCGTTTCCATCCTGCTGCGTTCCCGTCGTGGAGAGCAGAGCAACGGTTTTGACGACCCTTCAGGACGTCTCGGTACACGCCTGATGGATCACGTCTCTACGTCGCAGTTTTTTGCTTTCCCCGAGCAAGTCCATGCAGCGCAGCCACCTCTCACGGGGGCCGGAAGTTTCTTTGTGCCCTTTGGGCGGCACCTGTCATCTGCTGAATTTCAGGGCGGCTATGGACTCTGGGGAGGTATTGGGCGGTTTGACCCACCTCGATGGTTGAGGCGTCGCCCGTCCTGCATCACCGGGTTCCTCATTGGCCACGGTGAAGTCCTCCCGAGGGTTGAGAACAGAGTGACGCTGAGTGAGCGCAGCGATCGCTGGGGCGTGCGTGTTCCCTTGATTGCGTGTCGTTGGAGTCCCAATGAGCTGGCGATGGTGACGCACATGCGCGCCTCCATCAAGGCCTGTATCGACGCTGCCGGAGGTGAAGCCCAGCCGATTAAGGACCTTTTCCATCTCCCCTTCGTCGAGCCTTTCTTGGATGGGGCGGTTGCTCTGTCTGACGGCGCAGCACCACCGGGCTATTACATCCATGAGGTTGGAGGGGCTGCGATGGGCTCGAACGAGACAAGCAGCGTTCTCGATTCCTTCAACCGGCTCTGGCGCGTCCCCAATGTGTTGGTGGTTGACGGTGCCTGTTGGCCCTCCTCGGCCTGGCAGAGCCCAACGCTCACCATGATGGCCCTGAGCCGTCGGGCGTGTCTGCTGGCCCTTAGTGGTCGGGGCGGATAAACAAATCGTCGAGATAGCGCTCGGTTACGGCGCGGTCGTCACTGCCGTTCTGAAACAGAAAGTGGGCAAGGGCGGAACTCATGACGCGGTATTGATCCCAGGTGGGGTTCTCACCGATGAAATCCTTCATGCCTCGATAGAGCACTTCGGGAATTTCAGTCTCCAGGCTCACGTAGCTGGCTTTTGCAGATGTTCCGCGTTCTGTTGTCCCCATCTCATGGCATCGCTCGAGATGATTTCGCTCCATGTTGTCTAGCTCGCCCATGTCCAACGCCACTAAGAAAGCCACACAACTGCCATTTGCGTCAAAGCCGTCTCCATTTGCTGAATTACGAATGAGACGAGATGAGACAGCAGTCTGAGACTGGGGTTGGATGCATGAAGGGCGACGAAGGTGGCTTGGTCTAGGGAGTTGGAGCGGACTGTCAACCCGATGGTGCCCTTCCCGTGGAAATTCACAGGTTGACCGTCACGTCCGGCAATCCACCTTCAGCCTGTGGAAAAGGGTTGTGTTTCCTGTGGAGAAAGCGGGCGAACCCCTGTAAAGGATTTTCGATAAGCAAATCTGATCTTTGCCCCGTCGCTCCTGTCGCTTTCAAGAACCGTGTCATTGGTGACCGAGGAACGGTTTTGCTTAAGGGATATGGATTCAATCTTTAGGAGCGTCGCTGGTGCGCTTCAGCGTGGTGGGCCCCAAGGGGTGATCGGCATGGGGATAAGGGGGGTGATGGTGGTCATGGCTGTGGTCTGCCCCATGGCTGTGGTCTGCCCCCTGGCTGTGGTCATGGGCAATCGGTAGGCCGTCGGGTTGGCAAGCCCCTGTGCACTCCAATTCGCAGAGCGTGCAGCTTTCCGCAAGTCCTTCCACGTGATGGTGGTGGCTTTCCTGCGCACGCCCCACGTCCTGTTCGAAGCCCAGCACCTGGGCTCTGTACTTGCAGAGCGAGCAGTTCATGGCAGTGTCGCCTCGCAACACTTCCTCGACCCGCTCTTTGAAGGTGTCCACCACCAGTGTGTGGTCGCCCAGGTACCCCGCCGAGAGAAACTCCACCTCAGGGTGGTCCGCTTCTACCAAAGCGGTGTGTTGGCGGATTCGGCTCACCAAAACCCCTGAAAAGAGGAAGTAGGGCACCACCACAACACGTTTGAAACCCAGCTTCACCGCATGGCGTAGCCCTGGTTCCACCAGCGGGAAGGTCACGCCCGAATACACCGTTTCTCCCCAGCCGAAGCCAAACCCTTCCACCAGTAGGCGCGTCACCTTGGCCACGTTGGAGTTGGCGTCTGGATCGGATGAACCTCGACCCACCACCACCAGGAGGGTTTCTGTCAGCGGGACGGTGCTCGTGGCGGCGTCGAGACATTCCTGAACCCTTGCTCCGGCAGCCGACACCATCAGGCGATCCACGCCCAGCTCACGGCCGTAATCGATCGGCAGACCAGTTTCAGCGGTGTAGGTGTTGAGAACGGAGGGGATGTCGTTCTTGGCATGCCCCGCGGCGAAAAGCATGGCGGGAATGGCCAGCACCTTGGTGACGCCTTTCTCGCGGAGCGCTTCAAGACCATCCCGAAGGATGGGGCGGGCAAATTCCAGGTAGCCGTGTTCCACCGGCATCGGGGCGAGCCGAGGCCGTAGGGCTTCCACCATCTGGGCGAACTCTTCAACGGCCAGTCGGTTGCGACTCCCGTGGCCGCAGATCAGAACGCCAAGATGCTCGTTGCCGGTTTCCGCGTGCTGTTCGGCCAAAAGGTCGCTCTGCTGTTCCAATGGATTGACGATATCGGTCGCATCGCGATGGATTCAGACCGTCCCGTTTTCATCAATGCGCAGGCGGCTGATGCGAGGTGCTCCGGCCTGGTATCTCCACGGCCGGAAACCTTGAGTGATTGCATTCGGGATTGGAGTGGTCCGCGGCCATTACGACTCTGTGGGGGTGGCACCACATCTCGCGCCGCCGCCGCCGACAACTGGACGGTGGATGTTCAAACCCACTTCAAACGTCTTGATTGGGAGCCTGCCGATCAGACGGTGTTGATTGGTGCAGGGTGCCGAATGGGAGAGGTGCTCGATGCGTTGCTTCCTTACGGCCGAACGATGGCTGCCGGTTTGTCGGGGCTGCCCGGGCTTGGTTATGTGCTCACCGGCGGCATGGGGCCGCTGAGTCGACAAGTGGGGCTGGCTGTCGACCAATTGCTGGAGATTCATGGTGTGTGGGGTGATGGCACCCCCTTTGCGCTGTCACGAGCAGCTGATGGTGGCTCGTTGGAGTGGCGCGGCCTGTGTGGAGCAGCACCGTTTCTGGGTGTGGTGAGCGAGGTGCGCATGACCACCCATCCCGTTCAGCCGCTGTGGGTGGAGCAGCGTTCGGTTTCTCCGGATCAACTCGCTGCACTCATGCTCCAGGCGGAAGCATCGGACTCCAGTGCCAGCCTGCAATGGCATTGGGAGAGCGCCGACGCGGTGCAGTCGCTTTGGGTTGGTCATGCTGCATGGGCCGGAGCGCAGCGGATCGAGGGGTTGCATCAGCTCCCATCGTTGAGAGGATCAGCTCCGCTGCCTCCCCGTTGTCATTCGGAGGTCGTTGGTTTGTTGGGCCCTGCAGCTGCTGAGGCCTGGGGACATTTGATGCCGGAGCTACGCCATCTGCTGCAGCACCGTCCGCATCCGGGCTGCAACCTGGCCTGTCAGCAGCTTGGTGTGGTGACAAAAAAGGTTCCAGTCGCGGCCACCTCGTTTGTCCACCGCGATGCCGAGTGGAAACCTTGGATCACGGCGGCTTGGACGCCAGGGGATGCCGATGGCCGATGCCGCAGCCTCGCTTGGCTGCAAGCGGTTTGGCAGATCCTCCAACCGGTCTGCCCTGGAGTGCATCTGGCGCAGTTTCATGACCACCTGCCGTTTCACCAAAGGGAGTTGGAGGCAGCGTTTGGACCCTGGTTGCTGGAGTTGCGAAAGCTGAAACAGCGCTTGGATCCGGCAGGCATCCTGCCGGCGCTCTGATTTACGGTCGCCCCTAACCGGCATCCGCTGATGGCCAAGCGATCCAACCCAACCCTGGTGAATCAGTGGTTTGCTAATCCCAGCAAAGACCTTCTTTCCGGACTTGTGGTGGCTTTCGCCATGATCCCGGAGGCCATCGCTTTTTCTGGGATCGCTGGGGTGGATCCCAAGGTCGGTCTGTTCGGAGCGTTTTGCCTGTCGCTGACCATCGCTGTGGTTGGGGGCCGGATGGCGATGATCACGTCGGCAACCGGCTCCACGGCGCTCTTGATGACAGGCCTGGTGGCGACGGGTGAGGCTCGGGGGCCAGGCCTTGGGGTGCAATATCTGATGGTGGCTGGTCTGGTGACGGGCCTGCTCCAGATCCTTTGGGGGTATCTGCGATTGGCGTATCAGATGCGTTTTGTTCCCCAAGGGGTGCTGAGCGGGTTTGTGAACGCGCTGGCCTTGCTCATCTTTCAGGCCCAGTTGCCTCAGCTCGGTTTGAATCTCCATGCTGGAGAAGCCGATCACGGAGCCTCCTCTCTGTTGCCCCATGGCGGGCAGATCCCAGTCGTCTGGGGGTTGGTCCTGCTCGGCCTGGTCATCATCTATGGCCTTCCAAAGCTGACCCGTGTGGTGCCATCGCAGCTGGTCGCCATCGTTGTGCTGACGGCGATCAGCGTGGGTTTCAGCTTCGACATCCCTACGGTCAGCAGCCTGGGCACCCTTCCATCTGGCCTCCCCTCCTTCAGTCTTCCCTTCGGCGCCGGAGGTGTTCCCTTCAGCCTGGACACTCTGGGGCTGGTGCTGCCCACCGCCCTGGCCATTTCGCTCGTGGGCCTAATGGAAACCTTCCTGACCCAGGACATCCTCGACGACAAGACCGACACCACCACCAACAAAAACGTTGAGGCCCGGGGTCAGGGCATTGCCAACATTGTCGCGTCCTTGTTTGGTGGCATGGCTGGCTGTGCCCTTGTGGGCCAGTCCGTGATGAACGTGGATAACGGTGGTCGCACGCGCCTCTCAACCTTGTTTTCTGGAGTCAGCCTGCTGGCGATGATCCTTCTGGCTGGTCCTTGGCTGAAGCAAATTCCGATGGCGGCTTTGGTGGCCGTGATGATCAGCATTGCCGTCAGCACGGCTGACATCAATGGCCTCCTCAACTTGCGTCGCATTCCGAAGAGCGACACGTCGGTGATGCTGATGACCTTCGCCGTCACCATGCTCACCACCCCTCACAACCTCGCCCTTGGTGTTTTGGCTGGCGTGGCCTTGGCAGGAATTCTGTTCAGTCGCAAAGTTGCCAAGGTGATTCAGGTGGAGACCATCGAGATCAGTGATCAGGAGCGTCTGTACCGGGTTGAGGGGCAGCTGTTTTTTGTGAGCAAGGTCTACTTCCTTCAGGCATTTGATCTTCACGACCATCCCGAGCGCATCACTCTTGATCTGTCCAAGGCCCATATCTGGGACCAGAGCGGCGTGGCTGCACTGGATCAGGTCATCCGCAAATATCGCAACGGTGGTTCGGTCGTCAGCGTTGTAGGCCTCAACGAAGAAAGCCTTGATCTGTTCGAGCGGATTGGGGGGCAGGAATCAGCGCATGCCTGATCTTGAGCTTTGATTTCAGAATCTTGAGGCTGAATTGGGAGCCCCCATCGTGGCGAGACAGACACTGAGGTCTTGGTGCATGGCCAGGAGGCGTTGCTGAACCTGCGCATCTTCAGGGTTGGTCTCCACGTACCTTTCGGTGACGTCGTTGCTGATGCTCAGCAACAGGCAAAGCGTCTGAAGGTCACCACCAGCGCGTTGCTGAGCACTCTCTAAAAGAACCCCCAACAGAGCCATTTTGTTGTTGTAAGCCCCCCGATCGCTGCCCTCCCATGAGAGAGCAGCGGGGGCAGTGGTTCCAGCGATCAGTCCGGCCAAAAGCCCGGCCAAGACTTTCATTGCGGTGAATTTAATTAAGGCGAAATTAAGTCGGTTCCAATCGATTTGCCCGGGATCTGGGACAATCCCACCCGATCCGTACCAACGCTGATGTTCCGATCCCATTCGCGTGCTCTGATCGCTGCATTGGCAGGTCTGTCTGCCCTGCTCAGCTCTTGCGCCTCACTGGATAGTGCGGGTGGTTCGCGCCTGGATCTTGTTAAAGCGCGAGGCGAGTTGCTCTGCGGGGTGAGCGGCAAAATTCCAGGTTTCAGTTTTCTTAGTCCTGATGGGCGTTACACCGGATTGGATGTCGATGTCTGCCGTGCCATGGCAGCTGCTTTTGTGGGGGACGCTGAGAAGGTTCAATACCGGCCTTTGACCGCTCCAGAGCGATTCACTGCATTGCGATCGGGAGAGATTGATCTGTTATCCCGCAACACGACCCATACCCTCAGTCGCGATGCGGTGGGCGGGAACGGTCTGCGCTTTGCTCCAGTGGTGTTCCACGATGGCCAGGGATTGATGGTGAATGCGGCCAGCGGTGTGCGCTCTCTGGCTGATTTGAGCGGCAAATCCATTTGCGTGGGATCAGGCACCACCACCGAACAGAACCTCAACGACGCCTTCGCGTCTCAAGAGCTGCCTTACACCCCGATTAAATATCAGGATCTCAATCAGGTGGTCGGTGGCTACCTCCAGGGGCGATGTGAAGCCATGACTTCGGATCGGTCTCAACTGGCGGCTGCACGTTCTGGCTTCAGCGATCCACAGCAGCATTTAATTCTCGACGACAGGATCAGCAAAGAGCCTTTGGCTCCGGCCGTGGTGGGTGGTGATCAGCCCTTGGGCGATGCCATGGCATGGGTGGTCTATGCCCTGATCGAGGCGGAGGAGCGGGGCATCACTCAGGCCAATGTCGACGCCTTGGTGCAGCAAGTTGAAGCCGACCCTTCCCAGACGGCTCTGCGGCGATTCCTGGGTGTGGATGCAGGCCTGGGTCGCAAACTCGGGCTCCCCGATGACTTTGTCGTTCAGGTGATTCGTTCGACCGGTAATTACGGCGAGATCTACAACCGCCATCTGGGTCCGGAGAGTGCGGTGGCCATCCCAAGGGGTGCCAATCGCCTTGCCGGTGAGGGTGGTTTGATGATTGCTCCACCCTTCACCTGATGCGGCATCGTCGTCTTCTGCTTCAGGTTGGTGTTGCCGGGGTTCTGTTCGGCTTGCTGGCCCTGTTGGTCAATAATCTGGCCGTCAATTTGATCCGTACGGGGCTGGGGCTGGGTTTTGGCTGGCTTGGCCGACCGGCAGGCTTCGCTCTGGCGGAAACCGCTCTCCCTTATGCCCCATCCGACAGCTATCTCTGGGCGCTGACCATCGGTTGGCTCAACAGCCTCAAGGTGATCGTGGCTGGTCTTGTGCTGGCCACCATCTTGGGTGTGGCTGCAGGTGCAGCCCGCAGCAGCGGCAACCGTCTGCTTCGCAGCCTGGCCGGGGGGTACGTGGCGCTGATTCGTCAGGTTCCCCTGCTCCTGCAGTTGCTGTTCTGGTATTTCGTTGCCTTCCTCGGTCTTCCTGCAGCACCGATCGGTGGCTTGATCAGGCTCTCGAATCAGGGCATTCAGTTGTTGGGCTTGAATCTCAGCGTTGAATTTTGCGCTGTTCTCGTCGGACTCACCGTATTTACCGGTGCATCGATTGCCGAGATTGTGCGCGGTGGCATCAATGCAGTGTCAAGGGGCCAATGGGAGGCCTTCCGCAGTCTTGGACTCGGAGAAGGTCTCGGGTTGCGTCGCATTGTGCTGCCCCAGGCGCTACCGGCGATTCTTCCTGCGCTGACGAGCCAGTACCTCAATCTTGCCAAGAACAGCACGTTGGCGATTGCGGTGGGTTATGCCGATCTCTACGCCGTAAGTGACACCACCATCACGCAAACCGGCCGCGCGATTGAAGGATTCCTGCTTCTGTTGCTCAGCTTTCTGCTGCTGAATTTGCTGATCAGCGGTGGCATGGCCGCCTTCAACAGTGCGGTGCTGGGCCGTTTGAACAGGAGCCGCTGATGAACCGTTGGTTGGATCGCTCGATCACCCTCCTCCTGGTGGCGCTGCTCGGTTGGGCCGGCTGGTCGCTGCTGCATTGGTTGCTGCACACGGCCGACTGGTCTGTGGTGACAACGAATCTGCCGCTTTATGCGGTGGGCAGTTTCCCGGCGGATCAACGTTGGCGCCCGCTGCTGTGGATGGCTGGATTGATCACCCTCACGTTGCTGACCCTCTGCGGTCCGAAGCGTGGTCCTGTTCGCCGTTGGCTGCCGCTGCTCTGGATCGCAATGGCACCGCTGGGGCTTTGGCTGTTGGCAGGAGGCCTTGGCCTTCTGCCGGTGGGATCGCGTCGTTGGGGTGGGCTGACACTCACGCTGCTGCTCACGGGAGGCAGCGGCGCTTTGGCGCTGCCGCTTGGAATCCTGCTGGCTTTGGGCCGCCGCAGTGACCTTCCGGTGTTGCGCTGGAGCAGCTCCACTTACATCGAATTGATGCGGGCTGTCCCGTTGATCGCCGTTCTGTTTTTCGGACAATTGCTGATTCCGCTGTTCCTTCCGCCAGGGCTTGAGATCAACAGGGTTTTACGGGCGGTCGTGGCCTTCGCCTTGTTTGCAGCGGCCTACATCGCTGAGGATGTGCGCGGTGGATTGCAAGCGATTCCGCCCACCCAGCGGGAAGCGGCAGCCGTGCTTGGCCTTTCACCACGACAATCACTGCAACTGGTGGTGCTGCCCCAGGCGCTGCGGGTGGCACTGCCGTCGCTCACCAACCAGGCGGTGGGTCTGCTGCAAAACACCAGCCTGATGGCCATTCTCGGTTTGGTCGAGTTGCTGGGCATCAGCCGCAGCCTGTTGGCGAATCCCGCTTTCATCGGTCGCTATTTGGAGGTGTATCTCTGGCTTGCTGCGGTTTACTGGCTGGCGTGTACGGCGATGGCTCTGCTGGCCCGGCACCTGGAACTTCAGCTCGATCCTGCCCGCTCTGCCCCATGACCGTTGCCATTCGTGCCACTGAGTTGGTCAAGAGCTACTCCCAAGGGGTGAAAGCTCTTGATGGCGTCAGTTTGGAAGTGAACAGCGGCGAAGTTCTGGTGGTGATGGGTCCTTCGGGATCCGGAAAGAGCACCTTGATCCGTACCTTCAATGGTCTGGAATCGCTGGATGGCGGTGCCTTGGATGTGCTGGGGGAACGCTTGGATGCCACCCATGGGGAACGTCAGGTGCGGGCGATTCGCAAACGTGTGGGCATGGTGTTTCAGCAGTTCAACCTGTTCCCCCATCTCTCGATCCTCGACAACATCACCCTTGCCCCGATCAAGGTGCAAAAGCGAGCAAAGGCTGATGCGGAGCATCGCGCCATCGAGCTTCTCGACCAGATGGGAATTCGGGAGCAGGCACGGAAGTACCCGGCGCAACTCAGTGGTGGTCAACAACAACGGGTGGCGATCGCCCGGGCTTTGGCCTTGGATCCGGAGGTGATGCTGTTCGACGAGCCCACGAGCGCTTTGGATCCGGAGCGGGTGAAGGAAGTGCTTGATGCGATGCGCCAATTAGCCCAGGGCGGCATGACAATGGTGGTGGTGACCCACGAACTGGGCTTTGCCCGTGAGGTGGCGGATCGGGTGATGTTTATGGACCGGGGCCAGGTGGTGGAGACCTCCGACCCGCAGACGTTCTTCACCAATGCCAGAGAAGAACGCAGCCGCAGATTCCTGAACCAGATGCAGCACTGAAAGAGCTGAGAGACTTCGTTTCAGCCATCAGGCTGACTGTCGTTCCCTCCACGGTTCAGCGGCCTTTCTGCTGTTGGCTTGAGGCAATGGAACTTTGCTGGATGTGGTTCGCTTCGACTGCTGCCCCTTCCAATGGAAGTAAGCGGTGACGCTGACCAGCCAAAACATCACAAAAGCGAGGGTCAGCACCAGACCATGCATCCGAAAAAAGGTCAGCACAATATGGATCGACAGGGCAACTGAACCACCAAATAGGAACGTATTACTCAAGACCGAAGCGACGGCTGCCTTGAAGGATTTCAACCCTGTCGCTCCATTCCGGCTCACCATACCGAGCAAGAATTGCTGTGCCAGCCCTCTGATCTCTGCAGGAGCGTATTGGTTGTTCAGTCCTCAATAAAAAACCCCTCCCATGGATGGGAGGGGTTGGAAGAGGTTGGGAAACTTCAGAAGATGGATCTGCAGATCACTCGTCTACCTGGTCAGCGGCTTCGCTGTGCTCTGCAGCTGCACCTGTGGGGATAAGACGGATGGCTTTTTTGCCCAGTTTGATTTCAAACTCATCACCTGGCTCGAGATTCAGCATGGCGGTGTAGGCCTTGCCGATCAGCAGGTTGCCGTTGCCCTGCACTTTGGCGATGTAGCTCAACTTGCGGCCACCTTTGCCAATTGCAGCACCGCCGCTGCTCAGATTGACGCCTTTGGCCTCAAGCAGCGCCTCATAGAAAGCAGTGAAATTCAGGCGATCGCCACCGTCTTTCTTGTCAGAGACGTAGCCACAAGCTCTCACTAGATCGGATTTGGAAACATCCCCTAGTTCTTTGACCTTTGCAAGCAGCTCGGAACCGGTCAGCATTGTGAATGCATCTCATTGGATGATTAGTTCATAACTGATTGGTTGGCTGGGTGTCAATCAGTTGACCCAATATTTCCATGACTTAGTGGCCTGATTTTTGGCATCTAGGGATGCGTCTCTGTGGTCTGACCCTTGAGACTGCTTTCTTGTTATGAACCTTGACTGGGTGATATTGAGCCCTGTGCAGCGGTTTTACCTCAGGATCATTCAAGCGGTCGTTTCAGGCTCGCGTCGTGGAGACTGTCTGAACCCTCACAGATGATCGTGTAGTCGACACGATCATCGTCAGAACAGCAGAAATCGCTGTAGTACCGCTCAAGCTCATCGTATGCAGCGTCGTAGCTGTCAAAACGTTGCCGCGTCAGGCGGTCCTCCGTACTGTCGCTACGCACGATGCGATGGCGTGAAGCTGGATTCATCAGCTGGTTTCACGCGACATGTCGGAACGCAGATTAGGCGCGTCCGTGGGTGAATTAGGACGGTGTCTTCATGGAATCTGCTTGTCGTTCAAGCTGTCGTTCTTTCCCCATTGAATGGTTTTGGTCTGATGCGTCAGCCGCCTCAGCTTTCTAGGGTCGTGATCTGAGCTGGATGTGCCGATGCTTCGGTTTTTGCTGGAGCTTGCGCCTTCCCTGCTGATCGGGTTTTGGGCTGGAGGACGCCATGAAATCCTCGCCGCCCGCTTGGCCACACCGTTGGTGAGGTTCGGGGTACCGATCAGTGTGATGGGCCTGCTGTTGAAGGGTGGCCTGAGCGGCGACATGTTGCAGGCAGCGGGTCTTGCGGTGCTGGCCATGGGCCTTGTGCTGGTGGGGGCGTCGCGCTTACCGGGATTGGCTGAGCTGGTCTCTCCAACGCTTCGGTTGGGCAGCTGCACTGGAAATACGGCTTATTTCGGAGTGCCTCTGGCCTTGGCCTTTCTGCCTGATGAGGCCCTCTCTATCAGCATTGGCTACGACCTTGGGGCGACACTGCTGACTTGGAGTCTTGGTCCGCTGCTGATCGGTGAGCGGGTCAACGGCTCTAAAAGGCTGCACGGTCTCATGAGCAGCGTTGCGGCGAGCCCAGCGACCCGCGGGCTGATCGGTGCATTGCTGATTCAGGCGACCCCCTGGTCTGAACTGGTGACCGACGCTTTGTGGTGGCCTTCCCGCTTGGTGATCTTGCTGGCTCTGATGGTGGTGGGCATGCGCCTTGGCAGCATCCATCGCAAGGGAATCACTCCATCGGCCCGACCGTTGCAACTGCTGAGGCCACTGGTCGCCAAACTCCTGCTTTATCCGTTGCTACTGCTGCTGCTTGCATCTCTGCTGCGGTTCGATCCGCTGATGGTTCAGGCGGTTGCGCTGCAGGGGGCAGCGCCGACGGCGATCTCACTGCTATTGATTGCGGAGTCTGTGGGGGCTGATCAGGAGCGGGCTGCAGGTCTGGTGTTCTGGAGCACGCTGCTGGCGTTGGTCACGGCGCCTGCTTGGGGTGTGCTGCTGCGATCTCAGTTTTGAAAACGGCGAAAGGTGAGATTGATGCGCGTGGTTTGTACTTTCCGCCGTTGCGGAACACTGTGCATCCATTGGCTCTGACACCCCGGGTGCATCACGAGCAGATCACCATCGGCCAAAGGCAGCGATATCCGGCGTTGGGGAGTGCTGCGATGGCGGAGCTGAAAATCGCGTGTAGCCCCGAGTGAAAGGGAGGCAATCGGAGCCCGCTGATCAATCTCCGGTTCGTCATCAGCGTGCCATCCCATGCGGTCGTCCCCGTGGCGATACAGATTGAGCAGACATCCGTTGAACTCGGTCTCACAGGCTGCATTGACCTGAATCAGCAATGGCTTGAACCATTCAGGCCAACCACAGCCCTTGTGAACGGCACCGCTATAGCGATATTGAATGCCTTCGTTGGCAAGAAACACCGTCATCCTGGGGACTGGATGACGCTTGCCATAGACCTGCACGACTGGCTGTTGCCAGAGGAGCTGTTGTTCAAGCAGCGTTTGCCAGCGCCTTGCTTCGTTTGCCTGGAGCCACCCCTCTTGCAGGGACCATTCCGTTTCGGGAGCGGCCGGATTGACGTTCATTCGTGACGTCGGATGACGAGGTCGGTTCCATCTCGAGACTGTCCCATACATTCGAATGCATGGGAGCCCGAATCACTGAAGAAGAATTCCTCAAGCGCGCTGTTCAGCGTTTTGGTGATCAATTCGACTACAGCCTGATCCGCTGGCGGAGTTACAAGAGCCCTGTTCAAATCCGCTGCAAAGAACATCCGGTTCAACTGATCACAATCACGCCGGAAAAGCATCTCCAAACCTTGGGCGGATGCCGCCACTGTCTTCGTGAAAGGCGCATTGCCTCGCTGGAACGGGAACTCAACCGCAAGTCCGCTCAGCGTCCTGATTCCGTTTCTGTTGAGTCTTCTCCTGTTGAGTCTTCAATAACCCTCGAAACAACACCTAACCGTACGGTTTAAAGCTCGCGATGGTGGTGTCGCTGGTTGGAGTTTTGGGGCTCACCCTGACGGGATGGTGGATCAGTCGCTCGACAGGCATTGGACGCCAGCTCGGAACCACGATGGTGGTTCTGCTGATCGGATTTCTGGTGACGAATGTCACCGGTTGGCAGCCGCAAACAGCTGCAGTGAATTGGGTGAGCGGTCCGCTGACGTCCTTGGCCATTACCCAGCTCCTGCTCGCTGTTGATCTGCGACGGATCTGGCCAGAGGCTCGGCGTCTTTTCGCTCCTTTTGTTGTGGCTGTGGTGGCGACGCTGCTCGCCGTTCTGCTCGGGGCTGTTTTGCTCAAGCCCTGGCTTTTGGGCAACAGCACTGTTCTTGCAGGCATTTACACCGCCACCTTCACGGGAGGAAGCCTCAACTTTGTATCCGTCGCCCGCACCCTTCAGCCGCCGGAGCCACTGCTCCTCTTGGCCACGGCAGCGGATCATGTGGTCTTTGCCACTTGGTTCGGCCTCAGCATCCTGATCGGTCGTCGTTGGGGGAAAGAGGTGGAGTCCGTTGCCCCCCAGTTGCATCGAGACGAGCTTGATGCGCCATCGCGATCTGATGGTCCCCGGGTCCTGTGGTCACTGCTCTGGGGCGGTGCCGTTCTGTGCACAGCGGAGTTGATGACGGCTCTGATTCAGCGGGGTTGGAGTGACTGTCCATCCATCCTGGTGCTGACCACGACGGCGTTGATTGCTGCCCAGCTCCCTGGTGCATCTTTGCGCTCGGGTTGCTACGGGCTTGGCTTGCTGTTGATCCAACCTTTCTTCACTGTGATTGGACTCAGCTCTCCCTTGACCGGGTTGTTTGGTTCTGGATGGCCTGTCTTTTTGTATGCCGTCTGGATTGTTGCTGTTCAGGGGGTTCTGTTGTTGGTGCTGCGTTCCTGGCAACGTTGGCCTCTGGTCGAATCTCTGGTGGCATCCCAGGCAGCCATCGGTGGCCCAAGCACTGCTCTGGCCCTGGCAACATCCCTCAACCGCCCAGCGCTTGCCATGCCTGGGGTAGCCATCGGTCTGCTGGGCTACTTAATCGGCACCTACCTCGGATTGTTGTCTGCGTTTCTGTTGGGTTTGACCTAATGCAGCTCAGGCCTTAAGGCTGACCCGCTGGTAGCAGAACCACAGCCATTGTTGGAACAGAAGGTTCCTATGAGACCGCCAGAGGGTCTGGGGACGGGCGGGATCAAAATTCTCGGGCGGGGGAACATCACCCCGGGCCCGGTCACGTTCCATTTCTCCGACGATGCGCCCGACGTTGTATTCGGGGTGGCCCAAGTGCATCAGCTGGCGTTGATCCGGGGTCTCGAAAATGGTGTAGCCCACCTGCTCGCCGTGGGCGAGCAGACGGAGACGTCCATCCCGTTGCGCGGCTTCCATGGCAGCGTCCGGCAGCCCTGCATGACGGCTCTGGGGACAGACGAAATCATCGTCTTGGGTGCCCATTAAGGAATGACCAGGAACCAGGCTGCGCATGGGGTAGATCCCGAACAGTTTCTGCGGGAACGAAACCTTGTCGACGCCAGCCAGGTAGGCGAGGGCGAAACCGGCCCAGCAAAGGCCAAGGGTGCTGGCGCAGGTTTGTCGCGCTTCCTCGATCAATTTGACCAGCTCTGTCCAGTAACTGACCTGTTCAAAGGGCAGGTGCTCCACGGGGGCACCGGTGATGATCAGGCCATCAAGGGGACCCTGGGACAAGGCCTCATCCCAGCTCACATACAGCTGGTTGAGATGGTTTTGATCCCAACTCTTGTAGGCATGGGAGTTGAGTCGAATCCAAATCGGTTCGATCTGCAGCACCGAAAGGCCCAGCGGATGCAGCAGGTTGAACTCGTACTGCTTGCCCAGCGGCATGATGTTGAGAATGCCAATACGCAGGGGCCGGATGTCCTGGCGTTCGGCCTGTTCAGGCTCAATCCAGGAGATCCGGTTGCGTTCAACCTCCGCGATTTTGTGGTAGCTGCGAGGAAGGATCAGCGCCATGGGGGCTGTGTCGGCATTCAGCTGAGAACGGCGAGGGCCTGCTCGAAGTCGGCCTTGATGTCGTCGATGTGTTCGAGTCCGACGGAGACCCGCACCATCGTGGGCGTGACGCCAGCAGAGGCCTGTTCAGCCTCACTGAGTTGCTGGTGGGTTGTGGACGCGGGATGAATCACCAGCGTTTTCGCATCGCCCACGTTGGCGAGGTGGCTGGCCAGCTTGAGGCTGTCGATGAAGCGCACGGCATCGTCATAGCCGCCGTTGAGGGAGAACATCAGCATGCATCCCATGCCCCGTCCTGTCAGGTATTTCTTGGCGGCAGCGTTGTAGGGATCGTGCGCCAGGCCGGGATAGCTCACATGGGTGATGGCGGGATGCGAATCCAGCCAAGTGGCCAGAGCCATGGCGTTTTCGGTGTGGCGCTCCACGCGCAGACTCAGGGTTTCTAGACCCTGCAACAGCAGGAAGCTGTTGAAGGGACTGACGGCCGGCCCCCAATCCCGCAGACCTTCCACCCGGGCCCGCAGCGCGAAGGCGATGTTGCGGTCATCCGGCAGGCCAAGCATCTTGCAGACGTCACTGCCGAAGCCAAACGCATCCCAGTGCACCAAGCCGTGATATGCCGCACTTGGTTGGCTCATCAGCGGGAACTTGCCGTTGCCCCAATTGAAGGTGCCGGCATCCACGATCACGCCCCCCAGGCTGGTGCCGTGGCCCCCGATCCATTTGGTTGCACTCTCCACCACCACATCGGCGCCATGCTCAATCGGTCGCAGCAGAGCACCGCAGGCTCCCAATGTGTTGTCAACGATCAAGGGGATACCTTTCTCTTTGGCGAGCGCTGAAAGGCCCTCGAAATCGGGGATGTTGAAGCGGGGATTGCCCATCGCTTCGACATAAAGCGCTTTGGTGTTGTCGTCGATTTGTGCGGCAAAGCTTGCGACGTCATCGCCTTCTGCAAAACGCACGTTGATTCCCAGCCGCGGGAACTGCACCTTGAACTGGTTGTACGTGCCGCCGTAGAGGTAAGACGTTGAGACGAAGTTGTCTCCCGCCTGCATGCAGTTGGTGATCGCGAGAAACTGAGCCGACTGCCCTGAGGCGGTCGCTAGAGCTGCCACTCCGCCTTCGAGGGCGGCGACGCGTTTCTCAAACACGTCTGTGGTCGGATTCATCAGTCGGGTGTAGATGTTCCCGAATTCCTTCAGACCGAAGAGGTTGGCCCCATGTTCGGCGTCATTGAAGACGTACGAACTGGTCTGATAGATGGGAACCGCCCGCGCGTTGGTTGCGCTGTCGGGCGATTGCCCGGCATGAAGCTGCAGGGTCTCGAAGCGGTGAGACATCGTCCTCGGCGTTGGACACTGCCCCTGTTCTAGTCGTCAGCGAGCTCAGGTTTGTCGGTTTCCGCAAGAGAAGGGAACGTGCTGCGAATGACAGCCTGGATGTCGCGGTGGGCTTCGCTGCGGAATCCAGCCACGCCGTCGGCACTGAGCAGGGGGTAGGTGCGATCACTGGCATCCACCTCGCGTAGGTGCTTCCACCGGTTGCTGCTGTCTTCCGCTTTGAGTGCGATGAGGGGAGCCTGGAAGTCGTAGACCTTGGTGTTGCCGAGGGCGGCCACCTGGGCGGTGAGCTTTTCACGCACTGGGCTGAGGGCTTTGGCCTTCAGCGTGTCCGGCAAGCCAAGCACAGGCTCGTAATGGTCGAGAAGACGGAGTTCGGCCTCCAGCAGCACGGGCCAGGCACCGCGTTCGCCTTCGGTCAGGCCCATCGCCGCCTCGGCCTCGGTCATTGCCTCCAGATGGAAGCGCAGCCATCGGTAGTAGGTCTTGTCTTTGATTGGTTTCTTGGCCGCAGCCCTTCCGGACACAATCGCCGGAAGAGCTTTTTCGGCCTTGCGCAGGAACAGACGATCCTCCCGTTCCAAATTCATGGCTCCCCAGCGCTGCCGGTACTCCCAGAGCTCGATGTAGCGAGCTACATCAATCTCGGACCATCCGAGACCTTTCAGTTCATCACCGCGATGGGAGGTTTCCTTGGACACCCGCTTCCTGGATCACGCCAGTTCTCAGCGTAGGTGTCGATGCTCACCGGTTTGGTGATCTGCTGGCGGGGTTGGTCTGAAGAAACTCCTGAACACTGATCCGCTGCGGCTGGTTGTAGCCCACCGGCAACCAAAGATCGCCGGCTGCAGCATTGAAGTGGATTTCCCAGTGATATAAACCGGTGTAGGCCGCGGGATCCTCCCTCATCAGCGAGGCATACAGGAGCACCGCGCGGCCGTAGTAATCGCTGTTGTTGTAGCCCCATAGGCCGCGGCGAATGTCCTGAAGTCCGCCACGGCGCACCAGATATCGCGCCGCAGCCTGGATGGCGTCGTGGTGATCGCGGATGTTCCCGGCGCCAATCCCAGGTTCTGCCCAGGTGGTGGGCAGGAACTGCATGGGCCCCTGGGCATTGGCCACGGAGACGCCATCGATGCGCCCCATGCCGGTTTCCACGAGGTTTACCGCAGCTAGAACCTCCCATTCAATCCCCGTCGCCGCCTCGGCCTTGCGGTAGTGGCTGAGCAGCTTTTCCGCTGATTCGGGCTGAATGATCCGCCAGGCGGGGAGCATGGACGGTCCACGGCCACGGCTCATACGCACGAATTCGCGCCGTGCTGCGAGGTGCCTTTCTGCCACGTTGCGCCAGCGCGGAGGCAGGCCGTTGATGACCTCTTGGGCTCTGGACTGGTCCGTGGACAGCACCCGGTAGATCACCTGTTGTTGATGCCCAAGATCGGGCAGTGCATCGGCCGGCGTGGCTGGGTCCCGTAACGCCTTTTCAACATCTGCCAGCAGCGTTGCCAGTTCAGTTGTGTCGGCAGGCACAAGGGGGTATTGCCTGCCGTCTCGTGTTTTGGGTTGGGTCGCTTGGGCAGGAAGTGTTACAGGCGCGGTCACCACCGGTGCGGTCACTAACGCTTCTGCCCGTGGCTGTTTCGGTTTAAGCCACAGCCCCCCCAGCAGGGTTGCCGTGAGAGCCGAGACAATCAACACGTTGCGGCTGCGCATGGTGAGGCAGGGGCGCTGTGCTGACACTACCGGTGCGGTTCAGGCCGTAAGGAAGGTGCTGCGGTCGTGAAAGTCCGGCTTGCGTCCGTGGCAGAGAGCCCAATGTCTCAGACCGTCCTGATTGCTATCGATCACAGCCGTCAATGCCAGGTCTGGGCAGCCCCCTGGCGTCCACCAGGGTTCCAAAGCAATCCTGGCGTCCAGCCGCAGTTGATGCGCCCCGCGTTGCAGCCGCACCGTTGGGGGTGTGCTGAGCTCTTGCTGGGTCTGGCCACTGCGGTAGTGATCAAAGCGATAAACCGCCCAATCCCCATTGGGAGCAAGATTTACTTCCCAATAACGTTGCTCGCCAGGGGCGGCGAGAAACGCCTCGAAGCACGTGGTGGTCCAGAGATCATCCCTGCGTTGTCCGTGTTGTGGCCCATCATTCAGATCCGTCGGCAGACGCAGCGCATTGATGCCTGTGGCCGTGTGGCCCAGGACTCCATAGCTGAGTTCCAGCCATCCATCACGGGTCCAGACGAGCTCGGCGCTGATCTGTAACCCTGGAGGCATGGACCGTTCAAAGGGGATCAGGCGGCATGCCTGACGCAGCATCACTGCAGAACGACTCATCTCAGTGGCTTGAGCCCTGCTGACGCTGCAGCCGCTTGACCAGGTGTTCCAAGTCGCTGAACTGTTGTTCCACCGCTTCTGTGAGTCGGAATTGAACCAGGGCGCGTTGCAGATTGTGCCCAGGTCGATCGCAGCGGAAATACACGTCGCCCTCAAGATGATCCGTGAGGAACCTCAGCCCCAGTTCCATCGGGATCAGACGGATGCAGTGGGGCAGATAGTGCAGGTCCCAGTCACTCAGAAATCCACCAGCAACTGACAGATAGCCCTTGAGAATGGCCTCACAGAGGTTCATGTCGAAGTCCACATCGTCCAGGGAGAGTGTTTCTTCTCCGGCTGGATTGCAGCAGGACCGCAAACAGTCGCCGATGTCGTAGTGAACGAGTCCCGGTTTGACCGTGTCCAGGTCAATCAGACCGATGGCCTGACCGCTGGCCTCGTCAATCATCACGTTGTTGATCTTCGGGTCCCCGTGGATGGGACGGTGATGGAGTTCGCCGCGTGCAAGAGCTGCTTCAAGAACATCCACGCCCTGGCGGCGCTGCTCTACAAACGCGCAGGCGTCACGCTCGGCAGGGCCCATGCGGCCCGTGGCCGCGGCGATCTCATCGAAGCGTTGAAGGTAGGCCGGTGTGACATGGAAATTTTCCAGGGTGTCAGCCAGCTGATCGGTGGGCAGGTCACTGATCAGGTGGTGGAACATTCCCAGCCCATAACCCACTTCCTGGGCGTGGGCACTGTCCCTGATGACATCACTGGTGGTCGCTGCACCGATGTAGGTGATCGAGCGCCAAAACTCGCCGTTTTGTTCGATCCAGGGGGAGGCTTCCCGACGACAGGGAACCACTCTGGGTACTTCCCAGCGGCGTCCCTTCAGTTGTGGAGGTGGAGAGGCGAGACGGCGCTCCATGTGTTCGCCCAGGGCCTGCAGGTTCTGCATCACCAGGTCGGGACGATCGAAAACGCTCGTGTTCAGCCGCTGCATGACGAAGGCGCCGTCTTGTCCCTCATGAGTCACGAGGAAGGTTTCGTTGACGTTGCCTGAGCCAAGGGAGCGAATGGCTTTGATCCCCTCGCGAGGATGGAAGCGATCAGCGATGGCTTCCAGGGCCTCGGTCATGAACGGTCGCATGGGTCTCAGGCCGCACCTTGCCGCGCTTCCTGCGTTCTGCCCCGTTCAGGTGTGCAGAACAGCAGCCGACTCAGGCTTCGAGCTGGCTTTCGATGACGTCCATCAATTGCAGGTAGGCCGGTGTCCCGGTCTCACCGTTCTCGTCGAGGGCCATCTTTTTGCGCATGGCCTGATTGGCATTGTCCGCAATGACGGCATTCACCACGAGGTCGAGAGCTTTAGGGACCTCCAGGTTTTGCAGAGCCTCGGCATACCGACGGCTGTGGCTAGGTCGTACTGATTCCTGGCAGTAGCTGGAGAGTTCCCGGCTTTCCGTCATTACCCGGTAGGCGGTGTCCTTGACGCCAGCACGCCCGTAAATCGCCATATACAGCAGATTCACCATGGAAGCGTCGTGGGCTGGGATCGCGTATTTGCGGGCGATTTGAGGCCAATACCGCAGAGATTTCAAACCCTCTAGTCCGCCTTTGCGCAGGCCTGCGGCTTCACACCACTGTTCCAACTCCTCCATGGAATGAGGACAGCGGCCCTGATCGCGCATCTCCTGTGCCATCACTTGGCCGGCCTGGAAATTACGGGTTGGGCTACCGGAGACGGGCAGCATCATGCTGCCGCGCACATCAGCCACCATGGCCGTGAGCTGGCTGAAGGTGTGGTCCCGTACCCGCTCGAAGTCGCCGTCGCGCACCAGGGTGGATTCAATTCTTGGTACGGCGTAGCCCAGTTCTGTAAGAGGGAAGGGCTGACGGTGGTACAGCCGTTGTCGGTCGGGTCGTGCCATGGACACGGTGGCCGCCTGATCCAGGCACTGGTTCAGAAGCAGGGTTAGGAGCGTTGGCAACACACCTGGGTTGTCCTGATGGAAGCCATAGCCGAAACCGGCAAACACCGACGCCATGTTTTTGGCGGCTTTGATGAACTGCCCCTCCACGTTGTGAACACCAGCGGAGACCTGGATGTTGGGGGACAGTTGATCCATCAGCTGGGCACCCAACATCGCTGTTAGGGCGTTCGGATGGCAGAAGTTGGCTGTGAAGCTGTCGAAGGGATTACGTAGAGCTCCATGGCGGTGAAAGCCGGAGAAGAAAGCGAGCTCCGGTTGTTGCTCACAGAGCACATAAGCGCTGTTGTTGATCGGGTCATGGCTGAAGGACCCCGCCAGGCAGGCCAGCACCACTTGGTCTCGATTGAGCTCTTGCCGCAAACGACAGGCTTCGTGGAGGTCTTCTTCGATGTGATTGCTGTTGGCGCTGAGCACAACGAGGTCGCAACGCTCGATGAGATCGCTGAGGGTGTTGGCCACAAGCTCACCGCCGCTGCGATGGCAACCCATCTCGAGCACGGTCTCCACGTGCTCGTCGTCCATCGTTTCAATCGTTTCTCTGGGGAAGGCTCCCAGCAGGTCCCGGCCAGGACGAGGGGCTAGTAGCAGACGCCCTTCTGCGTTCTGCATGGCGCAGTTGTATGCCAGCGACGCGGGATAAAGCCCGACGCTGTAGAACCCCACCTTGCCGTTCGACAGCTCCTGCACGCGCCGTCGTATTGCTCCGGCGTCCAGGCTTTGGTCGAAGAAGGAGTTGCGCATGCTGGCAAGCCTAAGCAGCGTCCCTGGTGGGACTGCTCACAACAGACAGACACGATTTGCTTTCGTGATGCGGAGTTTCGCTATCCCGCAAGCTATGAGCCGACTTACTTGATCGATGCTGATCGCTTCGAAGACCTATGAAGATGTCTGCAATGTGGAAAATTGAATGAGGGAATAAACAGGAGATGAATAGCAGATGAATAGATTAAAGGCCCATGATCTGTTTGTAGTTTTGGTTGGAGCGTGTTTGCTCATTGAGGGACTGGATTTCTGGATAGGCTGAGAGATCTTCGTTGGGATAAAAAATGGGGAGGTAGCCGAGATATGCGTTGACTGCACAATCGGCAGCCGTCCAGCGATCACCCACCAAAAACTTTTTCTTGCTGTAGAGGTCATTCAGTTTCGCCATCAGTCTTGGAAACTCCCGCTCCTTATTGGAGGGAACGAATAAAGCGATCGCGAGTGTGGAGTTGGCGAAAAGAATCCACTGGCTGATGGAGGCGCGTGTTGCCGGGTCTTTGACTTCGTTGGTGTAATTCTCGGAGAGATACTGAAGAATGGCGCCTGACTCAAACAGCACTAATCCATTGCTGTCGTCTTTAAGGGCAGGTAACTTGCCGAAAGGATTCACCTCCAAATAACTCGGTTCAAGATTTTGACGAGCTGCCAGGTCAATGTTGACGTAATTGTAGGAAATACCTTTTTCTGCCGCGTACCATTTCGGCATCGATACACGGGTCTTGGGGCCGCCGTAGAGATAAAGCGTCATCACTGATTAGCGATCAAAGCTATGCTAGCTCTCGTGATGCTCCCTGACATTTAGATTGTCTAGGAGGGTTGGTTTGTTTCGGGAGTCATGATGGGTTTGCTGGGCAGGATTGTGTTTATAAAGGATTCGATTTTTTAGTTCTGACCTGGTACTTTGATGTCTTCAGTAATTTCTCTTGTTTGATTATTTTCGAATTACTTTGTTCCCTGATGTTCCTGGAGTCATCGATCGAGAGGTGGTGATGGCGTCTGGGCGGGCGTGTTCGCTCCAAACACGTTGTAATGCGCTCAAGTCATTGTTCACATGCCTGTGTCCAGCCGTGATCTGCTGATGGCGTACCGCTGGCCTGCGGCGGTCGTCTTGTCCAGCCTGGTTTTGGCGGCCACGGCAATAAAGCTGCTCAGTCGGCCTATCCCCATTGCGATTGAGGGTGGATTGCAGGTGGACAAGCTGGTCCTTCCCCCCAGCGTCACCATCCGCTCTGATACGCCTTTACCGGTGGTGGTGCAGGAGCAGGTGACCATCTCCGGAGATGCCCCCCTTGCGATTGAAGGTCCCGTGTCGGTGAAATCGATTGCGGGGGCGGTGACGGTGAATGCCGATGCACGGGTCAGTGGTCTTGACGGCGAGGTGTCCGTCAAGGCGGATCAACCGCTCCCTGTGCGAGCCGATGTGTCTGTCGACAACAAAGTCACCATCGGCGGCAAGGTCGATATTCAGGGCAAGGTGAAGCCGACCTTGCTTCCTGTTCCAGGGCTCTGATCAGCGGTTGCGGGGGGCCTGGCCGTTGCCGACGGTCAGGCCCTGCTCCCAACGGTTGAGCTGTCGCAGTACCAGGCCCGTCACTGCGGCGGTGACCAATCCGACGCTGCTCCAGGCGCTGCCTTGTTCGATGCCCACGAGAGCTGCGGATCCCCACAGCAACGCCCAGGTCCATGGACGAGCCTTTTGAATGTTCGCCAGAGCTGCAGAGCAGCTGCGGCAATGGATGGTGTGGCTTTGGTACCGATCCATGAGCTCTGTTGTTGTTTGCCTGGGTGGTAGGCGTTGCCCTGCAAAGGGCTCGCCGCCGTTGGCGTTCAACCAGCGATGCAGGGCAGCGACGTAGACGTCTGACGTTGTGGGCATAAAAAAGCTGCGCTCCACGGCGGAACTACCGCCGGCCTGCTCCAGTACCCGTTCCTGCCAGTGCAGAAACACCTGATCGTCCTCCAGCACCTTGTGGTTCCCGATGTGCTGCAACCAGCGGGGACGCAATCCGATCAGGAGGCGAGGTAACGCGGATTGGAATTGGAAGGGGAAGCGGGCGAACAGGCGGCACTCGCCGCGTCGGATCGGGACGGCATATACAACGGTGAGGATGCGGCCAAACCCCTTGGCGGTGAGGTCGTGCCACATCAGTTGGGGCGCCCGAAAGCAGGTGGACTGGGCGCCGAGCTTGCCCCGGCGAGGCCCCTCCTCCCAGAACGCTTCGAAGCCATCAGCGTCTTCAAGGGTGACTTTGGCTTCAACGGGGGCAGCGTTGTCCCGCTTGCCCACGGTTTTGTGGTGGGTGAAAGGAACGTGACTGACGTCGAGCACGTTTTCCAGCAGGGTCACCGCATCCATCGGCAGATCTCGGAAGGTGTCTTGCACCGTCCAGCTTTCGGGATTGTCTTCAAGAGCTGGAACCAGGGGGAGCTGACTTGGGTCTGCGGCATCGGGGGCACCCATCCAGACGAACAGCAGTCCCTGCCCCGTCGCTGTCGGCAAGCTGGCGCAGCGGGACCGTCGGTTGTTGGGCTGAGTGTTCTCGAGCGCTTGCGGCACGCGCTGGCACTGGCCGCTGCCATCGAAACTCCAGCCGTGATACGGACATTCAAGGAGCCCTTCGTCGTTGATCCGACCTTCGCTGAGGGGAACCAAACGGTGGGGGCAGACATCGGGGAACACTCGCCAGCGTTCCTTGCTGTTATCCCACCAGATCACCAGATCCCGCTCTAGCAGGGTGAATCGACTCGGCTTTTTAGGGTCGAGGTCCTGCACATAGCTGATGGGCCACCACTGTTCGGTCCAGGTGGGGTGCATGGCAGGAGCATCAAGGCCGCCATGTTCGCTAGCCGGATGGCTTGACCGCGGTGTTTCGCTTGCCATCAGCGCTGCTCCATGCCTCCGCTACTGGACTTCTCACTCGTTTGGAACTAAGGAGTTGCGCGAAGAAATTGCACTGTTGTGCATTCGTCTGAAGCGACATCTCTGAATCTCCATGCCCCGTCTGACGCCCGACCAGTTCCTGCAAGAGCTCACAGGTGCTGAAGATCTGTTGATCGTGCAGGACCTCGATGGCGTCTGCATGCAACTCGTCAAGGATCCACTGACACGGTGCATGGATCCTGCCTATGTGGAAGCAGTCGCTGCCCTGGATGGCCAATTCGCTGTGTTGACCAATGGTGAACATGAGGGCCGTCGCGGGGTGAACCGTCTCGTGGAACAGGCCCTGGCGGATCCCGATTTACCCAAACGTGAGGGCCGTTATCTGCCGGGTCTGGCGGCTGGAGGGGTGCAGTTGCAGGATCGCTTTGGCGACCTGAGCCATCCCGGCGTCTCGCAGGAGGAAATGACCTTCCTTGCTCAAGCCCCCAGCAGGATGGAATCCCTGCTGATGGAGCGGCTGCCTGCCCTGCTTCCGCAGCTGCATGGTGACGCCCTGGCTCAGGTTGCCAAAGCCGCTGTGTTGGACACCCAGGTCTCACCGACGATCAATCTCAATGGGATTTTTGCTTTTGTCCCCGGTGATGTGACTTGTCAGCAGGCTCTTCAGACGATGCTGTCTGAGCTGATGCATCAGTTGCTTGCCGAAGCTGCAGATCAGGGGTTGGAGGGGTCTTTCTTTTTGCATGTGGCTCCCAACCTGGGCCGTGATGCACAAGGGGATGAACGGATCAAACCCGCTGCTTTCGGGGATGTCGGAACCACCGACATTCAATTCATGCTCACAGGTTCCATCAAGGAGGCTGGCCTTTTGGTGCTGCTCAATCAGCACATCAAGCGCCGTTGGGGTGAATCCCCCTTGGGTGATGCCTTCAACGTGAGAACGGCTCCCCACGCACCCGATGCGCTGTTGGCCTTGGTGAAGGAGCGGATCCCCGCGGAACGGATGCCGTTGTTGGTGGGGGTGGGCGACACCGTTACCTCCACTGCATCAGCTGATGGCGCGGGGTGGCTGCGAGGCGGCAGTGATCGAGGCTTCCTCAACCTGTTGCAGGACCTTGGGGCCTGGTCTGGTCAACCCAACCGCGTTGTTCTCGTCGACAGCAGCCATGGCGAAGTGGATCGACCCAGCCACGCCGATGGGAGCTTGCAAGGAATCACCGATCCAGAGGATTCCCTGCGGATTGACGTGCTGATGCCCGACGGTCCGGACCAATACATCGCCTGGTTCCGCCAGCTTTCCGCGCGGCGCTCTGCGGACCCTGTGCGCTAAACCACAACCGCGCTTGACCGGTGTCATCGGGAATCAGCGCTGAATTGAGGAGGGTTGCTTCAGCACCAACCCAGTTCTCATGTTTGCCAAAACCGTCGCTGTTCTCGCTGTCCTCAGCGATTGCCCTTCCGATCGCCGCCTTGTCGATTCATGCGGTGATGGAAGCTCAGATTCCCCACTGCACGATTGATTTGCCGGCTTCAGAACCTATCTGTACGGATGCGGTTACCGGCCTCAAGTTCGACCATCAGTTTCGCCGCAGTGGAATGTTCGCCTCCGCCGGTGAACGCAGCTGATCAAGAGAAGACCCGTTGATTGTGTCGACAAGAACCAACTCCACTCCGATCTGCTGTCTGGAAGAATCGGCTTTATCTGTTAGGTGCCGGTGACTGTCGTTGAGAGGGTTTTCCCGCCACTGAAGCGCGGACTGCTCACAACGCTCCAGGTCAATCTTGGGTACCGCTGCAACCAAAGCTGCGCCCATTGCCATGTGAATGCTGGGCCGACCCGCACCGAGATGATGGCTGCGGATCTTCTGGCGTTGATTCCTCAGATTCTTGAGCGCCATGGGATCGCCTGCCTCGATCTCACGGGGGGAGCACCGGAGCTGCATCCGGGCTTTCGTGATTTGGTGCGGCAGGCACGATCACGCGGAACCGCGGTGATTGACCGCTGCAATCTCACAATCCTGAGTGAACCGGATCAGGAGGACCTGGCTGAATTCCTGGCGGATCAGGGTGTTTGCATCACAGCCTCCTTGCCCTGTTACAGCGCTGAGAATGTCGATCGCCAGAGAGGTGATGGCGTGTTTAAACGCAGCATCAGCGGCCTACGGCAGCTCAATGCTCTGGGCTACGGAACGGGCGATCCCAACCGGCAGCTGGATCTCGTTTACAACCCCCTTGGCCCGGTTTTGCCTCCCCCCCAGCAGGCCTTGGAGGCTGATTACAAGACCGCATTGGCTGGGTTGGGGATCCGGTTTGATCGTCTACTGACGCTGGCCAACATGCCCATCCAACGGTTCGCCAGGCAATTGGAACTCAACAGCGAATTGCAGTCATATCAAGCCCTTCTGGAGGAAGCGCACAACCCCGAAAATCTGGAGTCTGTGATGTGCCGCCAGCTGATCAGTGTGGACTGGCAAGGTCATCTGTATGACTGCGATTTCAACCAGCAGCTCGGACTCCCCTGTTCCGGGGAGCTCCGTCACCTTCGTGATCTGATGCGCCTCTCAACCGTTCCTGCGGATCAGTCGATCCACACGGCTCAACATTGTTTCGGCTGTACCGCTGGCGCAGGGTCAAGTTGTGGTGGAGCACTTCAGGGCTGATTCTCTCTTCATGGGCATAGTGGGGAGATCTGTGTTGAGGCCATGCCGCTGAATCGCATTTTTTCCTCTGCCGTTGTTCTTTTGATGTCGGCGACGGGAGCCATGGCTGAGGCGCATGGCCAACCCAAACAGGCGATGTTCAGCACCAAAGCTGAAGCCGAAGCGGCTGCCCCGGGATTTGGTTGCAAGGGTGCGCATCAGATGGGTGAGATGTGGATGGTCTGCGACAAGCACGGTGAGACGGATCACCATGGAGCGCACTGATTCATGAGTGAAGGTGGGCACTGCGGCAGCAAGCCGAAGCGAATTGCGATCGGGGTAGCTCCTCTGGGCACCATCTCCATCGGCATCGTGCCGATGGGGGTCATCTGCATTGGGGTGGTGCCGATGGGGGTGGTCTCGATCGGTGTGGTGGCGATGGGCGTGATCAATGCAGCCATCGTTGGGATGGGATTGGTGGCGGTGGGTGTCAACACCATGGGGGTGATCACAGCCGGCCCGATGAGCATGGGGTTGATTCAGATTCGCTCCACGACCAACCCGCGCTATCTGGCCTATCCAAGTCGAGAGGAGGCGGAGGAGCAGGCACGCAAGTTGGGCTGCAAAGGAGTGCACCGCATGGGCGATCGCTACTGGATGCCTTGTAACGAGCACCCTCAGTAAGGCCTCCACAGGAAGGTCTCCAAGGGTTCGCTTCACAAAAGCTTCGGAAGACTTCTGTTGCAGGCACCTTCTCAGAGGTCGTTCTGCTGGCTTCAGTGTGAGAAAGAGGGGCGTACCCGATGTCATCGTCTCCACGTGAGCGTCTTCAATCCCTACTCAGTGCCCGATGGCTGGAGATGGGTGAGGTGTCGTTGATGCATCACCGCCAGGTTCAAGTCTTGTTGAACACCTTGAGGCGCGAAAAAGAGCTTGTTTCCGTGCAGCTCATTGACCTCCTTGTGACAGATCTCTACGACAGGGAATTTCGCGCTTAATGATCAGCTGTTAAGTGCTTATCCCTGGCACTTGGGGCAGATCGCGCGCACATTCAGGCTGGATTCAATGAGTTGAAAGCCAACATGTTCTGCGGCAGCAGCCCCTGCTGCAAGAACGGATTCGCTTTCAAATTCTTCTGTCCGTCCGCAGCGGATGCAGACCACGTGGTGATGTTGACGATGATCTTCGACGGCAAGCTCGAAGCGTCGTCCACCCTCACTGAGTTCCAGTTCTTGGAGCAATCCCATGTCGGCCAGGAGGCGCAGGGTGCGATACACCGTGGCCAGGGACACCTTCATGTCGAGTGCCGCCAGCTGCTGGTGCACCTCCTCGGCACTGAGGTGGCAACCGGATCCACAGTGTTCAAACAGTTCAAGAACACGTTTGCGCTGCGGGGTGAGTCGACGCCCGTCCTGATGCAGGCCCCGCTGCAAAGTTGTGTCAGTTGAGGCAGGCGCGGAGGACGATGTCACAGCTTCTCCTCGCTTGTTCTCAATAGTAGTCCTTAATGAGAGTGCCGTCTCGCCTCTATTTCATTGTCGTGATCTAATCCCCTCGGTTGCCGAGAAGCAAGACGAATTCTGGTGATAACGTCCGCCAGCGATGTCGTTCTGGTCGATGGAAACCCACGTCCTCACCTTCACGATCACTAAGTCATTTGCTGAATGGGTCGCCACCTATGACGCATCTCTGCCGCTTCAGAAAATCGCTGGTATTACTTCCCTCTACCGGGGAGTCAGCAAGGAGGACCCCACCAAGGTCTGCGCCGTGATGCAAGCCTCTCCCGGTGTGATGGAGCAATTCATTGCCGACAACACCGACATGATCGAGGCTTCAGGGCATGTGATTGAGAGCACCATCAGCCAGGTGTTCGTCGCCAGCTGATGGTTTGGCGTCCTGCGAGGGCCTGGACCAGCCAGAGCCCGGTTGCCGGTTATCGCCATTTCGAGTTGATCACGCAGGGTGGGAGCGGTGATCAGCGCTGGGTGGAATTGGCCGCTGTCCTGAAGCCATCCCATCGGGAACGGGTGCTCTGGATCGAGCTCAAAGATTCAAATCGCTGGAGTAGCGGCTGGCAGTCCATTCCTGAGGACGATGCGAATTCTCCAACTGAGTGATCCACACCTGGTGGCAGCTGATCAGGGTTTGGTGCGGGGAAGGCTGGCCCTCGCACACCTGGAGCAAGCTCTGCGGGTTGGCTGCGCCGTGGTCCCCGATCTGGTTCTGGTCACGGGTGATCTGTGCCAGGACGAAAGCTGGGGTGGGTACGTCCGGCTGCGAACAGCCCTGACCAACCACGTGCGCTGCAAGGTTGCTCTGGTGCCCGGTAACCACGATCACCCGCTGTTGCTGGATGCGGTTTTGGGGAGGGCGTGCGTGACAGGCCCCGCTGATTTTGTGGTCAGAGGAGTGCGCTTGGTACTGCTGAACAGCCACAAGGTTTCTTCTGCAGCCGGTCAGCTCGGCTTGGCTCAGCTCCAGTGGCTGGAACGGCGTTTGCAGTGTTCAGAGCGCCGTGATCTGCCCCTTGTGGTTGCTCTTCATCATCCTCCGATCGCCATCGGTGATGACGGCATGGATGCGATCCGGTTGCTTGATCAAGATTCTCTTGAGGCTGTGTTGCGTCCCCATCTCGCTCTGCGGGCGGTTTTGTTTGGCCATATTCATCAGCATTGGCAAGGCCACTGGGCGACGCGTCCTGATGTGTCACTTCTGGGCTGCCCTTCCACGCTTTGCAGTTTCAAGGCAGTGCAGGCTTGTCCCCTCGACCGAGCTGGTGATCCAGGCGGAAGGCTTCTCGACCTGACGTCTGATGGAGATCTTCAGCATCAAGTGCTGCGTTGGTCTGACGTCAGCCCATCCCTTTCTGGGATTCGCGGAAGGCCTTGAGCTTGTCGATGTCTTTTTCTTCGTCGATGGAATAGTCCGTCAGGATCAAGGCCTTGCCAATGGTGCCCAGGGCGTACTCGATCCGGTCGAGATCCCGACGTCCCTCTTGATCCAGCCTCGCTGAGCGAATCACTTCAGGGCGCAACTGATCGGCCAACTGCTCCAACGCCGATGCGATCGCTTTGGCCTGCTCGAGTGGCTCTGTTTGACTCATGAATCCTGAACAGATGCAACCAGTTGACTCTGGCAGCTCTCCTCAGAATCCCTTGGCGGTGGGGCGCTGACTCGAGAGGGAAACGTTGCCAAGGGGCTGCTGCTGGGCGGGCTGTTGCATTGCGGTTGGTGCAGCACCAGGTGCTGCCATGGCATTGAAAGCGAGGGACCAGCGCTCCCCTTCACCACGGAAGGGCATCACCGAATGGGGTTGCCAGGCTGGGAACACATAGAACTCTCCAGGGACGGGCAGCACGTAGTGCGCCATTCCGGTGCGGAACGATTGCAGATGCCAGTCTTCCGGACCGTGGAAGCAGAGTTGGCCATCAAAACTATCGGCATTGATCTGGGGTGGCACCTTTAGAAAGATCACCCCGGAAAAGCTGCCGCCATGGGTGTGGGTGGGGTTGTAATCGCCTGCGGTCTGGCAATTGAGCCAGAGATCAATCATCTGCAAGCGATATCGACCGGGAACCCAGGGGCCGCGACCTTGGGGAGGCTGACGGTCCATCACATGGCGGATCCAGCGATCACAGGCAGGCAGCAGGTGGTTGTTGCTGAGGTCCTGCACGCCGGGTTGGTCCGGCCGCAGTTCGCGTTGCTGACGCAGTTGACCGGCCAGCTTCGCTGATGCATCGGGGCTGGAATCAGGATTGGCGAGAACGCTTTCACTTAGATCAATCAGCAGCTGGAGCAAAGGGTCCGGCAGGGTGCCCCGAAGGATGGAGCGTG
The DNA here is from genome assembly GCF_023630615.1 of Synechococcus sp. MU1648. NCBI lineage: Bacteria > Bacillati > Cyanobacteriota > Cyanophyceae > Synechococcales > Synechococcaceae > Synechococcus > Synechococcus sp. MU1648. The sequence goes on from NZ_JAKUHI010000001.1 coordinate 82,300, forward strand.
GAAACAGATCGAGAACGTCCACCAATGACTGGTCTGCTGCAGGTCATCGTGGCAGCCCCAAAGTGGGTGGACTGTTCATGCCGATCGTGATGCTGCGCCACGCACTCCTGCTGCCTTTGGTGTTTGTGGGCTCCGTTGCTGTGGCGGCTCCTGATCTACTGGGGCAACAGGGGCCCACGACAGCCTTGCTGCAGGGCGGGGCACTGCAGCTCAGTACCCGCCGAACTGCTGAGCGGTTCCCTGACGGCAACCGCATCTGGAAGGTTGAGCTGCATCGAGGCGCTCGGCTCCTGGCCAGTTGGCCAGCAGCCAGTGGTGTTGCCGGGCGCCAAACCGCTGATCGCCGCTGGAGTCCCGGCAATGCTGCCCCCTTACCCGCCGGCGAGTACAGCTTGGGACGCCCCGAACCTTGGGGTAACGATCTTTGGTTTGATCTGACCCCTCGCTTCGACACCACTCGCAGTGCTCTAGGAATCCACCGCTGTTACCCCGGCACAGGGTGCATCTGCATACCAAAGAGGGCTGACATCGATGCACTCGCAAGTTGGGTTAAGGCCTCGGGAATTCGTACGCTGAAGGTGGTGAACTGACTTTTTGCGGCCTGTCATGCACCAGGTGACGCCAGCACCGTTAAGCAAGAATCAAAAATCAACTCTTGACGGGTCAACTCGGTTTTCAGCGAGATTGTTGAGCAATACGGACTGCTTCTTGAAACCAGCAGACGTATTGAATTCATTGTCACAGGGCTTTGGCTCATTTGAACAATGTCGTTGACTCATCGGAACGCCATCGAACATTTCACTGAGAGATCATCGATTTGGACGCTTGGAGAAGCATCCAAATCGATGATTGATCGTGTCATCGGGCGCTGGTACACCAACTGACTTCTTCGTCGTAGGGGGAGTCGGTCCAGCGTTATCTCACCCTGATGAGTCGTCTTGAAACTTGCTCCCGTCTCATTTGGTCAAAGTCACTGCTTCATCGGAACGGTAATTGCCACTTTTCAAGGTCATCGTTGCTTTGAAGGGCAGCTTGACGGCGCCTCTTCACCCGATGATTCTGGCGAGCCATCGGGCGCTGGAGCAGAACTGACTCTTCTTCATGAGCGATGGAGAGTCAGTCCAGCGTTACCGCATTTGCCTTAGACAGCTTTGAAACGAGACCTGGTTTCATTTGAGTGATGCCAACTTCTCATTTTCATGCAACGCCTGCGTGAGCCGGAGGCAAGATGAAAATTGAAGGTTCTCGCGAGGCACCTTCAATTCGATGACTTATCCGGGTCATCAAGCTGGGGTTACAGCTGACTCTTCTTCATGAGCGACGGAGAGTCAGTCCAGCCAATTTTGTTTTGATTGCAATTTTATTTTCATGGCTAAGAGCAAAGGTGTTCGAATTGTTGTCACTCTTGAATGTACAGAGTGCAGAACAGCTGCAACTTCCGAAAAACGCTCGCCAGGTGTATCCCGTTATACGACCACAAAAAACCGGAGAAATACTCCCGATAGGCTTGAGCTCATGAAATTCTGCCCGCAGCTCAACAGAATGACATTGCATCGTGAAATCAAGTAACAAGAGCAAGAGTTTGTCTTTGCTGGTTTTAGAATCATTGATTTACTCAAAAGCTCTAATGTGAGATAGGAAGATGCATTCTTATGAGCAGTTTTATCTTCCTGCTGTATCTTTACCTAGGTGTCGCTGATGAGCTCCCATGAGCACAATTGGCGATGAGGGGATAGTGGATTCGATTTATGCCAGCGTGACTCTCCTCTCTTGGTTCTAAGTGAGTACCATGGCAATGCTCATTGTCAATGATTTGCGAATTATTGATTGATCGGCTCTTGGGTATTTGAATATTTTTTGCGTATCAATACGATTGGCCATTGGTAGAATTTAAGACGACCCTTGAGCGGCATTCAGGCTAGTTTCTAAGCAACTGCATTCTAGTTATGACAAACATCGAAGCATTTGCTCATATCATTGACTTGGCAAACCGAACCACTGATAAGACTACCTATGACTATTTAATGCAGGAGGCTCAGGAGATCATGAGAGATAAAGAGACAGAAGATATAAGCTATTGTGATTTTGCGGAGTTGGTTAAAGAGCGGCTTGAAAATGAATCGCAAAGGCTAAAGATTGACTAATGTTGACCTAACCAAAAAGGGATTGCGGCAAGGGTGGATATGGTTGGGTGAAGCTACTGGCAGTCACTGAAGCGCATTGTGAGGGAACTGTTGTTGCTTCGGCTTGGCACTGACTCGTCAATCCTGTTCTTGGCAGACCAGCCGGTCAGGCTTCATGTTTAGGCGCTAGCCGAGAATGACTTGTGGATTCCAGGGGAACCAGCCTGAGAACCTACTTGTGGTTTGTCACACCGTTCTCAAGCCTTGCCACGCCACCAGCACTGATTCATGGAAGATCGAGAGAGTTGCTCCCTCAGTCTGGGGTTGCATTGGTCACGTTGTCATTGCTCAAAGGAATCTCGCTGTAGCGGCATTGGAAGCACATCTTTCCAGAGAGCCAGCGAATATTTGTTTGAACAGTTCATTCCAGCCGGAGCTGTTCCTGCAATGGATTCGCTGCTGTCGAATTCATTGTGCGTCGTCTGGCCCTTTTCCCCTCCAGGTTCAAGGGTCAGTCAGGCGTGCACTAAAAACAGTATTAATGTCGGTGCTGATTGGGTTGCTTTTTTGCTCTAATCAATCGCCTGCATGAGTCTTTACCACTCTGGCCCTGCACTCTGATGTCCCGTAAGACAACTCGTCTCACCAACCTTGATGCATCAGTTTTAGAAGCAGAGATGCGTTGTGGAACTGAATGGCCGATTGGTCTTATTGATGCGATTGCACAAGCCCATCAGACCACAGTTCGATGCGTTACTGAGCGGCGTCGAGTGTTGCGTCCCACCGTTTGGCATGATCCCTATAATCCACACTCCACCAGTAATTCGTAATGCTGATGTTTTGCTAGGTCTCAGTAGCAAAAAATAATAGTCAAAATATTGTTCCATTGTTTTGACGCCTCTTTTTGGCTTTGATATGAACGTTGGTGGAATTGCCCATATTCTTCAATCTGGTGGTAAGGATGGCTCGAAGTCATCGCATATGCATTGCCTTCTGGATGGGCATCACTAAAGGTGTCGCTCTTCCTTTCGATCAATTGACTCGATCAACGTTTTAGATTTAACACCCTCTTGATGCCTTAATTACGTGGCTGTGCTGTCAAGTCTTGATAATAGTTAGGTCGCCCTTGGACGGGGTTCGGCAAAAACATAAGTGATTTACTCCTCGTCAATAATTTCGAGGGGTAGATCTCTTTTTTATTCTGTATTTAAAAGACAAGCCATGGGTGGATGAACCATGGCTCGCCTGAGCCTGCAAAACCCCTGCAGGCTCAGGCGAAATCTAAAGACTGTTCTTCTATGCCTGCGCATTCATTTGATACTTCGAATGCTCTCAATTGCTTTTGTGCTTTGTTGTGGATGCCGGTGGGTTTTTGTAGCTAGCACGATTCAGCATGTTCTTGATTGATCCACTGCTTGCTACAATTAGTCTTTCCTGTTGTCTCCATTGATGCGGTCAAGGTTTAATTTGTGCAAATGATTCTTTTTCTGGTTAAATAAGATCTACCCCTAAAAAGTAATGTAAAAATAAGGCGAATTAGATCCGGCCAATTCTTAAGTTGCGAATGCCACATTTTTTTGAAAATGCAGTCTTATGGAAGTTCATCAGTCAGTTATGACTGGTGGGCTGGAAACTCAGGCGTGGCTAAACGCAGCGGCTCTTTTATTGCAGCCCATGCAGCCCATGCAGGCTTGATCATGTTTTGGGCTGGTGCCTTCACCTTGTTTGAGTTGGCCCGTTATGACGGAACACTGCCAATGGGAGAACAAGGGCTGATTTTGATTCCACATCTCGCCGGCCTTGGCTTCGGCGTAGGAGAAGGTGCTGTAATCATTGACCAGCAACCCCTCATCGCGATCGCAGCATTCCATCTGGTTTCATCTGCTGTACTTGGAGCAGCTGGAATCTGGCATACGCTTCGAGCTCCCAAAGACCTTTCAGAAGCTGAGGGCCGCGCCCAAAAGTTTCATTTTGAATGGAGTGATGGCAAAAAGCTCACTTTCATCCTGGGTCATCACCTGATTTTTCTCGGCCTCGGAGTCATCGCCTTCGTTGAATGGGCAAAGCGCCATGGAATTTACGACAGCGCTATCGGAGCTGTTCGACGGGTGGAACCAAACATTGACCTCGGCATGGTGTGGGGTTATCAGGCTAATTTTCTTTCCATCAGCAGTCTTGAGGACGTGATGGGTGGCCATGCTGTTTTGGCCTTCATTCTCACGATTGGTGGTGTTTGGCATATCATCTCCAGCCCTTTCGGTCCCTTCAAAAAGGTCTTGATCTACAACGGCGAGTCAATTTTGTCTTACTCGCTTGCAGGTATAGCTCTGATGGGATTTGTGACCGCCATTTGGTGTGCTCAAAACACAACAATTTATCCCGTTGAGCTGTATGGCGATCCATTGAAATTGAATTTCGCCTTCTCTCCCTACTTCAGCGACGCAACTACTCTTGAAGGTGGTGTCCACTCAGCCCGGGCTTGGCTGGCCAATACGCACTTCTACCTTGCATTCTTCTTCCTGCAGGGGCATTTTTGGCATGCCTTGCGCGGCATGGGCTTTAACTTCAAGCGCGTTTCTGAGGCGCTTGACAACATGGGGAATTCCAAGATCAGTGCCTGATTGATCTGCCGTTTCTGATGTACCCCTCATCTCAGTGAGATGGGGGGATTTTTTTGTTTCGTGATTCGGCCGGAAGTCCGCCTTTTTTGATTCTTTCTGAAACCACACCATCCTTTTCCTGGATTATTTCGTCTTGTCGGTAACCTCTTAGCCGTATTTTTTCAGGCTGCGGTGCAGTTCCCACTTCGTTGTCATGAGACCTATGGGCCGTCTCGCGTCAAACATCTCAAGGGCTACAAGAGTATTGCAAGGGCTTGTCGAGCTCCTGAACGGACTATTTTGTATTGGATGGATTCTCTAAATGAAGACTTTTGTCTTTGTATGTGTCGACAAAAAGTCGACCTATCGTCTGCGATTTTGTTCTTTGTTTCTCGTTTTGGTTGCTTCAAGCCTTTGATCGCTGCTTTCAGTGATGCCTGCCAGGCGCTGTGATTCGCCTTGGTTTTGGCTTGTGTCAAGCCTCTTCGTCTCTTAAGAAATTCGGTGGTGTATCGGTAGACACGGATTTGTCCGTCAACGTAATTCCGTGGTCGAATCGCTCCGGTGGTGCATCGCCGTCGACCACACAACATTCATCGTCGACGCGCAGATTGCAGCGGACGGATCAGATGCCATCCGATGACTGGGTGGTCTGTAGCACCGACGTTCCCTCGGCAGAGCACTACAACGGAGTCAATCCAGCACCTTGACCGGTTTCATGGACGTCAGCCTCTGGATGATTGTCGGTTTCCTCCTGGCGGCGTACTCCGTCGTCGCGAACGACTCTCTTCAGACCCTCGGCACCTACATCTCGTCCAACAAAAAACGCACGCCAAAGCCGGTGCAGATGCTTTTCATCTGCTCGGTAACGAGCGTGGTGTTGATGTTGGGCTGGGTTCTGTCCAATGGTGATCCCGCCTGGGGAAGGCTCAGTGTTCCTGGCAAAGAGTTCCCTTTACCTGAACCTTTTACCTGGGTTTATGTCCTTCCCCCGCTCGCTGTTCTGGCGTTAACCCAATGGGGGGCGCCGGTGAGCACCTCGTTCTTGGTGTTGTCCTCGTTCCAGCCGGCCAACATCGGCAAGCTGCTGAACAGTTCTCTAACGGGCTACGTCCTCGCCCTCGCCGTGGGCCTCGCCGCCTATGGCCTGGGCATGTGGTTGCTGGAGCGCTGGGTGTTCTGCTGCTCTGAGGAGGGTAAGGATCCCAGCAAAATCTGGTACCCACTGCAGTGGTGCTCCACCGGTTTCCTTTGGAGCATGTGGTTGGTGCAGGACTTGGCCAATATCTTCGTGTTCCTGCCCCGTCAGCTTGGGTTCTTCCCCATGCTGATCTGCACGCTGGTGCTCTGCGTGGGCCTATGTGTTCTGGTAGCCACCGGGGGTGGTCCTATACAGGCTGTGCTCCGCTCCAAGACCAATACGTCCGATCTTCGGTCGGCCACGGTGATCGACTTCTTTTTTGGCCTTTGTCTGCTCTATAAGGCGTTTCTTTCGACGTTCCCTTTGAGCACCACCTGGGTGTTTTTGGGGCTGCTCGGCGGTCGAGAGATTGCCCTGAGGATCAAGGAAAGGGAATTCGAGTACGTGTTCACCAACCAGGAAAGCGGCACGCTCGCCAAGATCATTGGTAGTGATCTTTGGAAAGCCGCCATCGGCGTGGTGGTGAGTCTGGTGATTGCCCTCAGCATCCAGCCTCTCGCTCAGTTCACTGCAGGTTGACCGCTTGATCTCATGGCAGCTCCCCGATCCACGTCCAGAGATTCTGCTGGTCGCTTTCAGGCCAGCAAGGAACCCAAGGCCAAGCCGGTGCAGGTTTGGTTGAAGCCTGATGTCCTGCAACGGCTCGACACCTACTGCGCCTTTTACGGCGTCGGTCGTGGTCGGGCCATTGGCCACCTCCTGCAGGGTGCTCTGCCTGACCCCAACTGGTTGCCCCCGGTGATTGATTTGCTGGAGGGAGCTGAGCCTGTTGCTGCAGGTGGCAACGAGCCTGATCATTCACAACATGAACAGGGGCAGGCGTTGACGCCGATGCCTTGTTTTCATGTGGGTGATCGTGTGTGCAACAAGGCCAGCGGCCGTTGCGGTGTGATTGCTGATGAGCCCCTTCTTTGGGTCGAGCCGGGGCCATCTTCCACCGGAATGCGCGGTGAAGGCCATTGGAGTTACGCCGTGGCCTGGGACGGTCAGCTGGGATTAACGATCCGTTATGCGGAGTATCTGCTTGTCCCAGAGGGTGTGGCCTGAGTCGCCTGATCCTGTGGTCAGCCGATGAATCCATGGCTATGGCAGAGAGGGATGAGGCCCTGCATGGGACGTTGTGTTCTCCTATCGCTTTTGCTCCCCTGGTTGATGGGAGGGTCGGTGCTTGCCAAGCCTGAGCCGCAGCTCAGTGCCAGACAGACCATCCTCGAGGCGAACCGCCATCTGATCGCCGATGGTTGGCGTCCTGCCCCTGAACAAATGCCAACGCCGGAAGAGCGGCGCTGGTCGTCGGTTGCACTCAAAAGTCTCTCTGCTTGTTCCGGCACAGGCGTCGGCTTCTGCCGTTTTGATTACCGACGTGATCTGCAGCGGTTGTCGGTGGTGACAGTACCCAGTAAACCGGGCCGCCCTTCTGTTGGTCGCGTCGATCGTTGGTGGTGATTAGGGGTTGAGCGATTGCTCCTGCCAGTGCGTTGTCGCGCTCCAACGCGTGCGTTCATGGGGATGAGGCCCCAGGTGGAGCCGCTCGACGGTCTCTATCTGCAACTGCAGCACCACGAAATGGTTTGGTAGCGGTGACGTTTCACTGAGTTGCTCGGGGAAAGTTGCTGAGGGATCCAGTGGATCGGCCGGTGTGGGCCAGCCCCAGACAGCACGTCCGGTATTGGAGAGCTGTTGCCAGCGCTGCCGACAGAGTTCAGCTTGTTCGGCCGGTGTGATCAGCTGCACCATGCCGCGAAGCCTGAACTGCTGGCGGGCTTTGGGGAACAGCCAGCACAGTTCTGCAGCCCCATCGCCAGAGAGTTCCTTCACCTTCTCGCTGCGTTGATCAGTGAATAGTTCCAGCTGGTCCACACCGGACCAGCCTCGGAACACCAACGTCCGCACCCGGGGCGTTCGATCGCGCCCGTTCGTGGCCAGTTGCACCCAGCGGGCGCTAATGGAGCGCCCCTCCCGCTGCAAGGCAGCGCGAAGCAGAGGTCTCCAGGGGGGCAAGGCCTCAGTCATGGCAGATCGAACAAGCGAGCTTGCTCGGCAGCGGCACGCACAACGATGGCGTGGCGCTGCACCAGCGGGGTGAGGGCGTCATAACCACCACCGATCACGGTCGCGGTTGGAATCCTGCGGCGCAGACAGGCATCGAGCACGAGTCGATCCCGCATCATCAGTCCCGCATCGCTGAGTGCAAGTCGGCCGAGTCGATCATCGCGATGGGGATCGACGCCGGCGTTGAAGAGAACCAGTTCCGGCGCGATGTTGTCCAAGGCGTCTGGCAATCGATCGGCAATGGCGGCGAGATAGTCGTCATCGCTGGTGTGATCGGCGAGGGCAATGTCGATATCCCCCTGCACTTTGCGCAAGGGGAAATTGCTGCCGGCGTGCACCGAGAGGGTGGTCACCCTGGGGTCGTGTTGAAAACAGGCTGCTGAACCATCGCCCTGGTGCACGTCGAGATCAATGATCAGAATCCGCTGCACCTCCCCTGTTGTCAGCAACACCCGTGCGGCGACAGCACAGTCGTTAAAAATGCAGAATCCGCTCCCGAAGTCGGGGTGGGCATGGTGGGTGCCGCCAGCGAGATGACAAGCCAGGCCTCGCTGTAGAGCCAGGCGTGCCGTTAACAAGGTGCCTCCCACGGCGAGCCAGGTGCGCTGCACCAACGGGCGTGTGGCAGGGAGCCCAATGCGGCGTTGCGCCGGATGGGGCAGGCGGTCGCGGCTGAAGGCTTCGTGATAACCGCGGGGATGCACATGTTCCAGATCCTTGCGGGCGATGCTCAAGGGCCGATGGACCTGGTTGGCCTGGATCACCCCCTGCTCCAGCAGAAGTTGATGCAGCAGCCGGAACTTCGCCATCGGAAAGCGATGGGTGCTCGGCAGCGGAGCGGAGTAGCGAGGGTGGTAGACAACCGAAAGCGTCAAGGGGTTGTTCTCACCCAAGAGGTCTCAGGCCCATTCAAGGATTATGCAGGCTGCTGGTTCAGCAACCAGTCGTTGAAGCCACTGGTGTTGAGCTCGCTGATGCAGCGCTGTATTTTGCGCAGATGACTCTGTTTGATCTGGGTGAGCCGTTGGCCCTCTTCGGATGATGCTCCGACGCGGATTCGCTGTTGGTTGAGCAGGTCCATTTCGCGATCCAGATGCTCCATCAGGTTGAGCAGTGCGTATCCCTGCTTGACCTCTTGCGCGCTCAGCTGCTTTGCGAAGTAACCCATGCAGCACCCCTTAAGGATCGCTTAATTATTTCACGATGAGACTCGCCGGTCTCTTCCATGGGCTCAATAAAAAGGCCCCCGGATTGAACGGAAGCCTTTGGTCCGCGTGTGAGGGGTGTCTCGCCCCCGAGCTGAGTGTGGTCTCAGCGAGCGGATTAAGGATGACCAGGCTGTGCCGAGGGAGTGTCCAAGTGTGACTCCCTCGGCATGGAGTGGGTTGAGCTGAAGTGCAAATCCGGGATTTCAAGTTTCTGCTGGGGCCAGATCAGGCTGGTCCCTGTGCTGGAGCTGATCCGTAAAACCCCATAGACAACTTCGCTTCCGAGATCGATGCGTGCATTGCAGCTGCAGGTTGTGATCCCGTCTTGGTGGCTCATCCGCCAGCGCCCCAGGCGCCTTGCTTGCAGCATGAGATCGGGTTCAAGCTTCAGTTCAAGGCTGTTGTCGTCGAGCTTGACGCTACAGACAGCTTCTCTGGTGCCATTCCTGCAAACCGTCTGTTCAAGCTCAGTGCCCTTGGCTGCCTCTGGTGCGATGGCACATGCGGCGATAAGTGCTGCGAACAGCATTGGGATCGATCGCTGAAGCTGAATCACTTGCGGTCAGTTCGGGACAAGCTTGTCGGTAGAGACACACCGGGCCCAGCCGGTTGATGGCAGCTCGGGGTTGTCACGGTCAGCAATTTTGTAGATCAGCTTGAACTGGCAGAAGCCAGCGGCGTCTTTCTTCGGTGGAACATGAACACGTACTTCCGGCAGCTGCAGCAGAAGCTCTTGCTTGGCTTGAGGTTTGGAATAAAACGACGTGCCGGGTTTGACAGTGAAAACAGCTGCTTGCCCTGCAGGGAGAAGCGTGTAAAGCAGGAATCCAGCCGTCAGAAATCCGCGCATTCGGCTGAAGTGGGTGCGGCAAAGCTAAGAAGCGTCGGTTCCACCGTCAACGTCAGGCCTGACTCTCCGATCAGCTCTCGTAGATCGAAGTGGTTATGGTTTGATGGATTTGATGCATGGACATGGGTGACTACGCAACAGCGATCTGGGTCACCATCGGCTTAACAGTCATCATCACAGTTCCTGTCGTTTGGCAATTTCTTCAGCCAAACGACGATGATTTTGGAGACCTCACGCGTAGAAAGTGAGCCAACACGAAGCCGTCACCATCCGTTGCTGGCAATTGACGGGTGAAACAGCCCTTGAAGACATGGTTCTCGGTGTCGACGAACGTGCTGTTCGCGATGGCGTCAATGTTTTGTCCTCCGAAGATTTTGATGCCTGTTTGGCGATCGTCTTATGTCGAATGGGGCTGAATTTCTACGCACACCTTTCGCAGGTGGTGGGGCATTACAAGGGGGACCCCAATGGGATCTGGGACCGCAGTCGAGGCGGCGGTGCTCCCGAAGGCACGGCCTATGAAATCAGGCCGATCACTCGTATTCATCGGGTTCCGGATGCTTTGATCGGTCCCGATTGCTCCGATGGAGTTGGGGTCGCCCATCGAGTTGCGGTGATGCACTATCTGCTCGACATGGGCTGACCTCTACAGCGGATGGATTTGATTTGGCCATCAATGCAGGAATTGTGATCGAACAGTGTCGCTTTCTTGTGCCAATCATCGCCGTTAAGATTGCTTCTGATTGAGACAGGGATAGATCACATGCGACCCGTTGAAAATGCTTCTGAATATCCTCGTCCCCCCTTGGTTGAGCTGGTGTCGGGTTCTGTCGAAATTTGGATTTTGGGAGAGTTGATTGCACAAGATCAGCGCTATGTGCGTGTCTGTGAGACATTCCACCCTCCTACGATTTATCTTCATCCTTCGGCTTTTAAACCTGGCACGCTCCACCCTTCAACGGGGCGGCCGTCGTTTTGCGAATGGAAAGGAGTTGCTTCCTACTGGGATGTAAGCGCTGATGATGGAACCAGTCGTCGCGTTCGTGCGGGGTGGAGCTATCCCGATCCAACCCAATCGTTTGCTCTCTTAGCCGGATGGATCAGCATTTATCCAAGAAGTGTTGATGGTTGCAGGTTGGAAGGGGAAACGGTTTTGGCTCAGCCAGGTTTGTTTTACGGAGGCTGGATCACACCTTGGACACGTGGTCCGTTTAAGGGGGATCCCAACCATCCGGAACTGATATGAAGAGGACGTGTTCAGTTCGATGGAGCCATGGGATTGGGATCTGTATCCAACATGAATTGGTTGCTGAAGGTGTTCATCAGAATCTCCCAAAAACCAGGTCGGCGAGCGAGTTCATGGCTTGCCTCTTGGATGGCTAAGTCTTTTTGAAGCTCCGTAAGATCAAGACTCTGAGTTAATTGATCGAATGCTTTGCGTTCTGCCGAGTTAACAGCAAACCCGTAGTCCTCTCGGCTGCAGCCAATCACCATATAAGCGAGCTTCGCGGCCAGAGGGCGGTCGGCAATTGCAATCTCCTGGGCGAGTTGCTTCAGATCCATCGGGTTTTCAAAAGCCTGATCCCAGCTATCGAACTCTGACTTCTTGAAGTATTGCTTGCTCAATCTCTCCAACATCACAAGCTCTTCTGGTGCAAGGACACCATCGGCACTTGCCATCAGCACCAAGATGCGAAGCAATGCACCTGAAGAACGAAGATCCACAGTCGGTTGTGCTCAGCTTTTCAGATTCATCTTGCAGGAGCTGTCATGTATCGAACATGCCCCTGTATGACCTTGACATCTGATTGGACGTCTAAGAGCTGGGGCGGTGAAACGGAGCTGCTGATGACTCGAGCTTGGCGTGAGCCTTGTCAGCCTTCTTCAGGATCTTCTGGGCTTCGTCGCGGGTCTTGCACTCTTCAGCAGCGAGCTGGAGGGACTCGAGACGTAGGTGAGCAGTGCTTGTCTTCATCGCTTCATAACCAATTCATAACCTTCTATCGCAAAACGTCCATAACTTCAAGAGTCATTGCAACAAACGGGTTTAAGGGCGACTTTTGCATGACTTCTCTTGTAGTGGCGATGCGACGAGTTGCAGTCCCCATCGAAGGTTTTTGGGGATTGCCTGCAGATGTCGATGGAGTGGGGGCCTGGGAGTCACTGCTGAGGTGTCTAATAAGCCCCCGAGGCAATCAGTTGCAGCCGAAAACCCCGAAGGTGATCTGACTGATGATCCCGTGTCCCGTCAGGGCCTCCGTCAGGACGCCCACAACAAAGCCAATCATTGCGGTGCGGCCATTGAGTAGTTCGGCTCGCTCAAAGCGCTCGTTGCGGATTTGTGCAGCGGCAGCGTTTTGGAACCAGTCGTCATTGGGGGTGGAAGAAGCCATAACCGTTCTGTAGATTTCGAAATGTTAAGCCCTGCGTAACAGTTTGTAAAGCACGGGCTGAAGAGCTGTCTCCCTAAGGAGCGTCACCGACTGCTGGCAAAGGGATTGGTTTGGATGCAGGCCGGAGGCATGTCATCTCCCCCAGCCATGTCAGCCTCGCGAAACCGAGCCCAGAGGCGCTTTTCGTCACTCCGATTCGATCAGGAATTGCGGTGGTGGCCGGCGCGGATGTCCTGTTGCTTGACGAGTTCAGCCCCGAGTCCCTGGCAACCTTGGTTCCCATGCTTTGTCCTCAGGCAGAGGCGCGCCCTGCTCGGGCCTCCATCGTGCTGGCAGCATCTGGGGTCACCCCTGCCGACTTGAAGCTCAACGCCAAAACTGGGGTGGATCTGAACATGCGCTTTGCGCTGAGCCAGGTCGCGACGGCGGAGCCGGTCATGGTTCAAGGCGCACCAACTGCAGGGCATCTGTGCAGCCTCGATGCCCCTGGTCGTAGATGCTTGGGACGAAACAGCCTCGCCAGCCGGCCGGCAGCTCGGCCAGCAGAGCCTCTGCATAGGGATGGCGGCGGGCGTTGAGGGCGATGGTGTGGGCTGGATAAAGCCGAACCTGTCGGCGACTGACACGGCACAGTTCCGCCAGAGCAAGGCGATGCCAGGTCAGATCCAGCCCCTGACCAGCCATCAGCCCCCCATCGGCCAGGGGTGCATAGGAGAACAGCAGGTGACCGCAGAGCACCAGATCAAAGCTCTGATCCTTGAAGGGCAGATCGGGCAAGGCCGCACTCAGATAGCGATCTGGATGGGCCCGGTGGTCGTCGAGAAATTCTTTTAGGGCGACTAGGTGCTCCTGTCGACAGGCCTCAAGATCAAAGTCGCTGCGCAGTGTGGGGCTGGTGGCCTGTATGGCCATGGTCTGCTCCAGATCCGCCAGGGCGCGGCGCTCGAGGTCCGCCCGGGGGAGCGCATAGACAGGATCGATGGCCGTGACGTCGCAGCCTTCGGCGCGCAGGTGGGCCGCCAGGGTCCCCGGACCTCCAGGGCAGTCGAGAACTATGGAGCCCCGCCAGCGGTCGAGTTCAGCCGCGAGACCGAACATCTGCATGGCCTGCTCCCCAAGTCTCCCGTAGAAAACGACACGATCTAATTTCATGAGGGAGAAATCTTCGTGAGAGGCCCAGTCCACGAACATCAGCCATGGATCCTTCGTTCAAGTTTATCGATGTAAAATGACAAGCCAGGGTAATTGTTGAGGCCGAGACAACGAGGGCTTGCAGACTGCATTTTTCACAACAAGAATGAAAATTGGTCTGTCTCAAGTTGCGATGTTATTTGTGTAATGTCTCCACGCCGCTCTTGTTAGATGACAGTATTTCTAGTTCATGCAGAGAGATGTTTTTGCAAGCTATGGTGCCAATTAATGCTTGCCGGGTTTATGTCTTTCAAGCATATTGGTTAAAAAGACAACACAACGCCAATTAAAAGTCCGCAGGTATTGGCTAGAAAATCCATGCATTCTCTTTGGCGATTCACACGGGGCTGGATCAGTTCGATGAAGCCGCTGTAGAGCGCAAAGCCGAGGATGATGAGCCTCGTCTGGGCTGGCGCCGTGCGGTTGGAAAGGCCAGCGCTGCGTAGGCAACGAAATGATGGGTTTTGTCGGAACCTGGACCTTCAGGAAGCGTGTTGAGGGGATGTAACGACAACGCTGTGATGCACACAAGCAGGGTTGAGCTCAGGTTGAGCCAGTGGCGTTGAATGAATTGCGTCACTGTCTTCCTCTGTGCATTGGCCTGAGGCCAGATCATTCGCGCTTAAGCGAAGCGTCTGTGACGTTCTTCCCGCTTCTTCTGTTGTTGGGATCCGATGGCCAAGTGGTGAAGTTCCTCTGCATTCAAGGGACGCAATGCAGAGATGAGTGCGTCATCAGTCCAGTAGTCAGGACTGTCGAGAAGTCCTAAGTGCAATGGGCAGGACGGGCCAGCAATCATGGCTGCTCCCTTAAGAATGTCTTCATCATGGCGCAGCATGATTCCATCGCTGGGTTGACGCTCTCCACCAGATCTAGTGTCTGGCCAATCACTAGCTTGTCGCCGCGACAAGCATGGTCGATGTGGGTGAGGATGCCTAACTACCGCTAGCACTAGATGCAGTGCTGCCCTTGCCTGATGGAGCTTCGTTACGCATATTCATTTGAGTCTTAAGTGACTGTTGTCGTCCACTACATCTGGGGGCTAATGGGTATTATTTTTCTATTGCATCAAAATCTGGTGCAGATTGCCGGGTGATGGGGATTGCTACGGCTCTTGAAACCGCTCCTGCGATGGGGCGGTTTTTTTGTCTGCACCGAACGATTTATAACCTCGGTCTCCCTTCGAGCAAGCCTGTTGCAGCCGGATGCGGTCAGCTGTTGATCTGCACCTGCAACCCTTGCTTTGGCAAGCCATGGTTCGCACTCAAGGAGCTTGTGGAGCCTGATCAGGCTTGGGTTGTTTGTTGGCTCCGATTAAGGCCGCTTGCAGTGGTGACGGCCTTTCTCTTGGCGCCAGGCTTGTCAGCACCATGCCAAAGCCGGCGAGTCGGATTGAATGCAACAACGCTGCGGAGAAAAGGACCGATCGGGTGGCGCCATTGGAGTGAGGTACTCCCATCGCCACTGTGTTGATGAATTGATCCGGAGACTGGATGACGCCATCGATTACGAAAGAGGAGCAACTTCATGAAAGCGTCAAAGAACTCAGCACATCTCGAAATCAAGATCGATCTCTCAGTGCAGAGATTAATGGGTCTTGCATCTTTATTTTTACAGCTTAATAGTGATTTTTAGTGACACGGATGCATCGGGTGAAGTGTTGATATGGCTTAATCAGTCAGGCCGATGGCGTGGAGCATCACCAAGCAGAATATATGTTCTTAATAAGCCCAATCCAAAAGCGAGGTATAGGCAAAATTCTGCCCACTCTTGATCGATATTAATTACGAAATCAGTCCCCGATTCCGTAGCTACGAAATAAGATAGTAATGCGGCGCAGAAGAATAACGGCCAGAAATATCTCGGCATAAAGAATGCTGTGGGCAAAGTTGCCCCACCGCTAAGAAGTCTTGATCGGATTAAGCCAACAGAAGGTCGCCATAGCACCAAAATCAGGATCAAGGCTGAAAACAAGAAAAGATTGAGATCGAGATGGTTCTGGAAGAACTTTAGGTTGTGAAATGTGGTTTGATTCTGAGCATTAACAGCTGCAATATTCTCTGGTGTTTTCCATCCAAATAATACTTGACCCCAAGCAATCTCCTCTAGGCCAACGAAGAACATGCCAAAAGAAATGATGGCGTAAATGACAGCGTGCAAGCGCATGAATAGACGTCTCCATAGATCCCTGGAAATCAGCCAAGAAACCCACGCCGAAGTAAATAAGATCAGGGCTTGCAAATACTCAAGAATTCCTCCCTCACCCAGCAGGCGCTTGTAACGCAAGACATCCTGAACGGAAAACTTGAGCAGAACCAGGCAGCCCATGATCAAGCACGCAAGGGCAAGCATGAGTAGTGAACGTCGAGCTCGAGCTGAAGGGCTGAATTCCGAAAGCAAGGACGTTGAAAAAGCTGAGTTGCGGACAATGCTTCCTGAGATAACCAACACCAACCCAACGGCTCCAAGCAGCAGCTCGGGCCAGGGAGAAACATTGAGCCAAAAAGCGCTAAAAAATTTATAAAGTGAAACCCCCAGAACAACGACTCCAAAAAACACAAAGGCTTGGCCACATATCTTCTGCACAGTCTTTTGCCTCACCAAGCTCTCCGATTGACCATCTCCAGAGGATTGCTGAGCCTCAGGACTCGGCTTCAGGGAGCGATTCATGCGGCAGTGCTCTGCTGTTTAACAGGAGGTTATGACGCGACGCCTTTCATTGGTGCAGGCCGATGAAGAGTGGGTTGCACCATGCAGCTGCTGCTTGCATGGTGCAACCCATGCTGAAGCCCCGCCATCGCTCAGCCTGGGCTGAGCCTCTCGTTCATCGTGGAGCGGTTGTTCCGATGTAACGCCGCACTGGCTTTCGAAGTCGATCGAGCCATTCGATCGTTGAATTTCATCCGACCTGTGCGCTGGTTTGTTCTGAGGAAATCCCTCACATGGTGCGTCAAGACTCAACCAGCAATCCTGGCTTGACGAATCGATTCAAAGTCGAATCCCATCACCTTGGTTAAATAAAAATAGGCGCCCCAAGCGACGATATTGAGAGCAAGGGCCCAGATGAATAGCGTTCGTCTGGCTTGCGATGTCTCTTCTTTCATGGATTATTGCCGGTTCAGCAGACACCAAGCTCCGTAGATGGCCAGCCCAAGCAGAATCCACGGGAAAATGGTCCGCAAAAGCGTTAAACCGATCAAGACGACCACAAGCGTGATCGCGGATCGTTTGACCATTGCTTTGCTGCTGTCAGTCATGTACTGCCAGCGGGGAATCAAGGCCATAACGACAAGAGTGTTGACTTGCGTTCTAGGGGACTTGGGCTGAAAGCGCCAACTCCCCTAGAGCTTTTAGACCTCCATGGCATTTCGGCCGAGATCCTGCTATTAAATCGGGAGCTCTTGGCGCGGGGGCGCTCTGAGTTCTTCCAGTGGGATCACTTGAATATCCGAAGTGGCCTCTTCATCCACTTCGCATCCATGGTTTTGGCAGGTTCAGCAGTCGTATTCGAGGGTTGATTTCTGCTGTCTCTTAATTGCATTTGTTTCCCTCATCTGCGATTCGTCGTAGGCAAATTCGCCGTAAATTGTTGACTCTGAAAAGCTTTTTTTCAGACGTAGAGCGGCGATGCGCTGACCAAGAAGATCGAATGACCATTTGGCTGCGGAAAGAACCTTGCCCATGACAACTCTTTTCAACTCTTCTCTGGTGATAGCGCATTGCTACTGCCTGAACATTGGTGCATATACTTATTGCAGGCCGGGCCAATACGCGATTTTGGTTAAGTCACCTGATCGTTGTTGAGGATTCAAGCCTCGGTTGCTCCATCGGCCTCTTGCTTCAAGGCATGTCGGCGACGTTTCGCTTCACAGTTCCGGCACTCTTTGTTGTCCAAGCCAAAGAAATTCAGGATTTTGATGTCACCGCAGCTTGTGCACTGACGTCCCTCTGCAGGGGGAGCTTCAAAGGCCATGGTTGTTGCATCACGCACCCAACACTTAGCAACTGAAACGCAGCTGTAGCAGCCCGCAGTGTCTGAGCTCAGTTGCAGAGAATCAGTTCGAGGAGTTTTGCTGCCAGCCTCCGTTGGCCTGAGGGGAGACAACATCGGAGATCCTTCTTCTATCTACGACAAGTCGGACACTCACAGTCGTCGTCCCATTGCTGTCGCTGACGGTATCGACCGAAATAAAAATGACCGACCTGTTTGTCACCAGAGTTTTAACCCCAGCTTCAGCACCCATGGGCTAGTAACGGCCTCTTTTGAAGCACTGCACTGAGCGGTCATCCCATCCGAGGAGCGGGATGCCTTGCCAAAACACCCCATGCGAGTCATCGTCCGCGCTGTCTTCAGATTGGTTTTGGCTGGCTCTTCCTTGCTTTGAAACGATCAGCAAATGGATTGGGTCTCCATGTTTCTCTCTGCGCAGTTGCCCTAAGGCTGCTCAGATCGTCCGCTTTTACGTTGCACTGAGGGCAGTCGACTCTCACGCTCGAGTGCATGTGACCACAGTGAGCACAACAAATGAGTGACATCCTTGTCTTTGCTGATGAACCACGTTGATCGTTCAGATCATGGAATGCATCGGTGTTTGTCCCTATGCATACCTATAGCCCTGTTCCCTAGGTCATGGCCATCGAGGTAAGAGCATCAGATGTGAGTGATCAGGATTGATCAAAGATCTTTTGCAGGATGTTTCTTTCATTCTGGAGTGAATTAGCTCGCATCGGCTTGCCCAGGGGTCTTGGCTGTCGAGGGCGATTCAAAAAGACCTTGCTGAGCCACCACAGCTGAAGACCGACAAAAGCAAGAGTGAGCAGTGCCAGTTCTGTTGCTCCCTGCATCAGTAGTGCTTGCTGCGGTTCTCAATCGCATCTGCTTTAAAGCATTCCAGCTCTTCAGGTGTGTGCAATGGAGGCTTTTCCCGTTTGCCTACCAATCGCTGAAGCAGTCGCTGCAGTCGTTTCATTTTCCTATTTTGGTCAATCACACTCAGTTCTGCTCAGGCCATAACGGTGAAGGGTGAGCCTATCGATGTCCGCCCCGAGAGTTTAACGCCATCGATGATGAATTCATGCAGGCTGAGAGACATCCAATCCTCTCTGAGCGTTCCTTATGATAAGCAGGTTTAAAAGTAGCTGATTCCAATGACGTTCCAGGAGCTTGTTGCCAGTTTTAATCAACAACAAACAACATGGGAAGAGCTCTGCCTGGAAATCAGGTGCGAAAGCTGCTTCGCTTCGGTTTTTGATGAAGTCACCGAACAAATGGGCTCCGCAAGCCATGCGCTTGTTCTCCTTGCAGATGAATTCCCGAATCATTTCAAGAGTTATGCGAAGGAGAGAGGCCTTGATCAACCTTGATAAATTATTTCCTAATCATCTGTTTGAAGACTAGCTCTTGATTGATGTAGATGGCAATTCTCTTTTATGGATTCTCAGAGTTGAACTCAAGCTTCTTAAACGTTTTGCTGGCTTCAACGCTAATCAGGCTGAATGAAGTCTGTCCACTAACCTTCGGGTTTAAATCGCCATGTAATTGAACAATTTGATTAAAATGCTTGTATCCACCTCTGGAGCTTTAAGGCTCAAAAACATAATTCTTTTTCTATGTAGTTATTGTCAGGATACCAGAGTTGAAGTGCTGCATTGTGCATGATTACTTTCGTGGCTGTGAGTTTCCTTTCGTCCAGGTACAGGTGCCCATCACGCTCTGCTGAGCGAGCGTGCTGATGGGCATCATCGATAAAAATATAGAAACGACAACTAATCCGAATGAAGAGGCTCCGAAGTGGTTTTGTCTCAAGCCAAGAAGAGCAATCCATCTTTATTGTTGCAATACATTTAAATTGTTCCGATCCTTTGCTGGTCTAGGCCTTGCAACCGATGATGTCGCTTTGAGCAAGTGCTCTAGATGGAGCCATTGGCTCCATTCTCGTTCATTTTTATCGCTCATACCCGCGAGGCAGGTCATCGAGTGCTCCATTGAGGTGCACCTGAATATCTCTACTCATGGGCGGCTCAAGCTGAAGCCATAACTGATCTGATGGCTCCACTCAAGGCCGAATCACCTTGTCTTAGACGACTGGAGTTGCTAGAGCGCAACCAAGCAACCATCCGTCCATGAACAGAGCACTCTTCGCGCTGCTGCCTTTGGCACTTGCTTCAGCCATGCCTGCTGCAATGGCTCAAAAGGAGATCCCTAAAGCTCCGGGGCATGACCAGTGCCCGCTTGGTTACGTCAATACCCTTGGTACGACATGTGTGTCGCCCATCTATTACGAGGTGGCCCCTACTGCCGGCGAAGCTTGCCCGTCAGGATGGATGAATATTGGCGCTGGCTACTGCAAGAAGAAAAAGGGACCTCTCGGCATCCTCTGAGCTCTTAAGCGGGGCTCAGTTTCGAGGGACCCCCCCATTCCTCAGCTGAGCTCAGGAGGTCAAGGTTCGCTGCTCCATCGCGATCTTCAGATCCTGGTGTGGGCGATGCCATGCCCGCCTGACCTGAACAAAAAATAGGCAATTGTTCCCCACGTATGCAATTGAGAGAATGAGCCTTTGACGGTCAAATAATGAAAAGAAAATAATTACCTATTTGCGTAATATAAAGCCTTTGGCTTGGTTAAGCGGGTAAGTGCTTAAGTCCACATGTATTTTATGGAGGACATTATGCACGGCCAGAAGAACTCCCCTGCGTGTTTCTTGCGCTGGTCTGTCAGTAAGGTCGCTGACAAGCTCTATGCCGTAGCAGCAACGGTTGATGGAAAAGAGTACGATTTTGTCGGTAATTTTAAAAGTGTCCGTGAAGCACAAAAAGCAGGTCGCCAATATGCTCAAGATTTAGTTCATAACTCGATGGCTGGAGGTCGCTTATCTCTTAAGCAACAGTCTTTGGCTGCATAATTACAATGTTTCTGTTCTGTTGATCCTTTCTGGGTTGTTCCTGAATTGGTCCAAGCCTGATGGGTGTTATCGCTAGAAGAAAAATCGCCTTTGGTGTGTTTCCACTCCAAGGGTTTTTTATTGCTTCTCAGTATTGCTGCTGATGCTTTCCCGGGTGTCGGTGCTGAGTGGGTATCGCTATGTTCCACTCAAATGCTGCTTTTCAACGCAGCTGCCGTTGATGAGGCGCCAGAAAAGGAGTGAAATGGCCGACAGCTCGTTAACCACGCATCCATCGAACAACCGCGCCCGATGTGGTTTCCCTCTCGCATCTAGGCGACAGGTCTGCATAGAGATTATGGCTGTGTGATGCTGATTCACAGTGAGACCATCATCGAAGGTGGAGCGACGATGCAGAAGTTAGGCCGTCTGCGTTGCAACCCTCCAAGCGAAGAAACGCTGGTCTGACTCCCCGCATCGCCAGAAGAGAGTCAGTGCAGTGACCAGCGCCCAATGGTTAACGGAAATACCATTGGAAAGAAGGTGCCTTCGTATGCGCCTTCTTTGGTCAGCTTGGCGCTTACAAGACCTCTCATGTCTGACTTATGAGCAGATTGCGCCGCTCAAAAGATCCTGGCGCGGGTTCAGGATTGGCCAGCATCTGTCTGTTAGGCATCAAAAACGCCTTCTACGAGACCAGTTGATGGATTAGTGGGTTGAATCGGTACAGCAGGAAATAATGCTGCCGCTAATTTGATGTAACAAGACAATAATCGTGTGGGCTATTTTATTGATAATTGATGAAAGTTTCCAGTTATGTTATTGCCTGTTGGACGTCAATCGAGTGCAGAAGCAACGAAGGAGCATTGACTCATTACATAACTATTTTGAATGCCATTCAACAATCTGGCCTCCTGTTTGGAAGATGCCTATGAACAAGATTCCAGAGCCTGGTTAGGTACTCACGTTTCTACGTCCTGCTACTTGCATTTCGTGCATCCAGCGTTTCGGCAAGCAGATCAACAGGACGCTTGATAGGAACCTCAGCTCTTCTGCGTCATCCCAGTGGACATCTTTCGAATCACGGCGTTGCAGCCATGATTCCCATTCGTTGACTGATCGCGATTCGAGCATTCCTCTACTTCAGCATGGGCCGAGACGGCAGAACAGCTTCTGAGACTCTTCTGAACATTGCACGAATAGCTCGCCCCGTATTCCGTCCGTCATCGCTTTGCCAAAGGGATGCACGCCACCAATATCCCTTCGCCAACATCTGCGAGGCAATGGGTCACTCCATCGAGGCTCACCTGAAGAGCTACGCCAGGCTCAAGCCAAATGCAACGGCAGACCTAGTGGCAGCGGTCAACGTTTGATTGATTAGTCAGACTCCGCGCCATGCCGAATAAGGACCGCGCTACCAATCCACCCCTAGAAAAACCGGGTGATGAGGGTCAAGCACTGGCCTACGTCCTGAGGTATTCGGCCATAGACAAAGAAACAGCCATTGGCTAGCCGTGAGAGGTGTGGCTATGGATGAAAGATGCAGGTGGTAACGACCCAATTGAGAAAGTCATCCCTTATCAATACATCCATCTATCTGTTGCCAGTATTGGCATTAATACCAGGCCAGGCTTGGACAAATGTGCAAGTAAAAGCTATGCGGATATGATTTGCGGGACCTATCTAAAAACAGCTGAACCAGAAGACCCAGAAATAAAGATGCGCTGCATTTCTGGGCTGGTCAGACTTGGCAAAAAAGCACTCCGGGTTTCCGGGAGTAGTATTCAACGATGCAAAGCTGAAGCTAACTTTTTCAGTTGTATAAGTGGATATACCTCAGATGCCAGTCGATAGGCAAGAACAGCACGTGAACACGCTGTCGAGATTCGATCTATATCGCTAACCCCACACCTCCTCAACAGTCCTCGCCTAGAGGAACTTGGTCAAACCATTCAAGATGTTCTAGGACCACGTTCAATCATCTGGTCCAACAATTCAAAGACTTTCGGATGCAAAGGGCGAAGCCTGTATGGGTACTACAACATCCCAAGAGGATTCGTAGTGATGTGCCAAGGTTTTCATAAAGGAGACTTTAATGAGATTGTTGATACCCTCAAACACGAAGGATGGCATGCTGTTCAGCAACAATGCCGAAAGGGGGCGCCTGTTCTAAGTCAGCAGCAAATCGCATCCCAGATTTGTCGTGTAGATATTTTCAACGTTGATAATTACCACCCCAAGCAACAACGCCTTGAAAGCGAGGCAAGGATTATGGCCAAAGTGAATGTCAAGAATTGGATACGCCTTGTAAAACAAGAATGTAGGGGAAAGCACAAAAAGCGCTATACCAATTTGATCTTGGGTTGAGCAACCGGAATACCACCAATGCCGTAAACCCGCAGGCGGATGCTCAGGTACAACGCCATTGAGGCCTGGGACAAGATGCTCAGAACAGGCTGGCTCAGGTGTTCGCTACCAGTGCAGTGATTCAGAACTTTCTTGGGTAAGGGGGGTTTCCTGCCATCTCAACGTTGATCTCCCTGCAGATGTTCATCCATGCCCCCAATCCAAAATTCACGCCATTAGGGCCATCGATGAATTCCTGAAACTCCTCCGCTGTGATTCCTTCGCGGACTTCCCAGATGCAGAAAGCAGGGCCTTCAGGGCCAACGGGACAGAACGAATGGTTGTAGAACCCCGCTTCTAAATTTTTGGCGACGGCCTCATCCCAGCCACCACCTGGAGTCATGGCTGCCTGGGCCGTCTCCCACCACTGTTGTGCTTTGCCTGCGCGGAACTCGTGATGAACGTGGAAAAATTTGGATGCCATGAAGCGGATGGCTTTCGGCACATCCTGGGTTGAGAACTCAGCCTTCTTTGTGGCTTGCAGCACTCTGCAGGAACTGACTACTACTTGGTTAGGTGCAGGCCGCCACGGTGCCGCCGGCTCTCATTAGTTGGGTGATTCAGCCTTTGCCTCCTGTTACTCGGCCGGCGACGAAGCCGATGCCGCCAGCGACGACGGCAGCCTGCATCTGCCAGATAAGACGCCGGTTACGCCATGTCGTCTTGTTGAGCCAAATCCCAGTTCCTACCGCCATGATCAGCAGGATGATCAGGACCGCCTGGTTGAGGTTTCTCATGTGATCTCAGCCTCGACCAACTGTCTTGGCAAGGGCATGCTCCATGCGCACATACAGCGGGAGAAGTTTCGATGGGACCTGCTTGAGAAACTCCCTCTCCGCTTTGACTGTTGCCAAAGCGTGGATCTCTTGTCCTTTCGGGTCTTGGTAGGTGAAGATCTCAAGCCCTTCTGGTGAGACGGCAGCCCCGACCTTGTTCCCGTCTCTGAGTAGAAAACGCGCCACGTTCATTTGAAACCAACGGTCATTTTTAGATGGTTTTTGCCTGGCTAAGCCGTTGTCTGTATACCGAGACCTTGGGGCCCTAGCCCGCTTCTGGTTCCCAGCCCATTTCCTTCTGCCAGATGGGCGCCCAAAGCTTGCAGCTCTTTTTTATGCGAGCTGCAGTTTTGCTGATGGTTTGTTTCAACACAGTTCTCACCCCTGAAGACGCCTTACAAAGGATTAACAACTGAAGGAGGTGCCATGAGCCGATCAAGGTCGTTCAACCGCTTTCATCGTTATTTGGCTCGGCAGAAACGCCGTGGACTGCGCTCCGTCCTGCCGCAGTTCCAGATGGATTTCGAGTACTACGGATCGCCCATCGATCACAGCCGCGACATGCTCAACAGGCTGAAAGGGCGTGAAGTGGAGATTGAGCTGCTGGACACTGAGTCTTGACTGAACTAACCAGCCTGATGTGCCCAGCCCATCTCCTTCTGCCAGGTCGGTGCCCAAAGCATGCATTGCTTCTTCAGGTTCTGCCCCTGTTGCAGCTGCTTCAGCATGGGGGGGCACCCCACCAGGCAGCCAACGCTTGAAGAGGTCAGAAGTCGTTGGCTCGTAGTGCTGCCACGAGTTCCCCCAGCAGGAACAGGGCAATGCGGGTGTCGCGGGTCATGGTTGAGACGTGACTGTCTTGAGAGTTCCCCGCTCTCCAGACTCCGGCGATGCCGAAGAAGGTCCGCGCCACCAATCCCCCGCCAGAAAAACCAGGCGGTGAAGGTTGGCTGGTCAGTCCTGAACAGCAACTGCTTTGTCAGTTCAAACCCGACTCAGCAACGGTCTATGCGCAGTGGGTTGCGGTGCGCACCTATCGCTGCGTTCCGCCTAGCCCACCAGTCCCGCAAACCCGCCGGCAGATGCTTCGCTATAACGCAATTCATGATTGGGACAAGTTGTTGAAAATCGGCTGGAGGCGCTGCCTCCCGCTTGTGCGCGGGTAGCTACAAAACAGGGAGAAGGATCTGGCAAATGAAAAAACTTCTCGTCGTATTGCTCATGACCATGCACCCTCAAATTGCTGCAGCCGACGCAGATCCAACAATCGACAATGGCAACTTTGCGTTTACAAAGCCTTACTTGATGTCAGTGAGCTACTCAAGATCATCAGAAGACAAAGCATTGTTTGGCCTTGCGATTACAACCAAAGAGCAAAATAAAGATCAAAACGGATTGGACGTGCCGACCGCGATGGTAATGAATTGTAAGACCGACACATTCTCTGCTGCCCTTTATTTTGAGTTGGAAGAGGCAATCGAAGCAGCGAAGCTTATTGCAGGATCTTTTTGCTTGATGCATAAACAGTACTGGTCACATTCTTTTTGGTGATCGCCTCTCTTTCATGAAGGCCACCAGTGCCCCAAATCCGCAGAAGAATGCTTCGGCACAACGCCATCGAGGTGTGGAAATCGATGCTGAAGACCGGTTGGGTGCGGTGCCGTCCGCCAGTGCGCTGAACAGAGCGGGGAACACTCAAGACAGTCACATCTGACCCATGACCAGCCGCTTGCATCGTGGCTACTACTTCAGAAGTTCAGCTGCTCAATGGCCCTAATGAAGCCAACCACCCTTCTTGGAACACTGATCCTGCTCAGCACCTGGAGCAGTGTTGGCGCCACTGAGGCTGGAACATATTCCATTCAAAAAGCTGACAACAGCATTGAGCAACGCATTGCAGCTGCACAAGGTGACGACAGCTGGTCGCACATGTTGAAGGCAAGGCTGCACCAACCGCTGGAGATCGCTGGGTGGGCTAACGGTGGCTATCGACGTGGCTGGGTTAACGGCGGTGGCGGTGGCTGGCGCAATGGTGGCGGTTTCGCTAATGCCGGGCGCGGTTTCGCTAATGCCGGTGGTGGTGGCTGGCGCAATGGTTCAGGTGCCTGGGGCAACGGTGGCGGGCGACGTGGCTTTGCGAATTGGTAGAACTGCGAGCTGACTTCACTCCGTCAGCAATGGCGGGGTTTATTTATGCCGGGGAGTCAGGGCTCCACCTCAGCACCCCAATCCGGGGCAGTGGCAGACCAGCCCAACCGCAGAAGCTCTTTCTAGCGGTGAGATCAAGTTCAAGTGGTGATGCCACTTAAGTAGCAGGTGATGCGTAAAGCTGTCGGAGGCCAGAGTTACGACATAGGTGCTCTGTTTGATTTGCACTTCACGGAGCGGCGAGGTCACCCTGTTCGAGGAGGTGTGGCTTCGCTTGGCACAAGAAGAAGGCCCCTGCAGCTCTATAGAGGGGCCGACCCTCACGAGCAAAACGCTCGCATCGCAAAGGTAATGATTCTCGCTTTTCCTTTCGGTGCGGAGGGTGACAGCGAAAAGAGCAATCCGTTCACAATTACTTAAGGATGAGAGTGCCTACTTGAGCTAGACGATATAGAGGATGAAGGCAGTGTCCCCCGGGGCTGCAGAGCTGCACCCAAAGGGTTGGCACTGGGCTTCACGAGTGCCCGGCGCTTTCCCAATCAAAAGCCCCCGCTTTTGGGCGAAGGCTCAGGCTGAAGTGAACTATCAAAGCGACAAAAATCGGAGAGCTGCTTGCTCTTGGGTTGCGTGATCGATCACGGCTCAACCTCAGCACCCCACGCAGGGTCA
The DNA here is from genome assembly GCF_023630615.1 of Synechococcus sp. MU1648. Classification (NCBI taxonomy): domain Bacteria; kingdom Bacillati; phylum Cyanobacteriota; class Cyanophyceae; order Synechococcales; family Synechococcaceae; genus Synechococcus; species Synechococcus sp. MU1648. The sequence continues at coordinate 108,799 of NZ_JAKUHI010000001.1, forward strand.
GTGGTTGACCAGCCCAACCGCAGAAGCTCTTACCAGCGTTGCCCTGAAGCATCCCGGCGCAGGTATTCCCGCCGCTTAAGAAGGGCGGGATGGCCGCTGGGCATCTCCCGCCCGTGATCGACGAACACCCGTGGATCACGGATCCAAGCCTTCTCATCACGATGAAATCGGCAGATCCAGAACCCCTCCCGGTCGATGAGCCAGCCATCCCGCATGGCAACCCATGTAAGCACCCATGTACTAGCTGGGCATCACTATGAACAGTCAAGCAATGCCCTCAACTGCGTGAGGGCAGCCAGGCACGCCACCCCAAAAATCGGTCGCTCAGACCATGAAGGCAATGCGCCTTAATGCCGATGACTTTGTGCCTTCAAGGCACAAAACTGAGTGCATCGAGATCGGAGGCGTTCATGAGAGACGACGGTCCAACCGAGCAGATCCAAAAAGCAGACTGACTTTCTGGCCCCTGCTCCAACAGTCTCAAAAATGACCTGGGTTGGTCCTTTGGTAGGCACGCACTTTGTACGCCACGCCATTCGACGCTCCACTTGCACCGTCTCAGGTGCCCTCGGAGAAAACGACCCAACACCTAGAGCAAATGGCCCCAGGGCGCCTCGAGCCAGAAGCTTCGACCCTTTCTCTCTTAAGCAGTGATGGGTTGAACCATGCACAAACGAGCGAGCTAGGCCGTCTCTCCACCGGGAGGGGCGGCCTTCCTTTTGTGAACCGTGAATCATTCAACATCATTCCTAAAGTGAATAATTTTTATATTGATAATTTGATTAAATAGCCTAGAGCATTAATCTTCAACCCTATTAGCACATCCTACTCGTGCCTTCCTCTCTGCTGCCTGAAAATGAAGCGGAAAGGATTAATGCGCTCAATGAATACAGGATTTTAGGTACAAGCCCTGAGCAGTCATATGACGATATAACGAAAATAGCTGCAACTGTATGCTCTGCACCCATTGCTCTTATGAGCCTTGTTGATGTAGATAGGCAGTGGTTCAAGTCAAAAGTAGGCGTTGATATTCAGGAGACACCAAGGGATTGGTCTTTTTGCGCTCACGCAATTCATTCCTCCGATCCTCTTATCGTTCCCGATGCAACGATGGACTCACGCTTTACTGACAATCCTCTTGTTTGCGGCGACCCTCAGATAAGACTTTATGCAGGTTTTCCGCTGGAAAACAGTGCTTCATTAAGAGTAGGAACTTTATGCGTGATAGATCGAAGACCTCGTTATTTGACCGATAGAGAATGCGATGTCATGAAAGCTCTTGCAAGGCAAGTCGTTGCTTTTCTCGAGTTGCGAAAAAAATCTATCAACCTAATTGAATCCTTTTGTACGCATAGCGGTGGAAATAGAATGATTTCTACGTGCTCTTATTGCAGGAAGGCTCAAGACCAGAATGGAGAATGGATGCATCTTGATAAATATCTTTCACAAAGATCAAGCCTGAAATTCACACATGGCATCTGCGATTCCTGTATTGAGAAGCATTTCCCAGAGGTCTTGGACGTTTGGCGATCAGAGGACGAGTTAAAAGCCTCCGAACCTTAGCGCTGCCTCAAGTGCCCCTAGGCCGAGAAGGAAGGTGCCACCCAGCAAAATCAACTCCTTGGGATTTTGAGCCATTGACATAAGGGCAGAGCCCACGAGTAGCGCTCCAAAAAACCTAAAGGGAATCTGCAGATCCAACATTTAGATGAATTACATCTTTTGATTGTCGCACTCCGTATTTACACAAATTCATGAAATAGGCTTAATAACTCAGCACCTTGGCCATTCTCTTTACAAAAGTCAATGCTTTGAGGCTGCAGGAGACCCTGATGGACTCGATCCAAACGGCGTGAAGATTGCTCTTGACGGAGGCTGGGGAGATACAGGCCAAGCTCGTTATGGCGATTGGGTTGATCTCTTCTCCACTGACTCCACAGTTTTGGCTTACACAATCATCAATTCGAAGAGCAATTCTCACCCCATCAGCAAGGGCGGGGATTTTTATTGGCACCTAACTGCCTTTCAGCAGTCTTGTTAATTGCGCCTGAAGCTTCAAAGCCCCAACAGCATTGCTGTGTTGCTTGCAGCGAATACTGGCTTCGATTATTTCATCCACTAGGGCTAGACGTGTTCCGACAAGTCGTGCGCAAAAGCCTTCCTGTTCGCTGGTTTTACGCACGTTTTGCGCACGCTTGCTTGAAAGCAATAAAAAACCGCCCCTTGCGGAGCGGTGGAGATGTCAGCTGGGGACTGACTTTGATGGGCATCGGGGAGACAGGATTCGAACCTGCGGCATCTTGCTCCCAAAGCCGTGACACTTCCCAGTCAGGCGCAGGGTTCTGGAGTGTCCCAGGGCCATTGGCTCGCCCTGTGGCTCGCAGCTCGCACCCGACAAGCATCTTCAGGTACTCTCGCTCGCGGGGATGTTGGGTGTAAAGGGAGTATTTAAGTTGAAGACGATTAGCTTTGGTTTCCAGAACTTCTTGTTTATTATTAATTACATGCAATTGTTTTGATATGTACTTTGATTCTGTTGGGCAATATCAATGCAAAATAGATGGTGTTATTAAAGGTGGTAGCAGTGACTACCTGGCTGACTATTATTCAATTCTGTCTGTCAGATCGGTGTCCAAAGCCTTGATTCCGTTTCATCTGTCTCTTAGGGCATTGCTGGCTATCCGGGCTAATGAACTTGATGATGCCGAGAAATGTATTAATTCTGTTCAAGGTTATAATTCGTCTCTGCACCAATTTACTATCTTCCTGCTAGGCCTCATTAAGCATGGTCAAGGTAATGATGCTGAAGCTGTAGGGCTTTTAGGTTCTTTATGTTATGGCGATAGGCTCAATAAGCAAGCTCTTTACTTTTTATCATCTATGTCGACTTTGGATGAGCATACAGCCATTTTTTTTAGGACAGTAAATGTTCCTCTCGCGTCTCTCCATCCTTCAAATTCTAGGATTTCCCTTGATTTGTTTACGGCCAGTTGTTTGGCTGAGGTTTCTTTTTCTGACGCTTTGATGGCGTTTTGTTCCAGTGAATTTCTTCGTGATATGGAGTATTCCGTAATCCATAGCTATGATCTACAAGTAAATCAATCTTTATCTAAACTCAAAGAGACTTTTAGGGTCGCTTGTGCCTCAGCGCTTTCTCGATTCTGTAATTTATTTGATGTTAGTGTTGATAAAGTTCCTCATGATGATCGAGCGGCTAATATTGTTAATTGCTCCTCAATACAGAACCCCAGGCGAAGAAGAGTTTCGGTAAGAATTAAAGGAAAGTCTGCAAATAGTTTGCCTCAGAAAGCGCTTCAAATGCTTTCAAAGCCTGATTGTTGGATGCTCAGTCAAGACCACATGGTTCCTCTTCTAAGTGCTGAAATTGCCAGAATAAGATCACTAAAAAGGCGGAATCTTGTAAATCTCCACGAGATTGGTCCTGGTTGCGGTTACCTTTTGCACATTATTTCAAGTGTTAACTTTGTTTCCTGTACGGCATCGGATTGTTATGATTCTGATTCATTTTCTTCGATCTTGCGGGTCGGCGAAAATCCCGGCTTGATTGATTTTGCATCCGGAAGTCATTCAAAGCTGTTGAGTTATGAAAAATTAGATTTATTATGTTATTGGCTTGCGAACACAGAGTGTTGTCAGGATCGCGTTGTTTCAAACTTTCCTGTTTCATCTAGTAGTTTTCCTGAGAGTTTATTGTCTTCGGAAATCGTATATTCTCATCTGCCTGCTCTTGATCTGTACGACGCCAATGGTCTTCGTTCTGAGGCCTGGGATGAGTATAAATGGTACGATTTTTTTGAAAATATTTTTACTCATCCAGATAGCAGGGTGCAAACTGTTTTGATGGCTAGAAATTGGCACTCTGTTGGCTTGGAGCGTATGGAGAATATGTTGTCTTTTAGGCCTCCTAAATGTTGGCGTGCTTCTTTTCTGAGGGGAAATTTTTGTGCTGGCTTGGTGGTTGTCGCAAGAAGATTGTAAGCCTATCTCTTTGTCTTCCCTTTTAGAGTTTGTCTTTTTCTTGGAGCCCATCAGCTGACAATTATTTCTTCGTGTTAATAATAAAATTACTTAAGCAGCTTTATGGACACTTTCTATATCGATTGTCTTTTGCTTTCCTCGTTTCAGCCAGGAAGCAAGCTATCGGTAACTGCCTGGCTCGCAAAGTGGCTCGCAAAATGGGCCCGATAAGTACCAAAAAACCCCGAAATGACCAATGGCCAGATCGGGGTTTAGAGGGTTAAAAGCCAGTTGGGGGCTGGCTGGTTGGGCATCGGGGAGACAGGATTCGAACCTGCGGCATCTTGCTCCCAAAGCAAGCGCGCTACCAAACTGCGCCACTCCCCGACGCCTTAAGAGGTTAGCGGTCAGCGTGCAGTTGTTCAGCGAGGTCGACGCCGCTGCGAATCGCTCCTTCCGCTGTTCCAAAGCCAGGGCCCTCGATCCAATCCCCGCAAAATCCCACTCTGCTTTTGGGGCACCACTGAAGCTCTGGGTGAAGAGGGTGGTTGAGGGGACGTGATGCTCCCCAGCGCATCACGCCGAGGGGTTTTGCCTGGTTCACCGCAGCTGATAGACCCGATGAAGACTTGAGCAGTTCGGGCAACAGGTTCACAAGACGATGTTGCTCTTGGGCGAGCAGGCGAGCCTGGCTTTGGGGCGTGATCGCTTCTCCCGAATCCAAACCATGCACCACCAGCCCCCAGCGTCCATCGCTTTGAGGCTGAAAAACGAGTCTTTCCACCTGCCAGCGCGCCTTCGCAGCTTCGTTCAACCAGATTTGAGCAGGGATGACGTCACCCTTGAGGTCGGGCACACCGAGGTCCACCATTAAGTTCCAGCGCACCTCGGCGCGCATGCGTTGGAGCTGACTCAGCACGGCATCGAGGTCGACGTCCACGCCCTTTGCAACGGCTGATCTCAAGGGGACGTCGTCCCACGCCAGCATCTTCAGGGAGCGGGGATGGGCCAGCAGGGTTCCACTAAGCACCAGTTTCTGGGCCTTAAGGCTCCAGCTCCGATCTTCGTTTTCGAGAATCCAATGATCGCTGCGTCGTTCCAGCCAGCGCACGCGGGTTTCGAAATGACGGCTCACTTGCGCTGAGCCAACACCATCAAGCAGCTCTTCGCAGATGCGGGCCATGCAGGGAACGCCATGCCACCACCCGCCCTCCGGGCAGGCCTCAGGGCTTGTGGCGGCAGACAAGGCTGCGTCTGCGTCCAGCGAAAGCACAGGACGCTTGTTGCGCTCCAGGACTCCTGCCGACTGCAACGGTGACAACAGTTCCTTCATCCCAAGGGATGGAGGGTTTTTGAGAGCAAAACCAGGGGCTCCATGGTCGAGCAACCAGCCGCTTTGGTCTCTCCTGCGACGGCTGGCAGCCCTGCCCCCCGGCCCCCGGCCGGCTTCAATCAGCGCAATGTTCAGATTGGATTGCAACTGGTGGAATCGACCGATCAGGCTGCATCCGGACAGCCCAGCTCCGATGACGGCGAGATCAACCTCAGCCACGTTCGCTGCAGCCACCGCTCTTGATCACATCCAATAACGTTCTGCAGCGACCCTGGAAAACAGTCCGCCCAGCAGAGCCAGAAGAATCGTGACGCCAAAGAACGCGAAATACGCCATCTGAACCGTAGGCCTGATCAAGGATTCACGGCTTTCTAACAGCCGCCGCAGTGATGGCCAGCCTGAGTCACGAGACGACATCAAAGCGTTGATATGGGTCGCCTGAGATTCGAACTCAGGACCAGCCGGTTAAAAGCCGGATGCTCTACCGCTGAGCTAGCGACCCGTGCCCGCTTGGGCATGCCGTTTTTGGCACCAGCTGAGGTTATCACTCAGGTCGCCGGAGAGACTGGTGGCTGCCGAACCATGGTCATGACTGGATCGAAGCCGTGGCCCGCTCCTCAGATCGACGCTGATGCTTGGGTCGCCGATTCCGCCGTCGTCATTGGCAATGTCCGGATGGCAGAGGGCAGCAGCCTCTGGCCTACGGCAGTGGCTCGCGGTGATTTGGAACAGATCAGCATCGGAGCGGGGAGCAATGTTCAGGATGGCGCCGTGCTCCATGGCGATCCGGGGCAGCCGGTACGTATCGGTATCAACGTCACCATTGGTCACCGGGCCGTGATCCATGGCGCCACCCTGGAGGATGGGTGCCTGGTGGGGATTGGGGCCATCGTTCTGAATGGCGTCACCATTGGTGCAGGTGCTCTGGTCGCCGCCGGATCAGTCGTCACCAGGGATGTGCCCCCTGGGACTCTGGTGATGGGCGCCCCGGCCGTCGTGAAGCGGGATCTTCCTCCGGAAGCGATCGAAGAGCAGCGCCGCCATGCCCAGCGCTATGCGCGACTGGCGGCATCCCACGCTCGAATCACTCCTTGAACTCAACCCCTTGATTGCTGCGAATTTGATCAGCTTTCAAGGAAGGTCGTGGGATCCACGTAGAAGTCCGTAAGATCGGCGACACTGATTTCCGTTTTCAAGAATGGTCCGAGTTGCCATCGGTCTGGTCCTCATCCTGGTGATCGTCGGTTACTCGGCCTTCAGCGTGATCACCACGGGCCAAGTACTGGGTATTGATGCCCGTCTGTTCCTTGTGGTCGCTCCGATCCTCGCCGCCGTCAGCTGGGCTGCCTTCAACATCGGCCGTGCTGCGGTGGGTCAGTTGCAGCTGATGCTCAAGCGCAGCCGCGCTTGATTCACAGGCGAGCAAGCTTCGTAGGCTGAAGGCTGCTTGATGCAGCTGGTTGTCTCAATCTCCCCATGTCACTGTGCTCGGTGCCGGTCTTGCCGGTACCGAAGCGGCTTGGCAGATCGCCCGTGCTGGGGTTGCAGTCACCCTGGTGGAGATGCGTCCGATTCGACGATCTCCCGCCCACCACAGCAGCGACTTCGCTGAGTTGGTCTGCAGCAACAGTTTCGGCGCCCTGAGCAGCGACCGTGCAGCGGGTTTGCTGCAGGAGGAGCTGCGTCGGCTGGGATCCCTCGTGATCGGCACGGCCGACACCCACGCTGTCCCGGCGGGTGGGGCGTTGGCCGTCGATCGCGGTCGCTACAGCGCTGCGCTGACTGAAATTCTGGATCAACACCCTCTGGTCACGATTGAACGCCGCGAGCAGCACACCCTGCCGCCCGCTGATGCGATCACGGTGCTGGCGACGGGGCCGCTAACCAGTGAACCCCTCGCGGAGGATCTGCGCTGTTTCACCGGCCGAGCTGATTGCCACTTCTTTGATGCGGCGAGTCCAATCGTCCATGGCGACAGCATTGATCTGTCGGTGGCTTTTCGCGCCAGCCGCTACGACAAGGGTGATGCGGACTACATCAACTGCCCCATGGACAAGGAGCAATACCTGGCCTTCCGCCAGGCCTTGCTCGACGCCGAACAGGCCGAACTCAAGGACTTTGATCAGAACGACGCCACCTTCTTTGAGGGCTGTTTGCCGATTGAGGAGCTGGCCCGTCGGGGTGAAGACACCATGCGCTATGGCCCGTTGAAGCCGATCGGGCTCTGGGACCCTCGTTGGGGTGATGTGAATGATCGCGACGTGCGCCGGGCCAAGCGCGCCTACGCCGTGGTTCAGCTGCGGCAGGAAGACAAGGATGGTCGTCTGTGGAATCTGGTGGGCTTCCAGACGAATCTCAAATGGGGAGAGCAGAAGCGTGTTCTTCAGATGATTCCTGGGTTGGGCCAGGCGGAATTCGTGCGCTTCGGTGTGATGCACCGCAACACCTTTCTTGAATCGCCGCAGCTGCTGCAGCCCACGCTGCAATTCCGCCAGCGTCCTACCCTCTTGGCTGCTGGTCAGATCACGGGCACCGAGGGCTATGCCGCCGCCGTTGCCGGTGGCTGGTTGGCCGGCACCAATGCGGCTCGGTTGGCCCGGGGGCTTGAGCCCATTGATCTGCCGTCGACCTGCATGAGTGGAGCCCTCACCCATTTCGTTAGCGAGGCGCCTACCGCGAAATTTCAGCCGATGCCCCCCAATTTTGGACTTTTGCCCGATCTACCGGAGCGGATCCGCGACAAGCGAGCCCGCTATGGCGCTTACCGCGATCGCGCCTTGCATGACCTGGAGCCGGTGCAGGCCCTTCAACCCGACACTCTGACGGTATGAACACCCCTGCTGAGGCTCGCCGGATCGAACAGCGCTCGCTGCGCTTTGGGGTCAGAGCCAATGCAGTGATGGCACTCGCCGGGTTTTCCGCCCATGTGCTGACCGGTTCGTCGGCCCTGCTGTTGGACGGCCTCTATTCCGGTGTGCTGGTGGGTTCATCGTTGATTGCCAGCCGCATCAGCATGAATGTTGTGCGTCCCCCGGATCGAGCCTGGCCCTATGGCTATGAGGGGCAGGAGGCCCTGTATGTGTTGTTCCGCTCCCTGGTGCTGCTGGGGGTGATCGGCTTTGGCGTCGGCAGCGCCTGCTCCACCCTGATCGACTGGTGGCGGGGCTCCAGCATTGCTCCGCTGCATCTGGAACCGGTGGCGCTCTACACCGTTCTGATGACAGCGCTTTGCGGGCTGCTGGCCTGGCGGCATCGGCGGGATTGGCGTCGTACCGGGGGGGTATCCCTACTGCTGTTGACGGAGGCCCGCAATGCTCGGATCGATGCGGTGATCACCCTGGCCACAGGCCTGGCCCTGCTGGCCTCTCCGTTGTTGCTGGCAACGCCGCTTTCCGCTCTGGCGCCGATTACCGATGCGCTGCTGGTGCTTGCGGTCAGCCTGGCCTTGTTGCGCGAACCCTTGGCGGCGCTGCGTGATGCCATGGCCCAGGCCGCCGGCTGCGCCGCCGACCCCGATGTGCTGCAGCGCACGCGGGTTGTGTTGATGCAGGAACTGGTGGGGCTTCAGTTGCAAATGATGGACTTCACCGTCCAGCAGCTGGGCCGTACAGCCTTTGTCGTGGTCTACATCAATCCGCTGCAGCCCCAGGAAAGTCGTGTGATTGATGCGCTTCGCCATCACATTGATGCCCGTTGCAGTGCCGAACTCGGCCGGCCGGTGCGGTCTGAAGTGATCCTGACGGTGATGCCACCGATTCATCGCCCGGATCCAAGGCCGCAGACGGCCCCTTAGCGTCACTTCAAAGAAGCGATGCCATGAGCGAGAAGCAGCAGTGGGATGCCGTTGTGATCGGTTCCGGCATCGGTGGCTTGGTCACCGCCAGCCAGTTGGCGGCGAAAGGAGCCAAGACCCTCGTTTTGGAGCGGTATCTGATCCCCGGAGGCAGTGGGGGAGCCTTCAAGCGAGAGGGCTACACCTTCGACGTCGGAGCTTCGATGATCTTTGGCTTCGGGACGAAGGGATACACCAACCTGCTCACTCGGGCCTTGGCGGACGTGGGCGAGCACTGCGACACCATTCCCGACTCCGCCCAGCTGGAATACCACATGCCCGGTGGCCTGCGCATCGCGGTGGATCGCGACTACGAGCAGTTCATCGCTGACCTCACGGCACGGTTTCCCCACGAGGCCGAGGGAATCCGCCGCTTTTACGACACCTGTTGGCAGGTGTTCAACTGCTTGGACGCCATGCCGCTGCTGTCCCTGGAGGATCCGGCCTATCTCACCAAGGTGTTCTTCAAAGCGCCACTGGCCTGCTTAGGCCTAGCTCGCTGGCTGCCGTTCAATGTCGGAGCGGTGGCTCGACAGCACATCAAGGACGAGCAGCTGTTGAAGTTCATCGATATCGAGTGCTTCTGCTGGTCGGTGATGCCGGCGGATCGCACGCCGATGATCAACGCAGGCATGGTGTTTTCCGATCGCCATGCAGGGGGGATCAACTACCCCAAGGGAGGGGTTGGCGTGATTGCCGAAAAGCTGGTGCAGGGATTGGAACGCCACGGTGGCGCCATTCGCTATCGGGCACGGGTCACGGAGGTATTGATCGAGAACGATCAGGCGGTGGGCGTGAAACTGGCCGATGGCGAGATCATCCATGCCAAGCGGGTGATCTCCAATGCCACCCGATGGGACACCTTCTCGGGTGAAGGTGATGAAAAGCGCCGCTCTGGCCAGGCCCTGGTGGATGCTGCCCACACGCCTGACAAGGAGCAGTTCTGGCGCAAGCGCTATGTGCCTTCGCCGTCCTTCCTCTCACTGCATCTGGGCGTTCGGTCCGATCTGATTCCGGCCGGCACTCATTGCCACCACCTGCTTCTCGAAGAATGGAGCCGGATGGAAGACGAGCAGGGGGTCATCTTTGTGTCGATGCCTTCGCTTTTGGATCCGGATCTGGCCCCGGCTGGCCATCACATCGTCCACACCTTCACGCCGTCATCGATGGAGGCCTGGCAAGGGCTATCGCCCAGTCAGTACCGGGAGAAAAAGGAAGCCGATGCCGCGCGATTGATCCAGCGACTCGAGGCGGTCCTGCCCGGCCTTGCGGAGGCCATCACCCACAAGGAGATCGGCACGCCCCGCAGCCACCGGCGTTTTCTCGGGCGCTTTCAGGGCAGCTACGGCCCGATCCCGGCGATGCAGCTCCCGGGTCTTCTACCGATGCCGTTCAACCGCACCGGACTGAAGAACCTCTATTGCGTGGGCGATTCCTGTTTCCCCGGCCAGGGTCTGAATGCTGTGGCCTTCAGTGGGTTTGCCTGTGCCCATCGGGTTGGGGCCGACCTGGGCCTGAACCCCTGGGCGCTGCCGGCCTGATCTTTTGCTTAGCGTAATTTCATCTAGGAGTTGGGATGCCGCCTGAGTTTCAGCCGTCGTCGGAAGATCTGGCCCGCTACCTCGAGCAGAGGGGTGAGCTCAGCAAGCCCTGGAATCTGCAGATGCTGCGGCTCAAAAAGCTCAAGGAAGCCAAGGCGTCGATGGACCCTCAGCTGTATCTCGAGAAGGTGCAGGAGGCCCACGCCGATCTGATGCGTCTGGGCCAGTTTTGGAAAGGCCGTGAACAGGAGGTGTTTGGTGGCACCTACCAACCCTCCGAACTGATCGAACCGCTGCCGGGGTCCCCGGACGACCGATGACCGGCATCGAACGCTTCGGCCTATCACCCCTGATCCGCTTCACCCTGCTCAGCCTCTATGGGGCTTTGGTGTTGCCCTTGCCCTTGCTCGCTCCTGCTGAGGTTCGATGGCTTGTGGTGGCAGGGCTGCTGCTGGGCTTGGTGTTGGTGATCGGTTTGTTGAGTGAACGGGTGGAGACTGATGCTGAGGGAATCCAGGTGCGTTACCCCACCTGGATTCGCTGGTTGCTGCGCCGCGGCTGGACCATGCGTTGGCAGGACATCCGTGGCCTGGTCCCTGTCGGTACCAGTCAGGGCGGAACGGTGTATTACGTGAAGGCAGCCGATCTTCGCCACCAGCTGTTGCCGCAACGCATCGAGCGCTTTGATCGATTCCTGGCTCTGCTGGCGGCCAACACCAATGTGTCGACGAAGGGCATCGGGCGTTTGACCCCACCCTGGACCTATCAGCTCTTGGCGGGCTTAGCCGTGATGATGATTGCCGGCGAACTGCTTGCTTCCCTGGCCCTGGCTCAAGGCTGGATCGGCTTGCCTGCAGGTTATCCAGGCTGACGAAAGAAAGCCCCGGATCGTGCTTCTCGGTGGCTTTGTGATTGATACAGGCTTCAACACCACGGAACCCAAGGACTATTCCTACCCATCCTCCGGTGCAGAAATCCGGCGAAGACGTCTGGTTCGTCAACGCCGAACTGCAACTGGTCTGTCAGCTCATGCAGATGCAGCGGCAGTTGATTCTCAGAGCGTGCCTTGGTGCAGGGGGCCAGCACATTTTTTCCAGCCCATCGACTTGAGCGTGTTCCATTTCTCCAAAGCCTCTTGGCGCGTCATCAGCTGACTGCCTTGGGGGATTGGGTCATCAGGTGGTCGCCAATGAAAATTGCGCAGGCAAATTAATTCATTTCGAGAGCCATCCCGATGGCTTGTGAACTGGCAGAACATCTGCTGTGGCTCATTGCTTAGCCAAGCGCCTTCAGTTTTGTAGGAAAGATCTTCAGTAATGGTTTCGCTCCATATGAGCTTGCCTTGATTCGGAAGCCAGCTGCTGCTTTTGGTTTTGGAGCTGGCGGAGTTTCTCAATGTGCTGCGCGTGTTCTCCGCTGCTCCAGTGTTGAGGGAATGCAACTCGGGCCTGAAGCTCTGAGATTTCGTTATTGAGTGTTCGCGCTGGGTCCTCGGACCGAAGTACCCCTTCACTGTGAACCATTACAGCCATCTATGCCGTAGAACCGCTTGGGGATACCCAGGCATAAGTCCGTCCATCGAGGATGTGGAGACAATGCTGAATCCAGCCAGGCCAGGCCAATGAGCAAAGTCAAAGGCCTCATCAATGCTCACCTTTGTCCTGTACTGATCAGCTTTGTGGTGATCGATGGAGCCATCCAGATCCCACCGATCGCCGGCACTTCAACCAGTGCGTTGAAACCATTGAGACAGTGACCGGGAAGCCTCTGAACGGCATTGGTGCTGTAGCCGTCTGTAACGGTCGCCCCGGGGCTGACGTTGTGATCGTCGACTGATTTCAGACAGGTATTTCTGCTTCAATCTCCCAGCCTTCATTGGCAAGCTCTTCCGAAGTCTTGGGGGCGTCTTCAGAAACGACATCGATGAGGAGAAACTTCTCTCCTTGGTTGCAATAAATTCTGGTTAATCCGATCACGGCGGGGGCTCCCGGGTGTCGACCCCGCCATGGTTACCCGTGTGAACGGATAAATCAACTGCGCCTGGGCTGGAAACAACTCTTGATTTCGTTCAGATGTTTGCGGTTGCCAAGTCGCTTCAAGACGCTCAAATCGAACCAGTTGGTCTTACGGGATGACAACCGAACTAACAAATCTCCCCTGTGGAACGGTTCAGGTGAAAGTCTGTTTGAACCACGTCTGTGAATTGGGTTGGGTGACCTCACACCATTTGGTCCCGCCTAAAGAGGCTCAACTGAAGCAATCAATTCGCATCCATTCAAAAGGCACTAGCGAATCTCTCTGAATGCTGCACTGGCGGTGATTCGTGATGGAGCAGTGGGATTTTGTTGTCTCCTCATGGCTGGTTTTGCGCGATGCCTTGCGCTGACCTTTGGCGTCTGGAAGCCAGAGCGAGCCAAGAAAGCTGCATGAATCATTGGACCCGTACATCAACGCCAGAGCCCTTAGACGGTCTCCAAGGGGTGTGAGCAAACATCTCAGGTTTGCGAGGACGTCGATTTCAACTCATCCCGCGACAGTAAGACTCCAGTCTCTGACTGGAATGACGACACCTGATCTAGCTCGCCGGCAGGTTGTCCAGGCTGAAGCGATAGCCCCGCTGGCGAACGGTGGTGATTCCACCGCCCTCGCCTAGACCTGCCTGCTCCAACTTGCGGCGCAGGGTCAGCACCTGGGTGTCCACGGAGCGGGGGCCGCCACTGAAGGGTGGCCAGGCCATCCGCAGCAGTTCCTGTCGGCTACGCACCAGCCCAGGGGGCATCAAAAGGGCACAAAGCAGGGCGAATTCGCGAGGGCTGAGCTCCACCGGCTGCTCCCTCAGCGTCACTTGGCGCAGCAGCAGATGCACTTCGAGCGGTCCGACAGTGACCCGTTCCTGCAGACCGCTGTGCCCCCGCTTGAGCAGGGTGCGACAACGGGCAGCCAATTCTTCAAGACCGAAAGGCTTGCGCAACACATCATCGGCGCCGTCATCCAGCAATCCCACCACCGGTTCTGCACCGGTGCGTGCCGTCAGCACAATCACAGGGCAACGCAGCTGTTCTGCCAGACGGAGTGCAGAGCTGCGCTCCAGCAGTTCCGCGCTGACCAACAGATCGGGAGACTGTTCCTGACAAACCTCCAAAGCTTCAACGGCATTGGCAACAGCTGCCGTGAGATGTCCGTCATGACGGAGCCGCTGGACCAGCACCGTGCGCAGGGTTGGATGCGGCTCGACAACCAAGACCCGAGAAGGCTCCTGACCGGTGTTTGAGGTTGGCATCACAACCGAATCGGAGCTGGCTGCAGACGTTTCAGCCGAAAGGTCGTGGGGAGTGGAGGTCACTGGATCGGCCCGGGCGCGCCTACGCTAAGCCGAATTTCCTGGCAGGCTGGTAACAGGGGCTGCTGTTGCATCTCATGACATCACTCGACGACCCTGAAGCTATCCGTCATTTCCAGTCGCTGTGCGATGCCTGCCAGGAGCTGACCACGCGCTATCACACCCCATCGGAGCTGCGGCTGTACTCCGATGGCTATCTGCATGCCTTGAGGAAATCAGGTTCTCTTGACCCTCGTTCTCAGCATCGCCTTGAGCAATTAATCGATCGCTGGATCATGGATCCCTCCAGCTTCATTGGCCCTGACGGGGATGTCAGCACTTTGTATATGCAGCATCCCCGGGGCTATTGAGTTAGCTCGCCAGAGCAATTTCCAATTTTTCCCTGAGTTCGCCGGAGTTGTACATCTCGATCAGGATGTCAGAGCCGCCCATGAATTCCCCTTTCACGTAAACCTGGGGAATGGTGGGCCAGCTGGAAAAGTCCTTGATTCCCTGGCGAATTTCCATATCGGAAAGAACATCGAATGTCTCGAATGCCACACCGAGGGAGTGCAGGATTTGGACCACGTTGTTTGAAAAACCGCACTGGGGCATCAACTTGGAGCCCTTCATGAACACGAAGATCGGGCTGGAGGCGACCAGAGTTTCGATTCGAGCTTTGGTGGAAGGGTCCATCGTTGATCGTGTGTTGAGCGTTAAGCGGACGCAGCGTCCGAAGGAGTTGAGGTGTTGAGCGCGAGGGCATGAATCGCCTCGCTTGCCAATTCTTGCTGCAGAGCGCCGTAGACCATCTGATGCTGACGGATGCGTGAGAGGCCCGCAAAAGCGGACGACACAACCGTCACTTGGAGGTGGTCACCGCCGCCGGTCAGATCCTCAACGGTGACGTTGGCGTCTGGAATGACCTGTTGGATCGCGGCTTCAACGGCATCCGGCTGCACCATGGCGGTGGTTGCACAAGTGGGAACTGGCTCAGATGCTGACAGACCGGCTCATTGGCCGGCTGCAGATGCACCTCGGAATTCCGTTTCGACAAAGCCCAGTTCCAGAAGGCTTTGGTAGGCCTGCTGACCCTGGGGCTTGGCGGGTGTCATCAGCTTGACCACCTCGACCAGTACTGGAACAGCCACTTCCGGCTGGTTCTGGCGACGGAACAGGGCTGCAAGCCTCAGGTTGGTTTCGGCAAGCAGCTCCAGGGCTTCACGGCCCTTGTTGTCCATCTCACGGGGAATGCGCGCGTCCAGCCCGCGGAAGGCACCACTTAGATCGCGGTAGAAGGCCAGCAGTTGCTTGGACGCTTGACGGGCCTTGTCGTAATCGGCCCGTGCCGCTGCAAGGTCTCCCCGGCTGGCGGCAGCGTCGCCGCTGGCGAGCATGGATCGAACAGCTGCAGGGTTGAATCCACCCTGGGTTTGAGCAAGAACGCGGTTTCCTGCTGACGTTTGTGCGATGCCAGGAGCCGCAGTGACACCCAGGGTCGCCACCAGTGCAGCAGCTGTCAGCAATGCGCGACAACCCATGAGAACAGCAAGAAAAGTTTGGCGGACTTTAGAAGCCTTTTAGTGGTCGGCCAACGGCAGTACGGGCCGCTTGTTCAGCCGTATGCATCGCATCAGCCAATTGGATGTTGAACTGGCGTGTTGCCTCACGCTCGCCTTTTGGTGGCACCGTCAGGGCGGAACCGAAACAAATGGCAGCCCGGCTGAAGGGCCGTGGTGGGGCCTGGCTGTACCCGAGCCCGACGGGAACGACAGGAACGGAAACGCCTCGGCTCTGGGCGAGCTGAGCCAGACGCACCAGACCCGGCCACAGCTGAATGGCCTGGTCGGTTCGATGGATCCTGCCTTCGGGGAACATCACCAGCTGCTGTCCGGCGGCCAAAAGATCGATGGCGAGGCGCAAGGTGGTCATCGAGGGTCGTCCCTGGTCCACCGGAAAGCAGCCCAGCCGTTGGAGAAACCATCCCTGCAGCCCACGCATTTCAGTGGTTGTCACCATGAAGCGACAGTCGCGGCCACTGACCCGTCGGCCTGCGGCCATCGGCAGCATGAGTGCATCCCAGCGGGCGCGGTGCGTTGGCGCCAAGATCACCGGTCCTTGATGGGGCAGATGCTCCGGATGCAGCACCAGCCGCTCACGAAACTGAAGACGCAGAGCGAGGTCCTGGGTGGTGAACATCGCCAGGGGGGCCCAGAAACGGTCGATTTCGACACTTAGGGCGCTTTCTCGGGTCGCCAGGGCCGCTTGCAACGGGCTCTACAAATTCGACGTTTGAGAACTTAAGGCCCCCAGGCAAAGCTGCATAGGATCCGGCCAACGACTGCCTCGTCATGGCCAGCCTCGGCGTCAATATCGACCACATCGCCAACATTCGAGAAGCGAGGCGAACCGTGGAGCCAGACCCAGTGTCGATGGCTCTTCTCGCCGAACTCGGCGGTGCTGATGGGATCACCGTGCACTTGAGGGAAGATCGCCGCCATATCCAGGATCGGGATGTGGAGTTGCTTAGACAAACCGTGCGCTCCAGGCTCAACCTGGAAATGGCAGCCACCGAGGAGATGGTGGCCATTGCGCTGAGGATCAAGCCCGACATGGTCACGCTGGTGCCGGAACGGCGTGAGGAGGTCACGACCGAGGGAGGCCTGGATGTGGCAGGACAAAAAGACACCCTGCGTGGTTTTGTGCAAACCCTTCAGGCCGCCAACATTCCGGTCAGCCTGTTTGTGGATCCGGAGTCCAACCAGCTTGATGCCTGCAAAAGCACGGGTGCTTGCTGGGTGGAATTGCACACGGGACGGTATGCCGATGCCGACTGGACCACCCAGCCGCAGGAGTTGGCGCGGTTGCAGGAAGGCACAGCCATCGCTCGGCAGTTCGGTCTACGGGTCAACGCCGGCCATGGCCTGACTTATCAGAACGTTGAGCCAATTGCAGCCATTCCCGGCATGGAGGAACTCAACATCGGTCACACCATCGTGGCGCGGTCAGTGGCCGTCGGACTGCAACAGGCTGTGCGGGATATGAAGGTTTTGGTTCAGAATCCCCGCCTTGATCCCCTTTTCGGACAGGCGCCCGGATGACCACCTATCACTTCATTGCAGCCAGCGAGCGCTTCCTCACGGTGGAGGAGCCGCTGGAGGAAGTGCTTCGGGAGCGTCAGCGCAACTACGCCGAGACGGGAAAGGAGATCGATTTCTGGTTGGTGAAGCAACCGGTGTTTCTTGAGGCGCCAGAGATGGCTGACGTCAAGGCGAAGGTCCCTCAACCAGCTGCTGCAGTGGTGTCCACCGACCCCACCTTCATCACCTTCCTCAAACTGCGTCTCGAATACGTCGTGGTGGGCTCCTTCGAGGCACCGTCCGAGGTGATTCCCGATGCTCTTGCCAATGCCGTCTGATGAATCCCAGTTCCCTTCCTGTTCAGCAGCGCATCGCACTTCTGGTCAAAGCCCTCGATGGTGCTGAGAAAACCAATAAGGCGTTGGCCACCTGTGCCGATGGAGACGCAATGGTGGACATCCTTTTGGGTGCTTCGGCCAAGCTGGGGTTAAGGCTGACCCGTCGCGATCTCACCGAGACGCCCCCGATTCGTGACTGGATTTGGTTCAAAAACAATGACCCTCTGGTCACCGTCGGTGATACCAAGCCCCGTTATCGACGAGCAACCCCAGAAAAAGCCAAGCCAGACTCGGCAGAACAGCCGGAACGCAAGCGTTTTCTCGGTTTGTTCTGATCTGCTTTTTGGTTGATTGCTGGGGTCAGTGGGGTAGACAGAATTGGGAGATCTCCATGACCTTGTCTTGAACCAGAGCAGACGCAAGCACTGGGTGATTGGAGATGTGCACGGCTGCTACCAGCCTTTGCTCAATCTGCTTGCGATTCTGCCGCCGAACGACCATCTGGTGTTCTGCGGGGATGTGATCAACCGTGGTGCGGCCATCCCTGCAACGATGGATCTGGTTTGGGATCTGATCCAGACGGGCCGTGCAACGTGGTTGCGCGGTAACCACGAGCAAGATCTCATCCATGCTTTGGAGAACCACGTTGTTGCTTCATCGCAGGAAGGCTTGAGCCAACACGCCACCGTCGGCCAGTTGGGCGAGAGCAGCGCGAGACAGTGGCTCCCGCGACTGCAACAGCTCCCCCTCGTGTATCGAGGTGACGGCTGGTGCGCCACCCACGCCGGATTCAATGCTGATGGCCAGCCGGATCTCTCCATTCGCGACCCGTTCTGGGAGACCTATGACGGTCGTTTTGGCCTCGTTGTTGTGGGACACACGCCCCGTCCCCAGGTGGAGCGCCTGGAGCGCATCGTGCTGATCGATACAGGGGCGGTCTACGGCGGTTGTCTGTCGGCGTTCTGCCCGGAAACGGATGCTGTTGTGCAGGTTCAGGGGGCTGCAACGGACACATCCTTTCCCAGGCCTTCGGATCTCCAGCAAAGACCGTCTGTGCTGTCTGCAAATACAGGCTCTTGCTGACGGTTTACCGAAGCAACAGGGCTGAATTTTTGGCTCGCTTGCTGTCTCGGCAGTTGATTGAGCAGCAGCTTGGGCCTTTGGAGACGGTTGAGGTGATGGTCAACACCTGGCCCACCAGCCGATGGCTGGGGGAGCAGCTGGCCATGGCCAATGGCATCAGCTCTCTGGTGCGTTTCCCGTTTCCGGGCAGTCGCTTGCGGCAGCTGGTGCGCCAGGTGCTTCATCTCCCGGCTCAGGAAGATGATCCTTGGCGGGCGGGCCAGCTGGTCTGGGCTGTACTTGAGCTGCTTCCCGAACTGTTGGAGCAACCGGTCGCCCAGCCTCTTCAGGTGTGGTTAGCCCAGCGAGAGGGAACCACCTCGGGGTTAACGCGGGATCGCTGGCAGCTGGCACGATCAATCGCCGATGCCATGGACGATTACGCCCTCTATCGCCCAGATCAACTGGAGCGATGGAAACGGCCGCGGCCAGAAGATGACTGGCAAGCCGTTCTCTGGAGACTGCTGGCCCAACGGCTGCCCCGCGCCCCCTTTGGCCTGCAGGTGCGTGAGGCTGTTGATTCGCTGCGGCGAGGAGACGTCGACCCTGCCGTGCTGCCGGAGCGGTTGAGGCTGTTCGGCATCAGCGCTCTGGCGCCCGTGCAGGTTGACCTCATTCAGGCCTTGTCTGGGCTTCTGGAGGTGGAGATCTACCTGCTGACGCCTTGCCCGGACCTCTGGCAGCGTTGCGGCAGTCGGCGGGCCTCACTTGGGGAGGACTGGCTTTCCCCTCCCGATGGTGGCTGGTTGGCTGAAGCGCCTCGTTTGGAGGCTGTTCTCGGGCGGATGGGTGCTGAATTTCAGCAGTTGTTGGAAGGCTCCGGTGAAGCGCAGCTGGGGGAGCGACGCGAGGGTGACCTGTTTGCGGGGTCCCTGCAGATCGCCGCTGCTGAAGAGCGTCAGCCCACCCTGCTCGATCAGCTTCAGCAGCAGCTGGTGGATGCCGAAAGCATCTCCGAGTTGACCCGTTCCACCGACGACCAGTCGCTGCTGTTTCAGGCAGCGCCGGGTCCTTGGCGGGAGGTGCAATTGGTGCGTGATCGCATTCTTCAGTGGCTGGCTGCCGATCCCGATCTTGCGCCGCGGGACGTGCTGGTGATGACGCCGCAGATTGAGCGCTATGCACCGCTGCTTAGCTCTGTGTTCAACGACTCGGCTGCCATCGGTATCGATTTGCCCTGGCGCCTCACCGACCGCAGTCAGCAGAGCAGTCCTGGGTTGTCGATGGCGATGTTCACGCTGTTGGAGCTGGCGGCCACGCGCCTCACCGCCACGGGTCTGGAGCGTCTCCTGGCCAACCCGGCCCTTCAGGGCCAGCAGGGACTCACGGCGGAGGACGCGGTGCTGATGACCCAAACGCTTCAACGCAGCGGTTTTCGCTGGGGGCTCGATTCCCGTGAGCGGGGGAGTGATGAGGTGCACAGCCTGCGCTGGTGTCTGGACCGCTGGCTGCTCGGGCTGGTGCTGCCGGTCGAGCCGGGCCTGGCGCCGGCGGGGGCGGCACCGTTTCAGCAGGGGCTTGACCCCGACCGCCTGGTGCGTTGGTGGAGTCTTCTGGATCGTCTGGCGCGCATGCTGGATCGCTTGCGCCAGCCCCGGCCATGTCATGGCTGGGTGCAGATGCTGCAGTCCCTGCTGGAGGAGTTGTTCGCTGATGGTGGAGCCTGGGCCGACGAGTTACAGAGCTGGGCTGCGGCGCTGGAGGAGTGGCGGCTGCGGGCGGAAGACTGCCCCTTGGACCTCGACGCTGCCGTGGCGCTGGAGGTGCTGCAGGAGGCGTTGTCGGTGGACAGCGGCCGCTTCGGTCACCGCAGTGGTGCTCTCACCATCAGCGCCCTGGAGCCGATGCGAGCGATTCCCCACAAGGTGATTGTGTTGATGGGGCTAGACAGCGCTGACTTCCCTCGCCCGAGCCGGCGTCCTGGCTTCCATCTGCTGGAGCAGCAACGGAGTCTGGGGGACCCCCGTAGCAGCGACCAGGACCGCTACGTGCTGCTGGAGGCCTTGATGTCCGCTCGGCGTCATCTTTTGATCAGCTGGTGCGGTCGGCTGGAGCGCACGGGTGAGCCCCAGCCGCCAGCGGCGCCCGTGGAACAGTGGCTTGCCGTCCTGCAAGAGCAGTTGCGTCGGGCCAGTGCCTCCACGGAGGGGTTGGTGATCACTCCGGCGGCCAACCCCCTTTCCCCTGAAAACTTCAGACCCGAGGCGCCGCTTAGTTGTGATCGACGCCAGCTGGAGGCAAGGCGCTGCCTCGATCGCGCCTCAGCATCGGCCCAGGACTCCCTGGGGCTGGCCTGGTCATCGCTTTGGCGGGAACCGCTGGCTCGAGACGGTGACGTTCCGACCTCGGTCTCGGCTTTGGACCCTGAAGCGTTGCTGACCTGGATGCAGCAGCCCCAGAAGGCCTGGTTGCAAGCGCGGGGGTTGCGTCCAGGTGAAGGCATTGAGGCTGTGGAGGACCTCGAAGCCCTCGAGCTGGACGGTTTGCAGCGCTATCTGCTGCTCAACCATGAGCTTGAGGAGCAATTCATTCTTGGGTCGGCTCCAGATTGGACGGCGTTGCTGGCGGGCCAGGGCGTGCTTCCTGCGGGTGCTGGCGCTGCTCTGGAGCAGGAGGATCTGCAGCAGCGTTGGCAGGCCCTGCAGCGTCAGTTGGCATCGCTCGGCCCCTGCCGGCGGGAGGTCCATGTCCTCGCGGGCTTGCCAACGCCCCTGCTTTTTGCCGGGGACACCCAGGTGGTGGTGCAGCCCGGCATGCTTACGGCCGCGGCCGTGATGCGCGGTTGGTTGCAGCATCTGCTGCTTTGTGCTGAGGGTCTGGCTCCTGCTGGTGGTTCAGCGGTGGTTGCCCGCAGCACACGGGTTGTCGGAGCTGAGGTGCATCTGCGTTGGGCTGCGTTACCGGAGGCTGAAGCCATGGATCGGCTGCACCAGCTTCAGGATTTGGCGCAACAGGGCCTGGTGCAGTGCTGGCCGGTTCCCCCGAAGAGTGGCTGGCAGATGGTGGCCAAAGAGCAGCGCAAACCGGGTTCCGGGGAACTGGGATTTCGAGCGACCTGGCAGGAGGAAGGAACCACCCCGGTGATGCAGCTCTGCTTTGGTACGGAGATCTCCGCGGAGCAGCTGATGGATCAGGACGGATTCCAAGAGGCTTGCCAGCTGCTTTACGGCCCTCTCCTGGCGCAACTTCGCTAAGTGAAAAGCTCGTCCAACATCTCGCCCATGCGTTCATTCGATATCACCACGGGAACTCCTGCCTGACGTCGGAAGAAGTAAGCCCGATGTTCCTGGCCGATGCTTTCGACAGCGGCGGCCTTGCTCACGAGCAGCTGAGCCAATTTCTGACGACGTTCAGGAGACACAACAACGCAGGTGCTTTTCACCAACCTGTTCGCTGCTGGCACCGCATCGACACAAGCCCTTGTTCTCTCAAGGGTTGAGTCGTATCGCTTCATAAGCCCACAAAAAAGCGAGGGTTCTTCAGGCCCTCGCTCAGGTCGTCTTCTGTTCTGGGACGTGACAGCACCCAGTCCAGTTCGCAGCTTTCGCCGACTGCTTCATAGAAGTTAACACTGCTCTTGAGGTCTGCGCCGATCAGACTTCATCCATGGCTCAGCGCTTCGATGCCAACTCTTACCCCC
This sequence comes from Synechococcus sp. MU1648, assembly GCF_023630615.1. Taxonomy (NCBI): domain Bacteria; kingdom Bacillati; phylum Cyanobacteriota; class Cyanophyceae; order Synechococcales; family Synechococcaceae; genus Synechococcus; species Synechococcus sp. MU1648. The sequence goes on from NZ_JAKUHI010000001.1 coordinate 130,982, forward strand.
TCAGTCCCGGGGTCCGCTTGCTCGAGGCAAGTGCTGGCACAGGCAAAACCTTTGCCCTGGCTCATCTCTGTCTCCGTCTGATCACGGAGGCCGATCACGCTCTCGACAGTCTGTTGGTGGTGACGTTCACCGATGCGGCGGCTGAAGAGCTGCGTTCCCGCATCGGCCAGCGCCTGCAGCAGGCGTTGCAGGGTCTGGAACAACTTGAGCAGGGTCGAGATGCTTCCGCCCCAGATCCTGTTCTTGAGGATTGGCTGGCGGGAACGGACCCAGGGGATGCGCGTCAGCTTTGGATTCGCCGCTTGCTGGTGGCTCTGGAGCAGCTGGACCGGGCTGATATCACCACCATTCATGGCTTTTGCCGACGCAGTCTTCGCCGTTTAGCCCTCAGCAACGGTGCTGCGATGGAGCCCCAGCTCGACACCGATGCCACCGCGCTTCAGGCCGAAGTGGTGCAGGACCTCTGGCAACAGGAGCTGTTGAGCCTGCCGCCGGACCAGCTCAAGGGTTTACGTCAGCGTGGACTCTCCCCGCAGGCTCTCCGCAGGGGGTTAGCGCAACTCGATGGCGAACAGCAGCCGCGCTTCAGAGCCAGCGAAACGGCAATCGATCTGGACGGCTCTCTCGCACCGCAGCTGGAACGCTGGGTGGCGCAACTCTGGGAGGACTTTCTCCCGCTCTGGCACCGGGACCATGCCGCCCTTGATGCAGGGTTCCGCCAGGCCGCTGAACAATGGAAAGCCCAGGGATGTGGTTCCACCACCCCCTACTCCGCCAAGCCGAAGAGCGATCGCTGTGCGCAGATCAATCAGTGGCTCAGTGTCCAGACGGCTGTTCCCTCGCTGCTGGAGATTGCGTCCCATGAGAAGCCACTGAAGGATTACTTCCACCCCTCCAGTTGGTGCCGTATCGCGCGGAAGTGCGGTGAAACCGACCCCAGCCTTGTGATGCCGGGATTGCAGGCCGCCGTCGCAGCGCTCTGGGATGCACCGTTGGAGCGCACCTGGCAGTACTTGCTGGAGCGAGGCTTGCAGGAGCTCGACCGCCGCCGCCGCCGTCGCGGTGTGATCACCTTTGCCGGATTGTTGGCGGCGATGGATCCCGGTGATGGCGACGTCGCTTGGCTTGCGTCGCTGCAACAGCGCTACCGGGCCGTGATGGTGGATGAGTTCCAGGACACCGACCCTGTGCAGTGGCGCCTTTTGCAGCGGGCTTTCGGCGATGGTGAACGCCATCTGCTGCTGATGGTCGGGGATCCCAAGCAGGCGATCTACCGCTTTCGCGGCGGTGATCTAGCGACTTACATGGCGGCCCGGCAGCAGGTGGAGCGGATCGATCACCTGCTCGACAACTTCCGTACGACGGCACCCTTGATGGAGGGGTTGAACCGGTTAATGGCTCCTGGTCTCCCCCGCTCTGCGCTTCCAGTGCCCGCGGTGCAGCCCTGCAGCTCTGCAACGCCACCGCAGAACGCCGCGGCGTTGCAACTGCAGTTGATCTCCACCGAGTCGCCATCCACCCGCAGTGCCTTGGAGGAGGAGATGCCCCAGCGCCTCGCTGCAATGGTGCTGGAGCAACTGCAGCAACAGGACACCCTCAACCCCGCCGACCTGTGTGTGTTGGTGAGCCGCCATCAGCAGGCTGAAGCGCTGCGGCGCGCCCTGGGTGCCTGTGGTCTCCCTACGCGCCTGGTGACGCAGGGGGATGTGCTCGACAGTGAAGCCGCCCTGCTCTTGCAGTGGTTCCTCGATGCGCTGGCAGAACCGGGCGATGACGTTCGCCTGCGCTTGCTGGCCTGCTCGGGATTGATGGGCATACCGCCAGATGGCTTGGACCAGGACCGGTTGGATCAGCTGGCCCTGCAATTGCGTGGACTGGCCGAGTTGATGCCCCGGCTGGGCCTGCTCGGAGCGCTGGCCGACCTGCTGAAGGGGGAACAGTTGGCGGGTCTGTCGGAACGGGGGCGGATGTTGGGGGATCTTCAGCAGGCAGCTCGGCTGGTGCAGGAAGCGATGCACCGCCAGGGGCTGGACGTGGCCACTGCTGCGGATTGGTTGCGGCGGGAGCGGTTACATCCCAGTCGGCCCGTGCCGGAAGCGCGCCAGCCCCACAGCGATCAGGCCGACAGCGCCATCGCCGTGGTCACTGTTCACCGCAGCAAGGGTCTCGAATATCCGGTGGTGATTTGCCCGTATCTCTGGGAGTCACCCCCAGCTGTTGCTGGCCCGCTCTGGCGTGATCCCCGTTCTGGTGAGTGCCTGGTTCGGGTGGATGCCCACTGGGGTGAGGGCTGGCAAGCGGCGCAACAGGCGCAGCAGGAGGCCATGGCCGAGGCCGAACGGCTGGCCTATGTCGCGGTGACCCGAGCCAAATCCCAGCTCATCCTGATCTGGGCTCGAGCCTTTGGCCAGGAGGGCTCGCCCATGCCTGCCTGGCTGTTTGGTGCTGAGGCGGCTGGAGACGCGATCGAAAGCCTGACCGATCAACGGCTGAGTGATGCCCTGGTCGAGCGAGAGGTTTCTATCCGCGTCTCCCCCCTGGCGGAGAGCCTGCCCAGCGGGGCGCGTTGGCGGCCTCCGCTGCGGGCGGAGACGTTGGCCTTGGGTCCGATTCCCAAGCGCATTGATCGGAGTTGGGGACGTGCCAGTTACTCAGCCTGGATTGCCTCATCCGACGAGATTCGGCTCCATGAGCATGGCCGCGATCGTGACCCAGGGGCCGAGGACGTTGTCTCGGCAGTTGCTGAACCAGAGTGGTCTGAGACGGGGCCTTTGGCGGCCTTCCCCCGTGGAGCCGCGGCGGGGGATTGCCTGCATCGGATTCTCGAACAGTTCCCCTTCACCGCAGCAGAGTCGCCGGAGCCAAGCGAACGACTGGAGCTGATCGCCGCCGAGTTACGGCGGGCTGGCCTCGATCCAGGCCTGCAGAACGATGTGTTGACGGGCTTGGATCAGGTGCTTCAGACGCCCCTGGGTGGACCGTTGGGGTCGTTGTCGCTGGATCAGCTGGGCCCGGACCAGCGCCTGCCCGAACTCAGCTTTGATCTGCCGGTTCAGCACGTGCGTACAGCCGATCTGGTCGCTGCCTTTGCCTTCGATGCCAAAGCCCGTTTTGGTGCGTCCTACAGCCCTGCTTTGGCGTCGTTGTCGATCAACAGTCGTGGCTTTCTCACCGGTTCGATCGATCTGGTGTTCCAGGACCCCCAGCACAAGCGCTGGTGGGTCCTCGACTGGAAGAGCAACTGGATCGGTGAGCGGCGCACCGGTGTTGAACCCGGGCTGTGCGGTCCGCATCACTACTCCCAGGACGCGATGGAGGATCAGATGCTGCATCACCATTACCCCCTTCAGGCGCACCTCTACCTGGTGGCCCTGCATCGACATCTGCGTTGGCGGCTGCCGGATTACGCCCCCGAGCGGCATCTGGGGGGCTATGTCTACTGCTTCTTGCGGGGGATGCCCGGATCGATGAGTGCCTCTCCAGAGGGTCCTGTCGGCCCTGGCCGCATCGTCGAATCCGTGCCGCTTGATCGCATCGCAGCTCTTGACCGTGCCCTGTCTGAGGTGACGTCGTGACGGAGCTCCTGCCCCTGGGAAACAGTGGTTGGCCTTCCGGCTTTACGGCCGGTCTGCATGCCGCTTTGCGGCGTCGGATTCCGCCCCAAGTGGATGGTCCGGAGTTGGAGGAGCTCAGTCGCGACCTTGTCTTGGCGTTGGAGCAGGGGGAGTTGACGGTGCCTCTCACGCCGGAACGTTTGGCCGTTGCTGAAGCCAGTGGATGGCTGCAGGGGGAGACCTCCCCCCTGCTTCGTCAGGGCGACCGGCTGGGCTGGCGCCGCTGGTTGCAGGCCATGGAGCAGGTGGTGGACGAGCTGGTGGAGCGGGCCCATGCTTCCTTCCCGGAGCCCGTCAACGATGCCGACCCAGGGCTGTCGGCTCGTCTCAATCCTGAGCAGTGCGCCGCCGTGCGCGCCCTGGATCAGGCGTCGGTCGTGCTGCTCAGCGGTGGCCCCGGCACGGGCAAAACCAGCACTGTGGTTGAGATTTTGGCCCGGGCGGAAGCACGCCATCCCGGCTTACGCATCGGATTGGCGGCACCTACCGGTAAGGCAGCCCGTCGCCTGGGGGATGCGGTGCTGTCCGAGCGGGCTCCGTTGCCCTGCAGCACCCTCCACCGCTGGCTCGAGGCTGGCAGCCGTGGATTCGGCAGACACCGTCATCGCCCCTTGGAGTTGGACCTCCTGGTGATCGATGAAATGTCGATGTTGGATCTGGCCCTGACTCAGGCCTTGTTGGAGGCGTTGCCCAGCGCTTGTCGGCTGCTGTTGGTGGGGGATCCAGCCCAGTTGCCGCCGGTGGGAAGTGGAGCGGTTTGGCATCGGCTTCAGCAGCCCGAGGTGCGCGACCGTTTCGGCGCCGGTGCGGTGCGTTTGGAACGCACCTATCGCAACCGAGGTGCCCTGGCCGAGATGGCGCAGCATCTGCGTCAGGGGGATCTGACGGCATTTGCAGCGGATCTAACTGCTTTGCCCGAACAGGCCAATCTTCAGGTGCATCCCAGCCCCTTGCGTCGTTTTCCGGCGTTAGTGCGTGAGCGCTGCATCCAGCGCCTCAAACAATTGGAGGTGCTGGCGCGTGACCTTGACCGCTGCAGCGACCAGGAGCTGATGGCAGCTTCCCGGTCGTTGTTCGAGTCCCTGGAGCATGACCTGCTGCTGTGTCCACGCCGTCGGGGGCCCTGGAGCCTCGAGGATGTTCACCGCACGCTGCTGGGGGCCAGTGCCCTGCTCAAGGTCGAGCGATGGCCGGTCGGGTTGCCGGTGATCTGCGGCAGCAATCAACCGGAACTCGGTTTGGCCAATGGCGACCTCGGTGTTGCCATCGGGGCCGGTTCCGAACGACGTTTGCTGTTTCAGGTGGTGGACCCTGATGGCCAACTGGAGGTGCGCCGCTTCCATCCAGCCCGTTTGCGTCGCTTGGAGCCTGCTGTCGCCCTCACCATCCATCGGGCCCAGGGCAGTGAGGCGGATCGGGTGATCGTGCTTTGGCCTGATCCCCTAGAGGATGGACCGGCTGCTGATCATCAACGCCGATTGCTATACACAGCCATTACCCGTGCCCGTGTCAGCCTTGACCTGGTGACAGTGATCTGACTCGGGTGTACTGATGCGTGTTGAGCGTCCCTGGGGCTGGTACGAAACGTTGGTCCAGGGGGAGAATTATTTGGTTAAACGCTTGCTTGTACGTGCCGGGCAGCAGTTGTCTCTGCAGCGGCATCATCACCGCAGCGAAAGTTGGACCGTGGTGTCTGGTTCAGGTGCGCTGCTCTGCGGTGATCACTCGCAACCGGCCAGCACTGGCGTCATGCTCTCCATCCCCTGCGGCGCCGTGCATCGCGCCCGTGCAGACGACACTGATTTGCTGATTCTCGAGGTTCAGCATGGTGAGGATCTGCGGGAAGACGACATCGAACGCATGCAGGATGATTACGGCCGGGTGATAAATTGAACTTCAACCTTTGAAGCGTAGGCAACACAACCAGAGCGCAACTGTTTCGGTTGCAGGGAGGTTGTGAGCCTGATTTCAGAGATCAATCAGGCGAAGCCACCTTCTATGACTGAACAGCAGCAGCAGCGCGACGATTCCGCCTGCGCAGTCGATCTTTCTGCATCGGCTCTTCCGGAATCTGAACCGAATGCTGAGGTGTTCACCACCACCATCACGCCGTCTGAACCGGAGTCCGGTTTTGCTGGTTTTGGCTTTAGCGAAGCCATGATGCGCACCTTGGCTGATAAGGGATACAGCGAACCGTCCCCAATTCAGAAGGCGGCATTCCCCGAGCTGATGCTTGGCCGTGATCTGGTGGGTCAGGCCCAGACCGGCACCGGCAAAACAGCAGCCTTTGCGTTGCCGTTGCTTGAGCGTCTGGAGAGCGGCCAGAAAACCCCCCAGGCCCTGGTGCTCGCCCCCACCCGGGAGCTGGCGATGCAGGTGGCCGATTCCTTTAAGGCCTATTCCGCCGGCCATCCCCACCTGAAGGTGCTTGCGGTCTACGGCGGCACGGATTTCCGCTCTCAGATCAGTGCCCTCAGGCGCGGGGTTGATGTGGTGGTGGGCACCCCTGGACGGGTGATGGATCACATGCGGCAGGGCACGCTCGATACCAGTGGGCTGCGAAGCCTTGTGCTTGATGAAGCGGACGAAATGCTCCGCATGGGCTTCATCGACGATGTGGAGTGGATCCTTGGCCAGTTGCCTGAGCAGCGGCAGGTGGTGCTGTTCTCGGCGACGATGCCGCCGGAGATCCGTCGACTGTCCAAGCGTTATCTCAAGGACCCTGCTGAGGTCACGATCCGCACCAAGGATCAGGAAGGCAAGCGAATCCGCCAGCGTTCGATCACGGTGCCGATGCCGCACAAGCTCGAGGCCCTTCAACGGGTTCTGGATGCTTGTGGTGGTGAGGGTGTAATCATCTTCGCCAGAACCAAAGCGATCACCCTGACGGTGGCCGAAACCCTCGAAGCAGGCGGCCATCAGGTGGCGGTTCTCAACGGCGACGTTCCGCAGAACCAGCGGGAACGCACGGTGGAGCGGCTTCGCAGTGGATCTGTCGACATCCTTGTGGCCACCGACGTTGCGGCCCGCGGTCTCGATGTTGAGCGCATCGGTTTGGTGATCAACTACGACATGCCGTTCGATAGCGAGGCCTATGTGCACCGCATCGGCCGGACGGGCCGGGCCGGTCGGACCGGTGAAGCCGTTCTGTTTGTGACCCCACGGGAACGACGCTTCATTCGCAACCTCGAGCGGGCTACCGGTCAGCCGATCGAAGCGATCGAAGTACCTGGCAACACGGCGATCAATCAGGGACGTCTTGACCGTCTGCGCAAGCGCTTGAGTGATGCGGCTCAGTCGGAACGATCCGATGCCGACGAAGCGGCCCTGCTTCAGGAGTTGATGCAGCGGGTGGCAACCGAGCTGGAATTGAGCCCTGAGCAACTGGCCATGGCGGCTCTCAATTTGGCGATCGGTCCTGATCCGCTTCTGCGTAAAGGGGACGATGACTGGATTCAGAACACCCGTCGCAACGACCGTGACCGCGATCGGAATGGGGGAGAACGCCGAGAGCGGCGCGACCGACCGGCGCGGGCTCCCGAGGAGAACATGCAGCGTTACCGGGTTGAGGTGGGCCACCGCGATCGGGTGAAGCCGGGCAACTTGGTAGGGGCTATTGCTGGCGAGACCGGTCTGCAGGGACGGATGATCGGTCGCATTCAGATCTTTGATAACCACAGCCTGGTGGACCTGCCCAAGGGCATGCCCGAGGATGTGTTCAACAATCTGCGTCGCTTGCGGGTGATGAACCGCGAACTGCAGATCACTCAGGCCTCCTGATGCGCAAGCTTCTGGCTGTTGCCCTGGTCTTGGCCCCTGTTTCGGTAGTGGCTTCGGACAACAGCCTGATCACCCAGTTCTGCAGAACGGCCGTCAAGGCCGAGCTGCAGAGCGCTGGGAAGGTTCCTCCTGAAGGCATGGTGGAAGACACCTGCCGCTGTTTCCTGGCGGAGGTGCAGAACGGGGCTGGAATCACGGGGGCCCAGGCCTCCTGCAAGGCCAAGGCGGCTGAGGCCTACGCCTTCTGATCCCAGGGGCTCGATTTGGGTTAGAGATTGCACACCTGAACGGTGACTTCAGGCTGAAGCAGGGCCAGCTTCTCCACGACCTGAATCAGCTCGATTTGCTCAGTTGGTGTGGACTGAGGAATCAGGCTGTTGAGCAGCACAAGCTTGTCACCAGGATCCAGTTCCCCGTCAGTGGTCCAGCACAGGGCTTGGCAGTAAAGGCTGTCGAATGTCATCTCACTTCTCTGTCAGGGTCTTCTGACAATGGTGTGGAACGGCGAATCACGGGCAGCTCTTCGGAATTGCTTCTTTTTTTTGTGTTGTTTCATACGACTGCCCTGTAACGTCATCGGGTTCACGTTTGAGCACTGGCACTTTCCGAGCTTTCGGAACCGGCTCAAGCGATCGATCAAGTCCAACGGTTCCACGGTCCATGACCATCTACATCGGCAATCTTTCGTTCCAGGCGGAGCAAGAGCACCTCGTTGATCTCTTCACTGAGTACGGCGAGGTCAAAAACTGCAGCCTTCCCTTGGATCGGGAGACAGGTCGCAAACGCGGTTTCGCCTTCGTCGAGATGGCCAACGATGCCGATGAACAGAAAGCCATCGACGACCTCCAGGACGTCGAGTGGATGGGCCGCATGATTCGCGTGAGTAAAGCCACCCCCCGGGAGCGTTCCGGCGCCCCCCGTGGCGGTGGCGGCGGTGGCGGCGGCGGTTACCGCGGCTGAGGCTTAAGCCTCGGCGTCCAACAGGTCCAACTCCATTTCACGTTGGCTCAGTTGATGCAGACGATCCGCGCTGCCGTCGACTGGGCCTGGTTGGTTGTCTTGGTGATTCTGGAGCTGCGGCAACACAGCCCGCAGTCCACGGCGTTTTTGCCGTGCCAAGTAACGGTGAAAGCGGTTGAACGACCTTGATCGGCTCATGGCACCTCCTTCGGTTGTTCTTCCGTTGTAGTGCGTCTTCAGAGGGAGAAAACCCTGTTGGAACCAACCCTCAGCAAAGCTTCAGCAAGCCGCTCACCGTTGATGCGGTTGCTGCGTCACCTCGCCCCGCAGCGTCGTTTGGTGCTCGCTGCAGTCAGCTGCTCTCTGCTCAACAAGCTGTTCGATCTGGCGCCACCAGCCTTGATCGGTCTTGCCCTGGATGTGGTGTTGCGTGGTGAGCAATCTGTGTTGGCGGGCTTTGGTCTGAAGACGGCGGGACAGCAACTGTGGATGCTGGCCCTGCTCACCTTTGTGATTTGGGCGGCGGAGTCGCTGTTCGAGTACCTCTACGACGTGCTCTGGCGCAACCTGGCGCAGACCACACAACACAGCCTGCGGCTCGAGGCCTACGACCATCTACAGAAGCTGGAGCTGGCCTTTTTCGAGCAGGACAGCACCGGTCGTCTGATGTCTGTGCTCAATGACGACATCAATCAGCTCGAACGCTTTCTGGATCGAGGTGCCAATCAGATCCTGCAGTTGATCACCACCGTTCTGGTGGTAGGCATTGGCATGGCGATGGTGGCGCCGGAGGTGGCCCTGTTCGCCTATTTGCCGATCCCGGTGATTCTCTGGGGATCACTTCATTTTCAGCGCCAGCTGGCGCCGCGTTATCGGGAAGTGCGGGCAAGGGCTGGTGATCTCGCCTCCCGGCTCGCCAACAACTTGGGGGGGATGCTCACGATCAAGAGCTTCACTGCAGAGACTCTCGAACTGGAGCGCCTGCGCGCTGAAAGCCTGGCCTACCGCCAGAGCAACGCCCGTGCGATCCGACTCTCGGCAGCCTTCATTCCCTTGATCCGCTTCGCGATCCTGTTCGCCTTCTTGGCGATTCTGTTGATCGGTGGCTTCAAGGCCTTGGCCGGTGAACTGCCGGTCGCCACCTACAGCGTTCTGGTGTTCATTACCCAGAGGCTTTTGTGGCCGTTGACCGCCATTGGCCGAACCCTGGATGAATACCAGCGCTCGATGGCATCCACGCAGCGGGTGCTTGATCTGATCGATACGCCGGTGATGATTCAGGGAGGGATGGTCCCTGTGGATCCGCAGCGGCTGCGGGGTGAGATTCGCTTTGAAGCGGTTGATTTCGCCTATTCAGGGCGTTCAGCGCTGTTGCAGGGCTTTGATCTAACAGTTCCAGCAGGCTCGACCCTGGGCATCGTCGGGGCCACAGGTTCCGGCAAGAGCACGGTGGTGAAACTCTTGTTGCGTCTGTATGAGCGCGATGGCGGACGCATCTGCCTGGATGGTGTCCCCATCGACACCCTGCAGCTTCAGGACCTGCGCCGTTGCATCGCCCTGGTTAGTCAAGACGTCTACCTCTTCCATGGCACCGTTGCCGAGAACATCGCCTATGGGGTGGCGGATCCCGACCCGGTGGCGATTGAGCAGGCCGCTCGCTTAGCGGAAGCCTCCGGATTCATCGATGCCTTGCCCCAGGGGTATGACACCTTGGTTGGCGAACGGGGCCAGCGTCTATCCGGCGGGCAGCGCCAGCGCATTGCTCTGGCCCGCGCCATTCTCAAGGACGCTCCAGTGCTGGTGCTCGACGAAGCCACCGCAGCGGTGGACAACGACACCGAAGCTGCCATCCAGCGATCGTTGGCTCAGATCACTCAGCACCGCACAACCCTTGTGATTGCCCATCGGTTGAGCACAGTCCGCCATGCCGACTGGATTGTGGTGATGGATCAAGGCCGGATTGTGGAACAGGGCTGCCACGACAATCTGGTGGCCGAAGGCGGGATCTACACCAATCTCTGGCAGGTGCAGGCCGGAGAAGGGGTTATTTCTTCCTGAAGCAAGCGTTGTTGGCGGCCGGCGCGGTGACCATGCTGGGTCCGCAAGCCGGCGGTGCAGCCATGGCCATGCAGGCCTCGATCAGCCATGTCATGCATCACCCCCTCGGGGTGTTTTCGCTGTTGGTGGCCATCAGTGCGGCGGTGCCGCCGTTGATCCGGCGGCTCGGTCTGCCTGATCTGGTGGGATTGCTGGCGGCCGGCGTGGTCGTGGGGCCCCACGCTTTGAACTGGGTCGACAGCACCAGCGAAACGGTTCGGCTGCTTTCAGATCTCGGGGCGGTGTATTTGCTGTTCACGATGGGTCTGGAAATTGACCTGGAGGAGTTCAACCGGGTCAAACGCCGATCTTTCATTTATGGCCTGCTGATCCTGTTGATCGGTGTGGGAACGGGCGTGTCGATCGGTCTCTTGGCTGGTTTTGCTTCGGTGTCGTGCCTGTTGCTCGGTGCCTTGATGGCCACCCACACCCCGCTTGGCTATCCGATCGTGCGCAGCTACGGCGCCCAGAAGGATGAGTCGGTGGTGGTGAGTGTGGGCAGCACAATCTTCACCGACATCGTGGCCCTGCTGCTGTTGGCGGTGGGTCTTGGTCTGGGTCAGGGAAGCCTCAGCGGCATGGGCCTCAGCCTGTTGCTGCTCAAAATCGGCATCTTTGCCTTGGTTGTGGTGCTGGGCATCCGCTGGCTGGGCCGCCGCCTGGTGCTGCGCGGCATCAGCGATGAAAACAGGATGGTGCTCGCCGTTTTAGTGGCCTTGTTCCTGGCTTCACTGGGGGCCGAGCTGGCTGGCGTTGAGAAGATTGTCGGCGCCTTCTTGGCCGGCCTGGCGGTGAATTCCGTTTTGCCCGAAGGCCGGGTGAAGGAACAGGTGATCTTCGTGGGTGGGGTGCTGTTCATCCCGATCTTCTTCATTGATCTGGGATTGCTGTTGGATCTGGGCAGCCTGGGGCAGAGCCTGAGCAATTTTCAGTTCACCGCACTGATGCTGGTGGGCGCGATTGGCGGCAAGGGGCTGGCGTCGTGGCTCAGCGGACGGCTGTTTGGCTACCGCCGAGCCCAGATTTTGATGATGTGGTCGCTCACGATGCCCAAGGTGGCGGCGACGCTGGCCACCGCCTTCATCGGCTATCAGGCGGGTCTGCTCAATCAGACCGTGCTGAACAGCGTGCTGGCGGTAATGGTCGTAACGGCCACCCTGGGGCCGATCCTGACCGAGCAGTCGGTGACCCGGCTCAAGGATCCCAGTCCCGATGTGGTGCCGGTCAGCTTCGGTGAGGAGGCTGCGGTTCTCGATGGCGTCAACGAGGTTGTCCAGCGCCCCCTGCGAATTGTTGTGCCCGTGGCCAATCCCAGCACCGAGAAGGGGCTGTTGAGCATGGCGGCTCGCCTGGTGCAGGGGTCGTCTGGGGCTGAAGGTCTGCTGCTTCCCCTGGCGATGGTGAATCCCAGCCTTGAGGAGATGCGCGGCGGCTTGAACCGGGCGGTTGCAGCGGCGCGCGGGCGGCTCAGCACGGCTGAGACCATCGGCGCTCAGTTGGCCGTTCCCACCCGCAGTCTGCTGCGGCTGGATGAGGATATCGCTGGTGGCATGAGCCGCACGGCGCTTGAACAGGCCGCTGACTTGTTGTTGATCGGTGCTGCTCGTACGGATCAGCTCCGGGCCTGGCTGATGGGCGACATTGTTGATGGGGTCTGCCGCACAGCGCACTGTCCGGTGGTGGTGGTGAACTTTGGCCGCGAGACCGACAGCGCCCTGGGCCGGATCCTTGTCCCGATCAAAGACCTTTCCGCTAGCGCTCGCGAGCAATTTGAACTGGCGCTGCGGGTGATCAATTCAGCCCCGGAGGAACAGCGCATCCGGATCACCCTGCTGCATGTGCACGACCCACGCTTCAGCGGGCAGGACCGTCAGTGGATGGAGCAGCAGCTGATCCGCTGGCGACCGCTGGGGATTCCGGCGGAGCGGTTCCACATCGTGATTGTGCGGGGACCCGGAATCGATGGGGCCATTCATCGCCTCAGCCGCGAACACGACCTGGTGATCCTGCGCACCCAGCGCAGGCGGGTGGCCGGTCTGCCGATTCCCGGCAGTGATCGCACCAGCAAATTGATCCGCCAGCTTCCCTGCGCCTCGATGGTGATCAGTGATCCCCTGGTTTAAGGGCGAGGCCTTCGCCCCTCTACCGGAGAAGGGATGAGCACGCCAAGATGCGGAATAGCGTGTATTCCATGCCACAAGATCCCTCTGCTAAGCCGTCTTCTGAGGCCACCAGGTGGCCGGTTGTTTGTGCTGTGGTGGTGGGTCTCAGCGGTGGCTTGATGCTGTCGGTGCCGCTGAGCCGATTGATCAATACAGAACCATCCAGCACGGCAGACCAACCCTTGGCGGCAGCTCAGCCCGCGCCGCTGGCCAACCCATTCGCCGGCTGGACTGGCTTCGGGGCCAGGGAGGTGGTGGTGCTGGGCCGTGATCGCACCGGTAGCAACACCGATGTGATCTTCACGGTGCGGGTGAATGGCACCACCACAACGATCACCCAAATTCCTCGCGACAGCTACATCGATGCCGAGGGCTTCGGGGGCATGAAGCTCAATGCCCTCATGGCCTACGGCGGTGTGGAGGCGGTGGAGCGGGAGTTGTCTCGACTGATGAATCGACCGATCCGTCATCACATCGTGGTGCGCCTGGATGCGATCGAAACCCTGGCCAATCTGGTGGGTGGGATCGAGGTTGATGTGCCCAAACGGCTGTATTACGTCGACCGCAGTCAGAACCTGGTGATCGACCTGCAGCCGGGGCCTCAGCTGTTGAAGGGGAAGGATCTTGAGGGTTTTCTGCGCTGGCGTAACGACGGCCGTGGCGATTTCGGCCGGCTGGAACGGCAGCAGTTGGCCCTCAAAGGCCTATTCGAGCAGATGAAACAACCGCAGAATTTGATTCGCCTGCCGGCCTTGATTACCGCTGCAGGTCAGGCCTTGGAGACGGACCTCGGGCCGATGGAATTGGGTGGCTTAATCACCGCGATGGGCACCACTGATCTCAATGCCTCCAGATTGAATGCAGTGCCTTTTAATGCCGATGGCATCAGCTACCTGGATACGGAGTGGCCGGCCAAGGCGAGCAGTGGTGCGGATGCGAGTGAGGCCAGCAGCCAGCGCTTCCGCTTCTTGTTCTGACGGCTGCTTTGTTCATTGCAACTTAAAAAAAAGCCTCCTGCAGAAGCAGGAGGCTTTTGGTGGCGTCACCCCCAGTCAGTTGAGAGGGATGCTGTGAGTCAGATCAATGAGACTTCGACTGCAGCTGCGTCAAAGAGGTTGTCTGGGAAATTGGCGAGGAAGTCATCCTTGTCCACATTGCGCAGCAAGGTGTTGACACCATCATTTCCACTGATCTGAAGGTCATCGCCATTTTGTGTGAAGGTTAAATCCAGTGCATAAACAAGACCTATCGCGTCTTTTTGGATGTTGAAATCGGTGATGATGTCACGTCCAGCGGAGAGAACAAAGATGTCTTTGCCTCCATTGCCGGTGAGCTTGTCATTGCCCTCGCCGCCGTAAAGCACGTCATCTCCAAGTCCTCCCTTGAGAGAGTCGTTTCCGAATCCACCTTGTAAAAGGTCATCACCTTTTTCTCCTATGATTGTGTCATTGCCTTTTTGGCCATATAAATAATCATTCCCGCTTCTTCCATTTAGGAAATCGTTCTTATCTTTTCCATGAAGTTTATCGTTTTTGTCTGCTCCAAATATGCGTTTTGAGTGATGTTTGATTTTATCGAATGACGATTTGCTTGGTGATAAATCAACGAAAACTTCCCGAAGTTGGTTGGTTGGATCTTCTGAATTGTTGGGTGGATTAATCGGCTGGCCTTCAATGGTCCCATCCTCTGCATCGTTGTCTTCAATTGCGGAATTGTCATCGCCGTTCCCATTATTGTTAGACCCTGGAGCATCGATCAGGTCACCATCTGAATCGTCTTTACTGGAGCCATTGTCACCGCTAGAGCTGTTGTTGCCGCCATCGATCGGGAGGCCAGGGAGAGCATTTTCTTCTTCTTTGGCTGCTATTAATTCCGCGTAATTTGCAACCTTGATTGTTGTTGTTCCTGTATCTTCATCTGGACTCCCTATGGTTTTAATGATGACTGATTCATTCTCATCATCATAGGTGGCATTTTCTACGTCCCATGTGATGCCAACTGAGTTCTTAAGCTTATCGATTGTGAATGTAAAATCCTCGATTAAATCGATGCCTTGGCTGGCATAGAAGATATCTCCACCAGTTCCACCTTTCATTGTGTCGTCTCCATATCCGCCGTCAATTCTGTCTTTGCCTTCACCCCCTTTCAGGGAATCATTCCCGTCGCCACCAATCAGAATGTCGTCATCATCTCCGCCTTCGATGGTGTCATTTCCGTTGTCGCCGGTAAGGCTGTCGTTGCCCCTGCCTCCATCCATGATCAGGTGATCATCATCATTGATTGTTGTGGGCTTTCCATTCCTAAGTGATGACTGATCTTCGTATCGAGCATCATCAAGGATGTAATATTCTGCAAATTCGTTGATGCTTTCAAGATTGATTGTGTTGTCTTCGCTTCCTCCAAGTGCTTCGAATTGGTCGACGCCGTCATCGCTACCTTTGTAGATTACCTTTGTATTTTCATCGTTGGCACCAAGTGGTGGAAATCCTGCATTTTTGCTGTCTTCTTCTTTGGCTTTGATTAATTCTTCGTAATTCTCCACGAGAATGATTGTTTGACCAACTTCATATCCGCTTTCATCTAAAACGGGAATGGTTGCGGTTTTCTCGTCGTCGTTGAATATCGTATTTTTAAGCTCCCAGAAGTAAGAATCACTATCTCTCAATTCATGTACTCCGAAGACAAAATCCTTGATCTCGTCATTGCCAGGGCTTGCTATGAAAACATCAGCCCATTTGTTGTTATCTCCTGATTTATTGTTTCCTGCTCCATACAAAATATCATCGCCAAGTCCGCCATCAAGCGTGTCTGCCGCATTTTCTCCCCTTAACAAGTCGTCTCCCTCTCCACCAATCAGAGAGTCGTTATGGTTTCCGCCTCTCAATGTGTCATTTCCTTCGCCCCCTTCAATCGTGTCATTCTGTTGCCCGCCATGAATGTCATCGTTTGCATCTCCGCCTTGGATGCTGTCTCTCCCGCCTCCTCCTTTGATCGTCAAAACATCGGTTTGATTGATCAAGAACGGTTTATCAATGCTTGATTCATTGATGTACTTTTCGTCGTCATCGAGATAATACTCTGTAAAATCATTGATGCTGTCGAGATCAATTGAATTACCTAGGTCTCCTCCAGTAATTTCAAATTTATTTGAATCATTTATTTTCCCCTTGAAGGTTAGTTTGGTATCGGGATCACTTGCTCCGCTGGGGGGGAAGACGATTTGGTTTCTTTCTTCGATGTATGCGATCAGTTCGTCGTAGTTTTCGACTTTAATGATCGTTGTACCAGCCTTTACGTTTTCATCCTTTTTACGCACGTCAATGGAGACTTGCTTTTCTTCATCATCAAATCTGGCGTTGTCTCGATCCCAGATGAAATATGTAGAGTCCTTCAGGCTATCTTCGCCAAATTTAAAGTCCTCGATTAAATCCTCGTCTGTGCTTGCAAAAAAAGCATCTTTTCCAGCTCCTCCTTTGAGAGTATCGTCCCCTCCAAGTCCCCTTAGTCGATCTGATCCATCGCCACCAATGAGTGAGTCGTTGCCCACGCCACCATTGAGGGTGTCGTTGCCCTCGCCACCATCGAGGGTGTCATTTCCCTCGCCACCATCAAGGGTGTCAGCTCCATCTTCAGCCTTCAGATAATCGTTTCCATTTCCGCCTTCAAGGCTGTCTTTCCCGCTCCACCCAAAAAGACTGTCGTTCCCCTTTCCTCCTTCAATTGTGTCATTGTCAGAACCGCCAAGGAGCCTGTCATTGCCAAGACCGCCATCGAGTTTGTCATCTCCAACATTTCCATGTAAATAGTCATTTTTGTCGCCGCCTGTAATAGTGTCATTCCCCTGTTTGCCATCAATCGAATATGAATCTTCTGTGGTTGCTGTTTCTGGTTTTGATTTGACTTTTGTGGTATATCGTTCCGAGTCGTCGTAATAATAATTGGCAAATTCGTTTATCTCTTCAACGGTAATGATATTATCTTCCTTCCCTCCTATCGCTTCAAAGTCTTTGCCATCGCTTTGATGGATTAACTTGGTGTCTGGATCGCTGGCACCGATTGGTGGGAATCTGCTATTGTTTAGTATCTCTAGAAAAGTATTATAATTATCTTCATCTTTGAAGATTACTGTTGTTGTTCCTTCGACTTCTCCGGATGTCTTGCTTAAGACATTGATGATTGCTGAATTGGTCGCACTGTTCGTTGTAATGCTCCCTGTATCCCACGCGTAATCAGTGCTTTCTTTGAGGCTATCTTTGCCATAGTAAAAGTCTTTAATTGTGTCATTTCCTGGGCTGGCTTTAAATATGTCGTTGCCTTCTTCGCCAGACGTGTTGTCTCCGAACATTTCGTCATCGCCATCTCCGCCATTCAGGATGTCATTGCCGTCGCCACCCAAGAGAGTATCGTCGCCATCATTCCCATAAAGTTGATCGTTGTCTTGATCAGAAACAAGTCTGTCATTGCCATCGCCGCCGTTCAATGTGTCGTCACCTAGTCCTCCTCTGATGGTGTCGTCGTCATTGTTTCCGTTAACTTTGTCATTGCCTGGGCCGCCTAGAACTTCATCACTTCCGCTGTTCCCATAGAGGGTGTCATTGCCGGCACCGCCCTCGATGTAGTCGTTGCCTTTGTTGGCGAAAATATAGTCATTTCCACCTTTTCCATCAATTTTTTCTGCCTGATCTTTGTTTTCGGGCTCGAATTTTTCTGGATCGCTTGTATCGCCTGTGGTCCAGGTCTCTGTCCCCTCAGAAAATTTATCTTCGTGACCTGATGGATATGCATAGTTGTTGCCATGTGAGACGTCATCGCTATCACTTCCGTTCACTACGAGGTCATAATCAGATTCTTCCTCGACTTCTAGATCTGATTGTTCACTGATACCGATGACAGTTGTTGTGTATTTTTGGCCATCGATGCTGAAGCTTAAATAACCGATCCCATTCCCATCTGTTGTGATGGTGATGTCCTGTTCGGTTAGGCCCGCGTTCTTGAGATCATCAGACAAGACAATTTTGTCGTCTGGTCTGAATCCGCGGATCGTGTCATCACCGCGCGACAACTCATAGATGTCGCTTCCAACGCCACCAATCAGCAGGTCATCACCGCTGCCCCCATCCAGGGTGTCGTCCCCGTCACCTCCCTCCAGGCTGTCTGAGCCAGCACCAGCCTCGATGCTGTCGTCCCCGTTGCCGCCTTCAACGTCGTCGTTGCCTTCACCTGCATCAATGACGTCGTCCCCCTCACCACCGTCGAGGGTGTCGTTCCCGGCTCCTGCGTCAACCGTGTCGTCGCCTTGGCCAGCATCGATCGAGTCGTTGTCGTCGTCACCCGAGATGTTGTTGTCGACATCCAGGTCTTCACTGAAGCGTGCCCCAACCTGGTGGGTTCCCCCCCCAAAGCATGGGGTTTGCTTCTGCCAACTTGGATTGTTGTCCCACAGGGGCTAACGCCTAAGTGCTCTTTCATCCTGTGTCGAAATAATCTGTTTGACATCACTCATCCGAGGGGTGACCAAAATCCCGTCCGATCTGTACCAATACTGGCGTTCTTTTCTATTTGGTCTAATTGTTCTGTTTGAGCCAGATAAATTTCTCTCCCTGCGTGACTCCTGGTCCCAAATTGTTTGACACCACTCAGATCAGCAGAGTTAGTGAGTGCACCACCCGGCCGCAGAGGTCACCAACTTTGCTCCAGCGGTCTTCGTTGACGCTGGTAGCCAGGGTGTAAAGGCGGCCGCGGTCTACTACCACAGTCGCCAGCTCGTGCCGGTCGCGATCTTCTAGGTGCACGGCATATTCCAGGTCGTAGAAGGTGTGGCCATTCACCTCGCGCTCCTGCGCTTCCACCAGCTCAGCGGTGCGGCCGCTGCCGGCGGTGGCGATCACCTCACGGCGCAGCCGCTCTCCCACTGCAACGGCGCTGCCAAGTTCACTCAGCTCGTTGTTTTCGCTCACCTTGTTGATCATCAGGCTCACGGTTTCATCGCTGTGGATCAAGTCGTGAAACACCACCCGCGGTCCGTTGCTCACCTGAACCTCGGTCCAACCGGTGGGATAGAGGAAGGCGAAACGGCCATCCGGGCTCTGGTACGACTGCAGCCCGGCTGTTGGTCCCGCGGCGCAAGCCCCCAGCACCAGTGCCAGGACGCTGCAAACGATCACGCGACTCAGAGACTGAAGGAGCTGCATCAACGGGGCAATTAATCCACGCTCCATTCTGCCGCTGCGGCTTGAGGGCCGTGACAGTTGTTCCGGCAGATGATCTCCGCAACTCCTACATTCCTCGCATTGGCGGCAGACCACTGAGCGGCTTCACCAAACCGTTGGCCCGACTGATTGATCAGTTCGAGCGTCTGCCCGGCATCGGCCCGCGCACGGCTCAGCGGCTTGCGTTGCATCTTCTGAATCAGCCCGAGGAGCAGATCCACCAGTTCGCGGATGCCCTCTTAGCGGCCCGCACCCAGGTGGGCCAGTGCCAGACCTGCTTTCACCTCTCCGCGGAGCCGGAGTGTGAGATCTGCCGTAACCCGGAGCGCCGCAATGGGGTGATCTGCGTGGTGGCCGATTCCCGGGATCTTCTGGCGTTGGAGCGCACCCGCGAATTTCAAGGGCGCTATCACGTGCTCGGTGGATTGATCTCGCCGATGGATGGCATTGGTCCGGAGCTTCTCCATGTGACTTCATTGGTGCAGCGGATCAGCAAGGAGGAGATCACCGAGGTGATCCTGGCCCTTACCCCAAGTGTTGAGGGGGATACCACCAGCTTGTATCTGGCACGGTTGTTGAAGCCTTTCTGTCCGGTGAGCCGGATCGCCTACGGCCTGCCGATGGGGAGTGAACTCGAATACGCCGATGAGGTCACCCTCAGCCGAGCCTTGGAGGGGCGCCGGCCGGTTGATTGATTGATGTCAGTGCCCTGATTCGTTGTTTCTTGAGCAGAATCAACACAGGCCGTCCGCCGGTATGAGCAAGTTCAGCGCCATTCCCCCTGCGGAGCGATTGCCCGAATGGCTGCGTCGGCCGATTGGTAACGCCTCGGAATTGGAGCGGGTGCAGGGGCTGGTGAAGCAAAACCGCCTGCACACCATCTGTGAGGAAGGGCGCTGCCCCAACCGTGGTGAGTGCTACGCCGCAGGGACGGCAACCTTTTTGCTGGGCGGTTCGATCTGTACGCGCAGCTGTGCTTTCTGCCAGGTGGACAAGGGGCAGGCACCGATGCCGGTGGATGTTGCAGAAGCCGAACGGGTGGCTGATGCGGTGGAAGCGATGCAGCTCCGCTATGTGGTGCTCACGGCCGTGGCTCGCGACGATCTCATCGATCACGGCGCCAGCCTGTTCACCAACACCATGGCGGCGATCCGGGCCCGAAATCCGCTCATCGCTCTTGAAGTGCTCACCCCCGATTTCTGGGGGGGCGTAGCTGATCAGGCACTGGCGGTGACGGCCCAGCGTGATCGGCTGGCCACGGTGTTATCAGCCCAACCGGTGTGCTTCAACCACAACCTGGAGACGGTGCAGCGTCTCCAGGGCGAGGTGCGCCGGGGGGCTACCTACATGCGGTCGCTCGGGCTCTTGGCGTCCGCCCGTGAACTGGCGCCTGAGATCCCCACCAAGAGCGGCCTGATGCTCGGCTTGGGAGAGACCCGTGATGAGGTGATTGCCACCCTCAACGATCTCCGCGCTGTGGATTGCCAGCGGCTCACCCTGGGGCAGTATCTGCGTCCTTCGCTGCAGCACATTCCGGTGGCCCGCTACTGGACGCCAGAGGAGTTTGATGAGCTTGCGGCGGTGGCCCGTGAACTGGGCTTTGCCCAGGTGCGCAGCGGCCCCCTAGTGCGCAGCAGCTATCACGCTGCTGACTGACGCCATCCCCGCAGACTGCGTGCCAGAACGGTGGAGATCTCTCCGCTCATCAGGGCCCCGGCTCCGCCCCAGACCAGCCGGAGGGGAAGATCCCAAAGCGCCGCTTCCACCTCGCGCATCGTGGCAAAACCGCGTTGGTTGAAGTAGCGGACCAGCCGTCGGTGCTGACGCTCGTCGTCACGGATGGCCAGCAACCGGGCTTTTGCACAAGGCGTGGCCTCCTGGGCCCAAGCCATGGTGGCGGCCCAGATCAGATCACCAACCCCTGGAGGCGCCGTTGGCATCACCCGCATCGTGTCGAGTTGAAGGCCCGTGGCGGCGGGGTAAGCCCACCCCTTCATTTCCCCCAGCAGCAGCAGGCTGCCGCTGGGGGCTTGCTGGGCCACCACCAGCCGCAGGCTCCACAGTCCCAGGGGACGGCCCACCTGCAATCGCAGCAGCAGGCCCCGTTCGCGGGCCTCGGCTTCCAGTTGTTCAAGCATCGACAGTGGGATGGCCGTGGTCATGGTCCTGAGGTCATGCTGATGCGGGCATGGTGACGACCGAGCGCACCGCCTCCAGTCGCAACGGACCGTAGAGGTGGGGGAACAGTTCGCCGCTGGGAATCGCATCGGCGCGCAGGGGAGCATCGACGGCAGCGGCATCAATCTCCAGCAGCAGCACGTCGCCGGCATCGGCATAAAAACGTTCAAATGTGGCGTTCACCTGCTCCTGCCAGGAGCAGTGGATGAAGCCCACTTGATCGAGTCCCATACTTCGCGTGGAGATGCGATAGCTGCCGTTGGTTTGCGCGGCTTGCCAGTCGTCCTTGAGGGCCAGATGAAACAGGGGTTGATCCAGGGGCACCGCCACGGCATCGGCGGGAAAGTGGTGCTGCTGCCCACCGGCAGTCCAGGGATCGGCCCGCTGCATCAGCCGCTCGAAGCGGGGATCCTCCAGGAAACGCTGGAGCCAGTGGCGTAACGCCTCCAGGGCGTTGTTGTTGTCGAAACCCTCAGGATCGGCGATGCGCCACTGCCGCACGAACGGCCAGATGGCTGCATCCGCCAGTGAGATGCGCTCGCCAAGCAGCCAGCCCTGCTCGGCAATCCTCTGGTTCCAGCTTTTCAGAATCTTGAGGCCGGCGTTCCGCTGCTCTTCCTTGTTGGTGCCGGGATAGCGATCGGTGTATTTGAACCGGTCCAGGTGGTGCTTGAACGGTCCGTCGTTCTGCTCGATCAGCGCTGACGTGTCGCTGGACCACAGCAGCTCCCGTGGGTCCGCCTGATTCAGGGCCCAGTCCATCACCGCACGGCTTTCTTCGATGACCTCACCGTTTGGCAACACCAGCACCGGAACGGTGCCCTTGGGAGAAGCCGCCAACATCTCAGCCGGTTTGGCCTTCAGCGCGATTTCGCGCCACTGCACCAGAAGACCGGCCTCCAGCAGGGCCCAGCGGGCGCGCATGGCGTAGGGGCAGCGGCGGAAGCTGTAGAGGATCGGCAGCACGGCATCGGAGTCGTCCTTGCAAGGATTGTCCGATGCGGTCTGAATCCCTCAAGCCTGCATCTGATCAATTTGCCGTTGCCGCATCGCAAACCGTTCCCGGTCGGCGTCGGTGTAGCGATCCACGCAATGCACACATTGCACGCCTTTGATGTAGCTCGGCAGTGCGCGTTGTTCGGCTGAAACCGGCAGGCCGCAGGCATGGCAGAGGCTGTATTCACCGGGCTCAAGGCGGTGGTTCAGGGCCACCCGCTGATCGAACACGAAGCACTCCCCCTGCCAGCGGCTCTTGGCTTCCGGCACTTGCTCCAGGTATTTGAGGATGCCGCCGCGCAGGTGGTGCACCTCCCCGAAGCCCTGTTGCTGCAGGTAGCTGCTGGCCTTTTCGCAGCGGATGCCTCCGGTGCAGAACATGGCGATGCGCTTGTTGCCGTTGTCCTCCATCAGCGGCCTCAGTGTTGTCTCCGCCCATTGCGGGAAATCGCGAAAGCTTTCGGTGCCGGGTTCGATGGCGCCGTCAAACGTGCCGATGGCTGTTTCGTAGCTGTTGCGGGTGTCGATCACCAGCGTGTCGGGATCATCCACCAGCGCATTCCAGTGTTCAGGTTCCACGTAGGTGCCGACGCTGGCGTGGGGGTCCACGCTGCTCACGCCGATGGTCACGATCTCTTTTTTGCGCCGGGCCTTGAAGCGGCGGAACACCGGCTTGTCGGCCCAGCTGCGTTTCACTTCGAGCCGCGCGTAGTGGTCGTTGCCGAGATCTAGAGACGCGCGCAAGTGGTCCAGCACGGCATTCACGCCAGGTTCTGGCCCGCTGATCGTGCCGTTCACCCCTTCCAGGGCCACCAGCACCGAGCCGAGCACATCGCCTTCGCGAGCCAGGCTTGGCAAGCTGGTCAGCAACGTCTCGCGACGCTTGTCATTCAGGGGTGTGAACGCATAAAAAGCAGCCACCAGGAGTCGGCTGTCTTTCCCCAGCACAGGCTCTTGGCGGATCGGGTCCACGGTGCTCCAGGTTCAACGTCCCTCCAGCCTGCATCAGGACGCTGGGTCCCCTTCAGGCTTTCCTGCTGATGCGCACAGAGGCAGGCCGCAGTGGACAGGCCAGGGCATGAAAGGGCTTGTGCCCCTTTTCAAAAATGAGGCTTCCCATGGGTTGAGCGTTTGCGCTGTCGATCTTCATGGCTGAGCCTCTGACCTATCCGGTGTAGCTCAACATGGATGCCACCAACAATGAGTCTTTCTTGCAGTGTTTAGGTCAGGCTTGGTAGCAAGAGGCTCAACCGGTCTGCTTCACCCGGACGATCCTTTGGTTTGAACGGTGTTCTGGGTCAGAGACGAATCGTGGTTGCACTCCTGGCTTTGGTGACGGCGTATTTGATTTTGACCCTGGCGAGTCAGGTTCGTTCCTAGTTACTTCTGCCGATTCCACTGTGATGGTGCTTTTCGATACGGCCGCTTGAGTGACTTCAATGCCATCACGGAAAGGTGCTCCGCTTCCGTCTATGGCACTCGCTTTAATCGCTGTTGTCTTCACAGCCACAGCCATCGGAACTGTGTTTCACAACAGGTACTGATTGGCTTTGGCGATGGAACTTGTCTTTGTAGCGCTCATCATCACAGCAACCCTGATCAAGGAGCTGTCGTCCAGATCAAATGCCCCTGGCTTCGTGAAGGGGAAGCAGCGTTAGCCCAGCACTCAATAACGGCGATGGTGGTGACGCTCGCGGTCGTCTTTTACGGCATCAAGAATGACGGACAGAACAAAGAGGCCAAATAGTGATGGAAGGACGATGGGGTCAATCATGGCTCCTCGTTGAAGGGCTACCTCTGGTTTAACCCTGCTCCAGCCCAGGCTGTGTGCCAGTAGAGAGATTGTTACACGACTTCCTGGGGGATGCGCTCTATCCCCCAGTCGGTGGAGCCAAGTGGACCCGGTAATCGCTCAGTTGAGGGAGGTGGTTTTACCTCTCTCCCCTTAGAACACCTCTAGACGAAATCGATGAATGGTTTTTGTATTGGTAGCAATCTGCATTGGCATCTATATCAATGCGCTTCGGATCATTCATACAGACGACGCATGAATTTTCATCCTTCAATGCAACATAAAAATCAATTGGCTGAACTCTGGGAAAGGTCTTGGGGATCGATGCAGGGCCATGTCACCGCACCCCAGGAGATCCATCGCAAGGTGCTGCGGATGGTGTCACCGCTGACGGAGCAGGATGCCAAATTAATGCTGAAGCAGATGGGTCAAGGCTCGTTGTGAATTGGGTTGATGGCTCACTTCATGGGGATCATGTTGGGGAGGCCTTCAACGCTGGCAAAGGTCACCATCGCTTCTGCTGGTTCTGGCCCCTTGTTGGTCACGTAGTGAGGTTCATCCGGGTGGCCCTCCAGGAAGCCATTGCCAGGCCGGACCACGCTTACAACTTTTTTGCCGTCGACAAGGCGCACGTTGGTCATCGCGCCCTTCGTCACCACAACGACCACTGGTGAGGGATGGGTGTGGAGTGGAATCGTTGCTCCAACGGGGAGCCTGACCCGTACCACCCTCAGCTCCGGCCTGCCCTGCGGATAGGCCACGATCCGTTCGCCTGGTGTTCGACTCGCCCTGAACAACTCCTGAATCTTTGGCTGAGGTGCAGCTTGCACGCTGCTGGCCAGAAGCAAGATGCCGGCGGTCAAGCCAAAACGTTTGAACTGCATTGTCTTTTGATGATGCACCTTCTTACCCGATTTGGCGGCTGGTGGCTGTCGGGTCAGATTTTTGTTGTTTGAAGTTGGTGAATTATTAGTGCCTATGGTCAACCATCAGACATCTGTTTTACAGATTTCTCGTCTTCAACGGAGGTGACTTTGAAAGATTTCCCTTTTTGGTTTGGTGATGCGTTTGCCCATGCAATGGGTGCTTGGGACTGGGAGGAGAAGAAAGCGATTCCTCCTTCAATCGGATGACAACCTTATACAGGTTTTCGCGACAAGCGAGGGCATGGTTGTTGAGCCGTGTGGCTCGTGTATCTCTGGTCTTGATCATCCTGGATTGATGTAACCGTGGCCAAAAGGGTCGCCTCATGTTTGTGAGGTGATCCTTTCGCTTCCTCTTCTCGGGTTAAGTACCTATTGTTTTTATCGCCTAGAGGAGTAGACAGAAATTAGTAGCAAGGATAGCGATGATCACGATCTGCTCCGGTTTCTTCGATATCTGCATCCCCCTCGGTTTGGTCGATAAATCGCAATCCAAACAGGATTCAGAGCCTCGACAAGCAATCCAGTCGCAACACGACCTGTACTGGGAAGAGCGTTGCGATGCATCACCAACTGCACCCGGGTGCAAAATTTATGATGCCTAAACAAAAGGCGCACTCCGTGGAGCATGCAACGCTCCTTTAGAAAACGTTTTTGTGGAAGATTGATCTCGATCAATTGATGACATCGTCCGTCCTTTCCATTGAAAGGACGGACGATTCCATTGGTATGGCTTTTCATCCACAAGGTTTTCAAAAATCTGTCTGGCTAACGAACACTTACTGGAGTTTGACCTGACGATTGCGGAGGTTTGTTCTGCAAGCGTCCCGCAGATGTTGTCGGGGGGTTCGGAGTGGGGGGCGTGCTGTTTAGCGCGGAGCACAATTGGCAGGAGCAGCCGCTTCCTCCTGCCAATTGGCGGTTACTCCGGCATCGGCGAGCAGCTGGCGATCGGCCTCCACATCCGGGTTTCCAGTGGTGAGCAGAACATCGCCGTAGAAGATTGAGTCGGCACCTGCCTGGAGGCAGAGAATCTGGGCTTCCCGGCTCATCGATTCACGGCCGGCACTCAACCGCACCCGGGCGTGGGGCATCAGGATCCTGGCGGTCGCCACCATCCGCACCAGCTCTAAGGGTTCAAAGGGGGCTTGCTCTTCCAAAGGGGTGCCTTCAACGGCCACCAATCCGTTCACCGGCACGCTTTCGGGATGAGGGTTCATGCTGGCGAGCACCTGCAGCATCGAGGCTCGGTCCCGCAGGGTTTCTCCCATGCCGATGATGCCGCCACAGCAGAGGGTTACACCGGCGTTGCGGACGCGTTGGAGTGTTTCCAGCCGCTCTTGATACGTGCGTGTGGAGATGATTTGGTCGTAGTGCTCGGGGCTGGTGTCGAGGTTGTGGTTGTAGGCCGTGAGCCCGGCTGCGGCTAATCGTTCCGCCTGTTGATCGGTAAGCATCCCCGCGGTCACGCAGGCCTCCATCCCCATGCCGCGCACTCCGCGCACCATCTCAAGCATGGCTTCGAAGGGTGCACCGTCGCGGATTTCCCGCCAGGCCCAGCCCATGCAGAAGCGATCGGCACCGGCCTCCTTGGCAGCTCGGGCGCGCTGCAGCACCGGTTCCACCTGCATTTGGGCCTCAAAGGCCGCCACATCACTGCTGTTATGGATCGACTGAGAGCAGTAAGCGCAATCCTCTTCGCAGCCCCCTGTTTTCACACTCAGCAGCGAGGCCAGCTGCACCCGATAGCCAGGATTGGCCTCACGATGAATGGTTTGCGCCTGCCAAAGCAGCTCCATCAAGGGGAGTTCCAGCAGGGTCTGGATCTCCGCGGTGGTCCAGTTGTGGCGGATGCTGAGCGTCATGGGCTGATCGGATCGAGTCCGCCGAAGCGGCGGTTGCGGCGTTGGAAATCGAGTAGGGCCTCTTTCAACGCATCGGCATTGAAGTCGGGCCAGAGCACGTCGGTGACGTGGATTTCGGCGTAGGCCAGCTGCCAGAGCAGAAAATTGCTGATGCGGTGTTCCCCGCTGGTGCGGATCAACAGATCGGGATCCTGCTCGCCAGCGGTGAACAATTCAGCGGCGATGCTGTTCTCATCGATGCTGTCCGGATCGAGCTCCCCCGCTGCAGCGCGTCGGGCGAGGCGCTGGGCTGCCAGCACCAGTTCCCGTCGCCCGCCGTAATTCGTGCACACGTTGAAATGAATGCCGTTGTTGGAGGCTGTACGGGTCGTGGCGTCAGCGATCAACTGCTGCAGTTTCTGGGGCAAGGCTTCCAGATCTCCGAGAAAGCGAATCCGCACCTGTTCGGATTCCAGTGCCTGGAGTTCGGCCTGCAACACCCGTTCGAACAGGGTCATCAGGAAATTCACTTCCTCCCCCGGACGCGACCAGTTCTCCGTGGAGAAGGCGTAGGCGGTCAAGGCTGGGATGCCCCAGTCGCTGCAGAGCCGCAGGCTGGTTTTCAGTGCCTCCACGCCGGCACGGTGCCCCATCACCCGGGGTAACCCGCGCGATTTCGCCCAACGTCCGTTGCCATCCATGATCAAGGCCACGTGCTGCGGGAGCCGGCCTGGGTCGAGGTCCGCAGGGAGAAGCGAACGATCGGCCGTGTCAGTGCTGGTGGCCGGAGGGCGGCTCAAGACAGCGATTCGGACTGAGAGCTTCCCACCGTACGTCGTGCCGGCGGCATCGATTCGGCGGTGCTGAACAGCTCCTGCAGCAGTTCCTTAAGGCGAGAGCTCGTGATTGGGCGTTCCAGCTTGCCCTGGTTGGCCAAGGACAGCGTTCCTGTTTCCTCAGACACCACGATGCAGATGCAGCGATCAAAGCGTTCGGTAATGCCAAGCGCCGCCAGATGCCGAGTGCCGAAACGACTCACGCTGTGCCGCGAGAGCGGAAGAATGACCCCGGCCGATTCGATCCGATTACCACGCACCAGAACGGCACCATCGTGGAGTGGTGTGTCGGCAGCAAACAGATTCAGCATCAACTCGCGACTCAGCACTGCGCCGATAGCAACACCGGGATTGAGAAAATCCTCGGGCCTGAGGTCGCTCCCTAGGTCAACAACGATCAAGGCCCCACGACGCAGCTGAGACAGCCGGCCAGCGGCATCGGTGATCTGGGTCACGGTGCCGGCGGATGCCCGGAACTCCTTCTGGGGATTCCCCAGCAACACCGCCAGTCGACCAGTTCCCAGCAGCTCCATCAAGCGCCGCAGCTCCCCTTGCCAAAGAATGGCCAGCGATAGCGAGCAGGCCATCACCAACCCGTCCACCAGTTTTGTGGTGAGAGGCAGGTTGGCGAAGCGCTGGACAAACCACGCCATGGCCACCAGGAACAACCAGCCCCGCAGCAACC
Source organism: Synechococcus sp. MU1648 (assembly GCF_023630615.1). NCBI lineage: Bacteria > Bacillati > Cyanobacteriota > Cyanophyceae > Synechococcales > Synechococcaceae > Synechococcus > Synechococcus sp. MU1648. The sequence goes on from NZ_JAKUHI010000001.1 coordinate 159,058, forward strand.
AGAGGGTGCGCTGCTCGTTGACGCGCGAGAACAGAAGAAAGCCGATGGAAGATGCAAAGAGAACGTCGAGCACCAGGCGCGGATCCACCACCGCCAACACGTTCACTCCGATCTACGAACCGCTGACGTCAACGTAACGCGTTGAATCGTTCTGGCAAAACGTCGTAGCGCAGCAGGTCATCCGGCTGCTCTCGCTTTTGCACCAGCTCCGCGGATCCGTCGTGCACCAAGACGGCTGCTGGCCTCGGGATCCGGTTGTAGTTCGAGCTCATCGAGGCGTTGTAGGCACCGGTCGCGAACACGGCGACGATGTCTCCGCTCTCGGTGCTGGGCAGGGGAAGGTCCTTCAGCAGCACATCGCCGGATTCACAGTGCTTGCCCACCAGATTCACGCTTTCGTCAGCCTGGGCCAGAGGGCGGTCAGCCAGGTAACAGGTGTAAAGCGATTGGTAGGTGATCGGGCGGGGGTTGTCGCTCATTCCACCGTCGATGGCCACGTAGGTGCGGACATTGGGGATCGTTTTGCGGGAGCCCACGGTGTACAAGGTCACACCGGCGGTCGCCACCAGCGAACGGCCCGGCTCGCATATCAACCGTGGCAGCTCGAGGCCACGCTCACGGCATGCCGCTGTGACGGCTTCGGCCACCACCTGGATCCATTGCTCAATGCTCGGCGGATCATCGGATTCCACATAGCGGATCCCAAGTCCGCCACCAACGTTGAGGTCGTTAACGGGATGGCCCAGGTCGCGGGCGAGCTTCAGTTTGTCGGCCATCACCGCGGCTAGATCACGGTGGGGTTCGAGTTCAAAGATCTGAGATCCGATGTGGGCGTGCAGGCCGGTGAGTTGGGCCCAGGGTTGTCCCACAAGTTTGCGCAGCACGGGCTCCACCTGATCGGGATCGAAGCCGAACTTGCTGTCTAGGTGACCTGTGCGGATGTATTCGTGCGTATGGCACTCAATGCCGGGGGTGAAGCGCAGCATCAGGCGCGCTGGTTCTGATCCAGCGGGCACCAGTTCGGCCAGGCGGTCCAGATCGTGTTGGTTGTCCACAACGATCGTGACCTTGTTGGCGTAGGCGAGCAGCAGCTCCTCGTCGGATTTGTTGTTGCCGTGGAGCACCATGCGCTCCCCTGGCATCCCTCCCCGCAGCGCCGTCAGCAGTTCCCCGGCGGAAACGGCATCCAGGCCCAAGCCCTCAGAGGCCGCAAGGCTGCTCATCACCAGGGAGCTATTGGCTTTTGAGGCGTAGATCGGAAGAGATGAACCTGCGTAGTGCTTGGCCAGAGCCTCGCGGTAGGCCCGGCAGGTGGCGCGAACGGTCGCCTCATCCAGCACATATAAAGGTGTGCCGTAGCGCGCTGCCAGATCACTGAGACGACAACCTCCGACCACCAGTCGGTCTGTGGCGTCGAGTTCGGTGGTGAGCGGTGCCAGGTTGCGATTGGGGCTCTCCGCATCCCGGTTCGCCTCGAAGGGCCGTTGACTAGTGATGGTTTGGGTCACGGAGTGTCGGCGTCGAAGGGCAATCTAGGAATCGACCCTGCGGTGGGTGGATCGACCCCGCAGATCCTGCGTCTTGATCCCTCATGGCAGCACGCCTGTCTGGTTCTGGATCAGACTGCTCTCGACGGTCTGTGGACGGCTGACCAATGGCGGCGTGAGCTGGACGACCCCAGGCGCCTCTGCATCGGTCTTGTTGACTCCCTTGTTGGCTCCAAAACATTGTTAGGAGTTGCCTGCGGCTGGTTGGTGGCCGATGAACTCCACATCACGGCAGTGGCTGTGGATCCGGCCAGTCGCCGCAGCGGCTATGGAGGTCTCCTTTTACAAGCACTGTTGCAACGGGCACGTCGGGTTGGTGCGGTGCACGCCACGCTCGAGGTGGCCAGCGACAACGTTGCCGCTCTGGCGCTTTACGCCCGGAACGGTTTCCGCACCGCAGGCACCCGTTCCGGGTACTACTCCGATGGTCGCGATGCCCTCATTCAGTGGTGTCGCATCCCACCACCGACATCTCCAACGTCGGATTGATGTTGTTCGGTTTCCCGTCCCTGGGAAACAAAAATAAGCAGTGAATCTTGTGGGATTCATTGTTATTTTTTGTGCGCTCAAGGCCAGTCTCAGACTGGAAAGTGACCGTACAAACCGAACACTCGCGGCGGTCCCTCAACCCTGATAGCTTGGTGACATCACTGCATTGGCCCAGCGATGTTCGAACGTTTCACCGAGAAGGCCATCAAAGTGATCATGCTGGCCCAAGAAGAGGCTCGCAGGCTTGGTCACAACTTTGTTGGAACCGAACAGATACTCCTCGGTCTCATTGGCGAAGGAACGGGTGTAGCTGCCAAGGTCCTCAAGTCCATGGGCGTCAACCTCAAGGATGCCCGGGTGGAAGTGGAGAAAATCATCGGGCGTGGGTCCGGTTTCGTTGCCGTTGAGATTCCATTCACTCCCCGCGCCAAGCGTGTTCTGGAGCTCTCTCTTGAAGAGGCTCGTCAGCTTGGACACAACTACATCGGTACTGAGCACTTGTTGCTCGGTCTCATACGAGAGGGCGAAGGTGTAGCGGCCCGGGTTCTGGAAAACCTCGGTGTCGACCTGGCCAAGGTGCGAACCCAAGTGATTCGCATGCTGGGTGAAACGGCCGAAGTGTCTGCCGGTGGCGGCGGTGGTGGAAAGGGCTCCACCAAGACTCCCACCCTCGATGAGTTCGGTAACAACCTCACGCAGCTCGCGACAGAGGCGAAACTTGATCCAGTTGTGGGCCGTCACAACGAAATCGATCGCGTCATCCAAATCCTTGGGCGTCGCACCAAGAACAATCCAGTTCTGATCGGTGAGCCCGGCGTCGGTAAGACGGCCATCGCTGAAGGTCTGGCCCAGCGCATTCAGCAGGGAGATATTCCCGACATCCTCGAAGACAAGCGCGTCCTGACCCTTGATATCGGCTTGCTGGTTGCTGGTACCAAGTACCGGGGTGAGTTTGAGGAGCGTCTCAAAAAGATCATGGAGGAGATCAAGTCGGCCGGAAACGTCATCCTCGTGATCGACGAAGTTCACACCTTGATCGGTGCCGGTGCTGCTGAAGGTGCCATCGACGCTGCAAACATTCTCAAGCCAGCACTTGCTCGTGGTGAGTTGCAGTGCATTGGCGCCACCACCCTCGACGAGTACCGCAAGCACATCGAACGGGATGCTGCGTTGGAACGGCGTTTTCAGCCGGTCAATGTCGGCGAGCCGTCCATCGATGACACCATCGAAATCCTTCGCGGTCTTCGAGAGCGTTACGAGCAGCATCACCGCCTCAAAATCACCGATGAAGCGCTTGTCGCGGCGGCAACCCTTGGCGATCGCTACATCTCTGATCGGTTCCTGCCCGACAAGGCCATCGACCTGATCGATGAAGCTGGCTCCAGGGTCCGCCTGCTCAATTCGAAGTTGCCTCCTGCTGCAAAGGAGGTTGATAAGGAACTGCGTTCCGTCCAGAAGGACAAAGAGGATGCTGTCCGCGATCAGGACTTCACCAAAGCGGGTGAGTTGCGTGAGAAGGAAGTGGAGCTGCGCGAGCAGATTCGTTCCCTGCTGCAAGCCAACAAGGACGAGGTCAAGGCCGACACTTCTTCAGAGGCCGGTGAAACCAAGGCTGTCGAGTCGGTTGCTCCAGACAGTTCCCCCATGGTGAATGAGGAGGACATCGCTCAGATCGTTGCCTCCTGGACCGGTGTCCCGGTGCAGAAGCTCACTGAGAGCGAGTCGGTCAAGCTGCTCAACATGGAGGAAACCCTCCACAAACGCCTAATCGGTCAGGACGAAGCGGTGAAAGCGGTGTCCAAGGCCATCCGCCGGGCCCGGGTTGGTTTGAAGAACCCCAACCGACCGATTGCAAGTTTCATCTTCTCTGGCCCCACAGGTGTCGGTAAAACCGAGCTCACCAAAGCTCTGGCTACCTATTTCTTCGGCAGCGAAGAGGCCATGATCCGCCTCGACATGTCGGAATTCATGGAGCGCCACACGGTCAGCAAACTGATCGGCTCGCCTCCTGGCTACGTGGGCTTCAACGAAGGCGGACAGCTCACTGAGGCGGTGCGTCGCCGCCCTTACACCGTGGTGCTCTTCGATGAAATCGAAAAAGCGCACCCCGATGTGTTCAACCTGCTGCTGCAACTCCTGGAAGATGGTCGTCTCACCGACTCCAAGGGCCGCACAGTTGACTTCAAGAACACCCTGATCATCATGACGTCGAACATCGGTTCGAAGGTCATCGAGAAGGGGGGTGGCGGCCTTGGCTTCGAGTTCTCCGGTGAAAGCGCTGAAGATTCTCAGTACACCCGGATTCGCTCCTTGGTGAATGAGGAGCTCAAGCAGTACTTCCGTCCTGAATTCCTCAACCGTCTCGACGAGATCATCGTCTTCCGTCAGCTCAACCGCGAGGAGGTCAAGCAGATCGCCGAGATCATGCTTAAGGAAGTCTTTGGTCGCATGGGCGAGAAGGGCATCACCCTCACCGTGTCCGACGCGTTCAAGGAACGCCTTGTAGAGGAGGGATACAACCCTGCCTATGGCGCACGTCCCCTGCGTCGTGCCGTCATGCGTCTTCTCGAAGACTCCCTCGCAGAAGAGGTGCTGTCCGGTCGGATCAAGGACGGCGACCATGCCGAGGTTGATGTCGACGAGAACAAGAAGGTGGTTGTGCGTCACAAAGGTCAGGTGGAAGCGGCACCGCAACTGGCAGGTGCAAGCCTCTGATGGTTCGATCCATCTCGTCCCACTCCATTGCCCCCGCAAGCGTGTTGCGGGGGGATGGAGCATGGGATGAGGCCCTGCCTCAGATCAAAACGCTGTGTTCGCGTCCGCTGGTGCTCGGACGCAGTGTCTCAACCGCGAGGCAGCGTCAGCGCTTCGTCTCCGATTTGCAGGCCCAGGGACTCAAGCCTCTTCAAGCTCAGCTTCAGTTCGACTGCTGTGAGCAGGACCTCCAGAGAGTGTCTTCTGAAGCCGACGGCTGTGATGCCGTTCTGGCAGCCGGGGGCGGAAAGGTTCTGGATGCCGGCAAGCTGCTGGCCCATCGTCTTTCTCTTCCATGCATCACCGTTCCGCTGAGCGCCTCTACTTGCGCGGGTTGGACGGCTCTGGCCAACATCTATTCCCCTCAAGGTGTCTTCGAAGGGGATGTGGCGCTGGATCGCTGCCCTGACCTTCTCGTCTTTGATCACGGCTTGGTGCGCCAAGCTCCGCCTCGCACTCTGGCCAGTGGTGTCGCTGATGCCCTGGCCAAGTGGTACGAAGCCTCCGTGAGCAGTGGCGACAGCAGCGATGGTCTGGTGCAGCAGGCCGTGCAGATGGCACGGGTTCTCCGCGATCAACTGCTGATCGACAGCCTCACGGCGCTGGAGGATCCAGACAGCGCGGCGTGGGTGCGCACCGCCGAAGCCTGCGCGCTGACTGCCGGAGTGATGGGAGGACTTGGTGGTGCCCGTTGCCGTACCGTCGCGGCCCATGCTGTTCACAACGGCCTCACCCAGCTGGAGGCCTGTCACCACGTTCTCCATGGCGAGAAGGTGGGTTTCGGAATCCTTGTGCAGCTTCGATTGGAGGAACGTCTGGGCGGCAACCGGCTCGCCGGGCAGGCGCACCGCCAATTGCTGCCGCTGCTGCGGCAGCTCGCTCTGCCTGTCAGCCTTGATGATCTGGGTCTGGCGCAGGCCAGCCTCAGTGAATTGCAGGAGGTGTGTCGCTTCGCCTGTCGCGAGGGTTCCGATCTGCATCATTTGCCCTTCGCCGTGACGCCCGGTGCTTTGCTGGAGGCCCTTGTGGGTGCCGCTGAACTCAGCCCCATCAGCCTTTGAAGACGCTTCTGGATCAATTGCGGCCGGCTCTGCTTGACCCGCAGGCCGAGACCCTGGCCGCTGATGTGCAGTGGTGGAATTTGCCTGGCCTGGGTCTGGATGATCCCTTCCCGGTGGCGGTGCTCGGCCAAGGCTCTCCTTTGCTACTGCTGCATGGTTTCGACAGCAGTTTTCTGGAATACCGGCGCCTGGCTCCCCTCCTGGCCGATCGCTTTCAGCTGTTCATCCCCGACCTGTTCGGTTTTGGCTTTTCACCTCGTCCCTTGGGCCTGACCTACGGGCCGGACGCTGTTTTGCGTCATCTCGATGCCCTGCTTGAGCGGCTTCCCGCTGAGGCTCCTGTTGGGGTGATCGGTGCCTCGATGGGTGGCTCCGTGGCCGTGGAGTTGGCCCGGCGTCACCCCGAGCGGGTGGGTCCTCTTGTGCTGCTCGCTCCAGCAGGTTTGACGGGGCGTCCCATGCCTGTGCCGCCCCTGCTGGATCGTTTTGGTGCCTGGTTTCTGGGTCGCCCCGGCGTGCGGCGGGGGCTGTGTCGCCAGGCCTTCGCCGATCCCGATGCTGATGTGGGAGCTCCGGAAGAACAAATTGCCTCTTTGCACCTGCAATGCCCCGGCTGGGCTGAAGCCTTGGCGGCATTTGCCCGCAGTGGTGGTTTCGCAGGATGTGGAGAACCCCTGCCATCCCAGTCACTGCATGTGATCTGGGGTGCGGATGATCGCATTCTGCGCGCCCCGCAAAAACAGGCGCTTCAGGCGTTGCTGGATCGGCCTGTAGAAACGTTCCCCTGTTGCGGGCACCTCCCGCACATCGATCAGCCCCACAGGGTGGCTGAGCGTTGTTATTCGCTTTTGGCCTGTGGCTGATCCCCTTCTCACTGTGCTCGCCGGGGCTCTGCGTCTTTGGATTCGCAGCCGCTGCGACCGCCTCGGAAGCCTCGAACTGCATCTGAACGGTTCCAGTTGGTCTCTGCTGCGGGGACGTCTGGACGGCGTGTCGCTTAATGCGCGGGACGTTTGTTTTCAGGGGCTGCCTCTGCAGAGCGTGGCGTTGTGCAGCGGTCCGATTGCGGTGGACATGAAGCTGCTGACTCCAGGCCAGATGCTGGCGTTGCAGCAGCCATTTCAGGTGGAGGGTGAAGTCAGCTTCAACGGCCGTCAGCTCAATAGCGCTTTGCTTGCCGAGCCCTGGCGCTGGCTCGGTGACTGGATGGCTGAGCAGCTGATGGGTCTAAGCCCCTTGGGCGCCTTAAGCATTGAAGAGAATCTGATCGAGTTGCATGCAGTTGTCGCTGCACATCAAGACCCGGCTCGCCGTCGCTTCCGCCTTAACGCTGAGCAAGGCACCTTGTGCTTCCGGCCTGAGACAGACGATGAACCCTTCATCCTGCTTCCAATGGATCCGGCCATCCGGATCGAGCATGCCCAGCTGTTTGCTGGCCAGTTGGTTCTGAAAGGCCATTCCATCGTCACCCCTTAGTGCCGGTCTGTTGTTGAACCGGCGCTACTTCGAAAGCAGCGGTTGGCACAGGGCGATCGCGTAGTACACCACCGCTGGGGTGAATAGATAGCTGTCGATGCGGTCCAGGATCCCGCCATGGCCCGGTAGGACATCACCTGAATCCTTGACGCCCGCATCTCGTTTCATCATCGATTCCGTTAGGTCTCCCACCAACGCGAACAGAGCGATCAGCGCTCCCAGCAGCAGGCCTGGCAGACCATGCAGGACCCACCCCATCAGCTGACCGCAGATCAGGCCCATCAACATCGCCGAGAGGAAGCCGCCAATGGCGCCTTCGATGGTTTTCCCAGGAGAGATCGGCGAGAGGGAGCGCTTGCCGTAACGCCGGCCTACGGCCCAGGAGCCGATGTCGGTGGCCACGATCATGAGACAGGCGGAAAGGGTGATCGCCAGCCCGTCTTCAAGACCACGCAGACTCAACCAGTGGCTGGGTAGAAACCCGAGGTAGAACAAGCCGAAAATCGATGCTGCGATATCGGCGATGGAGCCCGTCACCGGTTGTAGGAGCAGCCAGCCGCAGATAGCAGCTCCAGATAGGGGCAACACCGCGGAGGCCACCGCTTCCGGCAGCCCTCCCTGCATCGACCATTGGGTGGTGAATAACAGCAGTTGACAGGCCACCAGGGTTGTTTTGGTGGCTGGGCGGATCCCCTTGAACTGGGCCATTCGGAAGAACTCCAGAAGGCCGAGGTGCACCATTCCCCCCAGCGCAGCGGTGAACCACCAGCCCCCGAGTCCAACCACCAGTAGGCCAAATCCGCCGACAGCGAGGCCACTGATCAGCCGCTTGCGCAGCACCGCACGCGCGGCTGGCGCTTGGCTTTGATCGAAGACAACCTCACGGATCACGCTGATTGGAGGCTTCGTTGGTTCAGGCTATCAATCGCTCATGGTTGGCTTCGTCTGGCGAGCCTGAAGCTGCTTTATGGCGACGACTTGAGGATCTCGAGTTTCACTGGTACTTGACCCGCCTGCATCATCTTGAGTTGTGATGCGGCGCCATGGGCGAGATCAATCACCCGGTGGTCCTTGAAAGGCCCACGGTCATTGATTCGCACCACAACGCTGCGTCCATTGCTCAGATTGGTGACGCGCACCTGGGTTCCAAAGGGCAATGTCCGATGGGCTGCCGACAGCGTGCCCTTGCGGAAGCGCTCACCATTTGCGGTTGTTCGGCCGTAGAACCCTGGCCCGTACCAGCTTGCTGCTCCTTGAACCACCTGGATGAGCTTGCTTGGTACCGGAGTCTTGTCGGCCAGGGGGCTCGGGGGAGGGAGTGGCAAAGCGTTGATCGTGTCGACATCCTTGATCCCCTTGATTTCTGTGATCTCCTTGCTCTTCTGGATGTCTTCCAAAAGGAATTCCTCGCCATTGGGGCTGGCCCCAACGGAGGGGCAGATCAGCAGTGCCAGCACCAGCCAGGTCAGAGGTTGCATCCACCACTGTCGAATGCATGGATTGAAGCGGCTGTGGGGCTGGATTTCACCCCCTGCTGACGACGAACAGACCGTCGGGAATCTGTTCACCCCAGAACAGCTGCTGGCGTTTCAGCCAGGCTTGCCGGTTGCGATCCAATCGCTCACCGGGAATCAGCAGTGGGATGCCAGGGGGGTACGGACACAGCAATTCAGCCGCCAAGCATCCGCCCGCTTCGTCTAACGACACGCGGAGACGTTCTGCGTGCCAGGCCTGCGACGGTGAATGGTCTGTGGTGGTGACTAGTGGCAGAGGCGGAGCTTCGAACGGCGGCAGTGGATCGCGATCGGGATAGGTCCGCCGGAGGTCCTGCCAGTGGTGCCTGATCCGGCGCCCGAGCCCACGGTGTCGGGCTAGGCCTAGGCAAAAGGTCAGCGTTGCCGGTTCCGGCAGTTCGCCCACGAGGCCTTTGGGCAGGAACCAGGCGTCGGCCTCTAGGCCGGTGATCCCCGCCTGGCCCGTGTGCAGGATCAGGCGCAGCGGGTCCTGGTTGTTGAGCAGAGGGACTCCGCTACGGCGCAAGACATCGGCGAGCTCTTCAGCCTCCTGCAGACGCTGAAGCAGTTGTCGGCGTCCCCTGCGGCGCTGCCAGTGTTGAAGGGCTTCTTCGCAGGAGGCCAGCAGCAGCGCACTGGGGCTTGTGGTTTGCAGCAATCCCAGACTTCGTTCGACACGCACTGGATCCAGACGCTCCCCCTGCATCCAGAGCACTGCCGTTTGCGCGAGGGCTGCAGCTGATTTCTGCAGGGAATGCACCACGAGATCGGCGCCGCAGTGCACGGCACTGGGAGGCAGAGGATGATTCACGCCTGCGGCGAAATGACAGCCGTGGGCTTCATCCACCAGCACGCAACAGCCTCGCTCCTGTAATCGTTTGATCACCTCCGTGGGGTCGTTGGCATAGCCCTGGTAAGTGGGATGCACCAGAACCGCGGCGCGGATGGGTGCCCCATCGGACGGCAAAGCCGCCAGCACCCGTTCGATCCAGGCGGAATCCACCGGCGCAGGCTGGCCCCGGTCGCTTTGAAACGGAAGATCGAACAGCACCGGCTGCAGATCCCCGAGAATGCAGGCCTGAATCAGGCTGCGATGGACATTGCGAGGGAGAAGCACCCGCTCCCCAGGCCTGACCATCGCCAGTAGAGCGGCCTGAAGCAATCCTGTGGCCCCGTTCACCCCGTACCAGCACCGCGCCACACCCATCTGAGCTGCGGCGCAGCGTTGGCTTTCGGCGATGGCGCCGTCCGGTTCCAGTGGACCGCCGAGTTCAGGGAGTTCCGGTAGGTCCCAGATGCCAGCGCGTTGTCGCAGCAATTGACGCAGTCCATCCGGAAGCGCGGCCCCCCGGCCATGGGCCGGCAGAAACAGAGGCTCACCGAGCCGACGGGTGAGCTGGGGCAGAAGCGCCATCGAATCCGCCTGATCTCCTTAAAGTCTCCCTCTGTACTCAGCTCGATGCGATGCGTTACGACCCCCGGCGGGATCTGGGCTGGTTGCTGCTGCGTCCCTGGGTCGCTATCCCGCGGCTGGTGCAGGTGCTCTGGTCCCTGGCTGGCCTGGTCTTGGTGTTGCTGCTGCGTGGAGGCAGTAGTAACGCCGCTGTGCAGCAGGGCTTGGCGCGTCGCATCCTCAACACCCTCACCGGTCTGGGTCCCTGTTTCATCAAATTGGGTCAGGCCCTGTCAACACGTCCCGATCTCGTGCGTCGGGATTGGCTCGAGGAATTGACGCGCCTGCAGGACGACCTGCCGGCGTTTTCCCATGCTGTCGCCCTGGCGTGCATCCGCGAAGAGCTGGGTGCACCAGCTGAAGAGTTGTTTGAGGAGTTCCCCGACACTCCAATCGCCGCCGCCAGCCTCGGGCAGGTCTACAAAGCTCGTTTACAGGGCCAGCACTGGGTTGCGGTGAAGGTTCAGCGACCCAATCTCACCTTCATCCTGCGGCGGGATCTGGTTCTGATCCGGGCGCTCGGTGTGATGACGGCTCCTCTCCTGCCCCTCAATCTTGGCTTCGGTCTGGGCGGAATCATCGATGAGTTTGGCCGCAGCCTTTTCGAGGAGATCGACTACGGCCTTGAAGCGGCCAATGCTGAGAGGTTCTCGGCTCTCTTTGCTCAAAACGATGCCGTCTATGTCCCGAAGGTGGAGCGGATGCTCAGCTCCACCCGTGTGCTCACCACCACCTGGATTGATGGAGCCAAGATGCGCGACAGCGAAGAGCTGCGCTCACAGCAACTCGATCCAACGGCATTGATCCGCACGGGTGTGATCTGCGGTCTTCAGCAACTGCTGGAGTTCGGCTACTTCCACGCCGATCCCCATCCCGGCAACCTGTTCGCCATGCGGGGGCGAACGGGGGACCTCGGCCATGTGGGCTATGTCGATTTCGGCATGATGGATTCCATCAGCGACAGCGACCGTCTCACCCTGACGGGTGCAGTGGTGCATCTGATCAACCGTGATTTCCCCGGTTTGGCCAAGGATTTCCAATCCCTTGGTTTTCTCAGCCCCACCGCTGATCTCACCCCGATCATTCCTGCTCTTGAGGAGGTGCTCGGCGGCAGCCTTGGTGACTCGGTCGGTTCGTTCAACTTCAAGGCGATCACCGACCGTTTCTCGGAGCTGATGTTTGATTACCCCTTCCGGGTGCCGGCTCGCTTCGCGCTGATTATCCGTGCGGTCGTCAGCCAGGAGGGTCTGGCCCTGCGTCTCGATCCCGACTTCAAGATCATCGCCATCGCTTATCCCTACGTGGCCCGTCGACTGCTCGCGGGAGACACGAGCGAGATGCGCGAGAAGTTGCTTGAGGTGATTTTTGATGAGTCAGGCCGCTTGCGCCTGGATCGGCTGGAAAGCCTTCTGGCGGTGGTCGGCCAGGACGCACCCGCGCCTGGTAAGGAACTGATTCCTGTCGCCGGTGCCGGCTTGCGGTTGCTGTTCAGCCGCGATGGTGCCGACCTTCGCCGGCGTCTGCTGATGACGCTGATCCGTGACGATCGCCTGCACACCGACGACGTGCGTGCCCTGGTTGGCCTGCTTGGACGAACTTTCGGCCCCGGGCGGCTGGCCGGTGGGCTGCTGCAACGTCTCAACCCCCTGGCGGCAGCGTGATCCAGCAGCCGAAGATGCTGATCGAACTGAAGACCACAACGGTGAGCGGCCAGATTTCGTCCAGTTGCTCCAGCCGATGCTCTTTGCGAGTTTTGGCGTCGCCTTCCGGCATTGCCTCCAGCTCCCCGTAACGCCGTCCGATGAAGATCACCAGGATGAAGGCCAGCAAGGTGACCACATAGGCAATTACATACACCTGATCCAGAAAGGTGAGATAGGGCAGGTCGGGCAGTTCCTCCCGGTAGGTCTGTTGAAGGAAGACCAGGGTCAACAGCACGGTGACAGGAATTCCTGCGCGCGCGTCCTGTTCATCGGCTCGGACTTTGAAGACGAGCAGAACCATGGCCATCACCACCAGCAGCGGCAGCATCAACCGCCAGAACGCAGACCAGGATGAGGTGCCGAACGTGATATCGAAGATGACCAGGCTGTAGTCATCCGCGCTGCCCCCCAGCCCGAAATTTGTGGCGTAGTTGTGCCGGTATTCGGCAATGGACCAGCCTCGGTTCAGCCAGCCGATGATTCCTGCGAACAAGCCCATCCCACTGTTTTGGATGTCGGGCTCGAAGCGGAAATGGGGATAGTCGAGAGAACCATTCACATCCTCCATTTCAAGGACAAGGGGCAGGCTCACGGTCACAAAGGGAAAGTGCCTGAAGCTGGCTTTGTCGATGTAGAAGCGGCCGATATAGCTGAACAGTTGGTAGTACGTTCCGTCGTCGTTGTGCACTGGGGCTGAGGACATCGGCGTCAGCACTGGATCGGCATCGGATAGCAATCCGTTCACCAGGGTGATTCCCTGTTCAATGGTTTGGTCCCGTTCACTCAGATAGCGCTGCAGCTCATCTCCCCAGCGCATCCAGACGTAACCGTTGGATGAGTAACTGGGGATGCTCAGATCCAGGTCGTAGGTGCTGGTGGCGTAGATCCCTACCTGAACCTGGTAGGAGGCGTCCTCCAGCCCCTGTTGATCAAGGACCATCTCCTGGCCCGACAGCTTTTCGCCCCGCAGGGAGGTCCAGCCGTCCCCGGGTATCCGTTGACTGTCTGTTGTCAGGGCTCGTGATGCCGATGACAAGCGCAGCGCATCACGGCTAGGGACACGACCGACATCAAGCCTGTTGATGCCGGTGAACGCCAGAAGACCGGCAAGCAGAATTGAAACAACGGCAAGTAAGTTCCAGTGCTTCTGTTTCTTGGAGGCCATTTGCGGCGCAGCTCTGGAGTCACTCTGACTTGCTGGGCCTTACTGAGCAGTGGACTGCTCACGCTGCTTCAACCTCGCCCTGTTGCTTCTCAGCCCCCTGGCAGGGGGCAAGATCCCAACGCTCTGGTGCTTGGCCAGTCCCTACCGCTCTCGGGCCCTTCGGCACAACTCGGTCTGGATTATCGACGCGGGGCCTTGGCCTGGTTTAAGTCTGTGAACCGTGAGGGCGGGATTCACGGGCGCAGAATCGAGTTGGTCAGTCTTGATGACAAATACGAGCCGTCGCAGACGCTGATCAACACGCGCCAATTGCTGAAACGCAATGATCTTCTGGCGTTGTTCGGTTATGTGGGCACGCCCACCACAAAAGTGGCGTTGCCGTTAATCGAGGCTGCGGAGGTGCCGCTGGTGGCGCCGATGACGGGGGCAAGTCTGCTTCGACGGCCGGAGCTGCGCATGGTGTTCAACATGCGAACCAGCTATCGCCGGGAGATTGCGGCGATGGTCGACGAGCTGGTGCGTGATGCGCACCATCGCATTGCGATCGTTTATCAAGACGACGCCTTTGGTCAGGATGGCCTTGACGGCGCCATGGCTGCCCTCACCAGCCATGGGCTCAAACCGGTGGCGGTCACGACGGTGCAACGCAATTCAGCTCAGGTGGGGGATGCATTGGACGACCTTATGGCGGTCAATCCCAACGGAGTCGTGCTCGTTTCTGCCTATGTGAGTTCGGCTGCCCTGGCCACCGCGCTGCGCGAACGAGGCAGCAGCGCTCAGATCATGAATGTGTCGTTTGTGGGCACCCAAGCTCTGCAGAGGGCGATGCCGGTGGGCAAAGCCAATGGCATCGGCGTGGCCCAGGTGGTGCCGTTCCCGTGGAATCGTTGGATCCCCGTTGTCGCTGACTATCAGCGCTGCCTGCGGCTGAGTGATGAGGCATCGGGTTTTGGCTTCACCAGTTTTGAGGGGTATCTCGCGGCGCGGATGATCACCGAGGCGCTGGCACGGGCTGGAAAGAACCCAACGCGTCAATCCCTTGTCCAGGCTCTTGAGTCAATCAATGATCTTGATCTGGGGGGCTTCCGAATTCAGATGGGGAGGGACGATCACAACGCCAGCGACTTTGTCGAACTCACCTTTCTCGGCTCCCAAAGCTGGGAACCTTGAGCTGAGATCGCTAAGGTCGCAGCTCTTTGAGATCGGCGTCGATGCCTGAGGAGATCAGCGCCCAGGAGCTTGAGCAGCTGCTTCGGATGATGACCCTGCCCCAGCCGCCTTACCTGCTGGCAGGTATCGGCCTGTTGATGGCAGTGCTCTGCGGCTTGACTTTCGGTCGTCAGGTCCAGAACAAATTGGATGGCTGGAAGCAGGACCGGCTCCCCCTGTTGCCTCTGGGAACAGTTGAGATCAACCTCAGTTACGGCGGCACCCTGATCGGTGTGACCTTGTTTATTGGCTGCTGCCTTCAGATCTTCGGTTTTGCGGCAGGTGCTGCCCTTCTGGTGGCTCTCTTGCTGTCTCTGCTGACGGGTGGAGCCTTGTTCGCTCAGCTCGAGCGCCTGATGGTGCAGGTGGAAGAGGGCAATTTCAAAGCGGTTGATTTCGACAATTTCGATGAATTTTTCTGATCTCGTCTTCTGACCTCTTAAGCGAAGCCGCTGATCTCATCCTTCTGGCTGAGGCCACCGTCAGAATTAAATCGTTTCCAGCCTGTTGGATGTGACGACCTTGTCTGCGGCGGTTTCCACATGCCGTTTGCTCGTTGTGGAAGACGACGACAGCATCCGGGAGACAGTTGGTGAGGCCTTGAGGTTGGAGGGCTATGAAGTGCTCACCAGCTCAAATGGCTCAGAGGCTCTCGAACTGGTCGTGGACAGATCCTCTGATCCGGTTGATTTGATTGTTCTTGATCTGATGCTTCCGGGGCTGGGGGGGCTTGATTTCTGTCGCGAGCTTCGTCGCTTCAAGAACACCACACCGATTCTTGTAATCAGTGCCCGCGACAGTGAAACCGATCGGGTGCTTGGGCTGGAGGTTGGCGCTGATGATTATCTGGTCAAACCCTTTGGGCTGCGTGAGTTGGTGGCCCGCTGCAGGGCGTTGCTGCGGCGATCCCGTCAAACCGAGTCGTCGCCCTCTGAATCACACAGTTACGCCAATCTTTGCCTCTTCTCCAATGAGTGCCGGGTCACCCGGGATGGCACGGATCTGACCCTCTCCCCGAAGGAATACAAAATCCTGGAGTTGTTCATTCAGAACCCCAAGCGCGTCTGGAGTCGCGATCAGTTGCTGGAGAAAATCTGGGGTGTGGATTTCGTCGGCGACACCAAAACAGTGGATGTTCACATCCGTTGGTTACGGGAAAAGGTTGAAGATGAGCCCTCATCTCCCCAGTTGATCCGCACGGTCCGCGGCTTCGGTTACCGCTTCGGCTGATCTTGTTGTGTTGATCTCTGGAGTACTTGGCTTTGCGGCCGGCATCTGGATCACGCTTCTCTTGCAGCGACGATGGCGCTTCCTGAAGTCGTTGCGAGAGGAGGAGGAGCGGCCTGTTGTCTTGAACGCACCTCAGCTTCTGGCCTGGATTGATGCGGCCACCCAGGGCTGGATGATCCTGGCTCCGGATCACTCCATCGCCTACCTCAACGGTCGGGCCGAACGTTTGCTGCACATTTCCCGCAATCGTCTTGTTCGTGGCATGAACCTCAGGGATGCCCTGGACATTCCCGCACTTGAGGAGGTGATCTTCAGCAGCCGCTATCAGCAGCGCCCCCAGCGATGTGAATGGGAGCAACAGGGGGATCCGCTGGAGGCCATCGTTCTGCCGGGTAGCGATGAATGCTTGTTGGTGTTGATCCAGAGCCGCCAGTCCCTCGAAGCCCAGCAACAGCAGCAGGAGCGCTGGGTCAGTGATGTGGCCCATGAGCTCAAGACCCCTTTGACCGCCCTGATGCTGGTGAGCGATCGGCTGGAGCTGGCCGTGAGTTCAGAGGACACGGCTCTGGTGCAACGGCTGCAGAAGGAACTCCGGCGTCTTCAGCTGCTTGTGGAGGATCTGCTGGAGCTCTCACGCCTGGAGAACAGCCTGCCCCAGGAATACAGCGATTACGTCCCCCTCACCCTGGAGGATCTGGTCGACAGCGCTTGGGGAACCATTCGCCCGATCGCGGAGGGACGGCGGGTCACTCTGCAGTTGGATCGCTCTGAATCCGGGCCCTTGCTTGGGGATCAACGCCGTCTGCACCGCGCGGTGCTGAATCTTCTCGATAATGCTCTGCGTTACTCCCCAGAGGACAGCAGCGTCGATGTGACCGTGCGCCAGAGCGGCGGCTGGTGGCTGCTCAGCATCCGTGATCACGGCCCTGGGTTGAGTGAGACCGATCTCAGTCGCATGTTTCAACGCTTCTACCGGGGGGATCCCTCGCGGGCACGCTCCAGCCGTAGTGGCAGTGGCCTTGGGCTGGCCATCGTGCAGCAGATCTCCGTGAATCATGGTGGTCGCATCGAAGCGCGCAACCACCCTGCTGGGGGCGCCTGCATGGACCTCCTTCTCCCCCGGGAGCCGGTTGGATGACGCGTCAGCGTCTCCAGAAACTGATTGCTGCTGCTGGTCTCTGTTCCAGGCGCCGGGCTGAGGAATGGATTCAGGCGGGCCGTATCACGGTGGATGGCCAGGTCGCCCGCGTTGGGGACCAGGCTGATCCGCACCAGCAGACGATTTGCGTGGATGGCAGGGCCTTGCCCAGCCGTGGCGCGGCGCGGGTGCTGTTGCTGAACAAGCCCGTGGGGGTGATCTGCAGCTGCGATGACCCTCAGGGCCGCCGAACGGTGCTCGACCTGCTGCCACCGGAGCATCGGGCAGGACTGCATCCTGTTGGCCGTCTGGATGCCGACAGTCGTGGGGCTCTGCTGCTTACCGATCTGGGTGAGCTCACGTTGAAACTCACCCACCCGCGCTACAGCCATGCCAAGACCTACAGGGTTTGGGTGGAGGGTGTGCCGTCCGAAGCGGTTCTCGACCGCTGGTGTCGGGGTTTTCCATTGGATGGACGACCGACCCGCCCCGCACAGGTGCGCCGACTGCAGACCAGGGGCGCGCGCTCGTTATTGGAGATCGAGTTGCGGGAAGGTCGCAACCGACAGATTCGCCGGATGGCGGAGGCCCTTGGCCATCCGGTGCTCGACCTCCAGCGCACAGCGATTGCGGGGTTGCCGCTTGGTGATCTGGCTGAGGGGTGCTGGATGTGGTTGAGCGAGGGAGAATGGAAGCCAATGCTCGACCAGGCTGTCCCCTTGGATTTGCATCGCCCATGCGACTGAAGCGTCCAGGATTCTGGTGGCGCCGTCCCCGCAATGGGTCCAGCGCTGATGCTGGTTCTGTTGAGACCCAGGATCAGCAAAGTCAGGATCTGGGACTGATGCTGCGGCGGAGGAGGGAAGAACTTGGGCTTTCGCTACGGGACCTGGCCAATGAAACCCGGATCACAACACCCGTCATCGAAGCGCTGGAGCGTGGCTGGCGTGATCGATTGCCCGAGCGGGCTTATCTCGCCTCGATGCTGCCTCAGATCGAGATCCGCTTAGCTCTTCCCAGTGGATGTCTCGACCCCTTGCTTCCCCAACCGGTGTTGCTCCGCCGCGGATCTGCCAAGGCGGGTCTGCGGCGCTTCACCCTCGGCAATATCGATGTGTTCACCACCTGGCAGGGCACGGTGGTCTACACCGTCGTGATTGCGCTCAGCCTGCTTGCTATCAACCGACAACAGCAGGATTTGGCCCTGCGCAACAGCCTGACCCTCGAGCCCGTGCGTGCTGATGTGGAGGCGATCAACCGTCGCCCGAACCTGGCCGGCGCAGATCATCGCATCGCCGCCTTGCGGCCCCTGGAACAGGTTCAGCAACGCACACCTCAGGAGTGGCTTGAGCTGGTGGGTGGTGCTCTGACGCAGTCTCAGGGGGTTCTCGAGGTTGTTGTTGCTGAGCCCAGAGCGCTGCAGCTCTCGAGCGGTGGTGGAGACCGGTTTGAATTCACGGCCAGTGCCGGCACGTTGATGCTCCAGTTGCAGGCCCCGATTGAGGTCCGCCTGGATCCCCCCGCTGGTGCTGGCGATCAGGTGCTCTGGAACGGAGAACCCCTGGCTGTGGATCAAGCTCGGCCGGGGATCTACCGGGTCAACAAGCCGCCTGCTCCCGACAGCGACCGTCCCCAGACCGCTCCCCTCGTGCCGTAGCCGCCAAGGGCATTCTCCAGATCAGCATCAAAGCTGCGAAGCCTCCAGCTCCAGTTGCCTTCACTGGTGCCGGGTGTGTTGAATCTGGCCCGGTCATCCAGATGCATGAGGTCCTGTAGTGGGGCGACGACCAGTCCTGCGGTCGTGGCAAAGGCCATGTCAAGCAGATGCCAGGCCGGGGCCGAGATCTCACCATTCACCCGTGTGGCAATGCGGGTCCTGCTGTCGGCATCCAAATTGTTCCACCAGCCCAAGGTTGTGGGGTTGTCGTGGGTGCCGGTGTAGACGACCCAGCGATGCCCCTCGGTGTTTTCAGGCAAATAGGGGTTGTCGCGTTGACCATCGAAAGCGAATTGCAGCACCTTCATGCCCGGCAGCTGGAATGCATCACGGAGTGCCTCCACATCCGGTGTGATCACGCCAAGATCCTCGGCAATCAAGGGGAGTGCGCCACCAGCGTCCTTGCGGAGGTAGCGCAGTAGGGCGTGGCCTGGAGAGGTCTGCCACTGCCCGTTTTCAGCGGTGCAGTCGGTACCGGGGACGGCCCAGAAGGCGGCAAGAGCTCGGAAGTGATCCAGGCGTAGGAGATCAACAAACTCCCGCTGGCGAGCAATTCTTTGCCGCCACCAGTGGAATCGCGTGATCCGATGTTGTCCCCAGCGGTAAACCGGTGAGCCCCACAGTTGCCCTGTTTCCGAGAAGTAATCGGGTGGCACACCGCTCTGGGTGGTGAGTTGGCCGTTCTCTTTGACTGTGAACAGCGAACGGTTGCTCCAGACATCAGCGCTGTCACTGCTGACGTAGAAGGGCAGATCTCCAAACAGCTGGATGCCTAGGTCTGCTGCTTGTCGACGAATCGCCTGCCATTGCCGGTCGAGATGCCACTGGATCAGCCGTTCCCGTAGCAGGGCATCTTGGTGTTGTTCCGCCCAGGCCCGCAGCGCTTTTTTGTCATGACGGGCGAGGGGGAGGGGCCAGTCCCACCAAGCTGTGCCGTGCTGATCATGCAGAACCTGGAAACGGGCATGGTCCTCTAACCAAGCGCGCTGCTGCTGCGCCCAGGTGCCGAAGTCGGCGTGTCGCTTTGGATCCTGGTCACTCCAGGCCTCGAGCAGTGCATCCCCCAGGGCATCGGCCCGTTGCTGGGCCAGGCTGAAATCAACATGTTCCCCTCCCTCCATCGGCGCATCAGCGCCCGGAGTTGCCCTGAGGGCGGCCTCATGGATCAACCCCTCGTTGGCCAGGTCCTGGCCATCCAGGAACCAGGGGTTCAAGGCATTGCACGAGGGGGAGCTGTAGGGCGAGCCCGTTGGATCTGGCGGGGCCAGGGGCAACATCTGCCAGACCCCGATGTCATGTTTAGCCAGCAGTTGGAGCCACCGGCGGCATGGCTCACCGAAGCTGCCGCAGACGGGGCTGCCAGGCAACGCTGTCGGGTGCAGCAGCACCCCGGTGCTGCGCCCCCGTCCAGCCTTCGCTGGTTCAACAGTGGATTGATCCATGGGAGCCCCTTGGTCTCCCAAGGATGGCGATTTCAGAACAGTGCGGCATCCCCGAGGTCCTGCCCGGCCATGCCGTCACGTGCCACGCGCTCGAAAAACTGTTCCAGGGTGTCGGTTCCGTAGGAGGGCGTGGCGTCGGCGTCGTAGCGCTGATTTTGCTCGTCCCAGACGAGCATCGATTCGCTGGCGTAATAGCGACCGATGCGCCCGAATTCCGCCGTATCTTTAATGCCCGGGAACAGCCGAGCCAAACCGTCCAGAAGGGCAATCGGACCATCCATCAGAGCAATGGGGACGGAGAGCATCCGCTGGGGGCGGTTCAGGGCGCGGAAGAGCATTTCTCCCTGCTCCCGAGCGCTCAGCGCCGGACCGGGACCGCCGATGGGAAGCACCTGGTTGCATTTGGCATCGTCCTGGATGCAGTCCGCCATGAACCGGGCCAGGTCTGCTTCGCTGATCGGCTTGCAGCTGGCCAGGGTGCCGCCGCCGAACATCACATAGGGGCCACCTTTGCGGCAGCTTTCCACCTGTCCGCCCAGGCTCTTGAAGAAGGCGGTGGGGCGAACGATGGAATGGGTCATCTCTTCATCCGCCTGCAGCACGGCCTCAAAGGCCAGCTTGGCTTTCTGAAACTCCAGCAGTGGCTTCTGCACGCAGATGGCCGAGAGGAGCACGTAATGGGCCACCCCGGCAGCCCGTCCCTGTTCGTAGGTGTTGAGGGTCGCTGCGTGGTCGATGGCCCAGGAATCCTTGCGGCCGCCGGTGCGAGAAGCCAGGCAGCTCACCACCACATCCGTCGGTTGATCGAAGGCCTCGGCCGTGATGGAGGCTGGATCGCTGACATCCCCAAAGCGCACTTCTGCCCCAGGGAAATCGGCGATGACCTCGTCTCTCCTCTGGCGGCCGCCCACACCACTGCGCTCTCGGGCAAAGGCAATCACCTGGTAGCCCCGCTCCACCAGCTCCTTCACCACAAAACGGCCGATGTACCCCGTGGCTCCGAACACGACCACGCGCACCTGTTCGGGAGGTCGGTTGCGGTAGTCGTGGCGGAGGGACATCGAGGACGGCTTCACGGGGCCCAGGCTAAGAACTGGAGATCTGGGCGAAACTAAGCGCCATTGCGCTTGCTCCAGCGAAATGAACTGGTTGTCGCCACCCCGAGTTCGCGGCGTGCTGCGTGTCGGTTCAGCGTTGCTGGGTCTCGGTGTCACCGGGTGGTTGCTGGCGACGCTGTGGCCTGAACCCGATCGTGTTGCCCAGGGAGCTCCTCTCAGCGCAGATCAACCTGAAACCTTGGCTCCTCTCCCCGAGAGCCCTGTCATGGTGGTTGTGATTGGTCTGGATGCGAATCGTCTGGGTGCGCCCACCAATCAGGCCGCGCCCAAGGGGCCTGCCAATGCCGATGCCCTTTTGATGCTTCGCATTGCATCGAGGGAGCCGCTTCAGGTGCTCCAGATCCCTACCGAGCTTGGCGTTCAGCTTCCCGGCGAGAAGGATCCCGGCAGCCTGGCCCAGCTGTGGCAACGGGGTGGCGTCGGTCTTGTCAGCGATGCCATCCACGACATTGTTGGCCTTGAAGATGGCGATCCCAAGCGCTATGTGGTGATGCCCCGTGCGGCTTTACGCCGTCTTGTGGATGGCCTGGGTGAAGTGGAAGTGGTGCTCGGGCAGTCCTATCAACGCCAAGACAAGGCGCAGGGCTACAGCGTCAATCTCCAGGCTGGGCGCCAAAGCCTGAACGGAGTCCAGGCGGAACAGCTGGTGCGCCACCTGCCAGACCCCAAAGATGTCTCCCAGCGTCGCCAGCGCCAGGACATTCTTGTTGAGGCCTTAATCGAACAGGTCAAGGCTCCCAGTGGCATTGCGTTGATCCCTGCTTTGGTGGACCAACTGGATGCTGACGTGGAGACCAACCTGAGTCGTTCGGAACAACTGAGCTTGGCCGCGGCAATCATTGCCAGCCCTGAACCTGCCGCAATCACCCGCCTGCCATTGGCCAACCGAGCCGGTGAGCAGACCCTCCGCCAAATCAAGCCCGAGGCGAGCCGTCCTCTCTGGCCCCAGCCTTAACCCGGACTGCGGAGCTGCAGTCTCCGGGCGAGAGCCACGATGCATTCGGCCTGATCTGGATGGTTCTCATCGGGAATCCACCCCAGCCAGCTGAGGCCGTCTCTGCGTCGTGCTGGGCCGTTCCAGGGGCCCTGGAGCTGAACCAGGCCGAGAAGGGGGACATGCAGTTCTCGGCAGAGGGCGGTGTAGGCCGGGGCCGTGCCAGGGATCGTTCCATCACTGTCGGCTGTCGTCAGCAGCAGCACCGTCTGACGCCAGTCAGCCAGGGCATGCAACCAGCTGAGATCACCCTCCGGCGTTGGCTGTGCTGCGTCACCGCTTAGCCGCACAAGCCCTTTTGCAGCTGGATTGTTCTTCAGGACTGCTGCGGGTGTTGCACCGCTGGGCACGGTGGTCAACGGGCATTGGCAGGCCTTGGCAAGGGCCTCGCAGGCCTGGCGCATTTTGAGCTCTGGAAGTGGGCCCGCACCCACGAGCAGTGGGAAACCTTTGGACATGGGGGTGCTGCTCACCTCTACCATCGGATTACAGCAGAATTCGTTACGCGGGCGCCGTGACCAGTTTCCTGACAGCAGCCCGTGCCGAACAGGAGCAGATGGCTCCAGATAGCCGACGTCTGCGTCTGTTCAGCGGCACCTCGAATCCCGCTCTGGCGCGGGAGATCTCTGCATATCTGGGTGTGCCAGATGGCCCCCGCGTCTGCAAGCGGTTTGCGGACGGTGAGCTGTATGTGCAGATCCAGGAGTCGATTCGGGGCTGCGATGTGTTCCTGATCCAGCCCACCTGCGCGCCGGTGAACGACCACCTGATGGAACTGCTGATCATGGTGGACGCCTGTCGACGGGCATCAGCGCGGCAGATCACTGCTGTGGTCCCTTATTACGGCTACGCCCGGGCGGACCGTAAAACCGCCGGTCGTGAATCGATCACGGCCAAGCTCACGGCCAACCTTCTGGTGCAGTCCGGCGTTGATCGTGTGCTGGCCATGGATCTGCACTCCGCCCAGATTCAGGGGTATTTCGATATTCCCTGCGATCACATCTACGGATCACCCGTGCTGGTGGACTATCTCTCCACTCAGGATCTGGGAGATGTCGTCGTGGTGTCTCCGGATGTGGGGGGTGTGGCGCGTGCCCGGGCGTTCGCCAAGCAGATGAACGATGCCCCGCTGGCCATCATCGACAAGCGCCGCACCGGTCACAACATGGCTGAGAGCCTCACGGTGATCGGTGATGTGGCCGGCCGAACGGCGATCTTGATTGACGACATGATCGACACCGGCGGCACGATCTGTGCAGGTGCACGGTTGTTGCGGGAGCAAGGAGCCGAACGGGTGCTGGCCTGCGCCACCCACGCTGTGTTCTCACCTCCTGCCAGTGAACGCCTTTCCGTCGAGGGCCTGTTTGAACAGGTGGTGGTCACCAACAGCATTCCGATCCCTCAAGACCGGGTCTTCCCCCAGCTGAAGGTGCTCTCTGTGGCCAACATGCTGGGGGAAGCCATCTGGCGCATCCACGAAGAGAGCTCCGTGAGCTCGATGTTCCGCTGAATGTTGGGTTCGGTGGAATGGACTGTTCAACGAGCGGGCTTGCTGCGGCTGCATCGCGATTGATTCGAGCGACTCTTGCGGTGCGGTGCGGTGCTTCAACAGCAGTGGATCAGAGCTGGAGGCCACTGGCTTGCGTTGCCCTGGCCAGCCTGATGGCAGCGCTTCCGGCTCCCTTGATGGCGGAGTCCCGATTGGACCGGCTTCTGCGGAACCGGAGCACCATGGGGGTGTGGCTGACCAACAGCCCCAGCAAGCTCTATTACGACAGGAAGCTCATCAGCGCAGCGATGCAGCAGCTCCAGGAGGCTGGATTCAATCGTGTGGTGCCCAATGTCTGGAGCCGAGGAACCACCTTTCACCGCAGCCGTTTCGCTCCAGTAGAGCCACCGCTTCAGAAGGCGGGGCTCGGTCTTGATCCCATCTGCACCTTGGCCGCTGAAGGTCGGCGCCGCGGCATCAAGGTGATGCCCTGGTTTGAGTACGGCTTGATGGAGCCGGCGAATTCAGCTGTTATCCGCAAGAACCCCAGCTGGGTGTTGGCCAAAGCGAATGGCCAACGCTGGATGACCATGCACGGGAACCATCGGATGGCTTGGCTCAACCCTGCCCATCCGGAGGTTCGTGCCCGTTTCATTGGTTTGGTGGTGGAGACCTTAAAGCGCTGTCCGTTGGATGGCCTGCAACTGGACGACCACTTCGCCTGGCCGGTTCAATTCGGCTACGACCCCACCACCGTGGCGCTCTACAAACAAGAGACGGGAATGGCACCACCGCGGGATCACAGCAATCGACAGTGGATGAAATGGCGTCGGAACCAACTCACGTCTCTTCTGCGTGAGTTACGGCAGCGTCTCAAGAAGGAGCAACTCTCCACACGGATCAGCCTGTCTCCCGGCCCCTTTCGTCAGGCATACAACCTCTGGCTTCAGGATTGGGAGCTCTGGGCTTTGGGGGGGCTGATTGAAGAGTTGGTGGTGCAGAACTACTCCTACTCCGTCCAAGGCTTTGCGAAGGACCTGGATCAACCCGCCCTACGCAAAGCCCGCAGCTGGGGTATTCCTTCTCAGATCGGCGTGTTGGCGGGATTCGGCAAACGCACCACATCCATGGCCGTTTTGGAGCAAAAAGTACGCCTGGCCCGCAATCGTGGTCACGGCGTGATTTTCTTCTATTGGGAAGGGTTATGGGGAAAGCATGTTCCTGAGCATTATCGAGATCGTCGTCGAGCAGCATTCACAAGACTCGGATCTGAATAAGGTGCAGATTCTGTTCACCATCCATCGCTTCAATGGAGCTTGAATGCGACCAACAATTGCTTTCGATAAAATTTCGCGCATTGACAACAGCGTTGCTCTGAAGCTTGATCTGGCGGCATGAAACAGTTCACCGAAACCAGTTCCGACCCCTACGACCGCCATCACTACCGTGTGTGGATGCGAGACGGTTCGTTCAAGGATGTCGAGAGCTACGACGAAGCGCAACGCGTTTGGTATTCAACTAAAAGGCCAAAGACCATTGAGGTGATGCAACCGAAGCGAAGAAGGAGTTCCAAAGGCTTTTAAGGATTTTGGTGAACTTGCTGTTAATCAGTCAAGTTTCGTTCGATTCACCTGGCTGCAGCAAGCGTCTTCCCTGGTGAACCGCATTAAAAACGCAATCTCGCTAGGATTGATGTTGGGCAATTATTTGCTTGACTCTTTTGGCTCATGATTGATGTATTCAACATCAATTTGTTCGGAACAGCTATTCAGCATTCGACAATCGTGGAACTGTGGGATTTTTGAATGATGAATCAGTTTGAGCTCAATCAGATTCGCTCCAAGCTTCGTCGGCTCGATCTCGATGATCAGTTTATCGAGCGGTACATCGATAAGCTAATCAGGAACAAAGAACCGTTCTGTACGGCATCGAAGGCCATTGATCGTTGGGAAAAGAAAGATTCAGGCCAATTTGTTCTTCAAGCACTCGCCTGTGGCTTGATTGCAGCCCTGGCTGGTGGTTGGTTGGCCGTTGTTCAGTAGCGGGGTGGATGGAGTAATGAGCGATGCAAGCTTGATCGCCCTGTTCAGCGTGGGGATGGCGTCAACGTCGACGGTCTTGTTCCTGGCCTTTCGGCGCACTTACCGCCTGGAGCAAGAACGCATATTGATGCGGAGAATGAAGCGCCGCCTTGATCGGATGTTGCGTCTGTCGCAGCAGTGATTACGGCCTTCTCAGGATGATTAGCGCCATGCAAAGAACCCCGATCAGCGGTCCAGGGGGTAAATCCCAGAGAACCGCCAGCATCATCCCTCCCCCGCAGAGCAGCAATCCTGTGCCAGCCGATTTCAGCATCAGACTTTTCAGGCTGGTGCTGCGTTCCACATGAATGAGCACAGGAGCGCACAACAGACCAATCACCAGCACAATCCCCACAGCGGTGATGGCGCTGATCACCACCAGCGCGGTTACCACGATGGTGATGAAGCGGATTTGTCGCACGGGGCGCTTTGCAGCGAGAGCCCCTTCCGGATCAACACCGATGAAGACCAGATCCTGGTATTGACCGATCAGCAGCAGGACCAAAGCGATGGCCGAGATGGTAGTGCGGATCAGGTCAGGGGCTCCGGAGGCAAGGATGTCACCAAACAGAATTGATTCCAGGTCGACACGGGCTTGCAATAGCGGCACAAGCAGAACACCGAGGGCCGTAAAGCCCGCCAGCACCGTGTTCATGGCGCCTTCTTCCCTTCCACGGAACCGTTGGGTCAGTTGTTCAGCGACCAACGCACCGATCAGACCACTGATCAGGCCGCCGAGGCTCGGGTCCAGTTCGAAGGCGAGGGCCAGCACGAGTCCCGGCAGAACCGAGTGCGCCATCAAGTTCGCCAGGAGGATCCGCCGCTGCGTGATCAACAGCGATCCGGCTGCTGGGCAGAGGCTTCCGACCAACAACGAAATCAGCAGGGGCAATCCCCACCAGAGATCAAGATCAGGCACAGCAATCCCCCATCATTCCGTCCATATCCGTGATCGTGCTTCGCACTTCTGAGGGAGTGCCGTTGGCCACCAGTTGTTTGTTGATCACCAGAACTCGGTCGTAGCTGTCGAGGGCTTTGCCCCAGTCATGGCTGCTGACCAGAAGGGTCTGACCTCTATCGGCCTGTTGGCGCATGACCTTCAGGAGGTGGGCCCGTGTTGGTGGATCGATCGCGCTGCAGGGCTCATCCAGCAACAGAACACTGGCGTTCTGCATCAAAGCGCGGGCCAGCAACACCCTCTGTTGTTGCCCTCCTGAGAGTTGGTTCAGGCGTCTTGATCCCATCCCATTCATGCCCACCTGCTCCAGGAGGGAGTCCACCGATTGGCTGGATGCTGATGGATGGCGCGAAGGCTGCCCCAGTTTCACCATTTGCTCAACAGTGATTGGAAAACTCCAGTCGATGACTGCTTTCTGAGGCATGAGCGCGATTGAGCCGTTGCATTGCACAGCACCACTGGACTGGCGCAATCGACCCTGCAGGAGATGGAGGAGTGTGGACTTTCCTGCGCCATTGGGCCCCACCAAGGCCGTCAATGTTCCATTGCCTAATGCAAACGAAACCCCATCAATGGCGTTTTGCTCGCCATATCCATAGCGGAGTTGTTCGGCACGCAGGGCCGGGGATTGGTCAGGCAAGGAGGAAGTCACCAGGCTGAGGTGGTCGGTTCAAGGACTGGGTTTTCAAGGGGAGACAGGTGCCCTGGCCTCATCAATATGAGAACCATTCTCACTGATGATGATGCGAGTTTCAGCATGGTGCACAAAAAGCGCACTGTCTGCTCTTTTCATCCTGGGGCTGACCCAAGGTTCTGCCAACGCTTCCCAGGTCAACATCGTCGCCGTTGACGGAACGCTGTGTGATCTCACAACGACTCTCGTCGGTGACGCGGCGCGGGTGACTTGTCTGATTCCACCTGGTGGCAACCCGCACGCCTATCAGATGAAGCCGAGTGATCGTCAGACGCTGGCTGGAGCCGCTCTGGTTGTTCACAACGGGTTCAACCTCACTCCATCCGTTCGAAAGATTTCTTCTTCGGGGCCGGTTGTTGCTGTGGGGGAGGTCGCTTTGCCTGGATACAGCGGCTCTGACCCTCATGTGTGGCACGACCCCCAAGCTTCAGCCGGCATGATCCGTGCGATCTCCAGCGAATTGAAGAAGGCCCTGCCGGCTGAAACCCATGACGGTGTGTCACGCCGAACCAGCCAAGCGGTGGTTGTATTTGATGGCCTCAATTCATGGGGGGCCGCTCAGTTCGCCGATCTTCCCGAAAGCCGTCGCGTCATCGTCACCGATCACAGAACGTATTCCCACATGGCGGATCGTTTTGGCTTCCGTGAGATTGCAATGTTGGATAGTCACACCACCGGAGGTGTGCTGAGGCCGTCGAGTCTTAATGCAATCACCAAAGAGATCAAAGCCTCCGATGTACTGGTGATTTTCAAGCCATCGTGGGATGCAACAAAAACCCTCAAGCGCATCAGCAAGCGCAGTGGTGTTCCAATCAGTTCAACACTTTTGAATGGAGAAGGTGTTGCTTCAGGTGAGACTGCTGTTTCCACCGCGGTGAACAACATCTGCACGATGGTGAATGGCCAGGGTGGTCAGTGTGATCAGGTTGAGGCTGCGCGTTTGGTCAAAAGCTGGTCTGCGATCCGTTGACCGGCTATCGAAATCGATGGACATCCATCGATTTCCAGTGATGTAACTTGACCAACCTTCAATCTTGGTTTCAGTGGGGAACAGCCGCTGAAGGAAACGGGGAAAGAGCGGCGAAAATCCGTCACTGTCCCGCAGCTGTAAAGCTCACCCAAAGAGCAAGTCAGAACGCCCGCCAAGTTTTCAACCCTTCCGACGAGGATCGTCTCCCAATGTCATCTCATTTCCGTTCAAAGCTTCTGCTTCTCGGCTTGCTAGCCCTTCCGTTTACGGCGGGTTCTGCGGCTTTCGCCCACGGCTCCCATGGTGGTGGCGGAGAGGCTCTTGAAGCTGGTGAGTTTGACTTCACGCCCATCATCACCATCGAGGGTCATGGTGGTTTTGATATCAACCTTGATGGTGAACCCAAGCATTACGCCATTGATGGCATGTTTGGTGGAGTTTTTGAGTGGGGCCTCGGTAATGGCGGCTCTTTCGCGATCGAAGCTGCCGTTGGCCCTGCTCTAGTTTGGGGAGAGGCTGAACACTTTTACGGAAAAGTGCATGTCCATGATCACGATGATGATCATGATGACCACGACGATCATGATGACCACGAAGACCATGATCATGACGACCACGATGATCATGATGATCACGAAGGCCATGATCATGACGACCATGACGACCATGACGACCATGACGATCATGACGATCATGATGACCACGACGATCATGATGATCATGACCATGATGATCACGGTCATGAGCACGATACCGACTTCAAGCGAACCGATATCAGAGGCTTTCTGCAGGCCCGTTATGCACCCAATGACCGCTTAAGTTTTGAGCTCTCCTGGAACCCCTATTACGTCACCAAAGACCAGGGTGAGGACATTCAGGGCTTGAAAAATGAGCTCGGAGCCAAGGCGATCTGGGCTCTGGGTGATGGAGATGTGAACTTTGCCCTTGGCGATGGCATCGAAGATCTGGTGAATGGTGTTTACCTGTCAGTCGATCACCGTCAGGGTTGGGAATCCGATGGCATGTATGTGGGCAACTACACCGATCCTCGTGTGGGCCTGGGCTTCACATTCGGTGGTGATGAAATCTCATTGATGATTGAAGCTGGTCCACGTTTCTATGTACCTGGCAGCTACGCAGGATTGGATCCACGTACAGATTTGGCTGGTGAAATCGAACTTTCGGTTCCCATTGGTGATGCCACGCTGTTCCTGCACTGGCAGCAGACCTACAGCTGGGAAGATGCACCGGGCTGGGGTGAAGGTTGGCAGCACCATGTCGGTACTGGCGTGACGTTCGCCTTCTAAGTCTCAACAATCGGTTGAACTTTGTTTGATCAGGAGGGCCGCTTTGCCCTCCTTTTTTTTGCACAGTTTTCGTCGCTCAGCCCGCATGCAGCCACTGGGCTTCAACGATGGGTATGTTTATCACCTTGATGAACTTCAAGCTATCGCCATCGATCAGGCCAGCACGGGCATGGGTTTGGTTCGCTTGCGTCAACGTCATCAATAGCTGGTTCGTCACTGGATTCCATTGGATGGGGCTGCCCGCCTTGAGCGTCCATGGCTCCAGGGCTCTGCGTTGTGTCACCTCCCCCTCCTCACTGATCAGCACCAGTTCGTGATTCCCACGTTGCTGTTCCCAGCGACCAAGAACCGCCCAGACCCTTTCGCCGCGGTTGTCACAGGCCACCCCAAGTACGGCCTGATCGCCAAGGTGAAGCTGTTTCGGTGCTGTTCCAGGAATCACCAGCTCGATCGAGCGTCTGTAATCCGGCCAATGTCGGATCAGCACAGCCCGTCCGGATGCGCCGCAGAAGGCACCCAGTTCCCTGCTTCCAGGCAGGATCTGAGGCTTTTGCTTCGTTGTTTCCAGTGCTCGAAGCGTCAGGCCGTCATAGGTGGGCATCACGACGCCCCCCCCGGCGGGAAGCAACTGCATTGGCCCAGATGGTTTCAAGGCCAAATGCTTCCGTTTGCCATTGGCCTGCACCAGCAGGGCTTGATCGCTCCCAGGACGGAATCCTCCGCTTTGCACCAGAAGATCGCCGTTGAGGTTGCTGCTGAGATGAGCGAAGAGCACTTCCCCCTTTAAGAGTGGCTGCGTGCTGCTCACAGTCGGTGGCCCTAAGGCCGCCAGGCTGATGGCGGTACTGCGGGGAGTCAGTTGGTCCCACCACACCTGTTCGGTGCCGTTCTGATCACGCCCCACCAGTGCGATGCCTCGGCCGTTGCCTAAGGGCACGACGCTTGGGATGGCAGGCCAGACCCGACTGATGGGAATCCAGCCTCCTGATCGCGTCTGCAGTTGAACCTGCTCGCCGCCTGGCACCGGCCGCGTCGCGATCAGCCAGGGTCTCGGATCCCACCACCATTGCTGCCGGTCGAGCAGCAGCTCGCGTTGGTCTTGGCCGGAGAGGGACAGTTCGATCGGGGCCTTGAGCACGACATCTGCATCGATCACCATCCGCAGGGGTGTTGTCTCCCCCAGCCACTGATGGGCCACGTTCGGTTCCAGTCGGGTGGCGTCGCTGACGCTGGTCCGATTCATCGGTCGACTGAACTGCAAATCCAGTGCCGCGGTGCCGCTCTGCACCTGCTGGGGCTTGAGGTGCAGCAGTCGCGGAGTTCGGCGCAGCAGCAATTGTTGCTGCGCTACGACCGCAGCGCAGGCCATCAGCATGAGCATCAACAACCGCTGCTTCATGGCTCCAGGGGCCGCTCGGGCCTCTCAATCGGTGTGATGCTTGATGGAACGACGACAGCGATGCGCCGATCCTTCCGGCTTTGCACTGTCATCGTCCCGCTTATGGCTAACCACTGGTTGGTTTTTGGTGTGAACCACTCAGGCCACTCCACTGCCAGGCCAGCGGGTGTGGCGTCGGCAAGGCAACAGCGAACGGTGAGCCTCGCGATCAGCGGTGGACCCTCCGGCTGCCTCCAGACAAATCCGCTGATTCGCACAGGGTTGTCAGCGACAAGATCGGGGTCTGGCTGGCTGCGCAGGTAACGCACCCATTCCGTGAGGTTGCGTTGTTCCGGCGGCAGCACAAACGCCAATTCCGGTGGATCTGGAAGGCCCTGGGGGCGGTTGCTGGCCAGGTCACTGAAGGAGGGCGTCGGCGGCACAATCAAAACCAGCACGCCCATTAAGCCGCTGAGCAGCCAGGGCCATCGCCACCGTTCCCGGCGGCCACCCTTTTGCAGCAAAAGGGCCACGCCCACCATCAGTAACAACAGGCCGGTGACCGCCACCAGGCTGTGAAAGACCCCCCGCAGCAGCAGGTCGAGGCGGCCACTGTGGAAACTCCACAGAAGTGTGAGGCCCCAGAGCACCATCAGGGATCCGCTCTTCAGCACGACCAGCCCCTCACAGCTGCCACAGGTTGATCCACTGACCGATCAGCAGCACCCCAAGACTCGCACTGATCGCAGTGATCACGATGGCCCGTGGGCGCATCAGCACCGTGAACAGTCCCGCCAGTTTGAGATCAACGACGGGGCCCAGCAACAGAAACGCCAGAAGGGCTCCTGGCGTGATCTGAGCTGCAAATCCGAGGGCGAGAAAGGCATCCACGCTGGAGCAGACCGACACCACGACGGCCAGCAGCATCAAGGCCAGGATCGACGCCGTCGGTGCGCCCCCAACGGCCAAGAGCCAACTGCGCGGCAGCCAGGTCTGCACCAAAGCTGCGATCACACACCCCAGCACCAGCAGAGCCAGGAGATCGAGAAACTCGCGGCAGCTTTGATCCAACACCTGCCAGCCCTTGATCCGTTGGTTGGTGGCTGGACGTGTTGTGGTGGGTGAAGCTCCAATCAGGCCACTGCTGCGCTGCAGCAGCCCCACGTTGCTCAGGGGCTGGCTCATGCGGCGTTCCTCCAGAAGCGCTGTTGCCAGCAGCTGTGTCTCGGGCAATTGCACCAGCAAGAGACTCAGCAGGATCGCCAGCAGAAAAGCCCCCAATGGTCGGGCCACCAGAAGCCAGGGCTGATCGGGAAAGGCCGCCCAGGTGCTGGCCAGGACGATGGGATTGAGTACCGGCGCAGCAAACAGAAAGCCAAACGCGGTGCCCATCGGTGCGCCGCTGGCCAGTAGACGTCGTGCGACCGGGACATTGCCGCATTCGCAGGCCGGCAGTGCAAATCCCATCAAGGCGCCGATGATCGGTGCCAGCACTGGGTTCTTCGGGAGCCTGTCGATCCATGCGCCCGGCGGCACAGCCCATCTGGCCAGCCCCGCGATGGCGACGCCGAGCAGCAGGAACGGAATGGCTTCCAACAGCAACCCCTGAAAGATCGCCCAGGCGGTGGCGAGCTTGTCCAAGCGTTCGAGCGGCATGTGCCTTTCAACGTTCCCAGCTCAGGCCACCAATCGGGTGCTGCCGATACGGTTTGTTGATCGGCCTGCCCTGCAGGCTGGAACGATGTTGGCCAGGGCCTTGCGATGGGTTGGTGCTTCTGGATTGATCGTGGCGGCACCTTCACCGATCTGATTGGTCGCGATCCAGAGGGGAGGCTGCATGTGCGCAAGGTGCTGTCTGAGCAGGCGGGTTCTGGTGACCCTGCGGTGTCAGCCATGGTCGCGATGCTGGATTCGGCCTCGTCTGGTGTGGATCTAGGTGACGTCGATGAAGTGCGCCTCGGCACCACTGTCGCCACTAATGCGCTGCTGGAGGGCTGTGGTGCGCCATTGCTTTTGCTCACAAATGCAGGCCTGAGGGATCAGCTGTGGATTGGCGATCAACATCGCGACGACCTGTTCGCTCTTGAGCAGCCAAAGCGTCCCTTTTTGGCGGAGACGGTGCTGGAGGTGGCCGGTCGACTCGATGCATGGGGTGATGAGGTGGAGCCCTTGGTGCTGGATCAGCCGCTGCTGCGGCGCCTGGAGGAGCAGCGCCGGTCCGGTCTTGACGTCGCCGTGGTGGCGTTGCTGCATTCCCAGCGCAATCCAGCCCATGAGCAGCGTTGTGCGGCAATGCTGCGGGAGGTTGGCTTTCGCACCGTGGTCTGCTCCCATCAGGTGAGCGTGATGCCCCGCCTGGTGCCGCGGGGGCAGACGGCGTTGGTGGAGGGGGCCGTGCATCCGGTGCTGGATGGCTACCTGCAGCAAGTGCGAGGGGCGCTGGGATCTGCCACGCCACTGCGGGTGATGACCTCCAGCGGAGCGTTGCAGACTCCGGTCACCTTGCAGGCCAAAGACACCATCCTTTCGGGGCCGGCGGCCGGGATGGTGGGCGCGATCGCGGCGGCGCGGCTGGCTGGTTTTGAAGGGGTGCCGGTGCTGGGCTTCGACATGGGGGGGACGTCGACGGATGTGTTCTGCGTGGCCTCCGCTGATGCGCAGGCGCTGCGGCAGGTCAAGGAGCAGACCGAGATCGCCGGCTTGCAGTTGCTGGCCCCCCGCTTGCCGATTGAAACGGTGGCTGCCGGAGGCGGATCGGTGCTGGAGCTGCAGGGGGAGCGCCTGCGGGTGGGTCCCCGCTCCGCGGGGGCTCGACCGGGTCCCGCTTGCTACCGCGCTGGGGGACCGCTCACCATCACTGACGCCAACCTGCTGCTGGGGCGTCTGCAGGTGGCGTGCTTCCCGGCGGTGTTCGGCGCTTGCGCTGATTTGCCCCCGGATGTTGAGGTGGTGCGGCGTGCGTTCGCAGATCTTGCTGCAACGCTGGGGCAGACCTCGGAGCGGCTAGCGGCGGGCGCGTTGCAACTGGCGGTGGAAACCATGGCCGCAGCCATTCGCCGCGTTTCGCTGCATCGGGGTGAGGACATCCGTGGCGGGGTGTTGGTGGCCTACGGCGGTGCCGGTGGTCAGCATGCCTGTCGTCTGGCGGATGAACTCGGACTCAACACGGTGCTGTTGCACCCCATGGCCGGTGTTCTCTCCGCCTTTGGGATGGGGCAGGCCCGCCAGCGCTGCCGGCGACAAGTGCATCTCGGCGCTCCGCTGTCCTCCGCCCTGTTGGCTGAGATGCCTCATCAGGTCGAGATGCTGACCCATGAGGCGCAGGAGGTGCTGCGTCGTCAGGGTGATGGTGCAGAGCCCGACGCTGAGGCGCCGGAGGCCTGGGTCAACCTTGCCTTGCGTTATCCCACTGCAGAACAGACGTTGGTGCTCACCTGGTCTCCGGATCAAGTTGTTGACGACCTGGTCTCGGCCTTTCAGACGAGCCATCAATTGCGCTTCGGCTACTGCATCGATGCCGATCAGGCTCTGATCGTCGAACAGCTCAATGTTGAGGTCACAGCGCCGCAACAGTTCGATGCGACAGCACCGAATGGGCCGAATGGGATTGCCGAACGAACGTCAGAACTGGCGGGTTTCCAGCTGGTGCCGATGTACCTCGAGCAGAGCGGCTGGACCCAGGTTCCCCTGTACGAGCGCAGCGCCTTGGTGCTGGATCAAAGGATCTCAGGCCCAGCTCTGATCGCCGAATCCACCGGATGCACGGTTCTGGAGGAGGGCTGGCAGGCAAGGGTGGCGCTGGGGGACACATTGTTGTTGGAGCGCCGGCAGCCTCAGGCCGGTTCGCCATCGCTGGCGGAGGGTGATGCGGACGACCCGCTTCAGGCGGAACTGTTTCGCCACCGCTTCATGGCGATCGCCGAACAGATGGGGGAACAACTGCGGCAGAGCAGCCGATCGGTGAACATTCGCGAGCGCCTGGATTTCTCCTGTGCGTTGTTCGATGCCTCGGGTGCCCTGGTGGCCAATGCCCCCCACATCCCGGTGCATCTGGGATCGATGGGAGACAGCGTGCGTGACCTGCTGGCTCAGGTATCCGCTGGCGATGTTGCACCGCTGCAGCCGGGCGACACGCTGCTCAGCAACGACCCCTTCCACGGCGGCACCCACCTGCCCGATATCACCGCCATATCGCCGGTGTTCTGCAATGGGGATCAGCCCAGCTTCTTTGTGGCCAGTCGTGGCCATCACGCCGATGTGGGCGGAATTGCCCCCGGGTCGATGCCGTCCTTCAGCCGCACCATGGCTGATGAGGGCCTGCTGCTGCGCAACCTGCTGTTTGTTCGCGAGGGCCGGGTCCTCGACGCTGATTTGGAAACGGCGTGGAGCGGAATGGCAACGCCGCCACGCAACCCATCAGAACTGCTGGCCGACCTGCAGGCGCAGGTGGCGGCCAATCAGGCCGGAATTGCGGCGCTGCAACATCTCGTGGAGCGGGAGGGGGAGGTCGTGGTGCAACGGCAGATGACTCTTCTGCAGAGGGATGCAGCTAGCAGTGTTCAGTACCTGTTGTCGCGCCTGACGGGCGCCCGTCAACAGCTTGTGATGGATGACGGCTCATGCCTGGTGGTGGAGGTCAGCCTTGATCGGCAACGCCAACGGCTGCGGTTGGATTTCACCGGAACATCGCCCCAACGGCCGGGAAACTTCAATGCCCCCTTGGCGGTGACGCGCGCGGCCGTGCTGTACGTGATCCGTTGCCTCCTCGACAACGACATCCCCTTGAACGAGGGCTGTTTCGCTCCACTCGATCTGGTGGTGCCACCGGGCTGTCTGTTGAATCCGGGTTACCCAGCAGCTGTGGTGGCCGGCAATGTGGAGGTGTCTCAGGTCCTTTGCAATCTGTTGTTCGGTGCCTTTGGTGTCCAGGCGGCCGGCCAGGGAACGATGAACAATTTCAGCTTCGGCAATGGGCGCTGTCAGTACTACGAAACGGTGGCCGGTGGCGGTGGAGCTGGGGATGGCTTTGCCGGCTCCGTGGGCCTGCAATCGCACATGACCAACTCAAGGCTGACGGATCCCGAAGTGCTGGAAAGCCGTTATCCCGTGCGGCTGGAATCCTTCGCTGTGCGCTGCGGCAGTGGTGGGAACGGCCGTTGGCCTGGGGGCGACGGCCTGGAGCGCACGATCCGTTTCCTTGAACCGATGTGTGTGTCGTTGATCAGTGGATCCCGGCAGGTGCCTCCGTTCGGGCTCAACGGTGGGTCAAGCGGAGCTTGTGGTGTGAATCTGCGCCTGGACTGTGACGGGGCGGAGCATCCCCTACCCGGTTCTGTTCAGCTGGAGCTCGAGGCTGGCGAGGCCATTCGCATGCTCACTCCGGGGGGAGGCGGCATGGGAGGTTGAGGGGGGTGCCTGGCGTGGAGTTGTGTGCCGATGCGATCACAGGGCTGGTGGTTGGCAGTGCTGCTGGGCTGCAGCCTGATGGGGAGCGCCCAAGCCCAATCCAAGAGCCTGGATCAGCAGGTGTTCCAGCTGCAGCTGGTGATTGATCAGATCCGCCTCGCCCGTTCCGTGGGAGATCGCGTCGGCGTGTGCACTGAATCACGCCGCGCTAACAATCTGTTATTGGAGATTCTTCCCGCCCTGCAACTGCAGCGCCCGAGCCTCAATCACGCAGCCTTGCAAGACACGATTCTGTTGGGATTTGATGTCTGCTGATCACACGTTCTTGCGGTGTTTTTGTTTGCGATAATGGGAAAACTTCAGGCTTGATTTGTCATCAATAAGCGACGAGAAGCTTCTTTTTTGCTCACAAGTTATAGCTGTTTATCCCATTGAAAGAACTAGATCCACGGAGCAAGATCCATGGGTTGTGGTTTTTTCTGCTTTCTACAACGTTCCCTGATTGCCCCAGGGTCTGGTTGGGGATTTGCCTGGTTAAGCGACTTCCCCGCCAGGCTGTTGCAGAAGCTTGAATGCTGAGGACAGCAGGGTGATGCCGAACAGTGTTCCCAGGGCCCAGACACTGTCACTAGGCCACTCGAGCACTAACAACAGACCGATGCCTGCGGAGAGCAGACCATCGAGGAGCACCAGTCCAGCCATCGGGCCTTTCGACGTTGCGCCCGCAGCGAGCTCCATGATTCCCTCAAACAGCACAACCACGCCCGCGAACAGGGTCAGGCTGATCTCTCCTTCGATCGGGTCGATCAAGATGAAAATCGCCCCAAAGATATAGAGAAGAGCCGAGAACACGCGGAAGAGCTTCCCCGGAGCATTGCCTTGCCCCAGCCGCAGGAGCTGACTCACGCCTGCCGAAAAGGCGATGCCTCCTAAGGCCAGTGTCAGCAGCGTCGCTGAAATGAAGGGGAGAAGGATTGCCGCTACGGCTCCAAGAATCAGCAGGGCTGCTGCGAGTTGCCTCTGGCGGTTGGAGGTCATGGCAGCGAGGCGTCTGAATTGACCCTAGGTCTGTTAATGAAAATCAGCATGACAACCCATTGTCGAAGGGCAGCTGCGGATTCAAATTGAGTGCAGTCAGGTTTGTGGCATGGGTTTGCTTCAGACAATTCAGGGACGCCTGCTCCAGTACGACTCGCCGTCACGTCAGCTTCAGCAGGCTCATTTCGACGCAGCCCGACGTCTGGCTCAGGCCCAATTTCAGTTCGCTGATGTTGAGTTAAGCCAGCGCCTCTGGCAGGACGTGGCTGATCGAGATCTGGATGTCGATCGGATCCTGAACCTGCTTTATGGCTGTTGGTTCCAGGAGGATGCGGCAGAGTTGCGCGCTGCCGATGCCGACTATCAGGCGCGTCGCCAGCAGGAGTTGATCCCCGGGGTGTTTGAACACTGCTGAAGTGCTATTGCTTTGTGGATCTCATCGCTGATTTGCCGGATCTGTTGTTCCAGAGATAACGCCCGATGGAATGCTCCATCCCGTTGTGCGGCATCTTGTTGATCCCAAAGATCTAGTCTTTGGCTGAGAAGTTGTGTGAGATTGTTGTTGCTGAAGTTTGATGTTGGTTGTTGCATACCAGAATTGTTCTGCAGTTCCTGACTGATTCCAACTGTTGCCTTGGTGTAAACACCGTCAGCATCAGTTCGGTTGCCCCTCTGCTTGGCATGGCGTCCTAAACAGGAGCTGCCTGTGGCTCATATGAATTGCCTCAGATATGAACATCGTTGTCTTAGATCGTTCTGATTGGCGGGATGAACAGCATGTTCGTCTTGTTGATCGCCGGGCTGATCACATTCGTGCGGTGCTGCGGGCTGCGGTAGGCGACAGCGTTCGGGTTGGTGAGCTCAATGGCCATTTGGGTCACGGACGCATCTGCGCGATCGATGCGGATTCAGTGGTGTTACGCGTTGAATTGAGTCAGCCACCGCCGCCGCGACACCGGTTCGACGTTGTTCTGTCGTTGCCGAGGCCCAAGGTGCTGCGCCGTCTGTTCCGCACCGTGGCGGAGTACGGGGTGGCCAATCTTCATCTGATCCACAGCGCCCGTGTGGAAAAGAGCTATTGGCAGTCGCCTTTACTCGCACCGGACAAGGTTCATGACGCGTTGCTGGCCGGGATGGAACGCGCGAGCGACACCGTGGTTCCACAGGTGCATCAGCACAGGCGCTTTCGCCCTTTTGTGGAAGACCAGCTGAAGCACCTTTGTGCAGGGCGGCCTTGCTGGATCGCACAGATGGGGGCCTCCCTGGCTCTACGCGACACGCCTGCTGGGGATGCCGTTGTGATGGTGGGTCCCGAGGGTGGTTTTGTTCCCTTCGAATTGGAGTTGGCTCAAGCCGTGATTGCGCAGCCGGTGCATTTGGGATCGCGCACATTGAGTGTGGACACGGCCCTCACCACCGCTTTGGCCCAGGGATGATGGTGGGCGATGTGTTGGTTCAACGGCGGCTGCAATGAACGACCTGGCTGGATTGCGAGCTCTTGTTGAGGATGTCGGTTCCGGCAACGTGATCGATGCCGAACTGCTCGACGGGTGTCCGGTGGAGGCCCATGAACTCGATGAGATGGATGCGTCCCAGGCCGCCCAGGTCGCCGCCCATTGCTTCGGCCTCCTCTTCGATCACAAGGTGGAGCAGCTGCAGGGGCACGAGGCTGATCTCGATGCAGGCTTGTGGTCAGGAACTGTTGATGGGTTCGGGTTTCAGATCAGTCGCGATGACGTCGGCGATCTGGTGCTCGATTTTTCGAGCCAGCAATCGTGACGATTGATGAGCTGCGGTGCGACTTGACGGCCCGGCTTGGAGAGGCGGTGGAGGAGGTGTTCACTCGGGATGGTCATCCTGTCGATGACATCACCGAGTTGTATCAGCCCTCCCCGGCTGGCTTTGGTGGTCAGCTTCGCCTGAAACGTGGCCGACGATTGGCTTGGGAGTTATGGCTCGAGGACGGTGACTCCTGGAATTTTCATGCGGCAGAGGTGGTCCAGTAAGGAGTTCTTTAGAGCGTCTGCGGATGCAGGCGACTTGGGCGATAGGAGAGCAGGAATTTCTGCTCTTCATTGGCCTTCCGTTTGACAGCTGTGATCAGGTCTTCCCCTGTGTTCCAGACCCAAATCTGATCGTTGTGGTCCGCTTCTTCAACACTCGTGCTGAGCGGCGGACCATGGCGGGCCCGCAATCCGGCCAGCACTTCCGTCATGTCATCGATCGCGAATTCGTAGGCGAGCCATTGCAAGCCCTGGGACTGGCTCAACTCAAACGTGACGCGGGAGACAGGCAGCCGATCAAGCATCACATCTTGAACCTCAAATCTTTCCTGGGGACGATCTCCGATGGGTTTCGCCTGACCCAAATGAGCATCCACCTGCTCCAGAGGCATTCCCCAGGCCAAGCCCTCCACACAGGCTGAGGCCGGGTGCCCAGGAAGAATCACCACAAACACTGCCAATAGGCCAATCAGGAGTGCTCTCAATGGCTTAAGAGCCCCATGACACATTCGCCATTTTGCAGCGTCTACCTGTGTATCTCTACGAACAAAACATGAAGAACGGTGTTTTTCTTGGGCCCTGGTGAGGCCTCTGCATCAAGGTGCTTGAGTCAAAACACTCATCCATGCGTCACTTTCTTTCGTTGGCTTTGTCCGCTTTGATCGCATTGATTGCACCATCCGTGGTATTGGCTGCAGATGCTGCCCACGGTGAGCAAGTGTTCTCCGCAAATTGCGCGGCTTGCCATATCGGTGGCGGCAACGTCGTCAATGGTCAGCGCACCCTCCAACAGGATGACCTCAAGGCTTATCTCGCCAACTACAACGAGGGGCATGAAGAGGCCATCGCCTATCAGGTGACCAATGGCAAAAACGGTATGCCTGCTTTTGGCCCAAATCTGAGCGCAGCTGAGATTGCTGATGTTGCTGCTTATGTCGAATCCCAGTCGGTAAAAGGCTGGTCCTGAAGGTCTTGACGCTCAGCTCTTCGCAAAGCTGAGCACGATCATCTCCATTGCATCCCCTGGCTGGGTCACCGGTCAGGGGATTTTTGTATTAAGCATGAATCTCACTCCTATACTGAAATGCTGGTATCAGCGGGGATCAGCCGCTGATGGAAACGGGGAAAGAGCGGTGTAAATCCGTCGCTGTCCCGCAGCTGTGAAACGCCGGCTCTGCCGACGTCAGTCAGAACGCCCGCCAGGACAACACCGACGAGGATCGACTTTGAATTTTTTGCCCTTGGCCTTTCGTAGGCCATTTCAGATTGCTGCCACGTCACTTACAGCAGTTGTCTTGATCGCCAGTCCGGCGTTTGCACACCATCCTTTCGGCATGGGTGACAGCTCTGCACTGACTGCTTGGCAGGGCTTGATCAGTGGCATCGGGCACCCGCTGCTGGGTCCTGACCATCTGTTGTTCCTGTTGGCGATCGCCTTGATCGGGCTGAAACGCCCTCTGGCCTGGGTGGTACCGCTTCTGGCCCTTGGCCTCGGTGGCAGTGTGCTTTCGCAGTTCATTCCGCTGCCTGATGCGATTGCGCCTTGGGCAGAAGCTTTGGTGTCTCTCAGCCTTGTTGCGGAGGGATTGATTGCCCTCACCGTGCTGTCACCGTTCTGGTTGTGCCCGTTGATCGCCCTCCATGGCTTTCTACTGGGCAGCACGATCGTTGGGGCTGAAGCCACGCCTCTACTGACGTATTTCCTTGGCCTGCTGTTAGGGCAGGGAGCGTTGCTTCTGCTGGTGGCGGCATGGTCCAAAGGGTTGCTGGAACGTCTTGGCTCCCAAGGCCAGCGGCTGGGTGCCGGGATCTGGATGGGGATCGGCATGGCCTTTGCCTGGGTGGCCCTGATCGACTGATCGGAAGCACTCCTCTTCCAACGTTTGACCCCAGAGATCACATCTGGGGTTTTTTTGTCTCTTCCTATCCATGAAGCTTCTCCAGCAACTGCTGGTGGCTCCTGCCGCCCTTGGCCTTCTGGCCCCTTTGGCTGTTGTTAACAGCCCAGCAGCAAATGCCGCCGAGCTGAACATCAACGGTGTTTCTGATTACGCGGTTACTTCCGGTGGCGACAGCCTTGATCAGGTGACCAGCGTCACCCAATTCTCCGACGTCTACCCCACCGACTGGGCCTATCAGGCTCTGGCGAACCTGGTGGAGCAGGTCGGCTGCGTGGCCGGCTACCCCAACGGCACCTTCCGTGGCAACCGGGCGATGACCCGCTACGAAGCGGCTGCCCTTTTGAACGCTTGCCTCGACCGGATCACTGAAGTGACCGACGAGCTGCGTCGCCTGCTCAAGGAATTCGAAACCGAGCTGGCCATCCTCAAGGGTCGCGTTGACGGCCTCGAGGCCCGTGTTGGCGAACTGGAAGCAACTCAGTTCTCCACCACCACCAAGCTGAAAGGCCAAGCCACCTGGGTGTTTGGAGCCAACCGCTTCAAGGGATCCGCCTCACGGCTTCGTTCCGAGAGCACCAAGAAATTCGGCGGAACGACCTTCAATTACGACCTTCAGCTGGGGTTGGCGACCTCTTTCAGCGGAAAGGATTTGTTGACCACGGTTTTGCGTGGCGGCAATTTCGACGGCGACGACAACGTCTTCGGCAGTGGTGGGCCGTCGGGTCTGGCAACGCTGGAAACAGCATTTCAGGAGGGTGATCGCCCCCATCTGGTGGCGATTGACAAACTGTTTTATTCCTTCCCGTTGGGTGATGACATCACCATCACAACGGGCCCGATTGTTGGCCAGGAAGACATGCTTGCGGTCTGGCCGAGCGTCTATCCCAGTGATCCGATTCTCGATGTGCTCACGGTGAATGGAGCTCCGGGGGCCTACAACAAAAACAAAGGTGCGGGTGTGGGCATCAGTTGGGCCCCGGAAAGCGGAGCCCGTGCGTCGGCCAATTACGTGGCTGCTAATGGTGCATCGAGCAACACTCGAACTGGCGGTTTCGCCACCGACAAGGCAGGGGGCAGCGGCACGCTGCAGCTGGGTTGGGAGGGTGATAACTGGGGTGTGGCTGCGCTCTATTCCAAGGTTCAGAACGCTCAAGACCTGATCGTTTACGCCACACCCTTCGTCAAGGATCACGTCAGTGCCGGGGGTGTGACCCATGCCTATGCCCTTGGTGGTTTCTGGCAACCGCTGCAGAGCGGCTGGCTTCCTTCGCTGTCGCTGGGCTGGGGCATCAATCAATCCGAAACCCAGCGCAAAGGCCAGGTGAGTACGAGTCAGTCCTGGACGGTGGGGCTGGAGTGGAATGACGTCTTGATGGAGGGGAACAACGCCGGCATGGCTGTGGGCCAGCCTGTCTTCGCGACGGATCTTCGTGGAGGTGATGTCCCTGCCGATGGTCAGTTCATCTGGGAGTGGTGGTATGAGTTCCAGGTGACCGACAGCATCAGGGTCACCCCTGCGCTGTTCTATCTCTCACGACCCATGGGTGAGCTCACACCCAATGGCTCAACGTTTCAACAACTGGGCGGCTTGATTAAAACCACCTTTGTGTTCTGAGCGGTGATGACAAGGAAATACAGAGGAATCGCTCAATAACGACGTCCCACCGTTGAAACCGATTCACCTCCTGTCAAAGATCGCGTTGTAGTTGGTGCACAGACCAGACCTCACGCCAATGCTTCGGATTCAGGGGGATGCGCAGCTGCTCCGCTCATTGCTGCTCCATGCGGATCGGGTCCGCGAGGAGCGTATTGAGAAAAGATCTCAATCCGAGCCCCTTATTGAGAATGACTTGCAATATCGACAAGGTCTCTGTACTCTTGCGAGTAATTCTCATTCGCGTTAGTTCGTGACGACCTCCGCTTACCGCTTCCTTCCGGACGATCCGGCGGCACCCTTGTCAATGCCAAGGCTGCAGACGGTCTTGTTGGATCCTGCTGGCCGAGATCAGGCCACTGTTCTTGAAGTCTTGGAAGGCGTCTGTCGGGTGTATTGCCCTTGCGAAGAGACCGAGGGAATGACTTTGGCGTTTTTGCAGTCTGGCGACAGGCTCCGCACCGACCGCATGTGCAGCGAAGGTGCCTGCGTCGAAGCCTTAACGGCATTGAAGTTTCGTCGTGATTCAGTCTCCACGGACGAAATGGGTATCGATGCCGTGAATGAATGGACCTTGCAGCTCCTGCGTGTGCGTCATCTCGGTCAAGCAGAGCAGCGCCTTCATGCTCTTTTGGCGCTGTTGGTGAACCGACTTGGTCTCCGTTGCAGCGATACCTACCAGCTTCCCTTTCGTCTCACCCACGATCGCTTTGGTGAGCTGATTGGAGCAACACGCGTCACCACAACGCGCCTTCTTTCGAAGTGGCGCCAAGCTGATTTGGTTGCTATGGCACCTGGTGATGTCACGATGCGACTGTCTCCTGACCTCATCAACTCTTCACCCCTGCAATTTTGAACGCCGTGAATGTGAATACATTCGGAGTTCTAGGAGATCTCTGCAAAGAAGCTGAGTGGATATGGCAGCGCATGCAGTCAGCCAGTCGTTCCATTCAACGCTGTCAGCATCCGCGCCTCAAAGAGCGGCTTACGGCAGAGATATGTCTACATCGCAATCGATGTCTGGCAATACAGGATTCATTGGCAAAGATCAAACATTATCTTGATCCTCAATCAGCTCAAAAACATTTACTGGAGGAGTTGCTCTTTCGATGTTTATCCCATAGGCTCTCAGCGAACCAAATCTATTGAATACAAACTCTTGTCTTATTTGAGGTCTGCACAAAGTGTTGGCCTCGTTTTTGTGTTTGCATTTTTCAGTATTCCGATCATGGTAAATGGTGCGCCTCTTGAGCTACATTTGACACCACGACACGCATGCAATGTTCATAATTAGTTGTCGGGGATGGGCATAATAAAAGGGTCTTCCTTGGACGGGATCGACAGCCTCATTTAAATCCAATTTGTCGTTGGTGAATCGGCAACATTGGAGAGGTTTATTAGATATGCCTAGCCTTAAAGGCTGGGCTTTTCTTTGGATTTGGATCCGTTTGAGAGGATGTGTATCACATTTCGATCAACGATCAACGATCATTTGTTTGCTCACCATAAGAACGATTTTTTAAATTTGAACAACTAGGTTATTTCTATCATGCTTGTTGGATCTCAGATTTTAGAAGAATTCATTGATCACATGGAACGTGATGATTTCGTTCGTTTGCGTTGGCTCAAACGCATCCGAGAGTCAGGTTTTGATCAAGCACTTTCAGAG
Organism: Synechococcus sp. MU1648; assembly: GCF_023630615.1. NCBI lineage: Bacteria > Bacillati > Cyanobacteriota > Cyanophyceae > Synechococcales > Synechococcaceae > Synechococcus > Synechococcus sp. MU1648. The sequence continues at coordinate 203,616 of NZ_JAKUHI010000001.1, forward strand.
TATAGAGAAAGTTTGATTTGTTCAGAAACGCTTGAGACTAACATTTGCCAGATACATCAAGGTCAATGATTTGCTTGGTTGTATCTGATAGCACTTGGATCTGAAACAAGCTTCAAACTGGCTGGCAAAACTTCTGAGAAGATTGTGGGGTGATTCGAATTGCATGGCTTTCACAATCTTCTTTGCAACGTCAACTGGTAAAACTGAAGACGTCGCTGATCGACTGAAAGAGCTTCTCCCCGGAACGGAAGCGAAGGATGTCGACAACATTGACTCAATTGATGAGTTGGTCTCTGCTGAGTCGTTGATTTGCTGTGTTCCGACATGGAATACTGGTGCTGACGAGGCACGCTCTGGAACAGCTTGGGACGACTTGGTTCAAGAAATCCCAGACAAAGATTTTGCTGGGAAATCTGTAGCTATTGTCGGTTTGGGAGACTCTTCTGGCTATTCAGATTTCTTCTGTGATGCTATGGAAGAACTGTATACAGCATTCCTTCAATCTGGAGCTAAATTAATTGGTAAAGTACCTACAGAAGGCTATACCTATGATGATTCGAAAAGTGTGATTGATGGTAAGTTTTGCGGTCTCGCAATCGATGAAGACAATGAGTCTGAGTTAACAGACCAACGGCTTCAAGCATGGGTGCAGCAAATCAATGCAGAGTCGTAAGGTTCATATTTGAATTTAATCAAAAGCGCCTGTAAGGGCGCTTTTTTTTTAACGGTGTACCCAATCCACACGAACGTCCTTGCGCTGGTTGAGATACTTATCAATCGCCATCGCTGCAATGCAACCATCTGAACAAGCGACAACAGCCTGCTTGAAGGGAGTGTTGCGAATGTCACCGATTGCCCAAACACCTTCCACATCCGTCATCATGTCATTGTTGACACGAACTCCTCCATTGGCATTGATTGGTATTTGCTCTTGGAGGTAGTCGGTGATCGGTAATGAGCCAGTGGAGTAAACAAATGCACCTTGAACAAATATTTCTTGAGTATTGTCTTGTCCAAAGGATTGCACTTTGACGCTGGCTACTCCATTCTCGTCTCCTTCAATAGAGTTTAATCGTGTTCTTTTCCAATGCTTGACATTGCTGGAATCAAGTAATATCTGAACTTCAACTGAATTTAAGTTTGGCTTGTTGTTGGTTACCCAATGTACTGTTGATGCGAACTTTGTCAGAACAAGTGCTTCATCGATTGCTTCTTGGTTTGATCCATAGACCACAACTTCTTGATTTTTGTAGAATGCGCCATCACAAGTTGCGCAGTAACTTACACCTCTGCCAAGAAACTCATTTTCACCGGGTAGTGTCGATGCTCTACCCATCGCACCCGTCGCTAGCACTAAGGTCTTGCCGACGAATGTTCCCTCCGGTGTGTAAACGATCTTTTCAGTATCCGACATACTGATTCCATATACTTGGGCTTGTTTATATTCAGCCCCATAGCTGATTGCCTGATCTCTCATTGTTTTCAGGAGCTCTTCTCCTGATGCATCACCTGCCACGCCAGGGTAGTTGGCAATTTTGTGAGTGATCGCTAGTGCTCCAACAGCTGGATTCTTATCCAGGATGATTGTTGATAGATTCGATCTTGCTGTATACAAAGCACAGGAACACCCTGCAGGTCCTCCACCGATGATTACAACATCTGCATTATTGATATCTGTCATGAGAATCGTTTGATAATACTCAAGTCTTGAATATTTTCAGAAGCTAGCTCTGAACTTTTGTTGGGTATCATGTCGATAAAAGAATCAATCATTTTTGCGGTTTGATTCCATTCAGAGAATGGAAAAAAATGTCTACCACTACTGATTCTTTGATAACAGTCTCCTGGTTTTAAATGCCCCTGCCAACGTTTGTAGCTGCATTGATCAATGATAAAATCTTTGCCGCCATTAATCACAAGGATTGGAATATTGATTTGGTCCAGATTCTCTATCTGTGTATGTCCGACAATTGATCCATTAACGAAATCATTGTCTAGGCACTTTGCCAAGAGTCTTGCGATTATGATTTGCACATGATCGGCATGGGTGTCTATGAGGAGACGACTTAAGTGGTTTAATATATGAAATCGAGAGCATGGTAATTGACTTCTCATGGCTTGATAGTGGGATGTCCATTGATTGCTTGATTGGGAATCTACAGACAACAATGAAACTGAGGAAACATTCTGCGGATATTTTTTTGCGTATAGATAGGCTACTGAACCACTTATTCCATGTCCTACAAGGTGAACTGGTTCGGAAGAATCCTCTACCGTTTGCTTTAAAAGGGCATGAATGATATCAACATCACATGATTCATCAGGGTCATGTTCGAATGACCATCGCTTAACACCATACTGCTGGCTTAAAGCCTGAGCCGTACGTTTAAAAAGACAATACAACGATGGTTGAAGATCAACCCAAATTATTTTATTTTCTTTCATGCTTTTCTATTTTAGTTATCCTCTTACGCTTCGAGCCGCTTCTCTCCCCAGAATAAACAGATCAATGTATTCTTTATTACAAGTGGAGTTGTCACAGTGTTTTTCTAATCGGGACAAGAAAGCATAACTTTGCCCTGCTCTACTTGATCTCTTATCCTCTTAATCAATTTCTTTTCGATGGGATCGGCTTTAGCTTCGTAGTCAAGCATGTCTCTAAAGATACTATCGCTGATTTTGTTGAAGCATGCAATGTGCAGATATTGCTCCACAAGACTTGATTCGCTTTTGTGCGTTTCAGCCATTTGTCTACTCAATTAAATGAATATCTCTATCCTCACCAAAGCTCATCTTCGCAATCTGTCTTTACGACTAAATCTGATGTGGCATATGCTACGCAAAGCAGTGTATAACCATTTTCCATTTGGTCGTCGTCTAGAAAACTCTGATCTGATTGGTCAATTGTTCCTTGAATGATTTTTCCCACACAGGTGCTGCATGCTCCCGCTCTACAGGAATAACTCATGTCAATCCCAGCTTGCTCTGCTGCTTCAAGTACATATTCATCATCAGGGCATTCAAAATGTTTTGTTCCATCAGGGAGTCTCAATTCAATTTTGAACGACGCCATTTTTGAAAATAAAATCTACATTACCTTAAGCATGCAAATTACCTGATTAAATTTTACCATCTTAATGTTCCATTGGTTACATGTATAGCTTCTCTTGGGTGGTGTTGCTTTTGTTTGATTGAGTGATCCTTGCAATACTCTTATTGGTATGTTTATGGAATGATTCGGGAATGGGTATGGCGTATTTTTTATAGGAGTAAATTCTACAAATGGATACTCAATCTTCTCCCAAGGTCTCTCACTACTTAGGGCATGCAAGCGGTTGGCGTAAAAAACGCTTGAAGATTGCTATGGCCCTAAGGAATCAAGGGTGGACACATAAGCTAATTGCTGAGTATTTAGAGGTCTCACCTAAATCACTTATGCGCGACATAAAATGTTTTATTATTGATCCACAAGGATTACGGACATCCTCATGATAAAGATGTCCGTAATTGATCCTGTCTCAAGGAGTGATTTTCTCACTTATGCCTGAAGAGAGGCTGGTTTGTTATTCCCTTGATCCAGCTCGCTGTCGATGAGCAATAAGGCTGCCGCTTGATTATCGGCGAATTTGACGCGTCCCAGCATATGTCCGAATTCATATTCAGATTGTGTTTGCATCTCAACCATGGGGTCGAGGAATACTGTTGTTCGTGTATCACTCACTCTCTCTGCCATGGAGTAAAGCTGTTGCAATGAGGCCGTCACATCAACCTCCATTTGAAATGCAGATGCCATGACATCGGCTGGCGATTCCCAGTTCTGCAACGGAGCCTCAACGGTCTTCAGTTCAACGCTCTGACCGCGAGCGATGATGTATTCGGCGAATTGTGCAGCATGCTCATGCTCACTGCTTGATTCGTCTCGGAAGAATCGAGAAAACCCCTTCAGTGTTCGTTCAGCAAACCAGATTGCTGCGGCGAAATATGAGGCGTGTGCCTGCCTTTCCATGTTGAGGTGGTCTTGGATGGCATTCAAAAGTTCAGGACTTATTGCTTCCGCAACTGCCCGACCTGAAGGGCCAGTTTCAATAGAAGTCGCAGCATTCGAGCGGGATGTTGAAAGCATTCCTCTTGAGCAATTGATCAAATGATACGTGCTTGCGAATCGAATTGTAGAAAGCGTGTGTTATATGCACCAAGTTAAATGAGAGTCATTATCAAAAGATGATGACTGGATTGATGTTTTTGATATTTTTTGGTTTCCGAATCACCGCCAGCCAGCGTTGGCCATTACTTGTATTGCAGCTTTTTGTGTTGACCCAAGAGCGCTTATTGAGACATTGTCCGGAGTGAACCGACCAAACTTTTTCAATTCTTTTGACGTCCCAAACCCTTTTAGTGGGTACTCAAATGTTGGGCCTGCGATCGATCGAGTTCCTTGTGGAGATGAAAGGAACTCAATAAACTCGATCGCCTCTTTTTTGTTTTGAGCTGATTTTGCGACTCCAGCTGCACTGATATTCACATGGGCTGGATTTGGCATGATTAATTTTATTCCTGAGGTTAATTTCTGATCATTCTTTCCACTTGCTCCTGCTTGCATTCTCGCCAGGTAATAATGATTTACTAGCGCGACTCCACATTTTCCTTGCCCCACTGCGCGAATTAGTGAAACGTCACCGGAGAAGTATGGTTGGCTTACATTGCTGACCATTTGCTTGACCCATGAACTTGCTTTCGCTTGGCCCTTCAGAATAATTTGGTCTGCCACAAGCGACTGGTTATATACGTTCTTCCGTTTGCGTAGGCACAGTTTGCCTTTCAAGCTTGGATTTGATAAATCTGCATATGTTTCAATTGTATTTGGATTGACGATATTTGGATTAACAATAATTGCTCTTATGCGTCTTGTGAAACCAAACCATCGATTTGCAGGATCTCGATAACGTGCGGGGATGTTCGATAGCAGTTTATCCGTCTTTACGGGTTGCAGCAGCCCTGCCTCAGCAGCGTTGTTGATTCTCGCCGAGTCAACCAGAAGAATTACATCTGCTTTTGAATTGGCCCCTTCTCTCTTAAGCCTTTCAACAAGTGAAATCCCTGTTGCTTCGATCAGTCTTACTTTGATTCCAGTTTGCTGGCTAAATTGTTTGAATGCTTTTCTATCAGTATTGTAGTGACGGCCTGAGTAAACTCTTACTTCTTTCGACTCTGCTGAAGGTATGGCGGCGAACGGGGCCACTAGTAGCAGGGTGGCAAGGAATTTGAGCATGTCTAGAATCACATACACCTCTATATTAGTTCGGTCACGTGAATTGTCAGCTTATATGAACGCAGCTTATGTAGCAAATGCTCTGTGCAACTCAATGTCGTTTTCTCTTTGATCGATGGAATTTATTACCCATCCCCTGTTGCCTTTTGATGAAATACAAGATATTCAACAACGACTCCTGGCCCCTAACCTCCCTTGGCGCGATGGTCGTCTAACGGCGGGTGATCAGGCGTCGTTAGTCAAGAAGAATCATCAACTTGACCCAAATTCGGAGCTTACTCTTTCAATTACCAACCGAATATCAACAGCACTTACCAGCGATCCATTAATTAAGAGCTTTACGCTTGTTCGCAAGGTTCACAGCCTTCTGGTTTCTAGATCTGACTCTGGAGATGGTTATGGTTGGCATGTCGATAACCCTTTCTCTCGTTATGGTCGACGTGACCTGTCTTTTACAGTCTTTTTAAGTGATGAAGACTCCTACCAGGGAGGCTCCTTGTCAATTCAAAGTGGTGGAGATAAGACTACAGAATTTCGATTGTCTCCTGGCCAAGTTGTTGTCTATCCTTCCTCCCTTCTCCATTGTGTTCAACCTGTTATTGGTGGAACACGATTCGTTTGTGTTGGTTGGATTGAAAGCTATGTGAAGTCTGCGGAAGACCGTTCCTTACTTTTTAATCTCGATGCTGGTGCTCGCGGATTGCTTGCCCGTCATGGTCGGTCTGATGAACTTGATTTGATTTTTCAAAGTTATACAAATGCTATCCGGCGCCTATCTTCCTGATTTGTAGCTTTTGACCTTGCCAGCTGCGTCGTTAATGACTATTTCTGATTGAGATTTGGCATAATAGAATTTTAGGTCTGTTTATGGCCAAGCCATCCGCAATTTCTGTTTTTGCAGCAGCCACCTCGCTTCTCGTTGCCTCTGCAGCTGTTCCAGTTGTCCATGCTCAGAATGCTGGTGGACTTCAAGAATGGAACACCGACCAAGGTGTTGATGAAGAAAGCGTCATGGACTCCGATGCAGCAGCCTTAAAGAAAAAGGCAGAACAAGAGGATGTCTGTGTTCCCATCGGTGAGGGCGAGAACTGCTGGTGAATCTAATCTTGTGAGATTATTTGAGGGGCATTCGCCCCTCTTTTTTATGTAAAAAAAAAGCGCCCCGCGGGGCGCCAGTCTGTTGATCAAATGTGGATCAGAATTTGAAGGTCGTCTTGACGAGACCGCCAAACTTGTTGGCTCCATTCACTTGATGTTTGCCCTTTGCATCATCAACCCAGAACACAGCAGGTGTGATGGTGATGTTGTCGGTCACACGGAAGTCGTAATAACCTTCGATTGCAAAGTTCTGGTCGTCAGCCTTTTGCCCCTGAACTTCGGTGGCGTAGCTGGAGTAGGAACCAAAGCCAAGTCCCAGCTTGTTGCCTTCCATGAAGGCGTCATTCCAGTTCAGGCCAACCATCCAGCCCTTAACGGCTTCGGAGTTGCCGCGGTATTCACTATCAGCCCAACCGAAGTCAAGGCCCGCACTGATGGTGGGAATGAATCCGCTGTCTTCAGGTGACCAGTAGCCGCGAAGGCCAACGGCGTGGATGGGGTGAGCCAGATCCTTTGCCGTGGGTGTGGAGTAACCCATAGCCGCCTTGGCTTCTGTCTTGATCGTGCAGGTTTTCACACCCAGCTCGTCAGTGACACAAACCTTGTCCTGCTGAGCATTCTTCAGTGCGTAGAGCGCTGAAACATGCCACTTGCGGTTGCCGTAGCCAACTTGGCTGAGCAGGTAGGCATCGGTGTCTTCACCGAACATTTGCTTTTTAGAACCGCTCTTCGCACCGTCACCACCGTCGGCAACGTAGTTCACAGCAATGTTGAAGGCTGCGTCACCAGGATCGACATCCTGACGCCACTGCACACCAAAGCCTTGGCCTGTGCTGGCACCCAGAACAGCGCCGTAACCACCCAGTTTGAATGCCTTGAGGATCGGCTTGTAACGGGTTGGCGTTTCGATCATGTAGTAGTTCTCGATCAACGCACCAACGGTGACCTTGAACTCGTTGCCGATCGGGAAGCTGTACCAGAGCTTGTCAACCTTGATGGTGTTGTCACCGCTCTTGGCATCAGCCAGATAAGAGTCTGATTCGGTCCAGACGTTCTTCATGTTGCCCGTGCGAAGACGGGTGTACAAGCGATCCTTGCCGGTGAAGGAAGTGTCGAGGTTCAGCGTGTAGCGATAGGAGAAGCTGAATCCATCGCTTTCGCAGGAACCAGGCGATTTCTCGTTGCACTCGTCGCGATCGGCATACTTCACTGCGCCAGTGAAGAAGTCAGCCTGACCACGCAGTTTGGTGGTGGTGGAGAACTGGGTTGCTTCCAGTTCGCCAACACGAGCCTCGAGGCCGTCAACGCGACCCTTGAGGATGGCCAGCTCGGTTTCGAATTCCTTGAGCAGGCGACGCAGCTCGTCGGTCACTTCAGTGATCCGGTCGAGGCAAGCGTTCAGCAGGGCAGCCGCTTCGTAGCGGGTCATGGCCCGGTTGCCACGGAAGGTGCCGTTGGGGTAGCCGGCCACGCAGCCGTACTGCTCCACCAGGTTCGCCAGAGCCTGATAGGCCCAGTCGGTGGGGTAGACGTCAGAGAATTGGGTGACGCTGGTCACCTGATCAGCGGAAGCCGCGTAATCAGAAACGCCGTTGATGTTCAGCTCGGCGGCATTAGCGCCACTGGCCAGAAGGCCAAGGGCAGCAGGAGCCACCAGCAGTTGCTGGAAAAGCTTCATTGAATTCCTCACACAGGAAAGCCCAAATTGGGCACGCCCATACTGCCGTTGCGCTGTATTTGCTGCTACTCGTATAGAGCACTTCCAAGTAGCTTTTTATACGTCTGCCTGTTCTTTTCTGTTATCAGCCTCATCACAGCCCTTTTTGGAGATGTCTGTGCTCTGCTTGGGGCTTCGCTGTGTCTCTTCAGGCATCAATAAGAAGACTGACGGGCTTGTGTCATTTGTTACTCACTTCCATGTTTTGGGCCTGTTGGAGCGATTAGAGTTAAAAAGTTGATTCCCATCGGATCTTGGCCAATTCATCCGACGACAATTTACGGCAGAGCAAGAAAAAGGGCTGTAAAAAGTCAAAGTGTTCTAAATGGAAGGGTGGAACATGTCGGTGTGGCCATTGATTTGATTTGCCGGCAATATCAGTTGATTCTTTAGTTCGTCAATATAAATTTTATTAGATTTCCTGAGAGAGCTTATGCTTCTGGAAACAGTTGATCTTGTAGTTCCAATGATTTCAGCGATGCGCTCATGAGTGAGAGTGTGCTCGAGCAAATAGCCATCTGTTGTACGTATACCAAGTCTGGTCGTTAATAGTTGGAATAATTTCATGAGACGACTTTCTATGTTTGTTTCGAGTCTGACAATGTGTAGTTGTAACACCCATTCCAAGATGCTGTCATTGGATCTTTGTTCTGGATCATGGCCATAGCTTGCTTGGAATTTTGTTTCTGTTATCGCCTCTATCCTGATCCATAATTCTTCAGGGTAATTGAACCTGCATGGTTCAGATTTGCATGCAAAAGCTAAAGTCAAATCAATTGTCTTGCCTTCTTGGTAGGCGCCAATTCTTACGATTCCATCTTCTACTGTTATTTCTACGTCTTCTCTGCCTCTAGGCCTATCGAGAAGCACTGTTTCCGAGGCATTAAGGAATATTGGCCTGCTCTGCCTGGGGTTATGCCCGTCCCTCGTATTCATTGACGTGCTGACGTGTGCTTTTTGATACTTCCTGATGTAGTTGCGTTACCGCCTATCTATTTACTGTTCTGTATAAACAAGTCATCGTGGTTTTGTGTGGAATGGATTTTATAGCACGTTGTGGATTGTTGGCTTTGTTCGTTGTTGTGATATTTGCTCTTTTTGAGGTTCGATATGACACATTGCGGCGTCGTGATAACGGTTCTCTGCCTGTTAATGCTTCAACCACAGCATTTTTTCCGGCCTAATCGTCTCCAGGGCTTCCATGTGCTCGTTGGTTAGTGCCTGAGCGGCCTGATGTTGACCTGCAAGAGACAGGTGCGACGCTCGTCCGAAGCACCAGTCTTTGATGTCATTGAGTGTCTTGGCTCTATGGCGATTTTTGTTGATATTTTCTGATGGCATGTCTTCGCTTGATGGTCCTCTTATTTTCTCGCGTTGTATTTATAGCTTTCTTTTTTGTGTACGTTTGAACGTAGTCAATTGTTGCCTCCCCTGTAACCATTGGTTTTCTTCTCTTTTGGGCCTGCCATTTGAAGCTTTTTGACTTTAACCCCACTTTTGGCCTTCAACGTTTTTTGGCGGCGCTTATCTGCACGTGCTTAGTAGCCCTTGGTGGTGTTTTTTTGCTGATAATCATTCTCGCTATTTTCTTCACTCTTTGTGTTGGTTTGTTCTTTTATTTGCCTCTGATGTTTCAAGCCTCTATAGATATCCGCAGATCATCCGTCCGTTATGCCTTCAGCCCTACTTCGTTGTGCTTGTGAGCGTTGCACCTGCGAGGTTCAGGAGACTAAAGCTGTGATTCTGCATGGTCTGAACTTCTGTTCAGAGGCCTGTGCCAGCGGCCACCCCAACAACGAGCCATGCCATGGCAGCGGTTCCTGTGGATGCACCTGCGCGGAGTGAGCGAGTTGGGGTGAGCTCAACCCCCTTTCGATCGGGCCGGCCTCAGCAGCATCGTCAGCCCAGACACGGTGACAACAATGGTCAGCCCTCCCAGCAGGATTGGATAAATCGGTTGGAGGTTCAGCCAGCCGAATTGTCCCGTGTGCAGCTTGAGCAGCCAGAAGGCATCGATGTTCCGCTCAAGGAGCAAGCTGTAGAGGGAGCCAGTGCCTGCTGTAATCAGCAGTGGTGCTGCGGCGATTGGCACCAGCCAGCGGTGGATGCGTCGTGCCTGACGGCTCGTTGTTCTGGAGGTTTTCATTGCTTGCGCAGCTGTTGATGGAGTTTCCGTTCATCAGCGCAAGGCATCCAGCGTCCGTTGTTCTCGTGAACGCTGGTGCAACCGATTTCGGCAGCTCGCTGCTGAGCTTCCGCCTCGGTGGCGTAGAGCCCTTTGCCGTGGGCCAATCCTGGCGTTTGGTTTACCAAGAGGGTCACCACACCGACGGCAAGAGCCGTTAAAGGTTGGATGGCGGTCATTGGTTCAGAAGCCTTCGCAGTGTTCGATGGCTTTCAAGTAATTCATCTTGCCCGGGTGTGTGTTTCCGTCGGTGTTGATCGCGACCCGCATGGCGATCTGGGCATCGACGCAGCGGTTGTAGCGATCGGTTTTGACGGCTTGCGGAATCAACAGAACAGCAATGCTGAGCAGGCTGAGGCTGCTGACGGCAGCCAGCACCGGATAGGCGTGGGCTCTCACCATTTCACGCACTGTGAGCTGTTGTTGGGTGTGATCGTCCATTTACTGATGGCGATTGCCCCAGCGTATGAACGCCCTTTCCGTTTGTTTGGTCTGAATGAACGAGGCAGTCAGCCAAAGCCCCGCCCCGAGGCGTGGACGGGTTCTCCCGCAATCCGAAACTCGATGTGATCAGTTGCGGGGTCGTACAGGGTGTAGTTCCTCCCTCCGCCAATACCGATCACGCTGCGCTTGGGTACGGCCTGTTCGCTCTGCTCTTCTCCGGCATGGTCCTTCACATGCGATTGGATCGATCCACCGGAGAGTTCAAGCCGGAACTGACGCTGGCAGCGTGCTGTGAAGAGGCGATTGACATCCAGCCGCGTCAGGCGATCCAGTAACACCAGGGCAGAAGTGTCTTCTGTCAGCCGGTCACCAACATCAGCTGAACTGCCATGGATAAGGGCGCAGTCGAGTTCGATGAAACCGAACTGCAGCGATGCCAGCCAGTTGAGATGGTCTGCATCCACGGAAGCAAGAAGTGCGTTGACGCCAGCCTCGCCGTGCTCTTGTCTGAGACCTTCAGCCTTGCGCTCCCCGCGGTAGCCAGACTCAGCAAGCAGCTGCTCTTCCCACCAGCCATAGATGCATTCGGGCTGGAGATCAGCGCGATGCGGCTGTCTCAGACGCTCGAGCAGTGCATTGCACTCGCGTTGTGATCCGATCAAATCACCAAGAACAAAGAGATTGGCGACTCCTCGTTGTTGCATTAACTCCTTCTGGATCTGCTCGTACAGATCCAGGTCTCCTTGGAGACCACTCACCAGGGCCCAGCGTTCCATCAGCGCTCACACACGTGGCTGGCATCTTCAGCCCGCTCGGCGTATTCGAATCCGTGGCTGAGCCTCCAGGCAAACACTTCCGGTAAGCCCGCATCAACAATGGCCTGACAGGTTTTGGCGACGTCGTAGTCGACCTCTCGAATGGTGACGTCTCCTGTGTTGTCGTCATGGATCACATAGGTCGCCTTCGTGCTCCCATGACGTGGTTCCCCCACGGAACCAGCGTTGACGATCCGCCGCATTGGCAGTTCCAGCTCATGTTCTGTTGGTGTGCCTTGATCGCTTTGTTGCACCTTCACCCGAATGGACCCCTGCCGTAGTTCGCGCACATAGGGCTGGTGGGTGTGGCCGCAGAACAAGGTTTCCGCTCCCGCTGTTTCAACCCGCTCAAGGGCTGCAAATGCGTTCATGTCAGGCAACAGATACTCGTGCTGACTGTTGGGACTGCCATGCACAAACAGCAGCTTGTCTCTGCGCAATGTCATGGGCAGTTCGGCCAGAAATGCTTTGTTGGCCTCCGTCAGCGTTGCGGCTGTCCAATGGTGGGCACGATGGCCTCGCCGTTCCGCCAGCTGGGAGGGATAGCTGCATTCACAGGCATTCAATCCATCAATGATGTCCTCATCCCAGCACCCCTGGCACGTGTCAATTTGCCGCTGCCGCACCAACTCCACCACCTCATTGGGCTGTGGTCCGTAACCAACAAGGTCGCCCAGACAGGTGATGGTTTTGATCCCGTGGGAGTCAATGTCGTCGAGGACGGCCTCAGCGGCTGCCAGGTTGGCGTGCAAACAGGAGATGACGGCATGCTTCATGTCAGTCAGCTTTCCAATGTGGGTTGTTGTTGTTGCTGGAGCTGTTGTTGTTGCGCGGTGAGCACGTCATCTGCGAGCAGGCAATCGTTGATGGTTGCCTGCATCCCTTCAGGATTGAGTGCCTTGCCTTGAACGACCAGTTCTGAAGTTCGACTGGGGCGCCCCGTGGGGGGAGCCGTGGCGTCCAAGGGCAGAAACTGTGATCCCTGTTGGCTCACCATCCAATTGCAGAAAAATGCACGCCCGTCGGGGAGATTCATCAATCCTTTGGCGCGGTACACATCGCCGTAGGCACCATTGACGAGTTCAAACCAGAAGCTGCTGAGGCTGTCTGGGTCCCAAACACAACCTGAAAGGGATGTATGCCAAGCCTCAAGCTTGCTGAACTCCAAGGTGTCATTCGAAGGCAACTCTGGGTCTCGCCCAAAGTGCATGACTTGGTCAGGTTGCAGCTGCAATGCGTCCAGCTTTGAGCGGACGTTGATTCCGAAGCCATCGATGCCCTCCTGGGTGGGAGTACGAAACCTCTGAACTTCGATCAACGTGAGCGCATCGTCCTCCTCCTTCAGGTCTGCTGCATTGGATGGCGTCGCCTCCTCAAGCCTGGGGATCTGGTCCTTGAGCCAGCTCAGGTCGATACCGCTGTCGGCTCCCTGCTCAAGCCCCGCGTCTGGTTCTTCCTCCAGGCGCAGGTAAGCGCAGGGGCCGCCGTGATCTTGGAGCGTTTTGAGTGCCCAGGATGTTTTTCCGCACCCCGGAGGACCTGAAATCAGGCACACCTGACCCATCGCAGCCTCCACAAAGCTCGAGAATCATTCTCATTATGGTCGCTCGTGGCTGCCCTGTCGCGCTTCGGCTCCATTGCGTTGAGGTTGGTATCGCTTGTTATGGGCTCTGCTTGCATCTCTCGCTAGGGTCACCAGAACTCGGTTTTGACCTATGCAGGCCTTGGAGTTCCTCGCCCTCGCGCTGGTGAACTTGGCTCTGATGGTTTATCTGTTTGAAAAAGGCTTCAAATTCTGGAAGGAGAACCGTCGTCTCGATCGCCTGGTCAATCAGCATCCCGAAATGAAGGGGGTGCATCCCGACGAGGATGGCCTTTTTGTTTTTGAAAGTGATGACTCCTTAAAGGTTTTGGTTCTGGAGAACGATGAGCCTGGTGTGGATGAGCCCTTCTATGTGAGAGAAGAAGATCTTGAAGAGGAGTGAATGCAACGCCTGACCTGAAGTTTTGGGGGTAATTCGTGCAGGAATGGAATGATGAATTTGTTACCCAGGCTCAACATGAGCTCACCTCCATGGTGACTGACTGGAAATACGATTACGGCGTCAGTGATCGTGATTGTTCGGCCATGTTGCTCTGGATGCTGATCAAGCTCAATCCCGATTGCAATCTCGACGCCGGTGTTCTGGATCCCTGAGCAGGCGTTGTGTCTTGGGCAGCCAACTTGGCCCGCCAGTGGGGGTGATGCGTTTGTCTGTCCCTAGGTGAAAGCACCGATGTTTATTGGTTCTTGGCGATACACAATGAAAGGGTGACCCCCAGCTCAGAACAGGGGGAATCTGCGTCGAACAAGGGGAGGGACTAGGGAACCCTCCCTTTTTTGTGGCTGGACTGCAGTTCAGCTCACCTAGGCCTTTCTCTGGGGTCTAATCACAAAAAAACCCGCCAAAGCAGCGGGCCAGGTGATGGGGGATCCCAACATAACGACCACTGCCAATGGATGCAGTGTTTCTTTCTTATTCATGCTGCGGATCCGGTTGCAACTTATGGCCCTGCTGTGAGTGGTATCGCTTTGCGCAAGATCTAGTTCAGTCGCCTGCGTGAGCCGCTGTTGCGCCCGACTTCCTGAACGTTTCGACTCAGATACAGGGCATTGCTGAGTCCCATCACGACGGTGCATCCTGCCGGGCCGCACACCCGGTAGACGTGATGTCCAATGGATTCGACTGTTCCGTTGCCTTGAACGGAGTACGGCAGATGCAGGCGCTCGGCCATGGGACGACGCTTGAGGCAAAACCGTCCTACGGATTCCGAGTTGGACTTGACTGCGACATCTGATACAGGTTCGCTTTTCTTTGCTTCCCTCAGTGTTTGTTAAGGATCCAGGCCTGTGCCTTCGTGGGCCTCAGGCACCTGGGAAGTGACTGGCCTTGAGTCGAACAAGGTGATCCCGCACTTCCAGGTCTGGCATTCGCATCACGCGTTGCATTAGGTCTTGCCGATGGGCGTAAAGCCCCCTGCAACCCTTGATGGGTTCGGTGAGCAGCTCGAGCAGTTGTGCTTTGGCCGTTGTGCTTGTCATGGTCTTTTGCTGCGCCTGGTCTCGTCTTGTCCCCCAAAGCATCGCGAACATGTGATCGCAACACATCACCCATTCGAGTGGTTGTCTGCACTGATTCCAGGCGACGTCTCCCCCATTCGAGGGGTGGCTGCCAGGGTCAGCTTCTTTATCGTGACGTGTCTTTCGAGGTTCGGATGAGGGTTCTGCAATCCGTTCTGGCGTTGCTGTTGGTGTTGGTGCTGGGTTGCGCAACAGCTTCACCGGTGTTTGCTGCCATGAGCGAGGAGTCGGCGAGTAGTGATTTGATTGCGACGCTCGAACAAGCGCGGGATGTGCGGGAGCAGGCGGATCTAAAAATCCGGGAAAATCTCAAATTGATGGCGTCCAGTTGCCTCTATATGAGTGATTCGTTGAAGGAGTTGATGGCTTTGGAGAATCAGTTTGAAGACCGCCAGATCGCAGATTTCACCGTGGGTATGGCCGATGCGGTCGAGTTGGAATTGCTCGATGAGGAATCCCGGAAGATCAAGGCGCTGTACCGGCGATCCCACTGTGACGACCCGATCATCCTGCGGGAACAGTTGCGGCAGGCGGATCAAAAGCGGAAGGCCTGACTCAAGCAAGCTTCGCAACAGCAGACCCCCGACCCCTTTGACGGAGGGGGCCGGGGGTCTGGTTCTGAACGGTGTCGTTCAGGCTTGAAGTGGCCGTCCCGTTCCGATGAACGGGCGGCCTAGATCGCTCGCTTGTGCATGACGCACTCCATCAGGTTTTCGGCTGAAGGAAAGTCGAAGCGTCTGGCTCGTGGCACCTGGGGCCATGTTCCAAGGGGTCGGGTGAAGGGGGCTCCTTAGGGCACCTGACACGGTGCAGATGGAGTGCCGATCGGCCTGGCCTTTCGCACAAGGCTCGTCGAAGGGCGCACCCGACAAGAGGTGTGAAAAACTGTTGGAGCAGGGGCCTGAAAGTCAGTTTGCTTCTGACGTCTGCTCGGTTGGACCGTCGTCACGCATGGACGCCTCCGATCTCGATGGACACATTCTTGGGGGTGGGTCGAGTCCCGGCAATCAGCACGAACACGCATTGCCTTTCAGGGCTGAATCGGCTGAAAGTGGGAAGGCCGTGGCCGTGATCTGATTAACCTGAGCCGCCGACCGCGGTTGATGACCATTCCCTTCGGCACGCCTGAGTTTTCGGATGGTCTGCTGAACAAGTCGGTCTCATCCACACGACTGCGTGCCTGGTTGAACACACGTCTTCGCCAGCTCGCCATGGGGCAACGCATCCAGGATGCGCGGGCGTTGCGTAGCGAATTCCTTGTGGAGTGATCAGTGCCGCTCAGGTCTGTTCAGGCAGATCAACCCAGCTCGAGGCAGGCCAGGCCATAAACGTTGCGATCGTGGCCTTTCGGCATCACGCCTTTGTACATGCGCACCGTTGATCCCATGGGCTTGAAACCCTTCGCCGTTGTAAGGGTTTTGGCGGAGTGGTTGTGCCCGGGGGTGTCGATCAAAACGACTCCCTTATGGCGGTCCATGGCGTTGTTTAGCAATAGCGATGCCATCCCAGCGTCTTCTGCAAGCCATGGCCCCACCCGCCAACCGTCGCCAATCGGGAGGAGGCAGGGTCGAATGCGTACATAGCCATGGCATTCACCCTTTGTATCCATGGCCACGAACACCTCCCCGGCCTTGTGGCGAAGCCACAGTTCAAGGAAATGGGGGCGCGGGCTGATTTCGTGGCGTTCGTCGTAACGCTGGATGGCCTCGAGTGAGATGTCGCGCAATGACACGACGTTGATGTCGCTGCGATGGAGAAGGGTTGTGTTCGGGTTGTTCGATTGATCGCTCAGGCACAACATCTGCCGGCGAGTGGTGACGCAATCCTTCTGAAAACCGGCTTTTTCATAGAAGCCAACCATCTGCACCGCTGCTTCTAGACCGATGCACTCCACGCTGTTGAGGGTCTGCAGGGCATGTCGCCAGAGGCGATGGCCAATGCCCTGGCCGCGATGGTCCTGCTTCACAACAAACAGGCCGATGAAGGCGTAGCCGGGGTTGTAGGTCACCGCGGCGATGCATCCCAACGGCTGGTTGTTTTGCCAAGCCAACCAGATCCCCTGGCGATCGGTGTTGGCATAGATCTCGATATCGCCCACACCAGGAGCGAAACCCTGTTCACGGGCCAGACCTGTCACAAAGTCAAGGTCGGATGACGTGAATGGTTTGATCTCCAACATCGACAGTCAGGCGAGGGGGCAGCAACCTGAGTGTTCGAACAATTTTCAGGCGCCGTCAGGCGGCCCGGAGAATTGAATCCACACTGGTTGGATAACGGCGCACGTACGCATTGGTTTCCATGGCGACGATGCGCGCCTCTTGGCGATCAGCTGCCTGGAGTTGCAGCGTGTGTTGGCTGCCGTCGTTTGTTTTGTAGCGAACGAGAAAACGTTGAGGATTGGCTGTCATCGGTCTGAGACCTTCCGTCCGATCCGCAGTGTTGCTGGCCGTAGCGCACAGGCAAGAGCGTGAAATGGTCTGTGGTTTCCCTCAACGATGAGATGTCCCATCGGTTGCGCGTGAGCCAGGTCGAGCTTCATGGCTTTGCCGTGAATGCACCCGTCTTACTGCCTCTGCAACCGGATCTCCATCCCCCTGTCAGGGGATACGTCGACCTGTAGGTCGCCGATCCTGTCGTGATGGGCTCTTGGCCGTCTGTTTCGGCTTGGGGAAGGGGAGATCCGAACCGTTGCGGGCGGTTCTCCTCTCCCTGTGTTGCAACCTCCTGAGCGACGCTTGACCCGGACAGATGTTCATGAGGGGACCAACCCCTGAGGCTCGACCCTCAGGGGTTTTTTATGGCTGTTCAGAGTGAACAGTTGCTCCCTAGGGTGATGCTCATGACTCACGTGCCCCTGCGGGCTTTTGCTGACCATGACTGCTTCGAAGCTGTTCGACTTTCTCGGCCGGGTGCTGATGGCGGCCGTGTTTGTGAATGCATTGCCGGGGAAGTTCAGCAACTTCGCTGAAACGGCAGGCTTCATTGCCTCCAAGGGCATTCCTGAGCCGCTGGCATCGGTTCTGCTGGTGGCGGCAATTGTGGTGTTGATCGCCGGATCGATTCTGCTGGTGTTCGGTAGCAATACGGTGCTGGGGGCTTCCCTGCTGCTGCTGTTCCTGGTGCCCACCACGCTGATCTTTCACACCTTCCCGGTGGACAGTGGTTTCGCGATGAACCTGGCCTTGATCGGAGCGTTGATCTTGGCCATCACCCGTGCCTGGGGCAATGGAGTGCCCAGCTTCACGAACATCCGCTCCAAGGGTTGATCGCCCGTTGGCTGGGTCATGGCAGGGCCAGGGCCGTTCCCTCACGGCGCGGGTCTGCCACCCCTTGCCAAGCACCATCGATTTTCTGCACCAGGGCGGTGCCGCTGCCAATGGGCTGACGACGTAGTGGCCCTTTTGTTGTCAGCTGCTCCAGCGGGAACGGCCAGGCGAGCGGGGGATCATTTTCCAGCACCAGCGTCTCGCCCCGCCTGGAGAGATGGGGCAGGGCCACCGCTCGCGTTGGCGGCTCGTTCCAGACCATTGATGCCACCAACACCCGGCTGAGTAGATGCGGAATGCTCCGACCGCCAGGGCTGCCGAGGGCCAGCACCGGTTGACCATGACGGAACACCAGGGTGGGCGCCATCGACGACATCGGCCGCCGTCCTGGCAGGCGACGGTTCGCTACCGGTTTGCCGCCAAGGCTGGGTCTGAAGGCGAAGTCGGTGAGCTGATTGTTCATCACCATGCCGGCCACCAGGTGCCGACTCCCAAAGATTGTCTCCACTGAGGAGGTGTAGGAGGCAATATTGCCTCCGGCATCCACGATCGTGATCTGGGTGGTCCCCTGCTCCTGCCCCTGACCAGGCCGACCGAAGGGGTAGCGATCCGTCCCCGGTGGCAGCCCTGGAGTGGGTTGCGTTGCCTCGGCGATCTGCATGGCCTTGGCTCGCTTTGCGATGTACCCCGGATCGAGCAAGCCAACGGTGGGAACCGCTCCATCGCGCGGGTCACGCACCCAATAAAGGCGGTCGGCATCGGCCCAGGCTTGGGCTCGGCCCAGCTGCCTCCAGATTTCAGGCTCTGCTGCGCTGGACCCTGGAAGATCGCTGCTCTGGCTCAGCAGGGCGAGGGTCTGCAGCAGCGCCAACCCACCACTGCTGGGGGGCGGCATCGTGCAGATCTGATGTTGAAGCTGTTGGCGGCAGAGGGGGGCGCGATCCAGCACGGCATAGCTGTTCAGATCGACTGGGCTCCAGCCACGGAAATCTGGTTCGCTGGCCTGTAGGGCATTGATCCCGTCGAGGATTCGCTGCGCTAACGGCCCTTGATAGAAGGCCGGCCCACCGTCACGGGCCAGCAGCCTCAGGGTCTGGGATAGGGCGGTGTTGCGGAACGGTTGATCCGCCGGCGGGGGCTGGCCACCGGGCAGGTACAGCGCCTGAAAACCGGGGCTGTGGGCCACACCGAAACGCTGGGCAAGACGAATGGAGCGCCGCAGCCGGGGGCTCGGTTGAAAGCCAACGCTGGCCAGGCGGATCGCCGGTTGGAAGGTGTGGGCCCAGGCCAGACGACCGTGGTTTTGGTGCGCCTCCCAAAGCAGGGCAATGGTGCCAGGAATGCCGATGGCGTTGGCTTTGGCGGTGGCCTCTCGCCAGGGGAGGGGACTACCCGAGGGGTTGAGCAGGTCGTCGGGCTGGCTGCGCTCGGGGGCCACTTCACGGCCATCCAACACTTCCAAGCTGCGTTGCTTTGCATCCCAGTGGAGGAGGAATCCGCCGCCTGCGAGGCCGGAGCTCTGGGGCTCCACCACGGCCAGCACCGCTTGCGCGGTGACCAGGGCATCGACGGCGGTGCCGCCCTCCCTGAGAATTCTCAGCGCAGCTTCACTGGCCAGGGGATTGGCGGTGACCACCACGGCTGATCCGCTGGCGCTGGAGATGCCCTTGCTGGCGGGGTCGGCCGATTCCGGATCATCGCGGCTGATCGGTGCCGCTGTTATCGGGGGGCAGATCAAGAGCGTCAGAGCCAGCAGAAAGGCCCTGATCCGAGGGAGCCCGCTCCTGCTTGTGGCAATGAAAACTTCACTGCAAAGGTTTTTGGAGGAAAAAGTGATCAGATTCCCTCACTCACCCCCCTTGGATTTCAATCCAAGGGCTAAACCTGTCTAGGAAGAGATGTATCCGCAGGCCCACCTACGGGATACATCGCAATCCTGTGGGACAACTTACCGAAAAAAAGGTTCCTAAAGAGCCCACTCCTCAGGAACAACTCGTGCATGCAGGAAGAACTTAATGCTACTCAATCTCTCTTAACAATGAGTAAATTTGCTCAGCATGAGCGGGCTGGGTCTTTGCGCGGTATTGCTGATTGCTGTTTCCTCTGGCAGCTCGTTTCAACTGGGCAAAAAGAAACCCCCGTCCAAGCGGGGGCTGCATTCCTATGGCGTTGTCGGGCTGGGATTGGTCAAAGACCAAGGAATTTTGCAGGAATGCCATCCAAGCTGCTGTTTCCCATCATTTGGAAGATGACGTTGATCAGCATCCCTCCAATGTGGATGGCTCCTACCAGTGCCAAGCCTCTCCAGAGCTTCTCAAATGCTGCTGGGGGCTGATTGTTAACCCACGTGCCGGATCCGTTGGTCATCAATTCATTGTGACTTTTGCAACCTTGGCGGAAGCTGTTGTTTTGGTCCAGTATTTGTCATTGACATTCATCAGCGCACGGGGGGAGAGCAGCGCCGCCAGCCTGTCTTGAGCATCGTGTTCCACGCTTCGATGGCGTTGTGGCGGAGCATCCGCCGCCGGGTCTGTGGCATCGGTGGCCGAGGCGGAACCCAGCAGTAGGTGTGCACCGCAACCCACTGGGAATGGACGGTGGCTGAGTCGGGTTTGAACTGCACCACCTTTTGCTGCTCAGGGCTCACCAGCCAGCCTTCACCGCCTGGCTTTTCCGTTGGTTCGTGGGTGGCGCGGTATCGAGGCAAGCGGGTGGGGCGAAGGCAAAGAGAAGACAGCTCTGCCAAGCGCGTGCTGCCGGAGCGGTGCCCCGACGTGATGATGGCAAGCCTGATCGTGACTGGTGGGCCAAATCGAGCGCGAACCGTTGGGATTGCCAGGGAATGAACAGAGTGTCCTGGATGGCGATGGCAATCTCAGTTGAGGAACATCGATTCACACCTTTGTGATGCTCCAAAAATAGAAGCTCTTCTCAGTCAAAAACACACATCAGAGAAGCTTCCGGAGGACTGGATTGCGACCAATGTCCCACTCAGGCAAGAGAGTTTTGCGCTGTCCTGTACTTAAAGGACAGGCAATGAAGATCTTTTTGGTTCTCAACGAAAAAACATAAAGTTTTGCTATCGACTTGTAAGTAAGTGTGAGAAGCTTGAATTATTGGCCTGATAAATTAATGCTACTTCATGCCCTGATCGATTATATTTGAGCAAATCAGTTTGGTAATAATGGATAGCAGTCGGGTTGAAGATTTTTCCCAAAAAATAGCCTCGGACTTCGCGCAAGCCTGCAGGAATGATGAGAAAAGTGAGGATTGTTTTGGAACTGCGTACAGCTACGGTCGAGACAATGAGACTCGTTTGACCCATGAAATCATTCGCCTCCAGCGAGAAAGTGGCCTGTCGAGAAGAGAAATTATTGAGTCAATCAGGGATCTTGCAAGTCGTATGAATGCACTTTCTTATGTTTTTCTAGTGGCGGCTGACGTTGCCGAAAAAGCGCTCGACGATGATTGATCCTGGCGGTTTGCATGATCCAAGCCAGCCAAGTGACGACGCTCCGGGCTATGCCCCGCGAGGAGACTTTCTGATGGGCCTCGCCGAAGAAGCGATCAAGGAGACCAGGAGACGAAAAGTTGAGAAGGAAATTGCCGTACTTGCATTGGCACTGAAGGATTACAAAGATAAAATTTCCACTCGACGCTACGAGCAACTTATGAATCGTCTTTCCGAACTGAAGAGCCAGCTCAACAGCAATCCTTAAATTCAATACACAGTTTCAGTCGACCTCAGAGGAATGGCTTGAGTGCTGGGTTAATCAGGCTTGCGACGATATCTCTGGCTTGGCGCTGATGGCGCCTGTTCTTTTAGCCGTACTCATGTGGGGGAGTTTCGGCGAAGACTTCTAAAAACTCTCTGATCCATTCAGGAGCAAGAATTATGAAAATATATGCAGTTTTTCAGAACATCGACATGGCTTTGATCTTGCTCAATTTGAGTTGATTGAGTCCGTTTAGATCGTCATATTTAATCAAATCTTGCTTGATCATGTCGGCCAATGTGAAAAGAATATTGCTGAAATCAAATTCCATTCGACCCTCGTATTGGTAGCGCTCGGTGCTTAAAAAGTCGTGCAGGCTCCAGATCGATTCAGGTGTGTCGAGTTTCGCGCTTTGATCCTTGAGCGTTTCAATCAAGATCACCACGGACCGTTGTTTGCCCAGGGCGAAGGCATGCCGCGCTACCGCTTCTTCTTCAGAGGTCCAATCGGTCGCAGACATGTGGTGGGTGAGGTGGGATGGCGTCGAGCGTCTGGATCGGGCCAGACCTCAGTGAACAAATCAACCCGTCCTCAGTTCCGGCAAAAGGAACCACGGGGCTTTCGGGTTGCTGTGGTGCTCGCGATGATAACCAAAATGGTAACAAGCGAGAAGTGATACAAAAGGATGAAGATTCAAGCTTTTAATTGAAACTTCATGGCTCTTCTGTCGGTGTTCTTTGCGATGGGGCAAGTAGGTGCCAACAAAGAAAAGCTGTCCGGTGCTGATGAGCAAGGGAAGCAGATATGTGACGGAAACTGTGATGAATGGAGGGTTGTGATTGGCTTGGGTTGCCAGCACAAGAACCATTAAAACGAGGATCAGTCGGCTGAGTTGTGCCGGATTGAGGTAATTCCGCAAAAAGCGCGTCAGCCAGGCCACAACGGATCGGTTGTTGGCTGGGCAGAAGTCTGGGTCGGCGTCTGATTCCGGCATCAGGTGATGCCGGCGGTGATTTGATCTGCAGACGTCGTAATTCAGACCCGCGTACAACCACAAACAAACCCGGCCAATCCTCTGATTGATCAGGCCATGCCCCGGTGCCAAGCTGTTGTGCATGGCGTCGTGGGCAAGGATGAACAGGCCGGTGTGCAGGAAGCTGCGACACAGAATCCAGCTGATGATCAGCAGGGGATGCAGCTGATTCAGCTCAATACGCAGACCAATGATCAGCGTGATCAGCCAGGAGACTGAGATCAGTGCTCCTAGTTGTAGGCCTCGCTGAGCAGAGGACTTCAGGCCGTCATTTGGCACCAAGTTTCAGCAGTTCAGCGGGTGAGGCGAGAAGGTCGATCGCAACGAAGTAGATCTTGTCGTTGTCGTCGAGCAGGAAGCGCCAGGCGACATTCATGCCCACTTCGCGGCCAAACCAGGGGGTTTGCACCTTGCCGGTGACTTTGATCTGGTTGAAACCACCTTCAGTCGGTTCACCGAAGCCGCCTTGGGGCATCAGCTTCAGGTTCTGACAATCTCGCTTGAAGAATTTCAGGATCGCTTCACGGCCCACAATCGGACGCTGGAAGGGGGGCTGGAGAGCGCCGTCGTCGAGGAACAGATCAATGAGCTCATCGAAATCGTTGGCGTTCAACAGCTGCATGTAGCTGAGGATCGTCTGGTTGAGAACGCCAGGAATGAAGATCTCTTCGCGCTCATCCACCGGTGTGGGGGCGACGATCGGCTCCGTAACGATCTTTGTGTCGTCAATGTTGGGATCAAATCCCATGTCGACAACGAAGTTGCGCAGCAGGGTGATCTGCTGGCCTTGCTCGACCTTCTTCACCGCTTCCAGCACCGAATTGGCGTTGGCCGAAAGCTTGTAGCCCTGGGGAATGGGGGCGACTTTGCCCTGGCGCATGAATTCGCCCAGCTCGTACCAGAAGCAGAGCTTTACGTTCACCGACCAGTAGGCATAGGTATTGGAGATCGGGCTGTTGATCTTGCCCGCGAGGTCGCACATGACCTTTGTCTGTTCGTCGAAACTCATGGCCAAGATCTGGTCAAGGGTCGGACGAGCCAACTGCATGCGTGCAGCGCCGGGGGCGGCGATGGTGATGGTCTGACCCATCTCGAGGTAGGCGAACCAGATCAGTGCCAGCTGGTCTTCTGCGGAAAGCAGTTGGAAGCGGGCTGTGATGGCCGGAACGGCATCAGCAGTAAGGGTGTCCGGGAAGATCTGACGAGCCTTATCGAGCGTGAACATCCAGGACGTAAGAAGGTGTTTACGGACTGTAACACTATGTTTCTTTGTGTAAATATGCGCTCCGCTTGGTCTCCTGTTCGTTAGTGAACAATTGGCCTGGCAGGGTTTTGTTCCGAATCAGGGTCGCTGATCAGGAGTCGAGTATTCGTCGTCCAGTCCGTGAGGGCTAACGCTTTTTGGTAGGGCGCTGAAACAAGAGCGGGCCTGCCGGTTCCGTTGGCTTCGGGGTGTTGATCGGCTCTTATCTGATTGCGTTGAGGCGCAGGTTTATGAATGCTGGCGCAGTTTCTTGAGTTGATCGTCGATCTGAAAGCGCAACTGCCTCAGATTTTCAACATTGATCTCGTTTTCGCCCGCACTCCAGTGCTGCGGGTTGGCGACACGAATCTCGAGTTCACGTAGGCGGGAGCGATCGGTTTGCATGTCGAGCTCCGCGGGCGGATTCAGTCTGTTGCCATTGCGCCGTGTTCAACATGAGTTTTTTTACCGCTTCGTAGAAAAGAAGTGACTGCAGTCCAGGCCGGTTCAACATCGACTGGATGAACAGCTTCAGCTGGGAAAGGCTTAATTGGAATCAGACTCGAACAGGTGATCCATTAAGGCTGCATAGAGTTTGGTCTTCATGTCCAACAGGAGGGCTTGTTCGTTGGCATCACCCCCAGGCCAGCTGACGTAGGCCTCAGCAATCGCCTTGTGCAAAAGGCGCAGAGCATCTCTTTCCACCGCGATCGTTGTGATCATTTGGTTGCCCTCCATTTGCTTTGAACGAAACAAGCTGTCTTCAGAGATCTCTCGGTTGGCGCATGATCCAGTCCGAGGCGGCTTGCTGTTGTTTCCAGGCCACCAAAAGGTCTTTCGCAATGCTGCGGAGGGCCTGAAGATCCTTTGAGTTGTCGATCTCCCGTGAAAATTTCTCGATTTCAAATTTCTGGCCCAGAGTCAACGCAATCGGTTCCATTGGCTTGTGGCTTTGCGACCGGAAAGTAACCCAGAACTTTTGGTGCTGCAAATTGAAACCGTAGTGTTTGCAACCGATTAGAGAGAACTATGATCAGCTCAATACATTGCCACCGTTACAGAACATTTCTGAATGCGGCTAATCAATCGGATCGCAAAGGCTTATGGCCTTAGAAAGCATTTGCAGCTCTGGATCTGATGCATTTTTCCTGGGAAAAACATCTTGAATTATCCCGGAATGTAGCTGTTGCTTCAGACGAAAATCTGGGTATGGCTCTGGCACTTATGGGTGTTGCTCTGACCATGCTGGCCAAGGATCTCCTGGCCCATGAACTGAATGGCTCAGCGCTGCCGTCATCCAGGTCTTGAGCCATAAGGCCAAGTCGTTGGCTCAAAGAAAGTCCATCTCATCTTCGTTGTTCTCGTCTTCCCGGGATTGGATCCACAGCGCCGATAGCGGAAAGATGAAGCAACTAGCAATCAGAAATTCCATTTGAACCTGGCTTTGCTGCACTAACGATCAAGCAAAACTGGATGGTGATCTGTATCAACTGATCTCGTTTTTTCTGATTTTGGTCGTCGATTGATCCGTTTTGTCTTGTTGAGTGATTGTGCTTAGTCAGCCCAGGCTGATCAAGGCCACACCTGCAATCAACAGCAGAACAGACAGCACCAACAAGCTTCCATTCATCGGTTGCTTGTTCTTTTGATCGATTCCATCCCCAGGCGTGCTGCCTGGCGGCCCAGATCAATCGCTGCTTTGGCGCTGCTTTTGATCAAATCCTTGGCCGAGCTTCGTACCCGTCGCGGGCTGCGCTGCATGGCGTCGGGCCAGGATCCTTCTGGCCATCGCGGCACGCGACGGGTGACTCGGTCACCGAGTTGAAGCAGGGATCGACGCAGCCGGCTGGCCACAGCTTTGAAGCAACAGCATCAATCTGCTGGCTCTATTGCAAGGGTGTTGTGCCAATTGACACGAAGGCGGGTTGGCATCTGCATGGGAAACCCCCAACACAGGGGCGGGGCTTAGCCGTATCTGGAGGTAATGGACATCACTTCATCCCTAGAACCGTTTTCAACATGGCCACCAGTTGCTTCTTGCTGAAGCTCTCCAAGGGTGGCGGTGGTGCTTGAACGCCCTTGGCCTCCAGGGCTTGGCATAGCTCCGCCTTCTTCAGCTTGGAATAGCCCTTGATGCCATTGGTTTTGCAGATGCGCTTGAGGCTCGCCACTGTTTGTTGGTGAAAGCTGCCTTCTCCGAGCAACGCTTTGGCATCCACCTGTCCTGGAAGCGACGCCGACGTTGGCTGCTCTGCATCAGAAACACGGCGCAACTTTTGATCGAGGTCGCGCAGCGCCCGAGCATCTGATTCGGCAACGGTCTTGAGGGTGGCCCGTAGGGCGTCAGCGATCCGTCCCATCGGCTCCTTCCGTGAGTGTTGCTTGCATGGCTTGCTGTTTATCGACCATCGCCGTCAGTTGCTGTTTGGTCGACGTCCAGCGGTTGATGAACCGAATCACTGCTTTGATCAACCTGCCAATGAAGGCACCCCCTTGATAACTTCGGCGGCCGAGTTGATAGGCGCCGAATTCATTCACCAGAGAATCGCCTGCATCCTCCAGTTCGCCCACCACATTGGTCACGATTTCGAGCATTTCATAGGCCTCTTGGCGGACGCTGGCTTCGCGTTCGGCAATTGCTCGCAGCTTGCTTTCCAGTTCCCGCATCGCCGCACGGTTCTGATCGGCTTTGCTTCGGAAGACGCCGCGGCTGATCATCACCGACTTGTAGCTGTTCCTTAGCTCGCAATAGGTCTGGTTCAGGTCGTCTCGATCCAGAGCAACCGGATCAACTGGGAAATGGCCTGTTGGCAAGAGTTCTGGCATCGATGCTTTGCAACACCACAACCTTCTTTCGATTGCTCTGGCATCACCTCCCGCATCTCAGGGATGGTTTGGTTGGGGTGTCTCCCTCAACTGAGGGATGGAAGAAGCATTGGCTTCGGTAAACCTGAAGAAGGCCTTCGCGGCTTTCGTTGCCCGGATTGAGGCCTTGCTGGATACCCCGAATCTGTTGGTCAGACCCCACATGGGCTGGAGTTCCCGCCGGGCCCGCAGCCGTTTGGTGCAGACCCTGGCGAGGCATCTGAAGGCCTACGTCTCCTACTGAGTGGCTTCAGCCTGACCCTCAGCTCGGCATAGCCAGAGGCGGATGAACAATCCCTGATAGAGCTGCAGAGGTGAACGCCAACCGGCTTGCTCCAGCACAGCCGCGACCCGGCTGGCATCAAGGGAGAACACCACCTTGTTGCGGCTGTCCCTGATTTTTTCAAGCCGGTCTTCAGGAACGCCCCGGTCGACAAGCCGTTGCCACGCCACATTGAACACTTCGCGTTGGCTCTCGCCCTCCTCCGCTTCGCTGTAGGCACTCAGCAACAACACGCCGCCATCAGCCGTGCACTGCGTCAGTTCGCGCAACATCGCGTTCTGCTCGTCATGGGGCAGCAGGTGAAGCACGTTGTGGCACACCACCAGATCAAACCGGGCGCCGTTCAGTTCGCCCTCGAGCGCCGCGTTCAGGGTGCAGGGCAGCAACCGGCAGCGGCTGCTGCCGGGGTGATCCGAAAGGGTTTTGCGGCATTGCTCCAGCATCAGCTCACTGGGCTCGAGCACCGTCAGCTCAGCATCAGAGCAGGCGTTGAGAAGGTTTGGAAGTTCATCGCCGGGGCCGGGACCCACCACCAGCACCTGCTGCGCATCGCTTGCTGTGGCCTTGATCGCTGCTCTGGCGATCTCGTGCAGAACGTCGTGGCCGGGAATGGAGTCTTGAATGCTCTTGCGATAGGTGCGGCCGTACTCGCCATCGAAATCAAGGGAGGGCATGGGCCACCGCGATGGATCTTTCCCAATGATGGTTGCTTTGTGCGATTCAGCCCTGGAGGTTGCCGATGCCGTTGTGCACCCCATCCCCTCCCAACCTGACTGCAGTCTTGTCAGCCAGCGCCCTCGTGTCTGCCAGCAACGGTGCCTGCTGGAGCCATCCCTCGTCTGAGGGATGGTCTCGCCCCGATGACTCCCCCAACTGAGGGATGTGATTCTTCTGCTGTTGGGGCTCAATAAAGAAGCGCGCCATTGCTTCCTATGCCCCCGGTTTACGACTTGATCCTTCAGCGCAAGGGCGAGCTGCAGACCGAAACGGTGCAGGTGGCCGATGCCGCCCAAGCCTGGCGATTGGGGCGTGAGCGCTATCCCCACTGCATTCGTGGCGTTGTTCGTCGGGATAGCTGCCGTGATGGCTCTGCAGCTGAGCCATCCAAACGCCGCTAAAAGGAGGGCATCTGAAGGTCTTGGAATGGAGCTGCGGCTTGAGTCGCGTGCGTTGCATGAAGCCATCGAAGCGACGGCGCAGTTCTTTCAGAACCAGCGGGTGGTGGTCTGCTGCGGTGACCGTCTAACCCTCACCTGTCTCTGCCTGGCGGAGCCGATTCGCCGTGCCGTGGTGGGCGCCGCCACCACCGAGGAGGAGGGCTTCGAGTTGGTGCTGCGCACCCGGCCGAGCCTGCTGATCTGCAGTGCGGATCTCGAAACCGGCTACGGCATGAACCTGCTGCGGCGGGTGAAGGCGGAGCTGCCCACCTGTCAGCTCCTGATCGTGCTGGTGCGCGAAACCCAGGCCGTGGTGCAGGAGGCGATGGAGGCCTATGCCGACGCCGTGATCTTCAAATCAAGCCTTGGCACAGGAAAGGGTGATTTCGTTCAAGCCCTTCACACCCTCGCCGAAGGAGGCGTGTATTTCCCCGAGGAGATTCGTAGCCTTGGCGCGGCCCAGGCGCCGAACCCGAATCTGCCCGCGTTGATTGAAGACCTCACCGAGCGTGAGCTGGAGGTGGTGGCGGGGGTGGCCCGAGGTCTCACCAACCAGGGGGTTGGCAGCAGCCTCGGCATCTCGGTGGAAACGGTGAAGACCCATGTGATGAATGCCAAAGACAAACTTGGTGCTGCTGATCGCACTCAGTTGGCGGTGATGGCACTGCTTTATGGCTTGATCGATCCCCTCGGCTGATTCACTTGCTTCACTCACTTCGGCAAGCCTGTTCGGTGATCACGGTCGCCATCCCGCTTCGGTCGCCGCCGCTTGATCCATAGGGTCACTGCGTTGCTTTTTTGTGATGTCCGAGGAAACCACCAACCCGCAGTCTTGCAACGGCAAGAAGCGGGCGATGCTCGCCTATGGCGTGATTCAGATCTCCGCCACCGTTGTTTCAGCCGTGTCGTTGGCGGCCATTGCCTTCGGTTTGTGTGCCGTGAAGCAGGAAAGCCGTTTGTTCAATGGCTGCGTTGAGGCTGTCGTGGCAGATGGCAGGTCTCAGTCCGAAGCTGTTCGTTACTGCAACGGCGGTTGAGATTCAATCTCAACCGTTGTCTGCGGTTGATCAAGAGCCCTTGGCGACGCTGCGTTTTGAGCGAGACCAGGCCTTCGTTGTGGGGTGAGTCAGCCAACGCCATTTGGGCGAGCAACCCAGCTTTTAACTATTACTAAGTTCATCTCCAACAATTAAGAGATCGCCATATCTTTGATCTGATTTCACTGTTTCCTCGGATGCCAGCCCTGAAGTACAAGCGGGATTTCACCCACGAACAGCGGGTGTCCTTCGCCTTTGCGAACTCCGTGGACGCAACCAAAAGTGCCAGCTCCAACAAACGCAAGGCGGCATCCACACCTGCTGAGTACAAGCAAAACCAATGCGCCGCCATGGGCATTGGCATGGGCCCTCGGATCCATGAGGAGTGCCCCTTCTCGGCGATCAACCACTCCTATGCCTCAACGGGCAGCCAGGCTCTGGAAGCTGCCATCAACGCGGGTTACAAGCAGGTGTTCGGCAACATCGGCATCTCCTCCAACCAGCGTCTCGTCTCACTGGAGGCCTTCCTCTGTGATGGCCGCATCAATGTGCAGGGCTTCATGGCCGGCCTGGTCAAATCTGAGCTCTACAAGCAGAAGTTTTTCCACGCCGTGTCTCCCATGCGCGGCATCGAGCTCACCACCAAGCACCTGCTGGGGCGTCCTCCCATCGATCAGAAGGAAGTGAGTGCTGGCATTCAGCTGATCGCTGAAGAGGGATTCGACGCTTTCGTCGACAGCCTCGTCCGCTCCGAGGAGTATCTCGAAACCTTCGGAACTGACACGGTTCCCTACCTGCGTGGTTTCAAGTCGGAAGCACGGGCTTCCTGCTCCACCTTTGTTGGCATGGCCGAAATCACTCCGGCAAATGCCAGCTCTGAAAACGCCATGTACACCGGTCCTTCTCTGGTGAAGCGCTTCAGCATGGATCTCGGTTCCTTTGCCGCTGCTGCCGTCTACTCAGACGACAGCGATCGTGGTGGCTTCTCCTACACGAATGCAGTCAGCAACCCCCGCAACGCTGCTTACCGTCGGATGTATGGCGGCAAGTTCAACTACGGCCGCTTCTGATTCATTGCTGCTTGCAGCACTGAGCTGAGAAACAAGAAGGGCAGGAGAGCTAACTCTCTTGCCCTTTTTTAATGGCGGCGCGGCTGATCTGCTGGCGTGGCCCTCAACCCCCTTGGGCCGCCCCTGGGTATGAATACTCATTGAAAATGATCCACGCTTCCGTAAGATCTCGTCGCTCTTGAATCGTTTGATGCATTACTTCGGGCTCTTGGTGCACGAGAGTGGCCAGGTGACTGCTCTCTTTGAAACTCAATTGCTCGAAGTTGCGGTGACTAAGTTTTTTCAACAATGCCTGCAGAATGGCTATGCGCCTGTTGATGTTCATCTGCGATTAATCAAGTATTCGTCGCCAAAATTTCCATTTGAGACCTGTCTTGATAAAAGTCTTTTGGTATCTGGATATAACTTGCAAGTAGAAAATTATCAGTAGAGGATCTGTTTTTGCTGCGATGGGATGCGTTCGCCATCGGAGTTAGTGATGTTTGGCTGTTGCTTGATTCTTGAGTTGATCTCTTGGCCAGGCTTGCTTTCGGCAGTCGCTCCCTTTCTTGTTTCCGTCAGCGCGTGAAGCGGAGATGAGATCTTGGTTAGTGCCCCTGACTGATGCTCCTTGGCCAGCCCAGCCGACGCCGACGCCAACCTCAAGCGGGCTCTTGAGCAGCTCAGCGGCAATGAGGCTGCGGTAGCCGAGGCCATCAATGAAGTGCGGGTCGAGCACGCCCGAAGTGAACCGCCGCTCACTGGGCCTGCCCTGCTTGAGCGCATTGATCAGTTGGCAGCCCAGCGGACTCTCGACAGTCAGGACGCTGCGATCCTCTGTCATTGGCCCGATGCCGCTTCCATCGGCCAGGCCTGGTTCGAGCTCAAGCATCCCGGCAGAAGTGTTCCCAGCCCGATGCTCGTGCTCGATGCCTATCTCGTCGGTGCTCCGCCGTTCCTCAGCAAGGCCCAGCGTGATCAGGTGGGTGACTGGTACCGCAGCAAGGTGAGTGCCAATCCTGAGTACACCGATGCCGTCACCGGGGCAGCCAAGGCTTTTGTGCTGATCGGCGATCTCAATGCCAGTGCCGCCGGCATGGCCTGGCAAACGATCATTCCCGATCTGCTTGAGCAGGGTCATGATCTGGAATTCAATGTCACCAAGGAACAGGTGACAGCTGCAGCGGCCCGCTGGATTGTTGCAGTGGCTGATACTTTCGCGGCACCATCGCTGGATTAACGCGAGCGATTGATGGGTCTTCAGCTGGTTTCTGCCGACTTCCTCCACGAGGACGGCATCACCTATCGGATCCGCCGCGACAGCCTCGAGCAGGACTTCACCATTGAGGAGAAGAGCGATGGTTCCTGGGTCGACTGCGGCCTCGATCAGGCGGTGAAGGATGTGAACTTCGCTGAGTTCAAGCGCCTCGGTCTCCTGATCAAGAAGGTGATGGATGCCGACCAGTGGCTGGCTTGAGCTGATCGGAGTCGCGACTCCTGGCCGGGCGCGCCAGGATGTAACGAATTCGTTACACGACTCTCATGACTGTCGGAGAAATTTTCCTCGAGAGCCTTTCCACCGGGGTGATCACCGAGCATGAGGTGACCTGGCTGACCTCGCACCAGAGCAGTTTTGACCGTCCGGAAGAAGCTGCTGCGATTCGGCTGGGTCGCCTGATGGATCAAGGAGAGATCAACCTCGGTTGCCGTCTGCCGGAACCGATGCTGCGCCACCAGGAGGTGTTGGTGGATTGGATCGAACCTCTGGGCCGCCGTCGTCACCGCGCAGCCGCCTGAACCAGCAGGCCGTCCTTCGGGCTGGGGCTGGGAATCAGCTGCAGCGCCAGGTCTTGATCTGGCTGCAGCTGCAGCTCCACCGCCTGGAGCACGCCAACCGCCATTAGGCGGATCTCCAGTTCCGCGAGGGCCTTGCCAAGGCAGACCCGCTCGCCGCCGCCGAAGGGCAACAACGTTTGCCCGAAGGATCCATCCAGGTGCCGTTGCGGCCGGAATGCCGCAAGGTCGGCGTCGTCGTTGTCGGATGCCGGGCTCAGCACCACCTGAACCACGCTGCCCTGCGGAATGGCGACCCCCGCCAGGCTGATCGGCGCCAGGCTGCGCCGGAAGAACCCTCCCACCGGAGGCGTCAGCCGCATCACTTCCAACACCGTGGCATCCAGCCGCGGCGACGTCACGCTTTCAGCCAGTCCCTCCCGTAACCAGGTCTCGATCTCCGGGTTCAGCAGCAGCGCTCGAAACAGGCAGCTCAGTGACGATGCGGTGGTTTCGTAGCCGGCGAACAGCAGCAGCAGCAGTTGCTCGGCCAAGTCGTCATCGTCCAGGGGGATGCCGGCTTCATCCAGTCCGCCACTTAGGAGATCAAGGCCCCCTGCCTTGCTGTCCCGTTGCAGCTCAGCCTTGATCCGCCGCAACAGACGCTGACGTGCGGCCATGGCTTTGGCGAAGGGTGTTCCCGGGATCGCCAGCGGAATCGAGAACAGGGCCCGAGTCCAGATCTCGAAGTCGGCGAACAGGGCATCGCGGCTAGCGCCATCCAGCCCCAGCACCGTGGTGGCAATCACCGCAAAGGCGAAGCGGCGCATCCGTGCCGCCAGCGGCAAAGGTTTCTCGGCGGTGACCAGCTCCTGGCATAGCTCCTCCACCAACTGCTGAATCGATGGGGTGTAGCGCGCCAGAGCAGCGCTGGAGAACAGTTGCCCCACCACCCGCCGGCGCGCTTTGTGGCCTGTGCCATTGCGGTTGGCCAGCGACTTGCTGCCCAGCAGTTGCTGCACACTGTCGGGCCACCAACCCTCCAGGGCATCGCCCTGGCCCAGCAAGTCGCCGATGGCCCGTTCACCACGGATGAACACCATGCGCTGGGCCAGCAGCTTGGTTTCGAACACATCGCCGTAGGCCTGGAACCGCCGTTGGGCGAAGTCGGCTTGAGTGAAGAACGCCAGGGTTTCCCCAAGTCCGCTCATGGCGCCCGTGCTGGGGAGGGGAGTGGTGGTCATTGCAGCTGGGGGGCAGGAGCTGTTCTAGGGCTGACAGTGCTTCAGGTGCTGGCTACCTCCAAGGGTGTGCTGTGCGTTCTCCGTGGATTTCAAGTTCCTGGTCATGGTGCTGGTCTCCCATCTGATCAGCGCAGGACTGTCCAAGACCGTTGCCGCCCAGAAGGCACGCAACAGCAACCGCTGGTTGGTGGCTGGCCTGTTGTTCGGGCCGTTGGGTCTGATCGCCGCTGTCGGGATGCCGGATCGTCATCAGATTGTCTATCTCCGTTATCTGGCCGAACAGCAGGGATACCAACCTCGTCATGCCTGTGGTGGGCAGAAGGGTGACACGGAGACTTGAACAGCTGTGATTTAGGGCTTCAGCGGCAGCGTTGAAAGCGAACGATGCTGCGGGTCAGCCCTTTTTCGGGCCAGTTGGGCATCACCCTCCAGGGGGTGCGCACCGTGAGCAGATCACCGTCGATTGTGAAAAATCGGGTCTGTTCGGTGCCAACCCACTCGGGGTTCCAGGCCACATCCACCTGGGTGATCCAGCGATCACCCTCCAGGCGATAAAGACCGGTGTAGGCAATCATGTTGCTCAGTAGAGATGAGCGCTCCTCGGCGCTGGCGCCTGGTTGCCGTCCTTCGGCCGAGAGCATGAAGGAGAGACGTCCTTCCGGTGTGAAGATCACATATCCGCTGGGGTGATCGCCCATTGGCGCAAAGGTGTTGCCATTGGATTGTTCTTCGACGCGGTAGCTCAACAGCTGCCAGGCGCCATGAACTGTGGGTGGAGTGATGGTTTGGGCGGGTTGAATCTCACTGACGCTCACAACTGAACCTGTTCCTGACGAGCAACCTATCGATCGCCATCCAGCTTCCACAGCTTGGATCTCGGGATTCCTGTGAAATTGAAGCCATTGAATGCCGATCCAGTAACAACAACCACGAAACTGCTCGGGTTTTGATGGCGTCGTCCTGCGGTGCGCGTCGATGGCTGACTGGTGCCAGCTGACGTGGAGGTTCGTGTTGACCAACCAACCGACGCCCCCCTGATCAGGACCTGATTGGAACTGAAAGTCGGTGTCTGTCATCTCGTTCAATCTTCGATGCCATCTGTTGGCATCTGATGGCTGTGTCAAACCATCCACCGATAGCGATCGAGTTTGTCGCTTGATTCTTGCTCGCAATCCGTTGCATCGATCGGCTTCATCGATCGGGTGTATCGATCGAGCCTGCGGTGTTGAAAGACTTCCGAGCAAATCAACTGAAATCAGCTTTTTTATCCCCTTGTGATCTTGCAAATATGGGGTCTAATACGTAGGTCTCGTTCTCACAGTCCCATGCTTACCGGAGCTGAATTGCTCAACCGCGTCAAGGAACTTGGCGATTGCGCCAAAACAGATCTGGCCAAAGGTTGTGGCTATGTCGTCACCAAGAAAGACGGCTCTGAACAGGTGAAATTCACGGCGTTCTACGAGGCTCTGCTGGAAGCCAAGGGCCTCTCCTTTTCCACCGGTGGATCTGGTGTTGGTAAGGGTGGTCGCAAGCTGTCTTACAAAGCTGTGGTTCAGGGCAATGGCAATCTGCTGATTGGTAAGGCCTACACCGCCATTCTTGAACTGCAGCCTGGCGATGAATACGAAATCAAACTGGGACGTAAGCAGATCCGCCTGATTCCCGTGGGTGGTTCTGAAGAAGAGGATTGATTTCCTTTCTGGTTCAGCAGAAACAACATTTCTCCCTGTGGCCCCTTTAGGTTCCACGGGGAATTTTTTTGCTCCAATGCCCTACCAACCCACCAAGGAGCATTTGGACCATCACATTCCAGACACCTTCAAGAGCATCAACAACATGATGCGGCAGCTGAAGCAAGACATCGGCATGGATGACCGTTACATCGCTCTGATGCTTGACGCTTTGTCGCGGGAATATTCAGCCAAGCAGCCAATTGGTGATGGTTTCGGCTTTCGCTGAACGTTGAAGGGCTGTTGCAATCAACCTCTTCCAATCAACCTGTTGCTACCAACCGGTGGAATGGCGCCTCAGTTCACCGATGAAACGACTCCTGCTCGTCCACAACCTGGTGCATGGTCAGAGCGTTGTGCACGAACTGGACGATAAGGATTTCGCCGTGGAATTGGTGGAGGGCGATCCCGAAGTCGATGAGCAGGGGGAGATGGACGTGGAAAGTCGTTTTTTCATCCGGGTCGACACCGAATGATTCCGGTGAGCAGCTCAGCACAGAAGTGATTGGTTGCACTTGATCAGCGCTATCTCGAAGACATCAGTTGGTGGATCGTGATGTCGACGCGCTACGTGCTTCGGACGGGAGAAATCATTCTCTCCAATCGCAACCCTGAGGGGCTTGATGTCTACTGCTACCGAACGGGCTACAACCACCACACCTGTCTATTGCTCTCCGAGCAATCCGAGGCGGACTTCCTACTCCGCTATGGATCGGAGGAGTTGAACGTGGCCTACCCAGGTTGACTGCTGCCTTGGCCCTTCCCCCAGGCCCTTGACGCTGCTCAGATCGTGGCCTGAATGGGTTGGCATCAAGGCAATTCCATGGATGACGTCAGGCTGCAACTGCTGCTTCAGGAAGCTGAGGACCATCTCCGTTCCCGCAGCTGCCGTCAACGCTATGAGCGCGCCGTCGTTCGTCTGCCAGACAGCCGCCGGGGCATCTGGTTCGGTGATGACAAGCGAGCTGCCTGATCCTCTGTATCGGTGCTGAGCGGCTGCACATCCCGCTTGATCTTGGGGCGATCGCCCTCAGCTGACGGCTGACGGTCTTGCGGCTGGTGCCTTGCAGGCCGACTCCAGGGGGGCGTGTAGCAACTCAAAGACCGAATCGATGCGTTCAGCTTCCACTTGCGAGATGGAGAGCATCAAGGCCAACAGATCAAGCCGGCGCCGCTCCTCGGCTGAATAGGGCCCGTCGGAGCGCATTAGTTCCGAGGCCATGGCGTAAGCCGTGAGGGCCTGATCGGCCGTGAGCACCTTGGCTGCCTCCACCATCAGAGCTTTGGTGCCCCGCTCCAGCCGCATGGCTAGCACCGCATCCATCAGCAACACCAGCTCGTTGTCACTCATCCGGCAGTAGGGCTCGCGGTAGTCGAGGGCGTGCCGGAATGCCCTTGCTCCGGCGCGGCTGAGGGTGTCGTCCCACGACACCGCTGTGAGGCCAACGGCCGCAAAGGCTGTGACGACATTCATCGGGGATGACGCAGGTGTTGCCCAACTGTCAACGCAATCCCCGGTTCGTGATTGTCTAAAGCGCCACAGAGCGACCCAGATGAGTCGTTTGGCCTACCTGAGGGATGGCCTTACTCCGGAAGACGCTCCACGGCCACATGCATGAACCGTTTCACCATGGCGATCGGCCAGCCTTCCCGCTGCAGCTCCTCAGCGATCTGATCAATCTGATACACGATTTCCTCGGCGACGAGCTCTTCCAGCAGATGGTTGGAGTGTTGCGTGGTGGTCATGGCTCGATTGCACTGCTTCGGGGCTAACCCATCCAGGCCACGTTTTGCCACTTCGATTCTGTGGCGTCCGGTTGCAGGCTGGTGCTGCTGTTGCCAACTTGAGGGGATGAAACATCCCTCCCTGCTCCGACGCATCGGCACCTACCTGCTCGGTCTGGTGGATGAGTATTGGGCGATGCGTCGTCCATGGCAGTACGGCGCCAAGCAGCCCCAATGCGGATTGCAGTGCGATGGCGACCACTGCGAACGGATCGACTGAGCCACTGAAAAAAATGCGCCTTTACACGGGTTGCCGTTGCTCTGTGTCCTCACAACAGTGAGGTCAGCACCTGGAGATTGGATGGAGTTCAAAAGCCGCATTTTTGCCACCTCGCGAGGCTCCACCATCGATGCCATCGGTGAAGGGCGTTATCTGGTCTGCAATCCGGCTTACTGCTTCATGGTGCATGGCCTGCGTCAGGCCCATGAAGCCGTTCAACGCCAGGAGAAGTCCGCGCTTTGAGCCATGGCTGAGTACCGAATTCACTGCAAGCACTGTGGCTACGAGGGGAAGGACAACTCCCGTTGGATCCCTTTCGTACAAGTGGAGCGTCGGGGGCAGGATTGCCCCCACTGCGGTCGCCCGACTCTGCTTGAGCCTTGGTGCACCTTGCGGGCTGAAACATCCATGCCTGACTACTGATTTCGCCTTTGCGACGCAGCTGCCGGGTTAAAAGTTTTGCCAGCTGCTGGTGAGCCACTGGGGAGCCAGGCTCCACCAGATGGCGGTCGCCACGAAGATGGCGGCCAGGCCGATCAGGCTGGTGATCAGTTCCTCTTGCCTGCTGTCGGAGCGCAGTTTCTTTGCTTTGCCCATCATTCCCTCGTGCTCTTCCTTCGGTTTAGAACCTCTGCTCACAGTTGGCTATCGGTCAAAACACCCGGCCGCTGCCCTGGCGATGATGGAGTCAGCTTCAAGGCCCGATGAGCACCGCCACGTTTGCTGAGTTCGCCGAGCGGGCCGACTATTCCCTGTTGGAAGCCCTCACCCCTGATCCGGAGGCGACAGCGGATGGGCAGGACCACCGCCCACGCCAGGTTCTCTCCGGCCATTACGTGCCGGTGACCCCCACCCCGATTCCCGATCCTGAATACCTGGCGCACAGCCGATCGTTGTTCGGCGAGCTTGGTCTCAGTGATGACCTGGCCCAGGACAGCCAATTCCGACGGATGTTCTCCGGCGATCTCCGTGTGGCCACCGGTCCAATGCGGCCCTGGGGCTGGGCCACCGGCTATGCCCTGTCGATCTACGGCACGGAATACACCCAGCAGTGCCCCTTTGGAAATGGCAACGGCTACGGCGATGGCCGAGCCATGTCGGTGTTTGAGGGGGTGTTTGAAGGCCGCCGTTGGGAGATGCAGCTCAAAGGGGGTGGTCCGACGCCCTATTGCCGTGGTGCTGATGGTCGAGCGGTGCTCCGCTCCAGTGTTCGTGAGTTTCTGGCGCAGGAGTTCATGCACGCCCTTGGTGTGCCCACCTCCCGTTCGTTGACTCTCTACGTCTCCCATGCCGAGACGGTTCGTCGCCCCTGGTATTCCGAGAACTCACGCTCCATGGACCCGGACGTGATGGTCGACAACCCCGCGGCCATTAGCACCCGGGTGGCGCCATCGTTTCTGCGGGTGGGTCAGCTGGAGTTGTTCGCCCGCCGTGCCCGCAGTGATGCCCATCCCAAGGCGCACCAGGAGCTGCACCTGATCGTGGCGCACCTGATCGAACGAAATTATCGCCAGGAGATCGATCCCCGCCTGCCCTTCAGCGATCAGGTTGTGCTGTTGGCCCAGTTGTTCCGTGATCGCCTCACGGCCTTGGTCGCCAACTGGATCCGCGTTGGCTACTGCCAGGGCAACTTCAACAGCGACAACTGCGCCGCCGGTGGCTTCACCCTCGATTACGGGCCATTCGGATTCTGTGAGCTGTTCGATCCGCGCTTTCAGCCCTGGACCGGTGGCGGAGCTCATTTCTGCTTTTTCAACCAGCCGGTTGCCGCTGAGGCCAACTACCGCATGTTCTGGAAATCCCTGCGCACGCTGATGGAGGGCCAGGCGGAGGCCCAGGCCCAACTCGATCAGTTGCTGGAGGGTTTCCCTGTTGCCATGCAGGACGCCATGCAACGGATGTGGAGCAGCAAACTCGGCTTGTCCTGCACCGCTGAAACACTGGTGCAGGAGTTACTGCAGCTCCTGGTGCAGTCGAGCGCCGATTATTCAATGTTCTTCCGCCGCTTGTCGGATCTGCCCGATCAGATCGATCCGCTGCGGGACTGTTTCTATCTGCCCCTCTCGGCGACCCTCGAATCCCAGTGGCAGGACTGGTTGCAACGCTGGCGTGCCCAGTGGCCCCATGGCGTCGATCCGGCCCTGATCTCCGCGGGCATGCGGCGGGTCAATCCGGCGATCACCTGGCGTGAGTGGCTGATCGCTCCGGCTTACCAACAGGCAGCCGAAGGCAACACCTCTCTGATGGCTGAACTGCAGCAGCTGTTCAGTGCCCCCTACGACACCCCTTCCCCCGACCTGGCGGCCCGCTACGACCGCTTGAAGCCCCGGGAGTTCTTCAGCGCTGGAGGGGTGTCCCACTACAGCTGTTCGTCTTGACCGCTGACGACGTTCTGCACTTCTGGTTCCAGCAGTGCCGTCCCTGGCAGTGGTTTCGTCGCCGCGACAGCTTCGATGCCCTCGTGTCGGATCGTTTCGGTGCTTTGGTTGAGCGTGCCCTTGCCGGTGATCTTCAGGAGTGGGCCGATCGGCCCCCCAGTGCTCTGGCTCTGGTGTTGTTGCTGGATCAATTCAGCCGTCAGATCTGGCGCGGGGAGGCCAGGGCTTTTTCAGGAGATCAACAGGCGTTGGCTGTTGCCCTGATGGGCCTCCAACAAGGATGGGTTGCGGCTGAACCGCAGCGACCGCGACGTCAGTTTTGGCTGATGCCTTTGCTGCACAGCGAAGAGGAAGGCGTGGTGGCGAAGGCCATTCCCTTGCTGGAGCAATGGGCGGATGCCGCCACAGCCGATGTGGCCCGCCGCAATTTGATGCAGCTGCATCGTTTCAGTCGTTATCCCCAGCGGAATGCTGCCCTCGGACGCAGCAGTTCACGGGCAGAAGTCTTGTTTCTGGAAGGATGATCCCGTTGCGCGTGTGTCTCGCTCTATCTCCGCAATCCGTTCTCAGCAAGCGATGGTCTCAACGTAAATGGTATCTCGTTAAGCTCGATTTTTCAGGAATTTATGGCAGTTTCAAACGGTAGATCAACGAGTCAAATCTTGATCCAGTCTCTCGATGAGCAAAATGATAAAGGAGTTGAGGTGAATGTAAACCAACGCAATTATTTCTCCTCCTGATGACAGCTCAGCTTTGTTGTAGAGCTCTGCTTACTTCTGTTCCCCTTCATCAGCCATCAATCGAAGCGCCGCATTCATGACGGCAACTTTTACCTCCCGTCGCTCCAATCCTTGACGTTCGAAGTGACGGACGATGCGCGACAGGTCCCACCAGACAGCGACTTCGACTTCATCCATTTCATTGGCGACGTGGAGAGCCATGACTGCGCTAAGACCTATTTCAGCTGTAGCCCGCTGCCAGCTCTTCGCGAAGCTCCTCCTGAATGACTGCTGAATTCAGTTGCGATTTAGCGTTGATGGCTGCATTCCGTGGCTACGAATCAGTTGGATGCACCCTTCACCTTGCAGCACTATCTGATTGTCTGGACGTTCCCGACTGTGGAGGGGGCTTGGGAGTCATCTCCAGGCTTTGCTGAGTACATCAATGCTGGAGCCCCTGGAGATGTCTTTGATGGCTTCGCACTCAAATATCGCGTCTGCGAGCCGATCAGCGGTAGTGGGGTGGCAATTGCCGTTGCCAGTGATATCGGCAAGGTCTGGGCGCACCTCGGCCCTTGGATCAAGGATTTCGGTATTCAGTTCGATGTCACCGCCGTGGTTTCGGATGCCGAATTTGCTGCCATGTGGCCGATGGTGGAAGCTGCAGCATCCGTCGACTGAGACGGCTCTCCTTCACACCGTTGTCTGGCCGTGACGCTCGCCTTGCTTGAGCCTGTGCTGCTCCTCGTTACGGCCACAGCAGCTTCAGCGGGATTGTTGATCCTTCAGTTGGGTCTGCGACGGGTGTTTGCTGTCGCACCGCGATTAAAGCCGGCCCAGGAGGCTCCCGCCCCAGACACGTCTCTGACGGTGGTCATCCCCGCCTTCAACGAAGCCCATAACATCGCTGACTGCCTGGGCAGCGTGCTGGCCAGTGCGCCCCCTTGCCGGGATTGGTCGGTGGTGGTGGTGGACGACGAGTCAACAGATGCGACCGTCGAGAACGCCATCCGGGCCGGTTCCACCGCTTCACGGTTCCGCCTGATCAAGGCGGGCCCCCGACCTGCCGACGAGCGCTGGGTCGGCAAGAACTGGGCCTGTAGCAAGGCCGTCGAGCAGGTCTCCAGCGATTGGCTCTTGTTTATTGATGCAGACGTTCGACTGAAGCCGGATGCTCTTCAGCGGTCCCTGGCGCAAGCTGTTGATGAGCATGCCGATCTGCTGAGCCTGGCCCCTCGACTGAGCTGCGGATGCCTGGCGGAGTGGATGGTGCAGCCGATCATGGCCAGCCTGCTGGGCCTTGGCTTCCCCATCCTTGAAACCAACGATCCGCAATCGCCGGTGGCGTTTGCGGCAGGTCCGTTCATGTTGTTTAAGGCATCCACCTACGAGTGCATCGGCGGTCACCGGGCTCTCGCGGGCGAAGTGGTGGAGGATCTCGCCCTCGCCCGGGCCATCAAGGCCGGCGGCTATCGACTTAGCTATTTGCTGGGTCTTGATGCGGTCGACCTTCGGATGTATGCCGACCTCGCTGCCCTCTGGGAGGGGTGGACCAAGAATTGGTTCATCGGGTTGGACAGGGATCCAGGCAAAGCCATCGGTGCCGCCTTGGTGGTGGTCCTGATGTTCACAGCCCCGTGGCTGTTGTTGCTGACATCGCTTGTTCTGCTTTGGCTTCAGCCCGTGCTGTCGGTCGCTTGGTTGTGGCTCATGGCTTTGGCGGGTCTAGCCATCGTTCAGCAGCTGCTGCTGCGGCTCTGGACGCGCAGCACCTTTGATGTGCCCATGAGGTACTGGTACCTGATGGGTGTGGGTGGTTTGCTGGTGGGTGCGATCGGTCCTGTTTCGATCTGGCGCACACGCACTGGTCGTGGCTGGACCTGGAAAGGACGCGCTCTCGGTTAGGGGAGTTTGGTCCGATCAGACCATCACGAGTGGCGAGCCTGTTTGCGTGCATCTTCAGCCCGACGCCGCAGCGCTGCATGTCGGAATGCCGTTTCCAGCTTGGTCAATCTGGGCTGTTTGTCTTTTAAAGCAGCCTCTCCGCGTGCCTTGGCTGCGTTGATGAAATCGTCTGATTTTGTGCCGCTGAGTCCAGTCATCTCAAGGCCCTAACTGCCTTAAGCCTGCTTTCGTTAAGGCTCAACTTGGCTCGAATAAAAGGCCTTCTATGGAATTCACGCTTGAACGATGCTTTCTGGTCTCTCTGGACCACGCCATTGCGCTGACCCATCCAGAGCGCCTTTTGGGCCCCGCTGAGCCGATGCTGTTCGATGCGAAAAAGGAACGTTCAACGCCTTCGGTTCGCTGTGTGCGAAGGTAATCAGTGTTGAGCCAGTCTTTTTTTTGACGATCTTTATTGGAAATCTCTCCTGGGACGCTGAGCGGGAGGATTTGGTACACCTGTTCGGCCAGTACGGCGAAGTGAGCAAATGCTCCTTACCGCTGGACCGGGAGACAGGCCGCAAGCGTGGTTTCGCTTTTGTGGATCTCAGCAATGAAGCCGATGAGCAATCGGCGATTGATGATCTTCAGAACGTCGAGTGGATGGGGCGTGCCATCTCGGTTCGTAAGGCCGAACCTCGCCGCTGATCCTCAGGATCAATCAACGGGTGGTGGGGCGGTGATTGATCACCGCCCCACCACTCTTTCGTTCGCCAAGGCGTTCTTTTGATGAGATTGCTTGGCTCAACTTCCGAAGCCTCGCTCGGTCGATGAGGGTGATCCCTCCTTTTGTGCTGCGCCTGTGTTGATCTGTTGGTTTTGAGAGGCCTGGTTGAACCGGCTATCGATCCAACGCGAGAGCACATAAATCCCAATGAACATCGGGATATAGATCTGGTAGGCACTCTGCTGCTCAAGCTGCAGCTGATTGACGACGGTGACGGCGGCTGTGCTGAGCACGATGTAAATCCCGACGCGGCGAAATAGGGGGGACTTGAACAACGATTTGGAAAGCCGGGGTCTTCATCATGCTCACTCCGTTGAAATCCCTCAGCTGGGGGATGTGCCAAACGAGCTCTGGCACCTGAATGGAGAGGCCATGCAACGAATCCGATGCCACCCGCCTATGACCTGATCATTGAGCGTGGAGGCTCGATTCTGGTGGAGACCATTGAGGCTTGCAATGAGGATGCTGCCTGGCGCGTTGGTCTGATGTTGCACATTGATTCCCTCATGGCCGTGGTCTGTCGGAACGAAGACGATGCCCAATCAACGCAGGCTTAAGATTCTCGTAAGAGTTGGACCAGTGCTGTGATCGGTTTGATCGCCTCAGGTTTGTTCCTCATGTTTCCATCGATCCCCGGGGCAGATCTCTCCCTGTTCCGTCAGCTGAACAGTGAGCTCGGAGCCCTCTGTCAGGAACCTCCCGTTCAGGCGCTCAGGGTTTGTCGCCTGCACTCGAGGTTGGTGAACCGTTAATCGGGCGGGGCTAGCGCTCTGATCGTTTAGCGATCGTCTTGCACCACGCCACAGGCAACC
Source organism: Synechococcus sp. MU1648 (assembly GCF_023630615.1). NCBI lineage: Bacteria > Bacillati > Cyanobacteriota > Cyanophyceae > Synechococcales > Synechococcaceae > Synechococcus > Synechococcus sp. MU1648. The sequence goes on from NZ_JAKUHI010000001.1 coordinate 247,246, forward strand.
CGTGCTCCACCTCCGCCGAGGGGTGGTTCGTCTCTGTAGGTGTCGCCACCAGCGTGAACAATCAGTGCCTTGCCCCGGAGATCGGCTGTGCTGAGCCGCGGTGCAACAACGCTCGTGTTTGTGTTGCCGTCGTCATCCACGATCAACTTGCTCAGGTCGCCTCGGTGGCCGTTGCCGAAGGGGCCGAGGTGCTGGCCTGATCCGTCAGGATCCCAATGCCCACCCGCGGCAAGGCCGGCAACTGCGGTGCCATTCTCGGTTTCGCTTGCATCACAGCTGCCAACGCTGTGGAGGTGAAAGCCATGCTCCCCTGGTGTCAGCCCCGACAGATCGGGATAGATCACCAGGCCTTGATCGGTGTCCTGCGCTGTGATGCTGCCGATTGACTCGCCAGTGCCGTTGCCATCAATGCGTTGCAGTGTCACCTCCAAGGCTCCGCACCAGCCGGGTGTGATGGTGATCAGGCTGATGAGTACAAGGAGCTGAGCGAGCAGGCGACGCATCACAGAACAGCATGTTCTTGAATTGTGCACCCCAGTCGGTGCCTTCTGCGGCGAAGATGGTGCATCGTTCGGTTGATGCTTGGTAATGCGGTGGGAATACACCCAGTTGCGCTTCGTACCCCGTGGTAAGACATGGACCGGCGAAATTGAGGAGCTCTGGCTGGATGATCGCCAGCTGATTTCCAGAAACCATCCGCAGCGTGATGTCAGTCTGGTGGGATTGATGAATGAGTTGGGTGAGCAGGGTTGGGAGCTTGTGACCTATGCCCAACCCTTCACCGGATACCACGGTGGTTGCTACACCTTTAAGCGTCAGAAGTAACCAGATCGTTCAGAGCACGCTGGCATTGATGTGTTGAGCCATCCCCATAAAACCAATGACGAGAAGGGCGACAGCAATTGTTGAAACCAGGGATGCAACGCCGATTTGTCTTTGATGATTCAAGGTTCTCATGACTCATCCTCACTTTTTAGATGTACAAGAATGCATTGTTCGTAGCAGCTGCCATCGTCAAGATTGCAGAGGGTTAGGCATTCAAAATAGGCATTGACTTGGGATTCAGTTACACAGGCTTGAGCTGCGTTTGGTGATTCAAGAGTTCTACTTAGCATGTCTTTCATCGGTTCGCTAGGCGACACTATGCTGATTTTTCTTTTAAGGCAATTATTTTATTTCGGCGGGTAAATACCTAGATAAGATTACCTATAACCATGTTGATGGATTTGTTGGCACGCCTTGAATCCAAAGTCGATGTGATTGCCAGTCCAGCCTGTTTAAGGTGATTGGATGAATAACCGGAATCCCACTGAGCGGCTTGAGGACGAGCTTGATCGTGCCAAGGCTCTTGGGCGCTGGCTCAGTGAAGATGAGCAGGCTGAGCTTGATCGTGCCGCTGACGCCGTGGCCACGCGAGTGGAAACAAGGAAACGGCGTGATCGAAAGCTGGTGATTTTGACGGGCGTCTGTCTGTTGATTCCGCCCCTCTGGCCTTTGGCTTTGGGGCTGACCTTGTTTCTTCTTTATCCAGACACCATGGCCAGGATCGGACTGGCCGCTGGTATCGCTTTCCTGGTTGGCGGACTGTTGCTGGCTGGCGTGCTGGGTTTAGCCATGGTCTGGCTTGTTCAATTGTTGTTCTGATCAGTCCAAGCCCTTGGATTTCACAACTGTCATGCCGACGGGGGCCAGAGCAATCAACGCCAGTTTGATGTGCTGAATGCCGAAGGGAATGCCGATGATCGTGACGAAGCAGGCCAATGCACTGCTGAGGTGACCCAGGGCCAACCACCACCCAGCCACAAGGAACCAAATCACGTTTCCGATCAGGCCGAGGGGCCCCGTTCCTAGGTCGTCTCTACCCCTGAGATCACGGCGGTTGACCGCTTCTGAACCGAAGGGCCACAGAGAGAAAAGCCCCATCACCCAGCACGACCGTGCCCAGGGCAGCCCCACGATGGTGATGGCGCAGATCAATGCTGCAACCCACCAGGCCAGAGCCATGGGTAGGCCGCCGAGAACAACCCAGAGAAGGTTGAGGGCCATAGAAATCATGTCTCCATTGTCACGGCAAAGCTGATCTCCGTTCGTTAAATTCTGTAAAAGGTGTTTGACCAGGCATGCCCGGCAGTTTCGGAATTATCGGTTGTGGATACGTCGGATCTGCTGTCGCCGTCCATCTAGGACGTCAGGGTCATGAGGTCGTTGGAACCACCACCAACCCCGGACGGTTGGCTGAACTTTGCGATGTGGTCGACCATCCCCGCATCTACAACGCTTGCGACTCCATGGCCGATGCCAGCTTTCTGGATCGTCTTGATGGTGTTCTGATCGCTATGGCCCCAACCACCTCCACTTTTGAGGAGGATCAATACGAAAAGGTCTATGGCCAGGCTGTTCCAGCCCTCGTTGAATCCCTGCGTCAGCGCCAAGGTCGCAGGCCGCTGCATGTCTCGTATCTGAGCAGTGCAGGCGTTTATGGGGATCAGTCAGGTGCCGTTTGCAATGAGCTGACGCCCTTGGATTGTTCCAACAGTGCCAACGCTCTTCTTGCCAGTGCCGAGACAGCTGTTCTCGCCTTGAACGATGCTTCAACCCAGGCCTGTGTTCTCCGGCTTGGTGGCATTTATGGTCCTGGGAAGGACATCCCGTCCTACATCCGCAGTGCTGCGGGCCAGTCGGTTCGTAAAAACGGCAATCACATCAATGCCTGGGTCCATCTGCAGGACATCATCCGGGGCGTTGACTTCGCTTTCGGGAAACGGCTTCAAGGGATTTACAACCTTGTGGATGATCTCCAGTTCACCCGTCGTCAGCTTTCCAATGCACTGTGTGACGACCAAGGCCTCCCCCCCGTGATCTGGGACAACCACGACCGCCCGGGCGCTCGCATCTTCAATGCCCGTGTCAGCAACGCACGTCTGCGTGAAATCGGTTTCCAGCCCAGCATTTCGTCCATGCTTGAGCCAGTGGCGGCCTGAAACTCATCGAGAATTAGCGATTCCGCTTGAGCGGCGCGACTGTATTGATCTTTTGAGACGTGTTGATCTTTGACGACCGACTGTGCGTGTTTGTGTAAAGCGAGATTGCGAGATCCACGGTCGGCTCGTTGCATTGTTTAGACCTTGCTCATTCAAGTTGATGTGTTGTGAAAGAAGACTCATTTTGTATCCAATTCGCTTCGTCTCTGGCACTCATGCTGCTTGAGCTCAATGCAGAATTGCTTGATCTTGCAGAACAAGAGTCCTGCATCATTGCTGAGTCTTCCGTTGTTGAACTTGAGAACGTCTGCTGATGTTGAGCCGCATCCGTGCCGTCTTTGCTGAGGCACAAGTGGAAGGTTTGGATCAGCTCTATGACGTGATCAATGCGGCCCGCGACCTTGCGCCCGATTCAGATTTCCAAGCCTGTTATGACCTTGTGATGGCGTCAGGTGGTCCGGAAGTGGAGGCATGGATCAACTTCACAGTGATCACGGCCACACAGTTCGACATCGATGATCAACCGGATCCTGAGCAGTTTCTTTCTGTTCTTGAGGAATGTTGTGATGCCCGGCGTCTAAAAGAGCTGTCTCAGCCTTCGGAGTAGCGCAGTGCTTTGAGACCCATCACCAAATGGGTTCGGAAGCTACCAAGAGCCATCACTTGCTTTGGCGTCCTCGTATCGCTGACGGCATCCCCCTGGCCTTCAATCCAACGCAGTAATTCTTGGGTTTGATCAGCCCAGGCTGTGAGGGCTGCCCGAAGCAGTTCGTCATCGCTGAGCTTTCCCTCAGGGAGGACGGATGTGTCCATCGCCGCTCTCAGCAAGGCACTGAGTTGCTGATGGCTTAACGCGTCAGGAACGAAGGGATCAGAGTCGATGCTTAAGAAAACCTTTAGACGGTCCTTTGACGGTAGGTCAGCGGTGTCGATGGCGATACCCGTTTTTTGACCCATTCCTTCAGTTATGGAGCCCTTGATCCGGGTCAGCGCTCAGCCCGCGTGTCGCCAGAGCGATGCGCCGGGCGGCCAAAAGGGCCGGGTAGGCCAGTGCTGAGCGTTGCCCATCGCAGAACAGCGTTGACAGCAACCTCAGCAAAGGATCACTGGGCTTCATGCGACGGCTGAGTTCCGCAATGGCTTCACTTCCATGCCAACGATGCTCACCTTCGATCAGAACGGCGCCGTCCCTGAGAGGCAGCCCGAGGGCGTTGAGCTCATGGCGGATGCTGTGATCAGCGCGCCCGTCAACAATCCGCAGGTTTGGAATGCCAGCCTTGAGTTCACTGCGTAAGGCGAATTGCCGACAGAATGGGCATCCGCCGTCGTAGATGAGGGTTAACAGCATTGCTGAATTCTGTCGCGAAGGGCCTTGGTCTGGCGATGCTTCTGGCCTGTTGGTTGTTGGTTTCCCCCCAGCCGTCGTGGGCCGATTGGATGTGTGACGGGGATCGCCTCAGCGTCGAGATCACCCGGGGAGCCGTTGATGTCACCGGTTTGGCGGATGGCATTCCCAATTCCGCTGCGGGAACCCTCCCTGGGGATGGTGTTCTGGTGCGCTGGGGGGATCTTGTTTTGCAGCTTCCGCGCACCAACAATGCTGGAGCCCCCAGTTACACCGATGGCCGTTGGTGGTGGCGTGTGGTTGACGCTTCTGAGCCGGAATTCTTTGAACGTCGCGGCACGGTGATTCACCATCAGTGCGAGCCGGTCTGAGCGTGAACTCAGTTAGTCCCTTCGACGTTTGCGCCGGTTCGACTTGCGTGTTCCTCCATAGCGGTAACCAGCCTGTTTTTGAAATTTCGGCCAGCAGGTTTCGCACACCAAGATCCAGCTCGTCTGGAGAGACGTGGTGACGCGGAAATGCACGTGTCCTGGCCGTCTGCAGTCGTCACAACAAAAGTGTTGGTTTTTCCACAATTTGATAGGTGATTGTTGCGTCTGATCACCGTCTCGTTGGATCTGCTGAGGATTCTGCTCTTGGTTCACAGCACAGAGCGGTTGGCTTCGCATCGATGGGGTTCCAGGATTTCTGACAATGCAAACCTGGCAAATGGACTGCCAGCACAGCATTCTCAAGACCTGATCAGAGGATTCTGTCTGTGCTCGCAAGGCACTGCGAGCTGTTTTCCACGCCGATTCCCGAAACCATTGGTCTGGTCGGGATTGTTTGCAGAGTCCTTGTGGAAAAGCTGTGTATAACCCTACGAATCGCTCGGCGCATGGGCGTTGATGGAGGCTTTCAGGGCTGCCGTTTCATGGACGCTGAGGTGAGCCTCGACAGCCTCTGGGTTGTTGTTCAGGTAGTGGATCCATTCGTCGTAACACTGCTTCTGTCGCTGATCGGTAATGGAATCAGCGTCTGCAAGAAAGGTGGCGATTGTCTCCCGTTCTTTGTCTGCCCTGGTGCTGAACAGCACCGCCTCGATTTTGGAAAGCCGCGCTTCGATGCGGCTCAGACGGTTGTCGAGGGAGGCATCCTCTTGCGTCATGTCCCTGAGGAACGGATGGAGCCGTGATTGTTGCGGAGAGCCCCAGGGTTGACGCAATAGTACATGCGCACTAAAACAGATGTACTGCTCTGTTGCTCATGTCTGCGAGTTCCCCCTACGCCACATTTCGCGCTGATGAGTGGATGCGTCACTCCTTGATCCGTCCGCGCAAGGCGTTCCCGACAGCGGCGTCAGGCATGTCGCAACCTCGTGCAAGGTCCTCCACTTCTGTTCGCTGCTGCGATGCCGTCCAGGGAGAGCTGTTTCTCTTCCCCGTTGTGATGTGTTGAACGAAGGTCTCTGCGACAAACGTTTGCAGGAGTCGCTCTTTGTCTCCTGTTCTGCCAGTGTGCTCTTTGGTTTTTGTTGCCAGACCATGCTGTTGTTCGCCTCTCAGACGGCTCAAGGCGGTCCCACTGTCATCCTTCCGGCCTTGCTGATCACCGGTCTCCTCGTCGCAGCATCACAAGCTTTCGTACCCAAGGGCGGCGATCAGGACTGAGCATTGGCGTTTCCACTCAGCGAAGGGCTGAGAGAACGTCAGCTCCAAAGTCATTGGCATCAAATCCTGGCTTTTTAGGGGTTTGACCTAGGCGCACGACGACAGCTTGCTGAGATGGGGCTATCAAGAGCAGCTGTCCCTGATAGCCCTCCGCTGAAAAGCTGTCATTGGGAAGATCATGTCGAGATTTGCGCCGACTGAGCCACCAGTGCGCTCCGTACCCCTTCTTGGATCCTCGTGTTGCTGTTCGGGCGTGCCTGACCCAGTTCTGGGGTAAGAGCTGCTCACCGTTCCAGTTCCCGTCATCCAAGTAGAGCTGTCCAAACCGCGCCCAATCTCGTGCGCTGGCCCAGACCAGCGACGAGCCAACCAGGGTTCCACTGTTGTCGGTTTCGAGAACCGCCGTCGTCATGCCGAGGGGGCGGAACAACTGTTTTGAGGGAAAGCTCCAATAACGCTGATCGTCGTCGATGGCGTGTCTCAGGATCCGGCTGAGAATGTTTGTTGTTCCGGATGAATACCTCCACTTTCTGCCGGGTGTCTTTGCTAGCCGCTTGCTGGCGGCGAACTGTGCCATGTCTGCTTCCTGGGTCAGCATCCGCACCAGATCCGAGTTCAGCGCTCCCGTCGATTCCTCGAAGGCCAGCCCGCTGTTCATTCTCAGCAGCTGATCCAGGGTGATGTCTTGTCGAGGGTCCTGCGGGTCGCTCCACTCGGGCACGGTCGGTGGGCGTTTGAGATCCAGATGTCCCTCTCGGATGGCCAGTCCGATCAGGGCATGGGTGATGCTTTTGCTCATCGACCAGCCGATCAGCGGCATCTCGGGAGGGATCCCGCTGGCGTAGCGCTCAGCGATCACCCATCCGTTCTGCACCACCACCACAGCTCGCGTTCGTTTTGGAGTGAGTGGATCGTCTTCGCGAAATGCGCGATTCAGAGCCTTGCTCAGCGCCTTGCTGTCGATCGCCGGTGGCTCGGGACTGGCCGTGGAAACGAGGGGCCACGGCTCACCGGTTGCGGTGGGATCCTTTGAAACAGGAGCTGCTTGGCTTGGTGGCTGGGGGATGGGCCTGCCGTTGATCCGTTGGCTGCAGCCATGTCCATCGTTTTGAACCGCTTCAGCGCGAACCAATCCGAACAGGGCACTGGCTTCAACGCGTCCACCGGCCTGGTCGATCTTGGTTTGAATCAGCCCCTTGCTGGCAGCCAGGTCTTCGCTGAGCATCCGATCCGGATCCATCCCAGCCATCAACACGCCACTACACAGCTGTTTCGCGCTGAAGCTTGTTCCGGCTCTCGCAAAGATGATCAGGTGCCGCAGGGGTGGTTCCAGGCCAGCCGCTGTGCTGAAGGCCACTGCCGCAGCGGAGATCAGCACATAGCGCCAATGGTTTTTCGTCACCCAGAACCGCCATGAAAAAAGCGGGGGATCTCCCCCGCTTCAATCATGGGTCGAAAGTTGGCATCAGTACACGTCGTAGCTGACGCCGCGGTAGCGCAGTTCGCGCCCACCGCTTGGGTGTTGCTGTGGATCGATCGGTTGGTAGGTCACGCCGCGATAGCGCAGCACCTTGGCTTTGACTCCCACTGGCGTGTGCACCCGGTCGATATGGCCCTGATGGCGAAAGGCCCTAGCCATCTGTGTTCTGGCCGTCTCGATGGCCTGATTGCGCACAGTCCGTGCCTTGATCAGTTGAAGTGTGTTCATCTCTCTCTTGCCCGGTGTCCACGCCCCCGTTGCCTGGCGTGAATCTGACTGCGGCCTGCCGAAGAGGCTCAACGTGAATTCACTATAGGCCTGTTCTGTAACAACGGCTACCGTTCTGACGTTGCTTCGCGGGATTCGTTGCCAGGATGGTGGTGGATTTGGACTTCGTTTGTCCGCAGCAGTTCCCCTGTTTTGCATTTGCGGTCCATCCGCGGCTGGTAAGACAACCTTTGCTGCACATCTTTCGGAGCAGCTGCGAGCTAGGGGGCGACATCCACTTCTGATCGCCTGCGATGACTACTACCGCAGTGGGTGGTCCCCCGTCTCTCGCTATGGGTTCGACACGGTTGATGCCATCGATGCTGATCAGCTTCGACTGCAGGTGAGCGCTGTTCGCTATCGACAGCTTGACTCCCTGCGCAGTTATGACATGCGCACCCGCAAGGTTGGCTCCAGGCCGTTGAACCAGCCCTACGACCTGATTCTTGTTGAAGGCTCCTACGGACCGCAACTGCTTCTGGAGTCTGTGCCGATTTCGCTTGTTGTGTACATCGAGACCCCAGTTGTGCAGAGGCTGATCAGGCGGCTTTGGCGTGATTTACGTGATCGCCATCGGCCAGTGATTTATGTGATTCGCCAGATGCTGCGGGAGATGCTCCCGGCTGAGCGGCGCTTCATCTATCCCTTGAAACGCCGTGCCGACGTCATTATTCAAGGTATGAACAAGGGTTTGGAGGATGTTCTGGAGAGAATTGAATGATCGTTCTTCACCCATCAACCTGAGAGAGCACCTGATCTGCAGGGTCAGTTTCAATCAACTTCTTTTTTGAAGTTGCCTGATGCAGGTGAAGGGCAGCGGCCCCCTCACTGTTCAGCTCATGCTCTGTGCAGCCCCGGTGTTTAGGGAGGATGGTTCGGGCCTGAAGTGCAATTTCACTGTTCCTGATGTGCCGGCACCCTGCATCTCTGAGCAGAAGCAAAAGATTCTCTCGAATCTGACCAAACCCCATCGCCGTGGAGCATTCAGTGGTTTTGGCTTACGGGGGGGATTTGCAGAGTGGTCACTCTGGGTTTTCTTTCTTTTTGACCAAATCCATTCCATTCACTTCGGCGACCACCTGATTGGCCCAACTCGCATGGACCACGCGATATGTCCCCAATGTTGCCATTGACTTGGTGCGAGCGTTGACAAAAGCCTTGAACTCAGTCTTAAAGCAAATTTCACGCCTCCATTGACAGTCATTGTCTTGGCGTTCAATGCAATACATGCTGAGAAACTCGTTCAGCACATACAAGCCATGCAATGTTCAAACACCGTAAATATGCGGAGTGGCTTCGGGATCGTTTCTTTGATTCCACACAGTGGCGTTTGTTAGAAGTCGGTTTTGCTTCCGGTCTCTTCAGCTCTGCGAACGTGTGACTTCACTTCTGGTACCAGAAACTATAGAAGTTGCAGGGAATTTGTTCATGTCTGAATAGTGCTCGCCAGGGCACTACAGACTCGGAACTTTCGCCCCATCATCGCGGAGTCAGGTCGCGAAGCGGGCCTGAAAGTCGGGCAGAGCGATGTCCGACGAGCTCTGTGATTTGACCTCGACTTCGTCTGGGGTCAAGTCCGTTCTCTCTTAAGAAATATGGTCGTGTCTGGGAAGTCCCGGGTCGGCCTATCAATCTATTTTTGTGGTCGAATCGCTCCGGTGGTGCATCACCGTCGGCCATTCAAAATTGCAAAAAGAAACCCCTGCCAAAGGCAGGGGCAAGGTCTCAGAGATTTCGAACTACTTGGTGTAAGAAACGCCTCGGTAGGTGAGAGTGGGGTGGTTGTCGTGAACGATTTCCTGCCGGCAAGTGTTGTAGTGCTCGCGGCGGTAGGTGAGTTCCACGCAGGCCTTGGGAGCAGATGCCGCTCCTGCGTAGGTGTGACCTCGATAGAGAAGTGCAGTCATGGATGTTCCTCGAAGAAATCCAAGTCCCCGTTCCGTGGCTTGGAGTGTCTGCGCCCCACAGGAGCGGGGTGAACGTTTGTAGCTGTTGCTACAGAAATTATTGGCGTCTCCTTGACGGCTGTCAAGACCTGCTGGCAAAAAGAAACCCCCGCCACAGGCAGGGGCCCCAGTTTCAGGAGACCTTATTTGTGAATCTGCCCTCGCGTGGGCTCTGCAGACTTGTCTCTTGAGCAACCGTCAGCATTGGCGACGTTGGCAAAAGCCGCCATGACCATCACGGCGATAACGATGGTGCCACCGATAAAAGCAAGGTTCGGGGAGCGCTTCATCTGGGGTGTGGCTTAGAGCCCGCGAACCCTATCCACCTTGTTGCCCTTATCGCTTTAAGGCCTGAGTCGCCCGACGCCATATCCAGTCAACAGACCAACGGCTGCTCCAACGGAACCAGCCGTTAGTTGCATTCTTTCGTCTGTGCTGAGCCGGCCTGCAAACACCAATGCTGCTGAGACGACGAACAGCAACAGAGCGGTGACAAGAACTGCATCCAGTGATTTGTTGCCTGGTTTCGCAGGGGGATGTCCTCCTGGAGGGTTGGTCGCATCAAGTTCCCTCTCGATGCGGTTGATTTCCTTTTCCGGCGAGGTCGGATCCATGCGCAAATTTTGTCAGGGATCAGAAGTGGCGAAACGCTTGAGGTAACTGCTCAGCGTGCCAAAAAGAAACCCCCGCCGAAGGCAGGGGTTTCGAAACGCTTCTCGGGAGTGTGACCTTGTTTCCACCCCGTGAGGCGTTTTTCCTCACACAACAACGATGCCAACTGGAAGCGTGTAGTGGGATCGCTAATGGACACCCTCAAGGTTGGCCCCAAGTGGATCTAGGTGATATCTACTTCGAGGCTGTTGCGTTTTGGAGGAGAGGGCCTGGGACTTCCCTTTGGTGCATGTGGAGTGTGGTTGTCGCTCTGATTTGATGAGATCGAATCAGAGCTCAAACGCGTCGGCCCAGGCCGGCGATGCGAGCCGTTTCCATCCCTGGGTCTGCAATGACGCCCAGAGCTGTTCTGCCTCTGCCTTCCGAAGGTGGCGGCGCTCCTTCAGCAGCGGTGGGCCCTCCGGCATCCGTCGACCTCTGTCGATGAACACCTTTGGCTCGTTGATCCATGCCTTCTGATCACGGTGGAAGCGCCAGATCCAATAGCCGTCGCTGTCGATCAACCAGCCTTCCCCCATCACCGTTTTGCCAGTACGTCAGTACTAATCGTGCTGGGAAGTGGTTGTCAAGTGCTCGAATGTCTCAAGGAAAGTTCAAAAAAGGGGGGGGGAGCCCCTGAGTTCACCCCTTCGGTGATGCATAGAACAACCACTTTGGTGAAGCGCTGTTGGTGATCGCGGTGCGCTGAGGGAAGTTGAACGATCGCGGGTTCCAGTGCCCGAAGCTCCCTTTCTTTTCTCAGCCTTCAGTTCAAGCGGTTCGTCCGTAATTCATGGACTTGCTTCCAGGGCCAGTGCGCTGGCCATTCTTTTTTCTTCAGCCGAAAGAAAATCAGCCCACATCCCGACCAGGAAGCTCAGGGTGGTTAGAGCACGCACCTGCTCTTTCGAGCCAGGTGCGGTGTATTTGAAGTCCATAAACATTCGATCGGCCGTTTGTTGCTGTTCCTTGCACCGGGCATCGATGGACATCGTCAGATCCGGGACTGGGACTTTTTGATGACTGGTAGGTCTGTTGGCTGGGCCAGGACGTAAATGACAGCTGCCGAGAGGACGGCTGTTACGACAACAACTGCGGCAATGGCGGACGTGTAATCAGTCACAGGAGCTCAGGCGGCTTATGTAACGACTTTAGGAGTTTTGTAACGGATTGTGAATGAGTGTTTTTGCTCCCTGGCTTTAGGCCTCTGCTGCCTAGCTTTTCGAAGATTCCTGCTGGTGGATGGCCATCATCGTGCCGTCCAGCTCCCCGACATCCCGCAAGCCTTCGGCGCTGAACCAAGGTGCGTTCTCCCAGCTAAACCCTTCTCCGAAGGTGTTGTCTGGCGCCGTGATGTACCAGTGGCAATTCACGTCCGGGGTGTCGACAGAGCATTGGGACCAATCTGGTTGCCATTGCGGCACCTGGACCCACATCACGGCTGCAAAAACCAGTGAGAACAAGGCTTTCAGCATGAGGCATCTGAGACGGGGTTGAGACCCTAGGCGAATTCGCGCGACGGACTCGATCCCGTTGAGGCTCTCGGCCTTGCTCAGCTGTCCGGAACGATGTGGGTGACTAAGTCGGCGCAGACCCAGCGGATCGCCCCTGAATCCACGTCAGCCACCTGGAACAAGGTCGGAATCCTTGGATCCCTGGCGCCGCCGTCGACGTGAATCACGTCGGCCATCCACCAGTCGTCGGAGTCGGTGCTGCCGCAGATCACGGTCATTCCTGCTCTGACGGATAGAAAGATTGGCTCCTGGGCTGCGGAGCTGTGGCGCATGGAAGAGATTGAGCCCTCAGCAGGCACTGTTCTTTACTGGTTTGTTTGTACTATCACGATAGTGCTGATGTCTGGGTTGAGGCAACACGTCGTGGAGCGTCTCGAATTGAACTGGGGCGCTGTCTTTTTGGCACGGATCGTCTGATCCAGCTATCAAGCCTTTAGGACCTTCAGAGTCATGGCCACTTACAACATCAGCATCGAGGGTGGAACAAGCTTTTCGTGCCCTGATGACGTCTATATCCTCGATGCGGCTGAAGAAGCCGGTGTCGATCTGCCCTATTCCTGCCGTGCCGGAGCCTGTTCCACCTGCGCCGGACGCCTGGTGAGTGGCTCGGTTGATCAGACCGATCAGAGTTTTCTGGATGATGACCAGATCGGCCAAGGGTTTGCCTTGCTTTGCGTGAGCTATCCCACCGCTGATTGTGTGATCAAGGCCAACGCCGAAGAGCATCTGTCTTGATCAAGGTTTGCGGGTGATCACTGGACGGCGTCGCTTCGGATAGAGCTCACAGCACATCGAGCAGACAGTTCCGTCGCAGCCCCGTGCTGTACAGAACTCGCGCCCCCAGAAGATGATCTGAAGGTGTAAGCGGTTCCAGTGCTCTTTCGGAAAGAGGCGCTTGAGATCCTGTTCTGTGCGAGTCACATTGCTTCCGTCGCTTAAGCCCCATCGCTGGGCCAGCCGGTGTATGTGGGTGTCGACGGGGAATGCGGGTACGCCAAAGGCTTGGGCCATCACCACACTGGCTGTCTTATGTCCCACACCAGGTAATGCCTCAAGCTCCTCAAAACTCCGGGGGACATCGCCGTCATAGGCCGTGACCAGAATCTGCGCGAGACGACGCACATTTTTGGCCTTGGTCTTGGCCAGCCCGAGCTGACGGATGAAACCGAGGATCTGTGCCTCTTCAAGTGCCGCCATGGCTGCTGGGGTGGGGCCCGCGGCAAAAAGCGCCGGTGTGACCTCATTCACTTTCTTGTCGGTGCACTGTGCACTCAGCAGCACAGCAATCAGCAGCGTGAATGGATCGCTGTGATCCAGGGGAATCGGTGTTTCCGGGTACTGCTCGTTGAGGCGTCGCAAGATCACCTCCACTCGCTCGGGCCTGCGCAAGGTTTCACCGTGGTTTCTGTGATCCTGGCGCGTTTTTCTGCCTGCAGCGTTCCCTTTGGCGATTGCATCGCTTCGTTGCAGCGTTTTACGGCCACTGCACCAGCTGCTTTAGGACCGGCCAATGCGATTCTTGAGCAAGCCAGGTCAGTCTTCGTTGAAGCTGTTCGACTTGAAGCGTTCGGTGGTGTTGCTGCTGGTGATGGTGAGCGTTCTGCTTGCGTCCTGCCGCAACCAAGAACAGGAGCGCGCAACCGATTCGCGGCCGCAGGTGCTCACCACCTTCACGGTGCTGGCCGATCTGGCCAGGAATGTGGCTGGTGATCGGTTGCAGGTGGCCTCAATCGTCAAGCCTGGCGCTGAAATTCACGGCTACCAACCCACCCCCAGTGATATCGAGCGAGCCAGCAACGCAGATCTGATTGTGGAGAACGGACTGGGCCTGGAGTTGTGGGCCCGGCGCTTCACCGCCGCAGCTGGGGATGTGCCCACGATCACACTCTCGGACGGCATGAATCCTCTGCTCATTGCAGAAGATGCCTATGCGGGGAAACCCAATCCCCATGCCTGGATGTCACCCCAGCGCGCCATGCTTTATGTGGATCATCTGCAGCGGGCTTTTACACAACTCGATCCAGCGGGTGCCGAGGTCTACGCCGCCAATGCAACCGCTTACAAAGCCAAGCTTCAGGCTCTTGATGACGAATTGCGGACGGTGATTGCTGCGCTTCCTTTACAACAACGTTTGCTGGTGAGTTGCGAAGGGGCCTTCACGTATCTGGCAGCGGACTATGGGCTTGAGGAGGCGTATCTCTGGCCGGTGAATGCTGAAAGCCAGATCACCCCAAAACGCATGGCACGGTTGATCAACACCGTGCGAGAGCGACAGGTTCCGACCATCTTTTGTGAAAGCACCGTGAGCGATAAAGCCCAACGGGAAGTGGCTGCTGCTGCAGGTGCCCGATTCGGCGGCACCTTCTATGTGGATTCACTCTCATCCCCGGACGGGCCCGCGCCCACTTTGTTGGACCTGCAACGGCACAATGTGGGTCTGATTCGCAAGGGCCTGGACCTGTCCGAGAGCAACCGCTGATGCGTATCGAGGCCGACCAGCTGTGTGTTGACTACAACGGCACTGTTGCCCTGTACGACGCCAGCCTGCATCTCCCCGCGGGTTGCATCTGTGGTCTGGTGGGGATGAATGGTGCGGGGAAGTCGACGTTCTTCAAGGCTCTGACTGGGTTTGTGCGTCCCTCGCGTGGCCGGATTCGGATCAACGGCAGCAGTGTCGCTGACGCTCAGCGCCATCAATCGGTGGCTTACGTCCCCCAGAGTGAGGGTGTGGATGCCCAGTTCCCCGTGTCGGTTTGGGACGTGGTGATGATGGGCCGTTACGGCTCGATGAATCTGCTGCGGATTCCCCGCAGCTCGGATCGCGTGGCCGTACGGGATGCCCTGACTCGGGTCGATCTGCTCGATCTGGCGGAGCGTCCTCTCGGCACCCTTTCGGGTGGACAGCGCAAGCGCACGTTTCTGGCGCGTGCGATCGCCCAGCGCGCTGATGTGCTGCTGCTGGACGAGCCGTTCAATGGGGTTGATGTTCGAACTGAGCAGCTGATGGCTCAGCTGTTTCTTCAGTTCCGGGATGAAGGCCGCACGATTTTGATCTCCACCCATGACCTGGGCCACGTCCGTGATTTTTGCGACCTGGTCGTTTTGATCAATAAGACCGTCCTCGCCTATGGGGAAACCTCGGAAGTGTTCACTCCTGAGAACCTCGCCTTGACCTTCGGGGGAGTGCCGCCGGATCTGCTCACCGGAAACAGCTCCCCCGAAGAGGCGTTCTGATTGACGACCTCGCGTTTTAATCGCTGGTGAGCACGGCGAGCACTTTCAGCGAGCAGTGTCGGGCATGACCTCGATGAGAGCCTGCTCCAGGTCCTGCATGAACAGCTGCATGGACTCGCGTCGGTTCCTGAGGTACCCGTTCAGTCTTGGTCTGACCGGTAAGGCTCGCCCAAGACGAAGTTCCACGCGCTGTGGTCCGAGGCTCGGCTGCCCTTTCCAAGGCTTGTCTTCGATCCAGCCAATCGCCTCTTCCACCAGAAGCAACATTTCAGCAAAGCGGTCAAAGTCGGAGCGATCGCTGATGTAGTGACCACTCACGCTGGTGAAATGCTCCACCAGTCGCATGCGTGTGAGTTGGAGATCGGCTTCCCGAGCCTCCCAGTCCGCCAGACTTCGCTCCAGGGGAGGGAGCTGATCAACACCGTCCCTGTAGATCCGATCCCATGCGGCTTGTTCGATCCGTCGGCAACGCTCCTGCAGATTGCCAACGGCACGCAAGCCGAAATGGGCTTCGGCTTTGGCCAGGCCATGCAGGCGATAGCCCCCAATCCGTTCGCTGAAAGACTTTTCTGGATCTGGCTTCAGCCGCTCAAGCTGCTCAAGGGCTTTGAGCAGATTCATACCGATCTGAATCAGCCGTTCTCGTCGGTTTGTCTCGGGATTCCCTTGGTAGGTGGCGGCGGTGGGAATGCCCAGGTGGCGTTCCAGGGCATTCAACCGAGCATCGAGGGCCCCCCAGTTGTGCTTCCTCCAGCTGTACTGAATCCCCACAGGCAACACCTCCAGTTGCCTTGAGTCGCCTGCTTTCTCCAGATCCTCAGCAGCCCAGAAGGCCAGTTGGGCGACCCCCGGTTCCAAGGGAGCCATCTCACCGGAGAGATTGTTCGTCGCTCCTTCCGGTGCCACCACCAGGGGGTAGCGCCCCTGAACGAGAGCCGCACGCGCCTGGGCGAGGGCCGGGCGGTCCAACCGGCCGCGATGGATCGCGATGCCGCCACTACGTTGCAGCAGCCAACCGATCACCGGGCCAGCCCAGATCGGAATGCCGCGGTCGTAGAGAAACCGCAGCTGGATGGGGCGTGCCAGTTGCAGATGGTGCTGCCGTGCCGCTCTGGGTGCACGGTTCCAGAACAGATCCGCCAGCACCAGCGGATCGCGTGTACTGGGGTGGCGGAACGCAATCAGCAGATTGCAGGCTCCCGACTGCTGTGCTGCAAAGGCTCTTGCCAGACCCTCTGACGCATCGCTACTGCTGATTTCCAGCCCTTGACTGCGGAAGAGCAAGGGCAGCACCCAGCTGACCACGTCCTGAACGATCCGGCTGGCGCGGGTGGGCAGCCGGCGCAAAGCAGGACGAGCGTTCTGGGTGGAGGCGCGGGGCATCGAACCGGCTGCAGCGCGCCCATACTGATCCGATGGAGCTCTTGCTGGAACCCCTCAGTCACGCCTTCATGGTCAAGGCGCTAATGATCAGTGCCCTGGTTGGGGGCGTTTGTGGGCTGTTGTCCTGCTTCATGACTCTGAAGGGATGGGCGCTGATGGGCGATGCCGTCTCCCATGCCGTCCTTCCCGGCGTTGTGGTTGCCTACGCCCTTGGCCTGCCCTTTTCCCTGGGGGCGTTCGTCTTCGGTGTCGGTTCTGTTGCTGCCATTGGCTTTGTTAAGCAAAAGTCGCGGGTGAAGGAAGACACCGTCATCGGCCTTGTTTTCACCGGTTTCTTCGCCCTGGGTCTGGTGCTCATTTCGAAGACCCGCAGCAACATCGATCTCACCCACATCCTTTTTGGCAATGTCTTGGGCATCTCGGCCGGGGATGTGCGCCAGACCCTTGTGATTTCCGCTCTAGTTCTGGGGTTATTGCTGCTGTTCCGGCGGGATCTCATGCTCTTCTGCTTTGACCCCACCCATGCGCGATCCATTGGGATCAATACCGGACTCCTGCACTACATGCTGTTGGGGCTTCTTTCCCTGGCCGCTGTCGCCGGCTTACAGACCGTAGGCATCATCTTGGTGGTGGCCATGCTGGTGACCCCCGGTGCCACGGCTTACCTGCTCACCGATCGCTTTGACCGGATGACGCTTCTGGCTGTGAGCAGCAGCATTCTCTCCAGCGTTCTGGGGGTGTTCATCAGCTACTGGACCGACAGTTCCACCGCCGGTTGCATCGTGCTGGTGCAGACCGCACAGTTCATTCTTGTCTTCCTCCTGGCCCCTGGGCAGGGGGTGCTCCGGCGTCTCTGATCTGTTGATCAGTGGTCGTCGTCGTCCCAGTCGTAGATGTCGTTGAAACGCTGGACGCCGGCTTCACGGAAGTGAAACTCCTCCATGGCAGGCCCCTGCCTGGAGGTCGCTTCCGTTGAACCAGCCTGGTCCCACGGCTCGCGGTAATCCTGATCGTCCTGCATCGTGCGGGACGATTCAGGAGGCTTCGGCGTCATCCCATTTGGCTTTGCCATCCAGCAGTTCGATTAGCTCCTGCAGCCTGCCCATGGTGACGCGCACATCGGCACCGTCGGGAAGGACACCATCGGCCACCACGTTGTAGTGGTCACGGCACTGGTTGCGCAGCTCCTGGAGGCGTTTTTTGGTGATGGTCTTTTTCTGTTCTGCCGTTGCCATGGCGGGTGCAGGTACTGGCACTCATCCCTAGCAGAGCAGGGGGCTGCTTTTGGGGCTACCCGGGAAGGACCTGGCGAAACCCATTGGCTTCGGCCACGTTCAGTGGGGTCTTGAACAGCTCACTCAACGCGGTCGGCCGCAGCATTTCACGGGGACTGCCATCGCCCACGATGGTTCCCTGGGTCAGAAACAGCACGCGTTGCATCTCCGGAACGATGGTGTCCACCCGGTGGGTGACTTGAACCACGGTGGTTCCCGCTTTGATCAAGCCTTGGAAAATCGCCAGCAGTTGATGACAGGCCCTTAGATCAAGGGCGCGGCTGGGCTCATCCAGCACAAGCACCTCCGGTTGGTGGACCAGGGCTCGAGCGATCAGAAGGCGGCGCCGCTGTCCGTCCGACAGTTCTCCGTAACAGCGTTCACGGATGCCGTTGAGCTGCAATTGATCGAGCAGAGCACGCGCTTGCTCCCATTGCTCAGGGTTTGGCTGCTGATCACGACCGAGCCGCGTTGAACCGAAGAAACTGCTCACCACAACCTCATCAACAGCTGTCTTTGGATGAAGCCGCTGTTCCAGCTCGCTCGACACCACACCCAGGCGGCTGCGCAGCGACCAGAGGTTCACCGTTTCACTGCCGAACAGACGCAGATGGGAGTCTGGTCGAACGATCGGGTAGAGGCTGCGGTCAATCAGTTTCACCAGACTGCTCTTGCCCGCACCATTGGGGCCCAGCACCGTTGTCGATTGCCGCAGCGTCAGTTGCAGATTGAGGTTGTGCAAGACCGGGCGACCGCCCAGCCAGGCCTCGATGTTGCGGAGATCCAGCCAGGTTTCAGTGGTCATGGCCCTCCTGAAGCAGCCGTTCAATCACGATCGATAGGCGTGGCGCGACGGGCCGCAGCTCCTGCTGCCGCTCACTCCAAATGGATTCACTCAGCAGTTCGCTTAGGGAGACCAGCTTCATCTCCTGACCCTCCTTCAACTGCAGCTTGTTCAACGGCACGCTGAGGGAGCCGCGGAACACATGGGCCACCCGGTTGCCGCTGTCATCGCTGAACCAGGGCTCGAGCGCCACGCTGGGGGACCAGTGGATCTCCTCTTGAAGTTCCCGATGCACGGCGTCGATGGCTGTTTCGCCCGGCTCGAGGTGGCCGCCAAATAGCCCCCAGTGACCTGGATAGATGATCGAGTCGATATCGTCACGCAGCTGGAGCAGCCATCGACCCTCCCGCTGGAGCATGGCCAGGGCGACGGCGGGCTTCATGGGGAGTCCTGTTTGAGGCGCGACCACTGAGCCAGTCCCCCACCCCGGCCACGCGCCGTCAGCGTTCCCTGCTGTTCGTTCAGCTCGATCAGCGCAAAGAAGGGCAGACGTTGCGGTGGCGGTGGCGGCAGGCTTCGCCGATGCAGCACCTGACCAGACCAGGACAGCTCCAATGACGCGAAGCTAAACACCAGCAGTGGCCTTGAACCTTTCAGATGGGCACTGCCACTGAACTGCAACTTAAAACCGGCCAAACAGACCTGATTGATGATCGTTAGGTCTTGATCGCAGCGTTTGAGAATCAGGCTGGCCTGCAGCCAACGCAGCAGTGTTGCGGTGCCAGGAGCCGGCGCATCGCCGCTGCGACTCCAGGTCTGCTGCAGCATCCAGCAGCCTGGTAAATCTTCGATCTGAATGTCGCTGCCCCCACGGCGAATCTCGCGCTCCCGGGCTAGGAGGGCTGCGGCAGGCTTACCAGGCATGGCTGAGATCATGGGGCTCTGCAATCTCCCCATTTTTTCGGAGCCGACCCATGGAGCGCGACAAGCGCCGGACACCTCCCATAACGGACCTGCTTCTGCGGGGTCTACGCATCGGCTCCAGCACCATCGCCCTTGTCGAACTGCTCCGCAGCGATTGGATTGGAGGTGGTCTAGCCAGCCTGGCCTGGCTGGTCTTCGTTCAGGTGGAGCGGCGCCGTGCCCCCCTCAAGCCTCCGTCCTGAGAATCGAATCAATGCAGTTCGGATGTTGACGGATGTAAGCGTTGAACTCCATGGCCAGCAGGCGCGCCTCAAAGGCGTCGGTGGCGTAAAAGCACGATTCCAGCTTTTCTCCGTTGGAAGTCTTGTGGCGCACTGTGTAAGCAGCCCGTCCCTGAGCAATGCTGGCCATGGATGAATCGAGCAACGGTTTCAAGCTGGCACTCCTGCCATGTGGAATTCCATAACCATTCATTCATGTTTGCGTTTCAACGCTTCGTAAAGCTGTTTGAAGCATTCGCCAGTCGTTCCGATCCCTCTGTCCGCATGGTTTTGCCCATGGTCTCTTCCTCTCTGGCGTTCAGAATCGCTCTGGCGTTTCTGCTGTCCTTGGGGACCGTTCCGGCGCTGGCCGATTGGCAACCTGTGGAGGAACCGGCGGTCTGGCAGTCGCGTCGGAGCCGCTTGCTGCCAGGTAACGGTTGGATCTTCATGGAAGCGCTGGAGACCCCATCTCTCAAAGCGGCTGAATACATTCGCTCTCCCCAAGCCGTGGACGGTGCTGTCGAGGTGGAGGCGGGATTGTTGATCCAGCGTGGAGGACAAGACCGGTGGACCCACCGAGTTCTGCCGATGCGTGCCAACTGCGCCAGCGGTCAGCTTGAGCAACGCGATTCCGACGGTGCGTGGACTGTCTACCCCGGTCGCGACGGAACTGTGGTTAAGGTCCGCTGGATTTGTGCGTTGCGATGAGTCGGCCTGCTTTTCATTATGAAAAATATGAGCGCTTCGGCGAGTCGCTGACTACAGCACGTCCCTGGAACCGTTCCGCTCTGACCGATGTGGAACGCCTTAACGGCCGTGTGGCCATGCTTGGTTTCGTCGCTGCGGTGGTGCTTGAAAAGCTGACCGGATTGGGAATCTCAGGTCAGCTCGGTGCTGCTTTGCATTGGTACCTGCAGTTGGGTTGATCGATGGCGGTTGTTTCTGTTCTTGAGGACTCCCAACGGTTCAAGTTGGATTCCTCGGATGACGCGATCTTCTATAGCGAGCCCCGCTTTGTTCATCATCTGGATGCCGGTTTTCGGGCTCGACTGACGACCCTCTATCGCGAGCGCATTCCCCCCTGCGCTCAGGTGTTGGATCTGATGAGCAGTTGGGTGAGCCATCTCCCGGAGGATGTCAGTTACGACAAGGTCATCGGCCATGGCCTCAATGGAGATGAACTGAAAGCCAATCCCCGTTTGGATCAGCACTGGGTTCAGAACCTGAACCAGGACCAGACCCTTCCGGTGGAGGCTGATTCGATCGATGCCACCCTCATCGTTGCCGGTTGGCAGTACCTGCAGCAGCCGGAGCCGATCGCTGCTGAGCTGATGAGGATCACCCGCCCCCGTGGTCAGGTGATCGTCGCGTTTTCCAATCGGATGTTCTTCACTAAGGCTCCACAGGTTTGGACCGATGGTGATGACGGCGATCACCTGCGTTACATCGCTGATGTGCTGATGGCACAGGGCTGGCCCCAGCCGGAAATAATTGCCGAAGACACCCGAGCCGAAGGCATGATGGGTTTGTTCGGTGGCAAGGGTGATCCCTTTTTCGCTGTCGTGGCTCAGAAGCCTCTCCACTAATCCCTTCACTTTTCTCGGAATTGAGTGATGGACGTTGGCCTGAATTGCGGCAGCTTGAGGCGAGAACCACAATCTCCATGAGCTTCACCCTTCCGGGTCTTCTCCCCTGGCGGTTCAGGATCGTTTTGATCGGTCAGCAGATTGTTCTTGAGGCTTCTGCAGAGGGTCAACAACTGAGCACGTTTCTTGAACCTGGTGGAAGCCGCATCCGGTGTGGGTACGACCTCATCAATGCCCCGCAATGTGCGTTGATCAAGTGATCAGCACGATCTGATCTTGTCCGGCACGTCTCGCCTGTCCCAGCCCGTTGTTATTTTCGGCGGCTTTCTGATTACCGATGAGGCGTATCGCCCCCTCGCCGATTGGATTCATCAAGCCACCGGCGTTCCAGTGCGCATCGTGCCTGCATCCAGGTGGGATTGGCTGGCAACGAGCTGGGGCTTCGGCTGGTGTCGCCTGTTGGACCGTGTCGATGCCTGTGTGCGCGAGCTTCAGAGCCAGTCTCCGACCGAGCGCGTCACCTTGATCGGTCACAGTTCCGGTGGGGTGATGTTGCGGCCGTATTTGGTCGATCAGACCTTTCTGGGACGCTGCTTCAACGGCGCACCCCGGTGCAACCGCCTGATCACCCTGGGCAGTCCCCATCAGGCTATGCGTGCCACACCGCTAAGGGCGCAGGTGGATCGTGCGTTCCCCGGTTGCCCTGAAGCTGATCAGGTGGATTACGTGGCTGTTGCGGGTCGGCTTGATCCTCTGGGATCAAATGCATCAACCTTTTCAACCCGCACCTCTGCCCGTAGCTATCGCCAGATCATGGGCGACCCGGATTTGGAGGGCGATGGCCTGGTTCCGGTTCAATCGGCTCTGCTGCGGGATGCCCGTTGGATCGAGCTTTCCGATACGGCCCATGGAGGCTTGTTTGGTCAAAGTTGGTATGGCTCGCCGGATCGAATCGACCATTGGTGGTCGCAGCTGGGTGATTGAGCTCCCCGCGGCCTTTTCGCGGCGTCACGCGATCGGGCATTGTGGCGTGCTTCGGGGATCAAGTTGTGCAGGAATTGAAAGGCTTTGGGGGACAGGCCAGCACGTCCAAGCGGAAATCAAGCAAGAAGCGCAAGCCAGGAACGTCGAACCATCGACGTGACCAATGCCCAATGGGGCGCGATCCCGGTCTGGAAGCCATTCAGGCCCGACAGTGCCTTGCCTTGCCGTTGACCGGTCGCTTGACCCTTTCACAGGTGAAGCGGGCCCACAAACTCCTGGCCGTTCAACATCACCCAGACAAAGGGGGGGATCCCGCGCTGATGACGCGTTTCAACACAGCCCGCGATGTGTTGCTTCAGCCAGAGATGGAGCTGCTTGCTGCGTGAGGCCGGTCAGTTGCTACTGCTTCGGCCGAGAACCAACCAGGTGATCAGCATGAGACCACTCAGGCTTACAACGGTGTAAATCCAATCGGCGTACGGCGTCCAGAACAGTCCCGCAACGGGGGCTGTCATCTGTCCCAGACCAGCAGGAGCACGACAAATAACGCACCGAAGACGAGGAAGGGGGTGAGCAGAGTCAGCAGAGACTGTGTTTCGATCGTTCAAGCTGCAGCAAGCGGATCATCCGGCCGTCTGTTTTGATCTGTCAAATCTCTGTCATTCAGTGAGATTCAGGCCAGAGCTCGAGGCCAACCAACGTTCAACGCGATGGAGAAGTGGGATGAACAATCGTCAGCGTCAACTTCTGGTTGTTTTCCTGGCTTCGATGGGTTTTGGTTTGTTGGGTGGCCTGGCTTATCGCGTCACGTCGCAAATGATTAGGCCGGGCAAGATTGATCTGAATCGGGCGTCGCCTGATCAACAGATCAGGCCCGCGGTGAAGGGTGCGCCGTTCCCTGCGGAAAACAGCCGCCCCAAAGGATCCGACTGTGTCGTCCCTCCTGGTGGTGGTCCGCCGGTCACGAAGGAATTCCAGCCCTGTTGATTCCAGCCCTGTTGAATCCATCCTTGCTGCAGGATCTCTGGACAATCTTCAAAAGAAAAAATAAAAAAGTGCCTCCTGGATGCTCGGAATTGTTTCAGTTGTTCTCTCTGATACCGAAATCAATGCGTCTTGCAGAGAATGTTCCCTCTCTTGTTAACCACGTATGAACAGCGACCAGCGACTCAGCTACTTGCACCTGATGAACAAAGCCGCTGAATCTGAAGACAGGCAGAGCTACTTCTACTATCTCAAGCTTGCTGAGGAAGCACTGCAGCGCCAGGACCCTGAAGCTCTCTGGAAGCCTGCAAGCTGATTCATCGAATGATGTTGGCCTTGAAAAACCCGAATCCAAGCCCAAATGATGATGATTTATCGCGATGCAGTGTGACCGCAACATCGAAATTGAGCAGATCGGAGTTTTCGATGTCCTCACGCTTCAGGTGATGAGCATTGTCGGCTTCGAATCGATCGATGATTGAATCGCGATTGGTCTCCAGATAATCCACGACCTGTTTCAGCACATGGTCGCGCCAAGCCTCGCTGGCTTTGTTGCTGACTCGCTCAGACATGGGGGGATTGGAACCTGTCTACAGATTGAACCCAAGCCCGACGTTGACGCGAGTGCCGTAGTTGTATGGACGAACAGGAGCAAGCCAGGGCGCTGGAGCAACGACGACTCTTCGGCGTAAGGGTTCATAGACCGGGGCGTAAGTGCGGTAGTAGGGGCGATAGGTCTGTTTAACCGCCTTGGTGTAGCCCTTCCTGTACCCCTTGTTGTAAGCCTTCTGCTTTTTATGGGAGTGGTGATGGTGATTGTCATGGGCCTGCGCTGCGGGGCTCATGCTGATTCCCATGACGACAACGAGGAGCGCTGCGGTGCTGAGACGTCGTTCGAGCGACACGGTCAATCCATTGACTAAGCCGACCCTATCCAGCCTGAATTGGAAAACCGTTTCAGCATCCCGTTCAAATATGACTGAATGCTCCTCGGGGCTTCCCGATGCTTATTCCGTGTCCGTGCGTTGCTCCAGCACAAAGCGCAAAGCCCACAGTCCGGCATAGGAGCCGGTCAGGAGGAGGAGGATCAGAATCAACACGTCGCATCCTCATTGGAGGATTGTTTTAGCTGAACTGCGTTTGTTCTGTGGATGTAGCAGTTCAATCCACTCCCACCTAGTTCGAATGTCATCGGAGGCAACCTCGGTTCTCCTTTGCTGGGTTGGTTCAAAGCTCCGATTCAGGGCTCAATCTTGTTGTTGTTTAAAGGCTCATTTGTTCATATCTTCCAGTAGCCATACCAGTCGGGATGTGGTGGTGCTTCTTCGATATTTGGGTCAGCTGTCAGTTTCAAATGCCACTGACCATTGCCTTGAATCGGCAGCAGATCATCCAGTGCGCTGTCCATCTGAACACCGTGCAGATCATCCTTGTGAACCTGTTCCAGACCCCTTAGCCAATGCTGGCGAGCCCGCGCTTTTGCGGATGCGGATGAATGCGCCACGATCACTCCGAACGAGTGCTGTTCCGCCATGGACGTGGGGTTATAGGCCCCAAGGTTGATGAACCACAGACGCTGTGCTTGATCAGCAGTGGATGAATCCTGAGCCTGCTCAACAACCTCTACGCAGTGTCCATCGACGTGGTCGATGCAGCGATAGCTGTCGATGTGCAAGCCACGGCGGAGACCGATCCATTCCTGACGCAGGGTCGGCAGCGTGGCCTCGATGGTCTCACCCACCACCCAGCGCACATCGTGTTGCTCGATATGGCACCCCTTGCAACGCCCGCCCAACACCACCAGAAACAGTTTCTTTCCGGTGGTCATCACTTCGCTGTTGACGTTGCTGTTGACGTTGTTTCTGCATGGGCGACGACGGCGCGGCAGTGGGTGATGAATTCCTCGGCGTTCATCGTGCCCTTGGCCTCTTTGGTCTGGTGGCTGAGGATCTCAAATTGGGCGATAGTTTCGTTGCCAACTGGGCAGACCGTCGGACACCGGTTGCCTTCCAGACGTTCACCGTCCAAGGGCAGTCCGTCGTAGGGATCCCTTCCGTCACAACGGTGAAATGCTGCATGGATGGCATCAATAGCCTCCTTCACCTGATAGGTCGCTCCCCGTTTCTTGGCGCGCTTGGTGATTGTTACCGCTGTGCGGTTCAGCAGCCGCTTGTAGGTGTCTGCGTCGATGTTGAGCCAGGTGGGTGGTGAAACAGTCATCGGATGGCTCCTCATGCCAGCCCTCAGCCGTTCCTGGTGCTCAGACCTTTTCAAGCCAGCCCATAAACAACCGCTTGATCTCCTCTTCGTTCGTTACCCGCTCACTCAGAGAGGCGGTCACAGCGCCTGGATATTCACGCTGAACAATCTGTTCAGCCTCATAGGCATCTCTTGCTTCCACAGGCTTGAACCCAGCTCCAACGCCCACTGGAGAGCAATAAAAGACGGGGAAACGACTCATCAGCTCGGTGGTTGAAACCTCCAACCGATAGCAACGATCTTGCGATGGGAGTCTCAGCCAATAACAAAGGAGCAGGCCCCTCAGCTCGCCCCTCCACGACGCATGAGAGGGACCACTGCCAACGCTTTGCACCGCCCACGCTTGGGTTCCCTCACCTGCATCACCCTTGTCCAGGGTTTTTTCTTAAGTCCTGAGCATCAACTCCTTCAGATCAATAGGTTGAGTGCACTCTGCTAAGAAGCTTTGGCTTTTGACTCTGGAGATAAGACAGACAGGTTCATTGCAGCAGCCAAGTCACGTGCGGAAGCTGCGCTGAATGAGTCTGCACCAAAACTCACGGCCCTCGAGAAAGGCATGCTCGAGTCCATGCGACAGGGAGGTAGGCCCGTAAGGCACCGCTGATCTCAGCGCATCAGTAGCCAAACGGCCAAACCTCCTAAACCAAACCCTTTGAAGAACTGAGCCCAAGTCAGGCCGTAGGTGTCGAGTGAGAAGGTTCTCATCATCAGGTTCAGAACCTCTTTGTGCTTCCGGATCAGAAGCGAGCTGTTTGCAGTGTTCAGCTGCGGAACTTGCTTGAGTTTGATCTCCCCGAGCTTTTGCACCTTTGGTGATCCGGTTCGACGCGGACTTTAGGGACCTTCTTCAAGCTTCACTGCCTCACCCCAGGCCGGATCCTTCAAGCGCTTGCCGCCTTGGCCCTGAGATAAGGCGCTAGGTACGCCACCTCCACAATCGGACAAATAGCCCCAGGAGGCAATGAGCACGACAGCTGATTGCCTGATGCTCCACCAGTGACGAGAGTATGTGCATCGAGATCGGAGGAGCCCATGACGGCCGACACTCCACCTGAGCAAACCGCAGAAGCAGCCTGACTTTTTTGGCCCCTGCTCCAACTTTTCAACCCAAACGTGAGCACTTCGTCTGTGACGACACTGTTGGTCGTCTGATCAGTCGACACTCCTCTGCACCGTGCGTAGGTGCCCCGTAGGAGTTCCGCTTCACACCTGGTTCAAATGGCCCCAGGGTTGCTACAAGCCAGACGCTTCGACCTTCTTTTTTCAGTTCACTGTCGTTCGACTGAGCATCTCGCTTCACGGAACCAGCATCACTGATTAGGTCGACTGCAATGCATAAACGAGCGAGCTAGGCCGTCTTTCCATCGGGGAGGGCGGCCTTCCTCTTTGTGCTTGATGATGGCTTGGAGTTTTCTGCTCAGGGAGTGATGGAACAACAGAACAAGGACAAGGACTATTGGATTGACGAGATCGCTTTTCTCGAGTCGCGTTTAAACGGCAGCCAAGGTGACATCGATAACGATGATCGTGCTGCTTGCGAGGAAGCCTTAAAAGCTGCAAGGGAAAAGCTGGCCTCTTTTCGTTAGGTCAGCTCCCCTGTGCCCCATGGCCATGAATGCCTGTGAAGTTCATCAATCTGGCGACCCTCCTGTGATCAGCACGAGTTGCTTCAAACGATTTTTCAAAGCATCAGGTGAGGGCTCACTGACCTCGTGATTCATCACCGCTCCTTAGGCACAACATGAGTGGACACTTCATTTGAACCTCCCCCTCCAGGGAGGTTTTTTCTTAGGGACGAACAATGAAGCTGATGCTGCTGCTTGTACTGGGAACGATCGCTCTAGGCACAGCCCTGGGAATGTCGTACCCGGTGATGTGATCGAGACATGGGTGACGGAAGCGAGCCATAGGAGTGTTCAACCCATTCCTGTCCTGGTGGGCTTGCCTCTCAACCCTTCATCACATCAAGGGTTCAAGCATGAACAAACAAATGCGCTATGCCCTTTTTTCTTCAGGAAGGGAGGCGTCCCTCTTTGGCGTTGCGCTGTCGTTAAGGGCTCGTTCCAAGTGATCGACATGACGTTCTAGGGCGACGACTTTCTTCTCCAGCTCTTGCTCGCGGATATGTTCAGCATCATCAAGGTGCTGACGGCCCCCGTTCATCATTTCCGTATAGGTCAGGGCTCTGGGCTTCGTTGGTTCAGTCATCAGTTCTGTAGTGCCAGGGCTCGCTCTTCCAATGCATTGGGCTGCAGCTTGATCATGCTGATGGGTTGAGCCTCACGGCGTAGGCAGCCGTAATCGTTTGCAGCTCATCGTTATTCCACATGCCGGTTATTCCACATCCCGTTCACTTGTACGCAAAATGCCTGCCCTTGGTCACCCTTCGATCAAGCCGCTGAGTGGTCTGCGGTTTCTTGGAAAGCTTTCTCCTGCAGTTGTTGGACTGCACAGATGGCTTCGTGAGCAGGCCACCCATGGCGTTTCATCAGCTCCTCAACCAGGTAGTCAGGCGAGTTTGAGATTCGTGCATTTAATTCAGCCACTGCCCTGTTATCACGCGCTAAAGCAGAGAGCCGAAGTGATCGGAGTTGTCGAGCATTCGGCTGTTTCATCCCTACACTCTGCACGTTGGTGGCTCGATGCCTTGGGGTGCCTCGACCTCTGATGTTGCCACAGGCGCTCAGAACAGCTGCAGTGACTTCGTTCTGCCCGCTTCCAGGTGCTGCGATCCATCGATACAGCCCTTCACTGCAACTGCAGAAGCAGTCTTCAAAGCACCGATTCAGACACCCCTAGCGCATTGCTCGTTGATCACTATCCCTCCTTGCGGAGTGCCTCATCTCGCATCCGCTGAACCCGCTCCAAAACGGATTCATTGCTCATCCTGTTGTTGAGGCGTTCCACAAGCAGTGGAAATGCCAGCGGGCTGGGCCTCGGGGTTTCAACGTGCAGCCATTCCTGGCTCGCAGCACGCTCCAAGGCTGCCTCCAGTCGAGAGATCTCTAACTGGTCGTTGAGCACCTCCTGTTGTGCCTGCAGCAGCAACCTGTTTTGTGGTTCATGGCGGGTGAACACATCGAAGAGCAGTGACGCACTGATTTGAAGCTGCCCCGTGCTCTTGCTTGATCCGGGGAATCCTCGGTTCATCAGGCCAGCGATCTGGGCAATGGCTCGGAAGCGTCGCCGTTGCAGCTCGGAAAGATTCAGGGCGTTTTTCAGATCGTGCTCCAGCTTTTGTCGATCGAGTAGCAGATCGATGTGGTCTTCCAGCAACTCCGCCATGGGGTAGCTCTTCGGTGCCAACAGTTCAAAGCCGTAGTCGTTGACCGACACCGTGATGGTGCCGCGTTCCAGACGGGTCAGCCGCGAAGCCCAGAGAAAGCCGATGCCTTCATGCACGAACCGACCTTCAAAGGGGTATGCGAAGAGATGCGTTCCCTCCCGGGTGCGACAGGTTTCGATCAATAGTTGTCCAACCGTTGGGAGCACGGAGAGGTCCTGTTGCCGTCCAAACAGTGGCTTTAAAGCCTGTAGTTCAGCGGTGTCGAGATCCCCGCTGCTGGCGCGGTCCACCTCCAGCCGCAGGTGATGGGTGAGCAGATCGGAGAGCGCCATCTGCCCCCCAGCCCAGGCGGGAACCGTGCGCGTTTTCTTCGTACTCACCTTCACGTAGGCGGTCATGTCCCGCAGGCGAACAAATTCCAGCTGGCGTCCGGAGAAGAAGAACACATCTTTCGGTTTCAGCTGGCTGATGAAGGTCTCCTCCACATGGCCGAGCACGGCACCACGCACAAACCGCACCGTGATCGCCGGTGCAGCCGTGATCGTTCCGACGTTGAGACGGTGCAGGCGTGCGATGGCACTTTCTCGAACCCGGTATCGCTGGCTGCTCTCCTCCCACTCAAGCTTGCGGTACCGGGGATAGGCCCCGAGGCACTCCCCGCCCTGCTCCAGAAACAACATGCACCAGTCCCAGTCGTGTTGGCTCAGATCGGCGTAGGCCGCACAGCTCCGCACGGCTTGCAAGGTCTGATCGGGATTGAAGCCAGGGCCGCAGGCCAACCCTGTGAGGTGCTGCAGCAGCACATCCAGAGGAGCTGTGGGAGGTTTGCGTTGTTCCACTAGACCTTCCGCGAGTCCTCGACGCACAGCACTGAGCTCGAGCAGTTCCAGGGCATTGGTGGGCATGAACAGCACCTGGGATGTTCCGCCGGGCAAGTGGGCTGATCGCCCCGCCCGCTGCAGCAGTCGCGCCAGATTCTTGGGGCTTCCGATCTGCACCACCTGTTCGACGGGTTGGAAGTCCACCCCCAGATCAAGAGAGCTGGTGCACACCACCCAACGGATGCTGCCGGCTTTCACGGCGGCCTCGATGGCTTCACGTTCGCTGCGATCGATGGCGCTGTGGTGAAGGGCCAACCCCTCCTCCATTTCCGGACAGGCAAAGCGCAGACACTGGTGCCAACGTTCTGACTGATTGCGGGTGTTGGTGAACAGCAAGGTGCTGATCCCGGGATTGAGGCGGGCCACCAGCTCTTCGTACATCCGCAACCCGAGGTGCCCGGCCCAGGGGAAGCCATCGATCGTTTCCGGGAGGATGCTCTGAATCTCCGTACCGCGGGCCGGGGCTCCTCCGATCAGCTGCGGTTCAGCTGTCGTTCCCAGAGCGTGGCGAGCAGCCTGATCGATGTTGCCGATGGTGGCACTGATCGCCCAGGTCTGGAGCTGAGGGCGGTGCTGCCGCAACCAGCTCAGATTTAGCTCCGTCTGGCTGCCCCTTTTGCTGCCCATTAATTCGTGCCATTCGTCGAGGATCACCGTCTGGAGCTGACCGAAAAGCTCTTCAGCTTTGGCATTACTGAGCAGGAGAGCCAGGGATTCCGGTGTTGTGACCAGAATCTGTGGTGGTGCCTTGAGTTGTTTGGTGCGTTCGCTGCTGCTGCTGTCGCCGTTGCGGATGCCCACCCGAATCGGCCAACCCATCGCCTCGATCGGTTCGCGGATCGCCAGAGACAAGTCGCGGCTTAAGGCGCGCAAGGGCGTGATGTACAGCAGACGTATTCCCTTCAATGGCTGGTCGTCCGCCAACATCCGCGCGATGGGTCCCATGACGGCGGCGAAGGTTTTGCCGGACCCTGTGGGCACTTGAATCAATCCATTCCGCCCCGCCAGATAGGCGCTCCAGGTCTCTTGCTGGAACGGGAGAGGGGTCCAGTTTTTGTGGGCGAACCAGGCCTTGATTGGGCTCAACCGTGGGTCGCTGGCGTTTGGCTTGCTCTCGGAACGTGCCATCAGCGGTTCTGGATCAAAGCCATCGCGGTTTGCAGCGAATCCGCTTCCTCTGCGGGTTTGTCGCGGCGCCAGCG
This sequence comes from Synechococcus sp. MU1648, assembly GCF_023630615.1. Taxonomy (NCBI): domain Bacteria; kingdom Bacillati; phylum Cyanobacteriota; class Cyanophyceae; order Synechococcales; family Synechococcaceae; genus Synechococcus; species Synechococcus sp. MU1648. Next base: position 278,123 of record NZ_JAKUHI010000001.1, read on the forward strand.
CAGGATTCGCGGGAACCGCACAGCGATTCCCGATTTGTGGCGTTTTGACGGGTGGATGCCCTCAAAGCCGATTTCAAACACCAATTCTGTTTTGAGCGATCGCGCCGGGCCGAAGCGTTGCACTGTGTTCCGACGGATCCACCGGTCGAGCTCAAGGATTTCGGCATCGTTCAGGCCGGAATAGGCCTTGGCGAAGGTCACCAGCTGCGGCTCAGCCGTGTTGGTCCAGAGGCCGAAGGTGTAATCGGTGAACAGATTGGCCCGACGTCCACTCCCTGCCTGGGCATAGATGAGCACCGCGTCGAGCGTCATCGGCTCGAGTTTGTGTTTCCACCAATGGCCGCGTTTTCGTCCGCTCAGATAAGGCGCCTCCACGTGTTTGAGCATCAGCCCTTCGGCGTTGTGCTGACGGGCCTGGTTGCGTTGTTGATCCAGCTCCTCCCAGGTGTCGATCGACCAGGACCGGCTCTGCTGCAACCGCCACGATTCGGGATGCTCGATGTTGCCGAGCAAGTCAGCCAGCTGATTCTGGCGCTGCCTCAATGCCTGCTGGCGAATGTCGATGCCCTGATGTTCCAGTAGGTCGTAGGCGATGAATCGCATCGGACATTCCCTTTTCAACCCCGCTCCAACGGTTTTGCGGCCGAGACGTCGTTGCAGCTGATCGAAGCCAAGCGGTGTTGCCTCGTTCTGCTGCCAGCAGATCAGTTCACCGTCCAGAACGCTTCCGGAGGGCAAGGCCTGGGCGACATCCACTAGTTCAGGGAAGCTGTCGTTAACCAACTCTTCCCCACGACTCCAGAGATAGATCCCTGCCCCGCGATGAATCAGTTGACCGCGGATTCCATCCCATTTCCACTCCAGTTTCCAATCGTTCACCGATGTCTCCCGAAGCCGTTCGGGCTCCAGGGGACTGGCGAGATAAAAGGGGTATGGCGTGCCACTGGAGCGGTGCTCATCCGGCGTCGCTGTTGCGGTGAGTTGAACGAATCGTTCAGCGGAGGGCTCAAACCCGCCCATCAGCCGTTGCACTACCAGTGTTTCTTCGAGATCAAACGCCTCGGCAATGGCGCGGCTGATCAGTCCCGTCGACACGCCGACACGGAACCCCCCTGTGAGCAACTTATTGACGATGAAGTGCTGGTCGAGCGGGATCCTGTGCCAGAGCCAAATCACCGCATTGGCCTGATCGTCGTCGCTTCTGGTGCTGATGGCCGGCAGCAGGGTTTCCATCCACCAGCTGAGGGGCATGTCCCCCTCACCGCTTGGAAGGCCTGGATCCGTGGCTTCAATGCGCTCTTGCACGGCGGGCCAGAGCAGGCTGATGGTTTCAGCTGAGTCGCCCACTTGGCCGTAGCAGTCGTCGATCAGCCAATCCGGAAGACCGCCGCGGTCGCGCAGGATGTCGCGGAGGCGGCGACCGGTGATCAAGCGGCGGCGGCGTTTGCCCAACAGGAGCGTTAACGCCCAAGCCGCTTCCCCTGGATCGACCTCCTGAAAGTGATCCACCAGCGCCTGCACCTTGGCCTTGGTGCCCGTGACCTGATCCAGCTGATTGAACAAGTCCTGAAAGGCACGCATGCGCGCTTGAACGGGGTGCGTCAACAGTCCCGCCATCCTGACAAGACATTTTGTGAGCAGAGATGGAAATCCGGTGGAGACCTGTGTTGATCTGAGCGACAGCTTTTTGGATCAGCCGGATGGCACTCCTCTGGGACAACCTGGCGCAACAACTCAGCAACGTGCGCGCTAGCGCCTCAGCGACGGCCGTCGTGACCCCCGTGCCCGGCTCTGGCACTTCGGATGATCCTTCCGATCGCAGGCGTCGGATGCAGAAGGCGCTTGAGGCGATCAAAGACAGCGGCAACGCAATGATGATCGAGTCGCTCAATGCCGCCATCGAAGGCCGTGAAGCGAACCTGAACCTTCCCGAGCTGCCTGACGGCATCGCCAAGTTCTAATCGGACTCGCCTTCGAACAAGGTCTCCAGCGGTTCCGCATCCACACCCTCCACCTCTCGCAGGTAACGGGCCAGAACGTCGCTCTGCCCATGGGTGACGTAAACCTTGCGGGCGCCGCTGTCGCGAACGGTCTGGAGCAATCCGGGCCAGTCGGCATGGTCACTGAGCACGAACCCTCGCTCGTAACCCCGGCGTCTCCGGGCTCCGCGCACGGCCATCCAACCGGAGGCAAAGGCGGTTTGGGGTGACTTGAAGCGGCGCATCCAGCTGGAGCGATGGGCCGATGGCGGCGCCAGGATCAATCGCCCATGGAGAGGATCCTTGCGGGGCAGTTCACTGACGGGACGACTGGGGGTCATCGGAACCCCCGCCTCGCGGTAGTGACGGGTCACGGTCTCCACGGCGCCGTGCAGCAGCACTTCCTCCTCCACGCCAATGGCCTTGAGTTCGGCCAGCAAGCGTTGGGCCTTGCCGAAGGCGTAGCAGAACAGCAGTGATGGCCTGCTGCGATCACTGGTCCACCAGGCATGGATGGCCTGGGCCACCTGGGCACCGCTCTGCCAGCGATAGATCGGCATCCCGAAGGTGGCTTCGGTGATCAGCACATCGCAGCGCACCGGTTCAAAGGGATCGCAGCTGGGGTCGTCATCGCGCTTGTAATCACCGCTGACCAGCCACACTTCACCCTCGGATTCCAGGCGGATCTGCGCTGAGCCGAGCACGTGTCCGGCACTGTGAAACGACACCTTGCACTGGCCGAGCCAGAGTTCTTCGCCGAAGGCCACCGGGTGAAGCGTGATGTCTTGTCCGAGCCTCTGGCGAAGAACCCCTTCACTGGACGCCACAGCCCAGTACTCCCCGCATCCGGGCCTTGCATGATCGGCATGGGCGTGGGTGATCAGAGCCCTGGGGACTGGGCGCCATGGGTCGACCCATGCCTTCGCTGCTCGGCAGTACAACCCTTCAGGCGTGCGTTCGATCAAGCTCCGCTGCTGATCGCTGCAGACAGTCTGAAAGCCCCGTAGCTTTACCGCGTTTTCTTGCACTGCGATGAAGCTCTTCGTTGCCGCTCTGTTCGCCTCAGCCCTGGCTGTTCCCAGTTCCGCCCTGGCCCAAAAGAAGATTCCAAAAGCGCAAGGTCACAATCAATGCCCCCTGGGTTACGTCAACACCTTGGGCACCACCTGTGTGTCACCGATCTATTACGAGATGATGCCCACCAACGGTGAAGCCTGCCCTTCCGGATGGATGAATGTTGGCGCTGGTTATTGCCGTAAGAAGTAATCAATTCTGTTGGAGTGGTTTCAGACCACTCCAGCGTTCGAGGGTGTTGATCGACTGAACACCCTCGAGCCGCGTTGATTCAGGTCGTGTCCAGGTAGGGATCGATTGAATTCCGGCATCCCGGCATTGGCTCACCTGCTTTGGATACTTGTCGGGCAGACCGCACTCCACGTAATTCAGTCGTCCTCCGGCATGTTTGCCGAAGAGTTTCATCTGCTCCTTGCAGGCTGGGCACCAATGCGCCCCAAAAAACTTGGCGCCAACCGTATTGAGGTGGTCGGCCAATTTAATTGTTTGTGGTGTGGATTCCGTAGCGGGTTGAGGGATTGGTTGATTCCAGGGTTGTGCAACCACCTTCAGGCTCGAACCCCCCGCGACGAGAGCCAGACCGGCCAAGACGTCGATGCCCCATACACGGCTCACAGGACGCTCCTCAAAACAATGTTTTAGGGCTCGAAAATCTATTCCAATCCCATGGATTGGACGTCGCAAGCAGTGTCAACCTCTCGGGCAAGCTGCTTGAGATCACCGTCGATGTAGCTGACTCCAGTCCGAGGTCCGCCCGATCGGAGTTTCAACTGCTTGCCTGTGGCGATGGAGTAGGTCGCCTTGAGTTGATCCACATTTTTTGTGCCTCGTGCCCATTCCTCACAGAGGAACGCCTTTCTCTCTTGCTCGCTCATGGTTGAGCAGGCTGCGAGGAGCACCGCCATGCCCAGTCCACACCATTGCTGAAAATCTTTGATGGTCGCCTGATCCGGTTTCACCGGCTCATCTCAAGCATGCGCTGCATGGGTTTCAGGGCCTTCAGGCGCACGGTTTCATCCATGTCGATTGCAGGCGTCAGGGTCTCCAGGCAGGCCTTCAGTTTCTCAAGGGTGTTGAGCCGCATGTAAGGGCAGGCATTGCAGCTGCAGCCATCCAGCCCAGGGACGTCGAGCAGCGTCTTCTCGGGCACCCGTTGCTGCATCTGATGCAGGATCCCCGGTTCCGTCAGAACGATGAAACTGTCTGAGGCACTTTGTTCTGTGTAGTTCAAGAGTTTGCTGGTGGAGCCAATGAAGTCCGCCAGGTCCAGCAGGTTCTGCTGGCATTCGGGATGGGCGATGACTTCAGCCGAGGGATGTTCGTGCTTGAGCGCAAGCACGGCTTCTTCGCTGAATGTTTCGTGGACGATGCAGCGTCCCGGCCAGAGGGTCAGCTCGCGACCGCTCTGTTGCTGCACCCAGCGCCCCAGGTTTTGATCTGGTGCGAACAGAACCGGCTGATCCGTTGGTAGTTGATTGACCAGATCCACGGCATTGCTGCTGGTGCAGATCAGATCGCTCTGCGCTTTCACTGCTGCCGTGCAGTTGATGTAACTCACCACGAAGTGATCGGGGTGATTCGAACGAAACCGGGCGAAGTCGTCTGCTGGGCAGTCATCCGCCAGGGAGCAACCAGCATCCAAATCCGGCAGAACCACCGTTTTTTCTGGGCTGAGAATCTTGGCGGTCTCTGCCATGAAATGCACACCGCAGAACACGATCACATCTGCGTTGGTGCTGGCAGCTTGTCGTGATAGTTCCAGTGAGTCGCCAACGAAATCGGCGATGTCTTGAATCTCCGGTTCCTGGTAGTAATGCGCCAGGATCACGGCATTGCGGTCTTCGCGAAGCCGGTTGATCGCCGCAACAAGGGCGGTGTCAGCGCTCATCAGGACCGGTTCGGGGCAGGATGAACACAGCCTAGGCATCCGCTCTGACGCACCTGCGACTTGCCATTGCTGGTGATCTGCATGGCGCCTGGGGCGATGCGGATGAGCAGCTTCTGCAGATCCTCAAGCCCGATGCTGTTCTCTTCGTTGGTGATCTCTCCGATGGCGACCTGCGTCTGACGCGCAGGATCACGCGTCTTCCGTTTCCCGTGGCCGTGATCCTGGGGAATCACGATCGTGGGCGGGATCGCAGTGGCGGCATCCTTGAGCAGCAACTAGCTGTACTCGGTGATCTTCACTGTGCTTGGCGGGCCATCCAATGGCCGGAGCTCCCCTTGACGATTGTCGGTGCACGTCCCTGTAGTGCTGGAGGTGGTTTTCATCTCTCAAATGCCGTGGAGGCGGTTTACGGACCGGTGTCGCTTGAGGCGTCCGCCGATCGGATCGTTCAGGCCGCGGCAGGTGTCCCCGCCGATCAGCCCTTGATCGTGATGGCCCATTGCGGTCCCACGGGACTGGGCTCGGATGCAGCCAGTCCGTGTGGTCGGGATTGGAAAACGCCAGCTGTTGACTGGGGTGATCAGGATCTTGCCCTCGCCTTGGATCGCATGGCGCGGAATCGACCTGCAGATCTGGTGATTTTCGGCCACATGCACCATGCCCTCAAACGGGGCTCCGGGCTCCGGCAGAACCTGCTGCGCCACCGCCACGGAACGGCACTGATCAATGCTGCCTGCGTGCCGCGCTCCGGGCTTGATGGGCATGATCGGCCGCTTATGCATCTTTCCTGGGCTGAATTCCAGGGCTCCCAACTGACTCAGCTGGCCCATCGTTGGTACACCTCAGACGCTGAGTTGATCCATCAGGAGCAGTTGCCGATGGATGCTCCCTCTTCGTGCTGATCTACACCTGCAGCAGCAGCCATGGCTTTGGCCACGCGGCTCGGGATGCGGCAGTGCTGCAGGTGCTTCGACGCCTGCGGCCTGAGTGGACTCTGGTCATGAGCTCGGGTCTCCCACCCCCTGTGCTGAAGCGTCTGCTGGGGGATTCGTCCATTCAGCAACGTTCCTGTCATTGGGATGTGGGCATGGTGCAAGCGGATGCTCTCGGTGTGAATCGTGCGGCCACGCTCACCGCCTTGGATCTGCTCGAGCAGAGGTTGCCGGCCTTGATTGAGGCCGAAGCCAGCTGGTTGGCGGCACAGGAGCAGCCAGTGCTCATTTTCGGCGACATTCCCCCGGCCGCAGCCGCTTTGGCGCAGCGGGTGAGGGCCCCCCTTGTCTGGATGAGCAATTTTGGATGGGATGACATCTATGCACCCTTGGGCCCTGCGTTCCAACGGGCTGCTGAAGCAGCAGCAGAGGCCTATCGCTGCGGTGATCTGCTGCTTCGTTGTCCGTTTGATCTACCCATGAACTGGGGCCTGCCTGAACGGAGGCTCGGGTTGGTCTGCGGTACGCCGCAAGCGATCCCGGCGGATCTGGAGGCTTGCTTCGATGCTCTCCACGTTCCAGTGGTTCTCGTTGGGTTCGGTGGCATCGGTCTGTCCCTTCGCAGTGATCTGTTTCAGCTTTGGCCCAACCACCATTTCTTACTTCCGGCCTCAGCCACGGCCTCGCAACAGCCTGAGCTGGCTGAACTCCCCAATCTCACGGTTCTGCCGGAGGGGGTGCGTCCTGTCGATGTGCTCGGCCGCTGTGCCCGTTCTCTGGGGAAGCCAGGATTCAGCAGCTTTTGTGAGGCGATGGCCCAGGGTGTTGGGCTTCACGTGGTTGCGCGCAGCGGATTTGCTGAAGCGTCTGTGCTGATGGATGGCCTGCAACGGCACGGTCAGCACCGATTCCTCAGCCGGCTGGAGCTGGACGCAGGGGCATGGCAGTTGGACCAGCCTTTGTTGGCGCCCACGGGGGCACCTCTTTCTGCATTAGGGGCTCAAGAAGCCGCTTTGGCACTGGTGAGCTGGGTTGAAAGCATTTTTAATTTTCAGCGTTAAAACAATCTTTTTCGCGCCAATTCGCGCCCACGCTGATGGCTTATCCAATTGTTTGACTGGCATATATACCTATTGCTTTGAACCTTTGGTTCGACAAAGTCACCGCGAGTGGAAATTTTTTCCGCCTGAGCACCTCATCCGCTTCTGATGTGCTTCTCGTCCTCTTTTGAGGGCATGCTCTTTGAACGCTTTTTATGGCTATCTCTGCATTCATCGGTCGTCAGACGCTTTCAGCGGCCGTGATCGTCGGAGTTCTGCCTGCCGTTTGTTCCGTTCTGCCCGCGCAAGCCAGCTTGCTGCCCCCTGCCTCGCGGGCGCAGTTGGTTCACACCCCCGAAGTCCAGCCCAGCCTGGCAATCCCCTACGTGATTACGCCCGAACGTCGGGCAATGCTCAACACGATTCGCTTCGCTGAAGGCACCTGGAAAGGTGGTCTGGATGTTGGCTATCGGGTGATGTTCGGTGGTGGCTTGATGCCCTCTCTCGACCGTCATCCCAATCGCGTGATCTACAGCTCCCGCTACGCCAGTGCGGCTGCCGGGGCCTACCAGTTCATGCCGTTCACCTGGAATCTGGTCCAACGCAGCATCGGTGTACGGGGGTTTGGTCCTGAGGCTCAAGATCAGGGAGCTTTGTTTTTGATTCAGCGCCGTAAAGCACTTGTTCTGACCGACAGCGGCGTCCTCAGCCCAATCCTCGCTGCCAAGCTGGCTCCTGAGTGGGCGTCATTTCCCACCCTTGCTGGTCGGAGCTACTACGGCCAGCCCGTCAAAAAATATGCGCGGCTGCGCTCGTTTTACGACGTGAATCTTGCTGAGCTCCGACGCCTCCGCGATCTGAAGCGTCAGGCTCTCGTTGCCCCTCCTGCGATCTGCACCGGGTCGCGCATCGCTTGCGCAACCCAGCTCTGAGGGGCATCAATTCTCCTCAACCTTCTGTATCGCTCTGTAGGCGACGCCCCACTGTCACCTGGGCGATCAGATAGGCAGCAATGCCGCCTCCGAGGAAGCCAACGGTGTTTCTCAGAATGGGCAAATACTCAGATGTTCGCGTGATCACGGGCGCGATGCCGAAGACGCCAAACAACATCACCCAAAGTGGTGACAGCAAAAGCATCCAGCCCCAGGCAATCGTTTCATCGTCCTTGCGGGGGTAGGCCGCAAAGCCTGCAATTAAGCCTCCAAAAACCGATGTGGTTAGCGTCCACAGCCACTGTTCTTGCGGAAGTCCTGGCACGACCTGACAGCCGCCCCGGTCAAGACAGATCTCCACAGCATTGAGAGCATCGAGCACAGCTCCGTCTTCACCGTGCTCCTTGACGTAGTACTGGTTGCCGTAACGGGTCTGCAGTTCGACCCAGTAGGTGCGCGGCATCATCGCGAAATAGGCATCGCCGACGTTGAAGTTCAGCAGATTCCCCCCCCGTGGGTCTGCCACCAGCAGCAGGCTGCTTTCATCCAGCCCCCAGAACTCGCGAATGGCTAGTCCTGGCGTGCGTTCGTACTGCGTCAACACTCGCATTTTCCAGCCTGTGCGCTCTTCCACATCACCAAGGGATGCCTCCAACTGGGCCCTTTGGGTATCACTGAAAACCTTGGCGAGGTCGATCACCGGGGTGGGGTGATCTGGCAGCAGCTCGGGGTTGTCGTAGGCATCAGCGGGAGTCACCAGAACACCCAGGCTGACCAGAGCCACCACGACGAAGCTCCACAGATGTTGGATGCGATGTGTTCCCATGGAACTGCTGCAGCGACCGGCATTCTCTCCAATGAAACCGATGGCTGCGGCCTGTCCCGACTGGTTGGCAACGCATCTGCAACAGGCGGGGGGTGCCGTTCCGTTTTCACGGTTCATGGATCTGGCTCTCAACGAGCAAGAGCATGGCTACTACGGAGCAGGCCGTGCCCGCATCGGAACCCAGGGTGATTTCGTTACGTCTCCATCCCTGGGCAGCGACTTCGCTGCCCTGCTGGCGCCCCAACTCCTGACCTGGCTCGCTTCCCTGTCCAGAACGGATTCTGATCAGCGCCTTTCGATTGTTGAAATCGGGCCTGGGGAAGGCCATCTTGCCCTTGATCTAATCGCCCAACTTTGCTGTTCCGACTCAGCGCTACTGCCTCATATCGAGATGGTGTTGGTGGAGGTCAACCCCGGCATGCGTCAGCGACAGCAGGCCCGGCTTCAGCAGGTGGATGGTTTGTCGGTGCGGTGGTGCTCCCTTGAGCAGCTGCGGAGTGATCCGGTGCGTGGGGTGGTGATCGCCCATGAGTTGCTGGATGCCCTCCCGGTAGAGCGATTGGTGTGGCGTGATGGATCACTCCAACAGGAGTGGGTTGAACTTGATCAAACCCATGGGCTGCGGACGACCCATCGGCCCCTGCCAGTTGCATTGCAGGACGAGATCAAGCGTGTGTGCATCAATCGCGGCATCCAGCTGCCTCCCCCCGATGCAGAGGAGGGTTGGACCACGGAGTGGAACAGTGCACTCCCCGATTGGTTCGCCACGGTGGGCGCCGCTTTGGATGCAGGAGTGCTCCTCGTGATTGATTACGCCCTGGAAGCCCATCGCTACTACACGGCTCGGCGCTCGGAGGGCACCCTCATGGCTGTTCGAGCCCAAGCGGCGGGCCTGTCGCCGTTGCATCAGCCCGGCGAGCAGGATCTGACGGCACATCTCTGCATCGATGTTGTTGCTGAGGCCGCCAAGCGCAGCGGCTGGTTGGAGGGTGATCAGGCCAAGCAGGGTGAGGCACTCCTTGCACTGGGACTCGCGGAGCGTCTCCATGACCTTCAACAGCTGCCTGGCCAACGTTTGGCGGAAGCCTTGCAGCGCCGTGAAACCCTGCTTCGGCTGGTGGACCCTTCGGGTCTTGGTGCCTTCCGCTGGCTCACCTATCTCTGGGGATTGCCCGAGGGGGGCTTCAGCCTTGCAGCTGCTCCAGGCAACTCAGAATCTCCTCGCGACTGACGTCATCGCGAATTTCGACGGAACCGATCCCTGTTGGGAGCACGAAGCGCAATCGACCATCGCGCACCTTTTTGTCGCCCTGCAAGCTGTTCAGTACGGCTTCTGCGGAGAGATCGGGCCAGGCGGTGGGTAGTCCGCTGCTGTCGATCAGCCGGCGTTGCCGATCCGCGTCATTGCGACTCCAGCTTCCCCGCAGCACGGCGAGTTCGCCCACGGCCACCATGCCGATGGCGACTGCCTCGCCATGCAGCCAGGTGCCATAGCCGCAGAGGGTCTCCACCACGTGGCCGAAGGTATGGCCGTAATTCAGGATTGCTCGCAAACCTCCTTCTCGTTCATCAGCCTCCACTACTCGTGCCTTCGCAGCAGCGGATCGACTCAGGATTGAGCTCAAGCGCTCGGCTCCAAGCCCAGAGGGCGTGCTCGGGTCATTGCAGGCCTCCAGCTCATCAAACAGTTCCGTATCTCCGAGAATTCCGTATTTGATGACCTCCGCCATGCCGGCACGGAATTCCCGTTCGGGAAGGGTGTTCAGGGTCGATGGATCGATCAGCACCAGGCGCGGCTGGTGAAAGGCGCCGATGAGGTTCTTGCCGCGTGGATGGTTGACGCCGGTCTTGCCACCGATGGATGCATCCACCATCGCCAGCAGGGTGGTTGGAACCTGCACAACCTGAATGCCCCGCAGCCAGGTGGCTGCCGCAAAACCAGTCATGTCTCCCACAACGCCACCGCCCAGGGCCACCATCAACGAGCTGCGTTCGAGCTTGGCGCCGTAAGCGGCATCGTGAATTGATGCCACCGTTGCTGGGGTTTTCTGGTGTTCGCCGGCGTCGATCACCAGAAGTTCAGTGCTGAAGCCTGCATCCTTGAGGCTTGTCAGGCACACGTCGCCATAGGGGGTGGCGACATCCGGGTTGCTGACCACCAGCACACGCCGACCGGGTTGGACCCCCGCGTCCAGCATCTGCTGGCCGAGGCTGGCCAGGCTGCCGGCACCGATCACAACGTCGTAGGGATTGCGCTCCAGCGCAACGCGGATGTGATGCAACGGGGTGATTGTGGTCATGAAACCGTTGGAACCCACCTACTCTCGCAACAGTGTCGCTGGTTCAGTGCGCGAGAGAGCAGTGCGCAACTCCCTTTCGGCCTGGGCATTTCTCCTGCCGGCGGTGATCCTGATCAGCCTGTCGGTGCTGCTGCCGGCGTTGATGGCTCTGGTGATGAGTTTCACCGCAACGGGTCTGGATGTCAGTGAACCGCTGCGATTCGTGGGCCTGGCCAACCTGCAGCGGTTGGTGTCGGATCCCATGGCGCGTCAGGTGCTGGTCACCACATTTGTGTACCTGATCGGTGTGGTGCCCCCCATTGTTCTGGGGGCATTGGCGCTAGCTGTTCTGGTCAACCAGGGTTTGCCAGGACGTTCCTTGTTGCGGGGTGCCTTTTACACCCCCGTGCTGGTGTCAATCGTGGTTGCTGCAATCGCCTTTCGCTGGCTTTATGCCGAGAACGGTCTGATCAACGGATGGTTGAGCGTGCTGCTCGGCGATGCCTTTAGCCCGATCGGTTTTCTCACAACCCCGCAGCTAGCGCTTCCAGCGGTGATGTTGGTGACTCTCTGGAAGGGTCTCGGCTACTACATGGTCATCTTTCTGGCGGGTCTCCAGGGCATCCCCAAGGAGCTCTACGAGGCAGCTGAGTTGGATGGCAGCGAGGGCTGGAGAAAGCATCTCGACATCACCTTGCCCTTGATGGGCCCCTACGTGACCCTGGTTGCTGTCGTGTCGTCGATTGCTGCCACGAAGGTTTTTGAGGAGGTGTTTCTGATGACCCAGGGAGGTCCGGCCGATGCCACGCGAACCATCGTGTATTACGTCTACGACCAGGCCTTTGCTGAATTGGAGATCAGCTACGCCTGCACCTTGGGCTTGGCCCTGTTCCTAGTGGTCCTTCTGTTCACGATGATTCGTCTGGCCTTTGCCGGCGATCGTCCGTTGATTTGACGCTGTCATCGGCCCCGCTAGGTGGCAAGCTGCGGGAGACGGCTCGGACACGATGATCGGTGTTGTGGGAGGTGGTCAGCTGGCACGGATGCTTGTGCAGGCCGCCACGCAACGAGAGGTTCCGATCGCGGTGCAAACCTCCAATGCAGCGGATCCTGCCGCCGGCTTGGCGGCGCGTCATGTTGAGGCGGATCCCCGGGACGTGGCTGGAACCCGTGAACTGGTGGTGGGTTGTGACGGTGTCACCTTCGAGAACGAGTGGGTCAATATCGACGCCCTTCTTCCGCTTGAGCAGCAGGGGGTTCGCTTCCGCCCGTCGTTGGCCGCTCTGTCGCCACTTGTCGACAAACTCTCGCAGCGTCAGCTGCTCGACGACCTGGCGATTCCCAGTTCACCCTGGTGTCCGCTCAGTTTGATTTCTCCGGCCCAACCTGCTCTGCCCCAGGGTTGGACCTTTCCTGTGATGGCGAAGGCGTCCCGTGGGGGATATGACGGCAAGGGCACGGTGGTGCTGCGCGATATCGAAGCCCTTGCGCAGTTGTTGCGGGCCGTCACAGCAGACGACTGGCTCCTGGAATCGTGGGTGGATTACGAGCTGGAGCTGGCTCTCGTCGTCAGCCGAGATCAAAAAGGAAGGATCCGCCACTTCCCACTGGTGCAAACCCACCAGCATCAACAAGTCTGTGACTGGGTTCTGGCACCTGCGCCGGTGGACCCGTCGGTGGCGGCTTTGGCCTACAACGTTGCGGCATCGCTGATGACGAAGCTCAGTTACGTCGGCGTGCTGGCTTTGGAATTCTTTTACGGGCCAGCTGGTCTGCAAGTGAATGAAATTGCCCCTCGCACCCACAATTCAGGCCATTTCTCCATCGAGGCTTGCACCAGCAGTCAGTTTGATCAGCAGCTCTGCATTGCTGCCGGCCTCCCCGTGCCGGAGCCAGAGCTGAGCAGCTGCGGTGCCTTGATGGTCAACCTGCTGGGCCTGGATCCAGCCCGCCATGCCCCTTTGGATCAGCGGCTTCAGGCGCTTGAGGCCATACAGGGTCTTCATCTGCACTGGTACGGCAAGTCGCCGGAGACACCGGGTCGCAAGTTGGGGCATGTGACGCTGCTTCTCGAGGGCGACACGGTTCTGAAGCGGCGCGATGAAGCCGACTCAGCACTGGCGGCCATTCGCAGGATCTGGCCTCTCCAGAGCGAGAGTCCCGATTAGTGTTGTGGATGAACTGCTGTGTTGGTGACGGCCTTTCTTTAGTGCTCTGATCTGACTCTCTTTCGACTTGGGGAGACTGTCGTGACGGTGACGTAGACCGGCCCTGCAGCCGGAAACGAAGCCCCACTTTGTCGCCCCTTCTGGTTCTTCCAGGTCGATCACTGGGGCTCGCACGGCATGGTGGTTCACCCCAATGATTCCAAGGGTTCTCGGCCTCTCTAGATCTGCTGAAATCCCATACACAAAGATTAGTTCAGCTGATCTCAAGGCTGTATTTGAGGGTTTTTAAGCAGTGGCCTGTGCCCTTCAGGCTGTTGGGTAAACACTCAACTCCAATACTGAGAAGAGAGCCCATAGAAGTGCAGGAGATCCACTCTCCAACGAAGCCACCCCCAGGGATTTGACACTGAAGGCGTACCCCATGGGGGGCAGTTTCATCCTGCTGCCAAGCCGTAGGGGCTTCATGTTGATTTGAGTGGCTTATCTACCAACGCAAGCTCAGGTCAAAGAAATAGCAGCTAGGCGAGCACCTAAAGAAGCGGTGCAAGCTTTGGGCACCTGTAGCGGGCTGAAGCCGCCAAAACTCTCAGCTCGGCTTCAGATCAGATTTAAGGATCGCTCTTCTACAGGCGGTGCAGCGAGGATTACGACCCAGGCGTAGAAGTCCGCCTGGGGTTTTTATGGCCTGACAGGAAAGGGGAACACTCAAGGCAGTCATGTCTGGTCCATGCCTCGCGACAGGCGCGTTTCTTTGTTCCTGGTGGGAGAACTGTGGCAGCAATACGAGCTAACGCCCCCTCAAGTTCAGAGGATGTCTGACTGGTGGAGAGCACACCTTGGGGAGTCTGTGGTGGTGGAGTCGCTGCTGGGTTGGCAACTGGGCGTAAGCATCTAGTCCTTGTGGTCTTTCACCAGAAGTTCACCAGAACCTGTCCTGTTCCCCACCAAAGCCTTGCACTGGGGCTCACCAGAAGGGCTGTGACCTTGGAGGAGTCGAGGGGGTGACACCCCAAAACTCAAACCACTTAGCCCTTTTCATCATGTTTGCTCAAATGTTTGCCGCTGTTGTTTCGGTTGTAGATGTCACAGTCACAACTGTTACTTCCACCGTTCAGGTGATTGCGGGTCAGAAAACGGCAGCAGAAGCTGTTAATGCAGTAGTTGAAACAGTTACTGAGTCACCGGTCGTAAAAAGTGTCACCGGTCTTGTCGACGTCGCGAGCGGAGAGAAAACGTGGGAAGACTACGGAACTGATCTTGTTGAATCGGCCAAGAACACCTCTATTGGCCGCGTTGTGGAAGGTGTCGTTGATATCGCTAACGGAAAGGATGTCGGCGATGCGCTTCTGGATGCAGCCAAGAAAACCAGTATCGGTGAGGCGATCGACACCACCGCCAAGGTGATTTCCGGTGAAACCTCGATTGAGGAAGGTGTCAAGACCGTTGCTGGAGCCGATAGCCCGATCGCTACTGCAGTCACAGCGGGTTCTGCTGTGGCATCCGGCGAGGCTTCATTGGTTGATGGCACTACCGCCGTTGTTCAGGCGGTGGTGGCTCAGACCGATCCGAAGGCAGCCCGAGAAATTGGTGTCGTGAAAGAGCAGCTTGAGAACGAGCCTGAAGTCGTCTCGGATGCCATCGATAACGCCATCAATAGCAAGACGTTCGGTGCTTTTACAGCCACCCGCGAACTGATTGACAGCACTGGGCTGACGAATATGAAGGATCGCCAAGGTGCTGCGATCCGCAGCTTCCAGAGAGGCGATATCGGCGAGGGCATTCAACATTCCCTGGCTGCAGCGCCGATTGGGAACCTGGTTGCGAATGGTGTGGATCAAGCCAATGGCAACGACGCCGGTGTCTTTGGTCATCAAGCCTCTTTGGGTGCACCCAGCGGTGATGCACTTACTGGGGTGACGGATGCCGTGCTTGATGCGCGAACAAGTGGTTACTACTCGAAGGTGCGTGATGTCAGCGACAGCATGGGAATCACGGACATCAAGGATCAGCTCACAGGCGGCTTTGATGCTCTGATGGAGGGCAATCTGGACACAGCGACTGAGAAGCTGTTCTTGCGTTCCGCGGTGGTACCTAATGTGCTGGCCCGGATGACCGAGAAGGGATCGGCTTACTGGGAGGAACTTTCTCTTCCGAGTTCACAGTCGGTCGTCGCTCTGACGGAGGCAGCGATGGGGTCTTTGCCTGACATGGGAAGTGGTCAGCGTGTGCGCAAAGACGCTGAGGCGTTCATTGAAGACATCTACGCCGGAGAATTCAGTCAGGCAGCCAACCGTGCCCGGTCGCTCAGCATTAACGCCGAACAGGCAGGAATCTGTCTTGGTGGAGATACAACCTCTTATATCGAGGCGCTGGAGCTCTTTGCATCCGGGGGCACCGAATTCGAGAACATTGTGGATGTGACGGTGGATCAGTATCTGCAGACAACAAGGTCTGGTCAGGATGATTGGTCGGTTCAAGAAACCACTTTGGTCTGAGACATGAGGGAGTGAACATTCCTCGAGATGGTGCCGACAACCCCGCCCCGAGCGGGGTTTTTGATTGCTCTAGATCAAGGTGGTGACTGATTTATTAGCCGTTCACTAGAACCTCACCAGAACCTCTTGAGGTCTGCACCAGAGCTGTGGAGTGGAGGTCACCAGATTGGGTGTGACCTTGGAGGAGTCGAGGGGGCAACACCCCCGAACATTCACTCCCCTAAAGCCATGACCGCTTCTATCCAAGCCGATGCAACTACGTTCCCCTGGGAACAGTGGTCAATGCTTCCCAGAGAAGAAAGAGAGGCTGAAATGTTGGAAGCATTGAAGCGAAACACTCAGGACAACGAAGTGCGTGATTTGAATAATATTGGCTTTGATGAAGCAGGGGAAGATACAAAAGTATCAGATTATCTCAAATTAACTGGCTTGGGTTATTCAATAGGTGGCGTAATGCTTATCGGCGCGGGTGTTACAGCTCATGTTGGTGCCGCCTTTGTAGTTGCCGGAGGCGTTGTTAACTTAACTGGTCAAGTCCTAGGGGCTTTTGGATTGGATGAAGCAGAGCCTGGAGCTAATGACTTTACTTCAGGGCAAGAACTTGATTCATTGACTGGATTGCAAATGTCAACGACCGCCGCCATCTATCAAGACGTTGTGGATGTAGGCGATGAAGCTGTTGGTTTTAATGCGTACCATATCTATACGATGGGCGAAGCCTTTGGTTGGTGGGATGTCAGCTCCAGCGACATGGCAATCGTGGAGGGGAATCAATTTGACGACACGTTTAAGTCACTCTCTGCTTCAGATCTCCCGGAAGATCAGAAATCAGATGCGATCGCCGATCTGCTACCAATAGCCACTGATCATCTGGCTTAGGTCGTTTTAAAGGCTGGATCACTTTGATCCCTAGATGATGAGCCCCGTCGAAAGGCGGGGTTTTTGTATTGCTTGTGCAGAGATGGGAACACTTCAGCCATTCACCTCTGACCCTTCACCCGCGATATCCGAATTTCATTGTTCCTTCTTAGGGATGGGGGCAAACCACCATCAACGACTAGAGCGCACAGCGGTTCCGTCCATGGAATCGAGGTTCGGCTATACAGCCTCTTGATCACACTCTTCGGGATCGTCGCCTGACGTACTGAAACGGAATCACGCGCTTGGGTTTCAGCTGATGCCTGCAGCGTTTTCAAACATTGATGCAGACTTGGTCATGCAATCAAAGACCCGTATCGGTACGACTGATTCAATCGGTTCTTCGTCTTTTGGAGGATCCGCAGTCACTGGGAGGTAGCTGACGGGCTCGACAGGCTTCCTGGATCACTTCCAGTCGTTCGAAGGGAGTTTCGGCACCGCGACGATTCAGAAGCTCATAGACAGCTGGGCTGATGAGACGTTCCTGCAGAAGTTGTTGATTCGTTTGAGCAGATGCTTGCATCCAATGCAGAGACGAGATGGCTAGCGAGAAGCACAGAACCTGGAGAGGAATGTTCATCATGCACTCAAGCTAGGCCTGCCAATCGAGCTATGCCCCATTCATCTGTTGCAAAATAAATGAATCGATATTGTCTTGGCTGATATCTTCTGGTCGTGTTGAAGTTAGGTGATACCACTCACATCTCAGCACGCTGCAAAGTCAGAATAAAGCGGCTTCCAATTCCGATTTGCGACTCCACTCGAACATTTCCCCCCATCCCGTCGATCAGCATTTTTACGATTGAGAGGCCGAGCCCAGAACTGCTGTCGCCACGGCGCAAGGTCACTCCTTCGGCACGTTGAAAACGTTCAAAGATAATTTCACGCTGGTCATCAGGAATTCCTTGGCCATGGTCAATGACAGCAACGACAACACATTCCTCCTCCTGATTGATATCAAGTTCGATGCAGCTATTTGGCTTTGAGTATTTGATGGCATTGCCAATCAAGTTTTGGAGGCACTGCGCCAGGCGGTCAGGGTCTCCAATGGCCCAGATGTGTGATTCTTCTGCATGATTATGTAGGGTGAAGTTATTGGTTGGATGAGTGATCTGTGCAAGATGAAAGGTTTCATGAAGGCTCTTCAAGCAGTTAAATGGTTCCCGTAGAAGCCTGAGTTGGTTGTTGTCAGCACGGCTGAGGTCCAGTAGGTCGCTCAACATCCTATTGAGTCGTAAAACCTCTTGATTGGCGAGAACTAATGCATCTCTCGACTGCATACGTAGATCATTATCTCGATTGAGTACCGACTGTATAAACCCTGAGATTACTGTCATCGGTGTGCGAAACTCATGCGATATGGTTGATGCAAATTGCTTTTGATTTGCTGAGGATCGACGCAACCTCCCTACCATTGCATTGAACTCTTCAAGAAGAGGTTGAAATTCACGGGGGCGATTACGACTGCTCAGATCAGCGCGTTCCAGGTGATTCAGCTCAATGCCTGACAGCTCAGACTGAATTCTGCGTACGGGTCGGAAAATCAATCTCAAGCTCACAAGTAAAGCCAATGCAAGAAGCAGCATCAGCACTAGCTCCGAGACGAGCTTGATCTGTACCAGCGTGCGTACCAAGGGCATCGAGTACACCGGACGCATGTACACGTAGAAGCCCGTTTCTGGTCCGCCCGGCAGCTTTACCGCTTTGACTGCGAGAGGAGCATCATTTTCAGAAGCATTAATCTTGAAGCCATTGGCCGAGTCGATGGCTTGCTGCGCATACTCAGATAATTCACTGGTTTTGTAGAACCGATCCGCATCGCGAGTGGCCTGTAGGCCGGCTTTGCCGATGATGAGTCCCACTTTTCCATTTTCAAAATTTAGACCGTCAAGCCAGTTTTGATAGTCCGCGAGTGAACAACACGCGTACGCCTGTTCCACGGATAACTGATCCAAGCGATCAGAGATCACGTTGTACGACGAGACGATCTGACGAGAGAGTGTATCTTCAAGGAACTCATGAAAAAAATGACGGCGCAACTGCGCTGTTACGACCGAACTGCCCAAGGCTTGCACCAGAATTAGCAACAGACTGATACCAAACAATCGCCTGGCAATCGACCACGATCTCGTATGCCGTCGGTTCTCTGTTTGTAACACCTGTCGCGTCATGATGCTTCGCAGGTTGGTAGCCCTCCTGAACGAGAAAGCAGGGTTTCGATACGCTGATTCGTTGCCTCTGGAAACTGCGAAGTTGGCAGTTCGAACCCAGGAAGCATGTAGGCATCAAGAACTGCACGGCCATCATCTGCCGTGCGATCAAGTTCCAGAAATGCTTGCTGAACTTTCTGCAAATTACTCTGTTGCTTCTTATTCATCGGCTTATTTACACCAATCAGATAGTCATTGCGGTCCAAGGGGCCAGTCCAAACGATCGCAAGCTCATCTCTTAATGGCTCTGGAATGAACTGATCGTTCTTGTCGGTATGGCTGGGAATAAAGACGAAGTCCACCATGCCATTTGCCACTTGGGCCGGTAAATGGCGTTGTACTGGTTCATGCAGACATTCATCAATGTCTGCAGACTTCACTCCCTCTCTCTGCATCGCTAGCAAAGGCTGAAGGAACGCTGATCCTGAAAAGCGACTCCCAAAACCCACACGGCTACCGGTAACTGAAGCTAAGCCAGGTTCTTCATCTGTCTCCAACTCCTCCAGCCAGCGTCGATGACCCAACATCACCAATCGATACGACGGTTTTTGAACCACCAGAGGAACCGCATTGGGTAATGCTTTGAGTAAGCGGTAGCCGCCGTAAATTCCAACCAGAATTAGATCGGCTTCCCCTCGTTCGACTAGTGCATAGCTATGGGCATAGTTGATAGCTGGTACATATCGAACCTTCAGTCCCGTTGCGTTTTTGAGATACGTCGTCACATGATTCATGCGACGGGTCATCTGTGCCTGAGATTCCCAGGGAGCTTCAGTGATGTGGAGATCAGCCGAATCCGGCTCAAGACTTGACGTCAGCCGACGAGTCTGTTGTTCGCAGGCGGTGAGCAGCAACAGCGTGCCAGCAAGCAATCCACATGGCCAGGAGCGAGTCCGGGGGGTCACGCCTTCTGCCTTCTCGCGAGTTCCAAACTAGGCATCAAGCTCAGTCATGGCCGCAGACTCTCGCTTTGCCTACAGTTTTTTGAGGAGGCCAGTGGCGACATGACGGGAGCCGACGTCAACATCCTGATTGCCGACGATGAGGCCAACATTCTCATGTTGCTCGAAATGGAGCTTCAAGCAGAGGGTTACGGCACTGTTTGCTGTGGTGATGGTGGGAAGGCGTTGGCGAAGATCCGCGAGGATCAACCCTCTCTTGCGTTGCTGGATTGGAATATGCCCGTCATCAGCGGGTTGGATGTCTGCCGACGACTGCGAGATACCGGCAACCACTTGCCCGTGATCATGATTACAGCTCGCGATGAGATGGATGATCGAATCGCAGCTCTGGAAGCTGGAGCGGATGACTTCATTGCCAAACCTTTCAATATTCGTGAAGTTCTGGCCCGAGTGAAAGCATTGCTGCGGCGCAGCATTGTTGTAAGTCCAGATCATCTGACTTTTAATGAATTGGAACTGAATGGCCCCGAGCGACGATGCCATTACTCAGGGGTGGAGTTAAACCTGACTGTTAGAGAGTTTGACCTATTGGAGTGCTTTATTCGGAATCCACGTCAAGCCATGAGTCGTTCTCAACTCATTCATAATGTGTGGGGTGATGATTATTTCGGAGACGAGAATGTGGTTGATGTCTATGTTCGTTATTTGCGTAAAAAGCTCGAAAGTATCACAGATAAGCGTATTATCCAAACGGTTCGCGGCATCGGTTTTGCTCTTAGGCTGGAAGATTCATAAGCGAGTTATTCGTTGTTGGTTTCGAATGGATGGTCTCAAGCGCTGAGCTCAGCATGCTCTATATGTCATGGTCGTGCGTCGGGCCTGATCTTTATTCGATCATCTACGAGTCATCCGGGAGTGCCGTTTTCGTCATCAGAAAATTCTTGGCCTTGAACGAGTGAGGGGCGTCACCCAGCGAAAGGCAAAGACTGATGGAACGCGGCATCAAGCAAATTTCTTTCAGCTATTGCATCACCGCGATCATGGTGGTGTCGTCGGGGCTTCCTGGCAGGGTTTGCGAACGGCAAACACGGCACGCTGCGGTACCGCTCATGGAATAGAGGAACTGCTATGTACCTTCTCTTGATCACACCCTTTGTGATCGCCGTGGACGTTTCCAAAGTTTTACCCTCCCTGCCGAGTTATTTGCGTGGGGTGTGCCCGATTGCTGTCTTCGTCCCATTGGGCCCCGAGTGCTGGTGACGCTTGCCTTACAAATAAGGGTTCGCTGATGTTGTCGCTCTCCATCATCCGATTAAAACTCACCCCTCACCCCTTTATGAATGGTGGTTTTCTTTCAGTGCCCGGATGGGGATGGCCACCTCTGAAATCGAGTCAAACAAAGGCTCGCATGGCATGGTGGTTCAGCCTCTTAACCCTCTTCACCCTCTGCCTGGCGTGAGGAATTTCTCGAAAAATTGTGAGAAATGGCTCTTATGTATTTCATTAATAGCTTGAATGCGCTTGCTTGCGAAAGCTATTTTTTGTAATGCTGTCTTTGGTGAATAAGTTTTTGGGCTTCTAACTGATTGTCTTGTTTG
Source organism: Synechococcus sp. MU1648 (assembly GCF_023630615.1). Classification (NCBI taxonomy): domain Bacteria; kingdom Bacillati; phylum Cyanobacteriota; class Cyanophyceae; order Synechococcales; family Synechococcaceae; genus Synechococcus; species Synechococcus sp. MU1648. Next base: position 299,364 of record NZ_JAKUHI010000001.1, read on the forward strand.
TTTTGTTGTCTGACTTTGGGTGAGGAGGGATGTTCTTGTTAGTGGGGTAATCCTCTCATCATCCAAGACTCTGCAAGAAAGAACAAAAGGAAGAATGTGCCGATGCAAATGACCAGGGTCTTGCCGTTCACTCTGTAATCGTTAGCTCTTGTAGAGTCTAAATTCTTTGCGTCGAGGCTGCACGAAACGATGTTCGAGCGAAGCTGTAATGGTTGATTCAATCAAGCTTTTCGTGATCTAGCCTTCAGAGTGATTGAAATCTTGGAGTGCATATTGGGCAAGACATTTGTTTTTTTCAGTATCAGTGAGCGAGATGGTGGTCACATTCTGATGCCAGTTTCGACGGTTGATCAGTTCGTTGAATTCGGTGAGCGCATCTTCAAGATCGTCGAAGACTCCTATGCTCTCGGTGCTTTGTGGTCCTTGCCTGACTGCAATTTCAAGGGGCATGGGAAAACTTTGGAGCTTTCGAAGGCTACCTGTGAGGCGATGTGTAGTCGATGATGCTTACTGCTATGTGAACATGGCTTGTCAATCACTTGGCCGTCTTTAAGGTCTGGATGGTTGCAGTGCTGTGATGCGCGATCCTCGGCTCGATGAGTTGATTCAAATGGAAACTTGGGATTGGTGGAAGGCTCAGGTTTTTTATCTGCGGGAAAAGAAGGATTATGCAAGTGCCGAAGCCTTGTTTTTAGAATTCAAGTTAACGTCCCTGGAATCAAAAGCTTGAGGCTGGATTGATCTTCTCAGGATTATGAAAGTTAAGATCTAGTCTCTTTTTATCCAAATTCTCTTGATTAATTAGGTCTTCACTTTCACCTGAATGTCAACTATCCATGCTTTTGCCGCTGTGTTCATGGTGACAGCCGGAATGTCGTGCTTCGACCTTTCCAGCAGCCCCAGGGTGAGCGCCGTCACCTTTCTGACTGATGACGCTGAAATTGCATGCCGAGCGATTCTTCCCCAGTGCTTCAAGCGATCCGACTGGGCTGCGCTCTGCGCTGGTGATCCCGACTTTGCGGAGGGCCATCCAGAGTCCTGTCGAGCTGCAGGCTTCGAGCAAGAACCAACTCAGGGGCGGTGATGCAATACAGCCCTCTCCAGGTCAGGTCGACTCATGGATGTCACGACAAAAACCTCTTGGGCTGAGCTTCCTTTGCGCGCGACCAGCTTGTACCCCCCATGGATTTGCGTCGACACCCGTAGCTGAAGATCGGGACTTCTCCCACGGACCCTGCAGATCACAGCAGGGGTAATCGTTTGAATATTCGTCTCCTGAGCCAGCGCCTTCAGCCATGGGATCAATCCCTGCACATAGGTGCTGTGGGTGATGACAACCCGTGCCAAAGCTGAATGAAAACCTGAGAACTGGTGAAAGTTAGCCACTTTGGCTATGCCAGAGAGAGCGCTCCGGAGCTGTGATGCTGAAATCAGTTGACGCTCTTCGCCTCGTGATTCGCGGCCCACTGGAAGATGCATGCGGCCCTCAGGCCCGCATGCTCACAGCAGAGGTGCACGGAACGGAAGTACGGGGTCTGGCCCTCTGCCCTGGCCGTGTGGTTCGTTTTGTGATGGATGAACGGTTACAGCGTCTGCAGATTGATGATCGACTCCGGTTGACCAAGGCGAGCCGCAAACCAGCTGCCTAGATCAGCAGCGTTCTATTGGGGCCATGGTGAGTCCCTCGGCCTGCAGCTGCTGGTGGTAGAGCTCGGCTTGCTCTAGGGGTCCACACCAAACCTCAGCTGAACCCTGTCGATCAATCTTGTTCGCAAGGTTCCAGGCATTGTCCTCACTCATGCCAGGAATGATCTTGCGCAGGCAATCCACCACATGCTGAAAGGTGTTGACATCGTCGTTCAACACGATGACGCGAGCTTGGGGATAGCGCTGGGTCGTCTCCTGGCGCTCCATCACTGCAGAGGAACCGGGGCTGGAGCTGGTCATGACAGTTGCCTCCGGCAGTACGAAATCATGCTTGACCCTAGGTAGGATCTCAACAATCAAGCGGTCAAGCGCATGTTGTTCACTCTGGGTTGGGCTTCCCTGGCCGCCATGTTCAGTTTCTCTATCGCCATGGTCGTCTGGGGACGCAACGGTGACGGAACCCTGAACTTCTGATCGAATCTGTGCTTCAAGACGCACCACTTCTTAGCCAGACCCTGGCGGTCACGGCAGCAGTGCTTCTTGGCTTTGTCAGCGTTGCGGTGATCTATCTCTCAACGATCGAATGGAGAGACCGCCGACGCCGCAAGGGTCCAACCAAATCATCATCCTGATTGGTTCCATCCGAAGGCAGCTGGTTGCCTTTCCGTGCACGGCTCTACTGCTGGGGCTGATTCTTGTTGTTCCTAGCCTGCTGCTAAGCGCGTCCAACCTCACGCCCACTCTGAATCGCCGAGGAACAGCAGAGCTGTTCGAGATCACAAGAAGTGCTCGGCTTGTTCAGAGTTTTGAAGCTGATTCAACGTCTCCTGTACCCCTGATCTGGCAGAAGCGGCTTTCTCCTGATGCTGCTCTTGATCGTTGGAAACGCCACGGACGTGCTGTTTGGTGGCTGATCTGGCTGGATGACGGTGAACCCGTTCTTGCTCTCCCGAGCTCATCAGATCCGTCTTCTCTGGATCTTCTTTTTGCTGATGAGCTGCATCGCATCAGCTTTGATCAACTCCCCCCGCTTGAGTCACGTACACCGTCGCCACTGGAGCAGAACTGCCTGAAGCGTCTCACCAGCGCAACGGCTGTTCAGTGGCAACCCTCAGGGTTGGCGTCGATCAGTGGGCCCCTGTTCCCCTCCTTGGCAAGTGCGTCTCACGGCTGCCTGCGTGTTGTGCTTCGGGGAGATCGGCTCATGGCTGAGGGGCCTGTCGCCTCTAGACCTTTTGTCTCCCTAAAGGATGGACAGGCTCGAGGTCGAACCAAGCGTGTTCGGTTCGATTCCTCCTTGAGTTATCTCCAACTGAACAGCGTTGCTTTGCAGCCACTGCTCGGATCCTTCCTGAACAACCCTTTGATCGCTGAGCAGCTGACCAGCCGTTATGGACTCCCTCAGGAGCTTCGTGATGTTCTGCTTGCTGCTCCTGTCGTTCTGCGCGTGGATGGCCTCGACGATGGTCGCTTTCGCGCCTCCGTTCAAGCCAGGTTGATGGTTCCTGCTGATCAAATCGGCCAACTTAAGGCCAGCCTTGATGCTGTTTCAACAGCATTGTTGCGGCGGGGATTCCAACGTGAGCAACGCCCACTGCTGATGCCCAAGGGGCCAAGCTCCAACCGTTTTGCCGATGTCTGGCGTGATCCCCAGGGTGATCCCAGCGGTGGATGGTCGATTGGTTCTGAGATGCAGGGACGGGTTGAGGTGCTGCTTGCCCTTGGCGAAGCACCGAATCTTGATCAGGGCCCTCTGAAACGCCATGGTCAACAACGTCTTCGTCTCCGAGGCCGACCCAATGAATTGGTTCGGCTGGGCTGGCTTGGTCCGGGCTGGCCCAGTGTGATTCGCAACGCATCTCAGCTGGAACTTGAGATGACAGCACTGCCTAAAGAGCGACAGCCCGGATGGCTGCGGCTTCAGCTGTCACTGCCCTGAGCCTGTTCCGCTAAACGGCGCTCCTTTTTCCGCTTTTCGGCCGCAATGGTTTCTTGCACCAGGTCAACCGCCTGGTCCATCCGTTCCCTGTTTGAGCCAAACAGCGACAGATCTTTCTCGACACGATCTGCGGGTAAGCCGAGGCTTTCGGCGAGTTCCTTGCACTGTTTGCCCAGGGCCTGACTGTCAGGGCTGCTGCCATCCACTCCGGCAGCCTCAAGCAGGCGCATCAGGCCTACTGCCATCAATCGCGAATAGTGGCCGCCATCGGAGAGACGTTTGGAGGACAGCCAGGCCTTGATGCTGTCTAGATCTTTGCCTTTGGCCTCATCAATCAGCATTGTGCTGGTCTTCCGCAGGCCTGCAGCGTCAAAGCCATTGCTGCTACAGAGGGCGGTGAACAACCCTTCTGTCTGGGCTTCCGGCCGATATCCCTTCGTAAAAGTGTCGAACACGGTGCAGAGTCCGACGCTGAAGAGCTCATTGGCTTCAAAGCGACTCTGATGGCTCAGCAGGTGTAGCTCCACCAGCAACTCGTCAGCGAGCCGGCGATACAGCGGCGCGATGACGTGGGGAAAGGACTGATGAAACGACCGTTTGCTGTCCGCGATGGTCTGACTTTCGGCCAACGTGCAGTCCATGAATGAATGGCCGGAACCCTAGCGCCGCAGACATCGCCGTTAGGATTGTCCGACCCTGCTCAAGCTCAAATGATCCCGATTGTGATTGAGGAGTCCGGCCGGGGGGAAAGGGCCTTTGACATTTATTCCCGACTTCTGCGCGAGCGGATCATCTTCCTTGGTGAAGCAGTCACGAGTGACTCTGCCAATCGGATCGTTGCTCAGATGTTGTTCCTCGAAGCTGAGGATCCTGAAAAAGATATCTACCTCTATATCAACTCACCTGGAGGCTCGGTTTACGACGGCCTCGGCATCTTCGACACCATGCAGCACATCAAGCCGGATGTGCACACCGTTTGTGTAGGCCTTGCCGCCAGCATGGGTGCCTTTCTTCTCTGTGCCGGCACCAAGGGCAAGCGCAGCAGCCTTCAGCATTCCCGAATCATGATTCACCAGCCCTTGGGTGGTGCACAGGGACAGGCGAGTGACATTCGGATCCAGGCTGATGAAATTCTCTTCCTCAAGGATCGACTCAATCAGGAGCTTGCTGATCGCACAGGTCAACCGCTGGACCGTATTCAGCACGACACGGACCGTGATTTCTTCATGTCCCCTACCGAAGCGGTGAACTACGGCTTGATTGATTCGGTGATCGACAAGCGCCCCGTTCAGGCTGTCGCTTGAAGCGGGGTGGATCCAAAAACGGAGGTTTAAAAAACAACCGTACCAGCAAGATTTGCCCGGTATGCGCCCGACCATTTGAGTGGCGTAAGGCCTGGAGAAATTGTTGGGATGACGTTGTCTACTGTTCCGATCGTTGTCGTCGACGCAAGAACAAATCGAACCCATAAAAAAAGCCCCCGCCTGAGTAAGGCGGGGGCTTTTGGTTGTTGGATCTTGGACTCAGTCCAGGGTGACGACGGTGCGGTCTTTTTCAGGAACAGCGGTGAATTCAGCGACAACAGCCTTGAACTCATCACCATTCATGGTTTCCTTCTCAATCAGCAATTCCACCAGGCGGTCAATAGCTTCACGATTGGAAGCCACGATTTCCACGGTTTCGTCATAACAGCGCTTCACCATGTCGCGCACCTGGATGTCGATTTGCTGGGAAATCGACTCGGAGATTTCGCTACGGGACATCAAATCCCTGCCTAGAAAGACTTCCTGACCACCACCCTCAAGGGCAACAGGTCCAAGATCACTCATGCCTAGCCGGGTCACCATGTTCCTGGCCATCGAAGCCACCTGCTGGATGTCGCCACCGGCTCCAGTGGTGACTTCTTGGTGACCGAAAACAACGTCTTCGGCTGCCCGACCGCCAAGAGCACCCATGATCCTCGCCTTGAGCTGTGCACGGGTGACAAGGGTTTGCTCCTCATCCGGCGAGAACCAGGTGAGACCTTGGGCTTGACCACGAGGAACCAGGGTTACCTTCTGAACAGGGTCGTGATCCTTAACCAGCGTTCCGATCAGGGCGTGACCAACCTCGTGGTAAGCGATCAGACGCTTGCTGCGACCGTCGGTAAGGGGACGTCCTTCCATGCCGGCGATGATGCGGTCGACTGCGTCGTCGATCTCACTCAGACCGATGGAGTCCTTCCTTCGGCGGGCGGTGAGGATGGCTGCCTCGTTCATCAGGTTGGCCAGGTCCGCACCGGTGAAACCTGGAGTGCGTCGGGCAATGCTTTCTAGAGAGAGCTCTGCGTCAAGCTTTTTGTTGCGGCAGTGAACATCGAGGATGGCAAGACGACCTTTGATGTCAGGAGCATCAACAGTGACCTGGCGATCAAAACGACCGGGTCGCATTAACGCTGAATCGAGTACGTCGGGACGGTTGGTCGCCGCAATGATGATGATTCCGCTATTTCCTTCAAAACCATCCATCTCCGTCAGGAGCTGGTTCAGCGTCTGCTCGCGCTCGTCGTTGCCTCCGCCGATTCCCGCACCGCGCTGACGGCCAACGGCATCGATTTCATCGATAAAGATCAAGCAAGGGCTGTTTTCTTTGGCCTTTTTGAACAAGTCGCGGACACGGCTGGCACCAACACCAACAAACATCTCAACAAACTCAGAGCCCGAAAGAGCAAAGAACGGAACTCCTGCTTCACCTGCAATGGCTTTGGCGAGAAGTGTTTTGCCTGTTCCAGGAGGGCCGACCAGCAGCAGGCCACGCGGGATCTGAGCACCCACGGAAGTAAATCGCTCGGGCTGCTTGAGGAAGGTGACGACCTCTTCGAGTTCCTGCTTGGCTTCTGTGACGCCTGCGACGTCGTCAAACATCACGCCAGTTTCGGCTTCCATCATGAACTTCGCCTTGCTCTTGCCAAATTGCATGGCTTGACCAGGGCCGCCAGGCATGTTGCTGTTGCGGCGGGCCAGAAAAATCAGCGCACCAATCAGCAAAAGTGGGAACAGGAGATTGCCCAGCACGCCAAGGGCAGGTGGTGCCGTGCGAGGGGGATGGATATCGAAGCTGATGCCTTCAGTTTTGAGTGTGTTGATCAGCTCCGGAGCAAGACCTGGGAGGTCAACGCGAAGTCTCTGAACTCTGTTGTCGAGGTCTGGATCGACAGCCTCCACGACTGCATTACGGCCCCCGTCATAGATATCAACGGCGGTCACACGACCTGCTTCGACGTAGTCGAGGAAGCGGCCATAGCTCATGCGGGCCACCGCTGCATTGCGTGGAGCAACAGTGGTGCCATTGCTGTCTTGGCTGAGGCTATTGATGCCTCCGTTGCTGACCACCTGCCAACCAATCAGCAAGACGACGCCGATCGGCAGAAGCCAGAGAGCAAGAAGGCGCCAGCGCTGATTCATGAGCTGAAAGAAATCATTAACTAGTGTAAAGGAGATGGACTGGATTTCGGGGGCCTTGTTTAGAGGCTTCTCAGGGCCACAATCGGGTCGAGCTTGGCGGCTCTACGGGCCGGAACGACGCCGAAGAACAGTCCGATCGATCCTGAGAGTCCCACCGTGACAACAACTGTTGTCGCGCCGATTGCGGCCGGGAGTGGAGTGAATGCAGCCACAAGGCTCACTGTTCCCAGACCAACCAAGGTGCCGATGGCGCCGCCCAGGCTGGCGAGCACCAGCGACTCCACAAGAAACTGCTGCAGCACATCGCTGCTGCGGGCTCCCAAGGCCTTGCGCAGACCGATCTCCTCGGTGCGCTCGCTCACGGAGACCAGCATGATGTTCATGATCCCGATGCCGCCCACCAGGAGAGAGATCCCTCCGATGGCAGCGAGCATCAGAGTGAGGCCTCCGGTGATGGTGCCGACGATGGTGAGGGCATCCTTCTGGGAACGCACCGCGAAATCGTCATCCCGAAGAATCCGGTGACGCTGCCTCAGCAGATTGGTGATCTGGAACTTGGCAGCGCCCGTGCTTTGTTCATCCCTTGCTTCAACACTGATGAAGGTGAGGCTGACGCCGTAAATGGGATCCCGACCGGTGATCCGGCTCACCATTGTTGAGAGAGGGATATAAGCATTTTCATCCTGGTTGCTCCCGAACACGGCTCCTTTCGGGGCCATCACACCGACAACCTTGAAGGCCTGATTGCCAATGCGAACCTGCTGACCGATCGCCGCACCGGTTGGAAACAGTTTTGTCCGCAGATCAGAGCCCAAAACCGCAACAGCCCGAGCGCCTGATTCGTCCTGGGAACTAATGAAACGTCCCTTCGCTACCTCAAAGCTGCGAACCGGCACAAACTCCGGTGTGACGCCGTAGATCGAACTTGTGGCACTGCGCGCCCCGGCCTGAACCACCTGGTTGCTGTTGATTTGGGGCGCCACCCGCTTGACGCTGGGGACTTGTTCCGCGATGGCTTCTGCGTCTTCAAGCACGAGGGTCTTCGGACGCGTTACTCCCTGGCGACGGGTGTTGTTGTTGCCCGGAACCACAAACAAGACGTTGGCGCCGAGATTGGTCAGCTGCTCTTCAGCCAGCCCCTGAGCACCACGTCCAACGCCCACCAGGGTGATCACCGAGGCGTTTCCGATCACGATGCCCACCATGGTGAGCAGGCTGCGAAGTCTGTTGCTCCGCAGGGTGGACAGGGCCATCCGCACCGTTTCAGTGGCGGGCATGCGCCGGTTCATGGTGTGTTGTCGTTCAGAGCAGTGTCGCCTCAGCTTCGTTGCTCACGATGCTCACTTTGACCAGATCAGTGGATCCAGAGACCCCTGCATGGGTGCCTGCGGACTGAATGACGAGATCTCCCTCCTTGAGCAGGTTCAGCTCCCTGGCTTTAACCATGGCCGCGTGAAAGGTCTGCGTGGTGCGTTCTCCCTGAGGGATGACAAGGGGGGTCACCCCCCACACCAGCTGAAGGCGACAGGCAACGGTGCGATCAGGTGTGATGGCCAGGATCGGCGCCGCCGGTCGGAACTTACTGACGTTGCGTGCCGTTGCGCCACTTTTGGTGAGTGGAACAATCGCCGATGCGTTGAGTTGGCTGGCGATTGTGCTGACCGCACCACTCAACGCGTTAGGAATTGTGCTGGGTAGGTGGCTGTCGATGGAGCGCTGGGGATAGTCCTTCTCGATCCGTTGGGCGATGGTGGCCATGGTCTGCACGGCTTCCACGGGGAAATCCCCCACAGCGGTCTCGTTGGACAGCATCACAGCGTCGGTGCCATCAAGGATGGCGTTCGCTACATCGCTAACTTCGGCACGGGTCGGCCGGGGGCTGGAGGCCATTGAATCCAGCATCTGGGTCGCCGTGATGATCGGAATGCCCAGGCTGTTGGCCTTGCGGATGAGTTCCTTCTGCAGCAAAGGAACTTCCTCCGCCGGCATCTCCACCCCCAGGTCACCACGGGCCACCATTACGCCGTCGCAGAGCGGAAGAATGGAATCGATCTGATCGATGGCCTCAAATTTCTCGATCTTTGCCACGACAGGGGTTTCATGACCGTGGTCACGGATCAGCCCGCGGATTTCCTCCATGTCGGAGGGGTTGCGAACGAAGCTGAGGGCAACCCAGTCCACCCCCTGACTGAGACCGAAAGCCAGATCAGTCTTGTCCTTGTCGGTCAGGGCACGGACGGAAAGCTGAACGTCAGGGAAGTTGACGCCCTTGTTGTTCGAAAGAACACCGCCAACGGTGACGGTGCAATGCAGGGTCTGCTCCGCTTTGTCGACGGCATCGACCTTCATCTCGACACGGCCGTCGTCGAGAAGAATCCTGCTCCCGGCGGTGACTTCGTCGGCCAGCTTGTCGTAGGTCACCGTTGCGATGGTTTTGTCGCAGCTCACCGGTCGTGAGGTGAGCGTGAACGGATCCCCGTTGGCCAGGGTGATCGGCCCCTCAGCGAATCGCCCCAGCCTGATTTTTGGACCCTGAAGGTCCTGGAGGATGCCGATGGTCTGCCCCAATTCTTCAGACACCTGACGAATGGTGACGATGCGTGCGGCGTGTTCGCTGTGGTCTCCGTGGGAGAAATTCAGCCTGAACGTCGTCGCGCCAGCCCTCACAAGTTCCTTGATGCGCTCTGGACTCTCAGTGGCTGGTCCGATGGTGGCCACGATCTTGGTCCGTCGGTTCAGGTCGAACTGGCCCATATCGTGGCTGAAAATCCTTGCGGAAACTACCATCCGGGCGTTTCCTAACGGGCCCCATGGAGATGAATTCCTATCAGGACGCCGCTCGAAAGACGGCTGCCTACCCGGATGTGGGCTGTAATCCGATCTATCCGACCCTCGGTTTGACGGGAGAAGCTGGCGAGGTTGCCGACAAGGTCAAGAAGGTGATTCGCGATCGTCAGGGTGTCTTTGATGTTGAGACCCGCGAAGCGATCAAGTTGGAACTGGGCGATGTGCTCTGGTACGTGGCTCAGCTGGCCAGCGAAATGGGTTATGACCTGAACGATGTGGCAGAAGCCAATCTTCAAAAACTGTCGAGCCGAGCTGCCCGTGGGCGCATCGGCGGCAGCGGTGACCAACGTTGATCTGCCCAATGTTTCGTCGTCTTTTTACGCTTCTTTTGAGCCTGCCGCTGCTGCTGGGACTGGCGCTGCCCTGTGATGCCGCTGAACTGCAACTCAGTGGGGTTCGCTTGGATCCCTGCGGTGAACAGGACCCTGGTAATCAGCCCGACTTGAGCCGTCCGGTGGGTGCCAGCTGCTATGTGCTGACCGGTGACGTTGAGAACAGCAGCCGGAACAGCGTTGTCGACACCGACGTTTACGCACGAATCCTGGACGCCAGTGGTGAACCTGTGCTTCCAAATAGAACCCGGGTGGGATCGATCGGCGACGTGAACCCCGGTCAATCCCAGTTTGCGTTGCGTATTTCGGTTCCTGCTGGAACGCCAGGACCGTTCGAGATTAAAAATGCCCGGGCGCGTGGTTTCAAGGCGCCAGTTCGAACCCGCGTCGATGTCGACGACGACGATCTGCTGCCGCTTGAACGGGGTATCAATCTGGATTCCTTACCAGGTTGATCCCGACATGTAAAAAGCACTGATGGACTGCCCCACCAGGCTCTGAAGCAGATTCAAGGCCAGGAACGCCAAGATGGCGGACAGATCGATTCCTCCCAGGGGCGGAATTAGTCCCCGGAAAGCGTTGAGGTAGGGATCGGTGATCGCACTGACGCTGCTCAGCACCGGGTTGCCCCAGTCGAGGTTGGGGAACCAGCTCAGCAGAACCCGAACGATCAAGACCAGGGAGTAAATCTGCAGGGTCTGGGACAGCACCTGCAGCAGGGTGACGGGAAGAGATTCCATGACGAGGGCTGATCTACTCCGACTTTATGCAGCTTCTGTCAGATCGGTTGCACCGAGATCAGGAAGCACTGAGAAGGTGCGATGGAATTTTTCGGTGAGGGTGATCCAGTAGGAGCGGCCTTCACTTTGACGGCGGCGTTCGATGAACTCCTGCGCCACCAGTTCCTTGATGTGGTCATAGGCACCCGATCCACGCAGATCCACGAGATCGGATTGGAGAATCCGCTTCTTCAGGGCAATGGTGGCGAGGGTTCGCAACGTTGCGGTGGAGAGATTCACCGGCAGCAGGTCTTTCACGAGATCGCCCATGCCCGGCCTCAGCTGCAGGCCGTAGCGACCGCTCTGCTCAACGATCTCCAGTGCACTGTCTCGCTGGGCGTAGGAGGCGGTGAGAGCTACGAGCGCTTCCTCCACGTCGCGACGCTCGGTTCCTGCCAGCTCAGCTAGTTCGCCGACACTGACGGGTCTGCCCTTCAGATAAAGAACGGCCTCGAGCCGTTTGGGCAGGGATGCAGACGTCATCACAACCCCTCAAGAGCACTCAAGTTACCGTCCTGAAACTCAGAGGAACAGTGCATAGGCAGGGTTGTTTGTTTCATCCCAGTGGCGATACCCCAGGGCACTGAGAAAGTCGGTCCACCCTTCCATCTCCTGTTTCGGCACCAGAACTCCCACCACGATTCGCCCTACGTCGGCACCGTGGTTCCTGTAGTGGAAGATGCTGATGCTCCATCCCGGGTGTAGGGCATCAACGAAGCTCATCAGGGCACCCGGTCGTTCGGGGAATTCGAAGCGATACAGCAGCTCTCGGCATTCCCCGGCGCAGGCGGTTCGCGCTGAAGACGGCAGCCGACCTCCCACCATGTGGCGCAAATGGACCTTGGCGAATTCGTTGTCGCTGAGATCAAGAGAGGGAAAGCCACCCTGCTCCAGTTGGTTCAGTAGAGATGACCGATCGTCCTCATCCTTCACCTGCACACCGATGAAGATCTGCGCCGTGGCGCCATCGGTCATGCGGTAACTGAATTCCGTGAGGCTGCGTTCCCGCAGTAGTTCGCAGAGGCGCCTGAGGCTGCCGGGTGATTCGGGAATCTCCACGGCCAACATCGCTTCCCGCTCTTCACCGAGCTCAGCCCGTTCGGCGATGAAGCGCAGGCGGTCGAAATTCATGTTGGCGCCGCAGGCCACCGCTACGAGATTGCGCCCTGCTTGGTTGCGATCTGCCACGTCCTGCTTGAGACCGGCAATCGCCAATGCGCCCGCAGGTTCCAGGATGGAGCGGGTGTCTTCGAAGACGTCTTTGATGGCGGCACAGATGGCGTCGGTGTCGACCCGGACCATCCGATCGACAAATTGTTGGGCCAACTCAAAGGTGTGTTCGCCCACTTTCCTCACGGCGACACCGTCGGCAAACAGGCCCACCTGCTCCAGCTCCACCCTCTGCCCCTGCTCCAAGGAGCGGGTCAGGGCATCGGCATCGATCGGTTCCACACCAATGACCTCGGTTTCAGGCCAGAGCCGTTTGACGTAGGCGGCGATTCCGGCGATCAGGCCACCTCCACCAACTGCCACGTAGATGGCGTTGGGTGGCTGCTCTGCCTGGCGCATGATCTCCATCCCGATCGTCCCCTGACCAGCGATCACCTCGGGATCGTCAAAGGGGTGGATAAAGGTGAGACCTTCGGCTTTGCAGCGCCGCTGTGCTTCTGCGGAACACTCGTCGTAGGTCTCGCCATGGAGCACGACTTCACCGCCCAGGGCGCGCACGGCGCGCACCTTGACCTCCGGCGTAGTGCTTGGCATCACAATCACCGCTCGACAGCCGAGTCGCTTGGCACTTAGCGCCACTCCTTGGGCATGGTTACCGGCACTGGATGCAATGACACCGCGCTTCAGCTCGTCTGCGCTCAGCTGTGCCATGCGGTTGTAAGCGCCGCGCAGTTTGAAGGAGAACACCGGCTGGAGATCCTCACGCTTCAACCAGACCGTGTTGTTCAGTCGGCGGCTCAGATTGGGGGCGTGATCCAGGGGGGTTTCACGCGCCACGTCGTAAACGCGTGCACGCAGGATCCGCTGCAGGTAGTCGGTCATCTCACCATTCTTCCAAGGGTTCGATCCAGACAGCATCCGGGCTGGTTCCCGTAGATTGCTCGTATTGGAACTGGCAGTGCATGCATCTCGGAGATCTCAAGCATCCGAATGAACTGCACGGACTCAGCCCGGCTCAGCTCGAGGATGTGGCACGGCAGATCCGTGAGAGGCATCTGCAGGTTGTGTCGACCAGTGGTGGACACCTTGGTCCTGGTCTGGGTGTTGTGGAGCTCACACTCGCTCTTTACCAGACCCTCGACCTCGATCATGACCGCGTGGTCTGGGATGTCGGTCATCAGGCATACCCCCACAAATTGATCACAGGGCGGTTCAACGATTTCGATTCCCTGCGCCAGCAGCGTGGGGTGGCTGGATACCTCAAGCGTTCGGAGAGTGGCTTCGATCACTTCGGAGCCGGTCACGCGAGCACCTCGATATCCGCTGCGCTGGGGATGGCGATGGCGCGGGACAACAAGGGTGAGTCGTACAAATGCGTTGCTGTCATCGGTGATGGTGCCCTGACAGGCGGCATGGCCCTGGAAGCCATCAATCACGCGGGGCACCTTCCCAATACCCCGCTCCTGGTGGTGCTGAATGACAACGACATGTCGATCTCCCCACCAGTGGGAGCCCTATCGAGTGTTCTGAACCGTGCGCGGCTCAGCCCACCGATGCAGTTCATCTCGGGAAGTGTCGAAGAGAGTGTTCGTCACCTTCCGTTCATGGGTGGAGAGCTTCCTGCGGAACTCAATCGCCTGAAGGGAAGCATGCGACGTCTCGCTGTTCCCAAGGTTGGTGCCGTGTTCGAGGAACTCGGTTTCACTTACATGGGTCCGATCGACGGCCACGACATCGGTGAGATGGTGCGCACTTTTCAGGCGGCCCACCGTGAGGGTGGTCCTGTTCTGGTGCATGTCGTCACGACTAAGGGCAAGGGCTATCCCTACGCCGAGGCTGATCAGGTCGGCTACCACGCGCAATCAGCTTTCGATCTCAATACCGGTAAGGCGATCCCCTCATCGAAACCCAAGCCCCCCAGCTACAGCAAGGTGTTTGGTCAAACCCTCGTCAAGCTGTGCGAGCAAAACAGCCGGGTGGTGGGAATCACTGCGGCGATGGCCACCGGTACCGGGCTCGATCTGCTGCAGAAGGCCATCCCCAATCAGTACGTGGACGTCGGCATTGCCGAGCAGCATGCCGTCACCCTTGCAGCGGGGATGGCATGTGAAGGGTTGCGTCCTGTCTGCGCGATCTACAGCACCTTCCTGCAGCGGGCCTACGACCAGTTGATCCACGACGTTGGAATTCAGAAGCTGCCGGTCACCTTCGTGCTGGATCGTGCGGGCATCGTCGGTGCCGATGGGCCGACGCACCAGGGTCAATACGACATCAGCTACATGCGTGCCATTCCCAATTTCACGGTGATGGCTCCGAAGGATGAGGCCGAGCTGCAGCAGATGCTGGTGACCTGCCTCAGTCACGACGGACCGACAGCCCTGCGCATTCCCCGGGGATCGGGTGAAGGCGTGCCCTTGATGGAAGAGGGTTGGGAATCCCTGCCAATCGGCCGTGGAGAACTGCTGCGGGAAGGTGACGACTTGATGATCGTTGCCTACGGCGCCATGGTGGCGCCGGCTCTTGCCACAGCCACTCTGCTTGAGGAAGCAGGTCTTTCGACCACGGTGATCAATGCCCGATTCCTGCGGCCGCTGGACCAGGCCCTCATTCATCCTCTGGCCCGACGCATCCCCCGTGTGGTCACCATGGAGGAGGGAGCCCTCCCCGGAGGATTTGGGGCCGCCGTTCTCGAGTCGTTGAGCGATCAGGACATCACTGTCTCAATGCTTCGGATCGGCATTCCCGATCAGCTGGTCGATCACGCCACTCCTCAACAGAGCAAGGAAGCTCTTGGCCTAACCCCTGCACAGATGGCTGAACGCATCCTTGAGCGCTTCAGCAAGGCCGCTGGTGATCTGCCATCCAGCGCTTCGATCAAGGCTCTGCAGGCCTGAAGAGGAAGGGTCTGTGTCGGTTCTAGTCGTTGGTGCGGGGCCTTCCGGTGCCCGCCTGGCGATTCAACTGGCGCGCAGGGGTGCTGAGGTCACCCTGGTGGATCGCTTGATGGATCCGGAACGCAATGCCTATTCCAGCGCAGCTCTTCCTATGGAGGCTGTTCGTCGGCTTGGCCTGCCGGATGAAACCATTGCCGCAAGCTGGCAGGGCTGGCAGCTGCACGATCCTTCCGGTCTTGTGCATCAGTGGTGGTCTGACGACGATCTGGGGGTGGTGCTCGACTTCGGCAGGCTCCGTTCCTTTCTCTGGTCGGAAGCGCGTCGCCATGGTGTGGAGTTGATTCAAGGCTGTCGGGCAGTTCTGAAAAGCCTCAGCGCAGAGAACGCCACCGTGCAGCTGCAGACGCGCGATGGTGTGGAGTCGTTGCGCTCAGTCCGGTGGCTGATTGACGCCACGGGTGCACGTCGCGATCTGCTTCAGCAGGCTGGTGTTAAGCCCAATCCAGCTGATCCGCTGCTGCAGGGGATCGGTGTCGAGTGGCTGCTTCAAGCCGATGATCGCCACGCCGCACCCTGGCGGGATCGGATCAGTTTTTTTCTGGGGACGCCCTGGATCAGCCACGGATACGGCTGGATCTTCCCTATGCAAGGACAACGGCTGAAGGTGGGTGTCTGTCAGCTCCCTCCGCCCCATCGTCAGAACCCCGGCAGCCTGGCGCAGCCCCTGCAGCGGTTGATTCATCGCTGCGGCTTGTCCGACTGTCTCGTTCTGGATCGCCATGGTGGGCCTGTTTCCAGCTCGATCTTCCGATCTGAAGCGCTGGGTGTCGATGCGCTGTTGGCGGTTGGAGATGCGGCAAGTACAGCCAATCTTCTCGGTGGAGAAGGCATCCGCCATGCGATGGACAATGCCGATCAACTGGCCGATCTGTTGATCGCTGATGGGATGCGCGGCGACTCAGCAACCATCCCCCAACGCTACAGACAGGAACTTGACGCCAAGCGGAGCTGGCGATGGTCGGTGTCAGGCCGTCTGGCGCGGCGCACCTGGTGGGGGCTCAACAATTGCTGGGCTGATCAACGACTCGAACGTCTGATCAATGGACTTTCTTCCACAGCACAAGCAACTGCTCTCTCTGAGCTGCTGTTTGAGTACAGATTCGAGCGTTACGGCTTACGCCTGCTGCCCTATCTGCTTTGAGCGATGTTGTTTCCGGGGAGGAGCCGTGGCTCCTTCCCGGAAAGGTGTTGCTTCAGAGCACACCGCGGGCTGCCAAGCCCTGGATCGCACCAATGCCGATGATGTGGCCAAGGCTGGTGGTACCGAGCATGGCTGCATGTCCCATTCCACCGAAGAAGGTGGAGTTGGGAAGTGCAGCGCCTTCGTTGGGGTGCTTAATCGTGGCCTTGCCGACCATGATGGCAACC
Organism: Synechococcus sp. MU1648; assembly: GCF_023630615.1. NCBI lineage: Bacteria > Bacillati > Cyanobacteriota > Cyanophyceae > Synechococcales > Synechococcaceae > Synechococcus > Synechococcus sp. MU1648. The sequence continues at coordinate 315,843 of NZ_JAKUHI010000001.1, forward strand.
ACATTGCAGAGGATCATCACCAGGGCGACCTTGGGAGACCAGGACACTGTGGCGGGAGCGATCGCGAAAAGGTGGGTCAGCATTCGAGCCAATGAGCGACACCTCATCATCCGGGGCTTCCGCCCTCTTGCCTGAGTCTCTTAAGAGTTGTTCACCCTTTCTTGGGGGTCGGTAGCAGCAGTCCGATCACCAGAACGGTGTTGCCGAGCGTTAGGAAGGCTTCTGCACCACCGTGCAACCAGTCGATCTCCACCAGTTCCGCTGAGCAGCAGCGCAGAGCTGCGATGGCGGCAACAATCGTGACGGCGACGAACAGCAGTGTGAGTTGAAAGCCGCGTTCCGCCATCTGCGGAAGTGCCTTACTCCTCTGGAGCCAGAAGAGAAACAACAAATAAGGGATTAGCGAGACCGCAAACAAGGGTGCGGGATCAAAGTTCATTGACCACCCCGTCAGCCACCCGACGCCGTTGGAGCTGCCATGCCGCAAACGCCAGGGTGCTGTTCCCGATCACGGTGAATAGGGCCTGAAGGGTGACCAGGCCCCGCAGAGCGTCGCTGTTGTCAAACAAGTGCCATGTGCAGGCTGCCATCGCACTCACCAGGGCCGGAAGCATGGCCCAGGCCATGCCTGACAGTCCGCGTCGATGCATCAACACGATCGCCACACACCACTCGATCACTGAGGCGACGTGGATCCACCAGGTTCCGAGAGACAACGCGTGCATGGCCCGAATCCTAGGAATCCGTTGATAATGCTTGGAGTGAACAGGCTGCTGCCCGTGGTCCGCCCCGCTGCACCTGTCCTTCTGCTTTGTGGCTACTACGGAGAACACAATCTCGGGGACGATGCACTGCTTCAGGTGCTGGTGTCAGCGCTTCCCGAGTCGCAGCAGTTGTTGATCACAGTGCGTGATCCAGTTCCGGTCCTTGCCCTGGCACCGTCGGCCGTCACCGTGAATCGCCGCTCATTGGTGAGCTGCCTTCGTGCCGCTCTGCGCGCGGATGTGCTGGTTCTTGGGGGCGGCAGCCTGCTTCAGGACAGCACCAGCTTCAGCAGCCTTGTTTACTACCTGCTTCTGATGGCGGTCGCCCGTATCGGTGGTGCCGAGGTGGTTCTCTGGGGCCAGGGTCTGGGGCCATTGCAGCGTCGGATCAGTCGGATGCTGGTGCGCGCTGTGTTGCCGTTCTGCAAGGCGGCGAGTTGGCGCGATCAGCGCTCCTTTGAATTGGCTCGGCGCTGGGCGCGATCGTTACCGATGGTGCTGGCCGCAGATCCGGTCTGGCAGATGCCAGCGCGTCCATGGATCGGTGGCGACGCCATCGTTCTGAGCTGGCGTCCAACACCACTCCTGGATCACTCGGGCTGGCGTCGGTTGACGGATGCTTTGGATGCTCTCAGTGCCGAGTTGGCAGCCCCGGTGATCTGGTTGGCGTTCCATGAGCATCAGGATGCACCGTTGCTGCAGCAACTGAGCGATGCGGGGCTGCTGCCAAAGCGTCTGAAGGGGTGCAGCACAACCCTGGTGCCCCAGTCGCTGGAGGTTGTTTCTGATGTAGTCCAACGGGCACGCCTTGTTCTGCCCATGCGCCTGCATGCCTTGATCCTGGCCCGTCTTTCCAACAGTCCGATGGCTGCTCTCAGCTACGACCCGAAGGTTGAGGCCGCCGCTGCCATGGCGTCCGTGCCTTGCACCCCATTGACCTCCTTGCCTTCCGTGGATGCATTGCTGAATCTGTGGCGAGCTGAAGTGGATCGCCCGGCGGATCCCAATCAAACGGAAGACTTGCGATGCCAGGCATCGGCTCATAGCGACCTGCTCAAGCGGATGGCAGTCGACGACCGGAGATCGCATCGAAGCGATGCTCACAATCGCTCGACCAACTGATCCGCGGTTCATCCGCGATCGTCGTTTCTCCGGAGCAGACCATCCGTAGGTCGCCGCGATCGCAGCGGACCAGAAGCATCTGATTGGCACCGAACCATTCACGGCTGAGGATTGTGCACGGCCAGCCATCGGAATCGAGCCGCAGGTCGTCCGGTCGGACGCCGATGGTCACGCCGTTCTGAGCTGGCAACAGATTCATCTGCGGGCGGCCGATGAACTGGGCGACGTACGTGCTGGCCGGCTGCAGATAGAGCTCGCGAGGTGTTCCGATCTGTTCGATGCTTCCATTGCGCATCACGGCGATGCGATCCGCCAACGCCATTGCCTCCTGCTGGTCATGGGTGACGTAGACCACGGGTTGGTCACCACCGATCATCAGACGGCGCAACTGGGGACGCAGGTCCTCACGCAATTGCGCATCCAGATTGCTCATCGGCTCATCCAGCAGATAAACCAGTGGATCCCTCAGCAACGCTCTGGCTAGGGCGACCCGTTGGCGCTGTCCGCCGGAGAGTTGTGATGGCCGTTGCTGGGCATATTCGCTGAGTTGCAGCACCTCCAGAACGCTGCTGATCCGCGCATCGCGGCTGCTGGTGGTGCCACCTCGAATCCTCAAACCCAGTTCGAGGTTCTCCCACACGTTGAGATGCGGGAACAGGGCATAGCTTTGAAAGACCATCCCCACCCGGCGCCGTTCAGCGGGAACGTCAACCATCTCGGCATCATTAATGCGAATGGAGCCATGATCTGGTTGATCGAGCCCCGCGATTAGACGCAAAGCCGTGCTTTTCCCACAGCCACTGGCACCCAGCAGAGCGACGCATTCCCCATCCGCCACGTTGAGGTCGAGCTGCTTGAGAACCTGGCGTTCGCCGAAGCTCTTGCTGATGGCCCGTAGTTCCAGTGTCATCCCTTAATTGCTCCGTTGGTGAGTCCACTGACGATCTGCCGCTGGAACACCAGCACCAGCACCAGCAGAGGTATGGCACCGAGCACAGTCGCTGCTGCGTAGGTGCCGTAGGGGACCGAATAGGTGGATGATCCCGCAATCCGGGCCATCGCCACCGGCAATGTGAGCAGATCGCTGCGGCTTAGCCAGGTGAGGGCCACTGGATATTCGTTCCAGGCGAACAGGAACACCAGGATCGCTGTGCTGGCGGAGGCTGGTGCAATCAAGGGAAGCAGCACCCAGCGCAGCCTTTGCCAGAGAGACAAACCCTCAAGCTTCGCCGCGTCCTCGAGATCGTTGGGTAGGGCTTCGAAGGCAGCGGTGAGCAGGAGCAGGGCCAGGGGCATCGACAGAGCGCTATAGGGAATGGAAATGGCGATGAGGTTGTTGCCCAGCGAAAACGTGCGGGCCAGTTCGAGCAGTGCCAGAAACAGCAGCACATAGGGAAATAAGGCGGCTCCCACCACGGCGGTCCGGAGGCTTCCCCTCCATCGAATGGGGAGTTTGGCCAGTCCGTAGGCGGCTGGGATCGCCAGCACCAAGGTGAGCAGCGTTGTGAGGGAGGCCACCAGGCTGCTGTTGAACAGGTATCTCCAGAACGGCGGATCGGTGCTCAGCAGATCCCTGTAGTTGTTCAGCGTCCAGCGGTTCCAGAAGCTCAGTTGTTCGTTGACCAGGGCATCGGCCGTGGTGAATGAACTCACCAGTTGCCACAGCATCGGAGCGAGGGACCAGACCAGCAGCAGTGCAATCCAGATGGAACGTCGCGTCATCGATCCAGGGGCCTCAACACACCGAAGGTTTTCAGCACCAGCGTTCCCGCCAGGATCAGGGCTGTGAGCAACAGGAATCCTGCGAGCATCACCGTGGCGCTGTAACCGAAATCAAGGAAGCGCATGCCGTTGAGATAGGCATAAAGGGCGATGCTTTCTGTGCTGCCGGCAGGACCACCACCGGTCAACACCTGCACCAGATCAAACACCCCGAAGGCCTGGGCCAAGCGGAAGAGAAGGCTCAGCAGGATGTAGGGCAGGAGCAGCGGCAAGGTGACGCGGCGCAGGGCCTGCAGAGGGGTTCCGCCTTCCAGACGGAAGGCGCTGTAAAGGTCGTCGGGAATGCTTTGGAGCCCAGCCAAAAGGATCAGCGTGATGAAGGGTGTTGTCTTCCAGACATCGGCGAAAACCGTCACCAACCAGGTGATCGATGGGGTGGACAACAGATCCAGGGAGTCGAGTCCAAGCGTTCGGGCCAGCACCTCGATTGGGCCGTAAGGAGTGTTGAAGATCCAGCGCCAGCCAAGGGCCATCATTGTTGTGGGCAGTGCCCAGGGGAGCAGGGTCAGGGCTCGAACGGCGCCTCGGCCACGCCAGCTCTGATGAAGCAGGAGCGCGATGGCCAGTGCCAATAGCAATTCCATTCCCACGGAGATCAGGGCGAATCGCGCGGTCTGCCCCGCATCCAGCCAGAACCGCTGATCAACTGCCAGCCGTATCCAGTTGGCTCCGCCGTTGGCCACCGGTTCCAGTCCGGTGAGGACGGAATCAGCGTGGAAGCTCAGCCAGGCGTAACGAAGCATCGGCCAGCCGAAGACGACGGCGATCAGCAGTAGGGCTGGAACAGCCAGGAGAACCGTCATGGCGTCGCTCCCGCTGCACGAAGCAGGGTCTGGCTTCGCTGCTGACTGGTCGCCATCGCTTCATCAGCGGATCCAGTTTCGGTGAACAATCCGTTGAGTTCGCGCTGCACCACATCACTCAGTTGGGCGTAGAGGGGTGTTGGTGGACGCACAACCGCGTGGTTTAGCGCTACCTGCAGCTCTGGAAGCACAGGGGAACTCTTCAACATCTCCGGATCGCTGAACAAATTCGCTTGGGTGGGTGAGTAGCCGTTGTTGAGAAAGCGAGTTCGCTGGGAGGCTTCATTGGTGAGGTATCGAATGGCTTCCACCGCCGCCTCCTGATGGGGCGACTGACGCATCAAGCTCAACCCCCAGCTGCCCAGGGTCGCTCCGGGTCGTTCGCCCGGTTGCGCCACCATCAGGCTGATGCCCACGTTGCCTTTCACATTGCTGTCGTCCTTCTGCAGTTCAGCCCACGCATAGGGCCAGTTCCGCATCAGTGCGGCATCACCGGATTTGAAGGCTTGAAGCGACTCCGATTCGGCGTAATTGGTGACGGCATAGGGGCTGACCCCTGCGCTGATCAAATCGTTCAACCAGGCTGCAGCCCTTGTTGCCTCAGGCGTATCCAGCTGCATGGTGTTGGTGGTGGTGTCCATCCAATCGCCACCGAAGCCCTGCAGCACTTCTAGGAAGTCGCAGCTCAGCCCCTCGTACTGACGCCCCTGCCAGACAAAACCATTGGCAACGGCGTTGGTCTGGACCAGCTGTCCTGCAACGGACACCAACTCGTCTGGTGTTTTCGGTGGCTCTTTCATGAGATCCGTCCGCCAGTAGAGCAGTCCCACATCGGCCACCAAGGGCCAGCGGTAGAGATGGCCGTCGTAGTCGTTGCCCAGCCGTGCTCCCTCCACCAGCTGTTCCTGGTCGGCCTGATCAAACCAGGGATCCAGGGGTTCCAGCCATCCCGCGGCTGCATATTTCGGTAGCCAGGTGACATCCATCAACAGCGCGTCGAAGGGTGCATCCCCGAGCAGAAGGCTGCTGATTGCAAGATCTGAAATCGATTCCGTGTTCAACGGACCTCGGATCAAATTCAGATGAATCCGGCCGCGATGCTCGCGGTTGAAGGTTTTCACCAGCTCAGCGCTGGCGTCGGTGAAGGAGGAGGGCATGAGGATGCTCACCTCTTCCGCCCGGAAGGATGCTGACCCCATCAGGCAGCCGAGGGCCATGACAAGCGCTAAGGCCCCGCTCGCCAGCCAGCGGCGCAGCTTCACTGGGCTTTTGAGGGCGTCAGACCTGACATCTGTTCATCGGCCCAGTCACGAACGGTGTAGCTCTCCACGGCATCGGTCATGCGACTCATTCGATCGCGTTGTTCGTCTTCGTCCATTTCCAGCGCCGATTCGATTGCATCGTCCATGCGGCGATTCGAATAGGGGTTGGTCAGAACGGCGCCATCGAGGACAACCGAAGCGCCGGTGAATTCGGAAAGAACAAGAACACCGCCGCGGTTTCGCCGAGCAGCCGCATATTCCTTGGCTACCAGATTCAGTCCATCGCGCAGCGGTGTGATCCAGCAGACATCTGCTTGGCAGAACCAGGCAATCATTTCGTCGTAGGGGATCCGACGGGTTGAAAACCGGATCGGGACCCAATCAATTTGGCTGAAGCGTCCGTTGATCCGCCCCGCCATTTCTTCAATCGAGCGTTGCGTGTCTTCGTAGATTTTCATCCCACTGGCAGCGGCGACGCAGGCGAGCATCAGAACAACTTGCCCATGCAAATCCTTGCGTCGTTCCAGCAGGCGTTCGAAGGCCAGCAGCAACTCCTCATTGCCCTTCGTGTAATCAACACGACTCGCGGAAAGGATCAGTTTTCGTCCCTTTTTGGTGTCTTGAACGATCAATTCACCATGGCTTTCAACGGATGGGCTCCAGCACAACTCCTGAATTAGATCAGGAGATGTGCCCACCGGAGAGCTGAGTAACTGAATGGTGCGGCCTTTGTGCTCGAGATGACTGGTGACCGTGCCTTCGGAAAGGGCTGTTCCTACTCCAATGAATTTGCGATCCACTGAAACTTTTGGACCGCGCTTGGCTCCTACAAGTGTGCTGGCGGCACGGGCAAAGTTTTCGGTGTAGCGCGGGATATGGAAACCAACGACATCGCAACAGAGCAAACTTTCAAGAATTTGCTCACGCCAAGGCAGGATGGCGAAGACATCATTCCCTGGGAAGGGGGTGTGATGGAAAAAGGCAATCTTTAGGTCGGGACGTTCAGCTCGGATATAACCGGGAACCAGCCAGAGGTTGTAATCGTGAACCCATACCGTTGCACCCTCGGCAGCCTCGGCACATGCCGCAGAGGCGAATCGTTTGTTGACCTCTTCAAAGATCTTCCAGTTCGCATTATTAACGTTGAAGTATGTGGGAAATGTGTGCAGGATCGGCCAAAAGCATTCTTTTGACGTGATGTGATAGAAACTGGAGATCTGCTCGTCTTCTAGAGGGATTCGGCAGAGCGTGAAAGGAGACGGATTGTCCATTTCAATCCGTTCTGTGCCTTCATTCGACTGATCGTCGACGCGTCTCCAGGCAATCCAAGTACCTTTCTCGCAGCTCCGAAAGAGATTGCGAAGGGTAGGAATTATTCCGTTAGGGCTTTTCTGGTCGACCCAAATTCTTGATCCGTTGTTGTCTTTTGATTCGTCAAAAGGGGTGCGGTGGTAGAGGATTATGAATGAACTTTGACCCGCACCCATCTATTCGAACAACACTTCGTTCGTTCCACCATTCAGCAAAAGCTGTTTTTTGTCAAATGGTGGTTTTGTTCTGAAGTGTCGTCAAGGAATCCAGCACTTCCCTGGCGTGACCGTTTGGTCGAACTGCCACCCAGCGCTCACGTAGAACGCCATCGGGGTCGATCAGGAAGGAGTGGCGCAATGAATAGGGCGCCATCCAGGAGCCGTAGGCCTTGCTCACGGTTCCGTCAGGATCAGAGAGCAGGGGAAAACTCAGCCCTTCGCTTTCACAGAAGGATTCGTGCTCGTCGACACTGTCGGCGCTGATGCCGATGACCTCGGCACCGGCCTGAAGAAACTCCGCGTGCAGGCTTTCGAAGCCCCTGGCTTCGATGGTGCACCCACCGGTGAAGTCTCTTGGGTAGAAATAAACCGCCAACCAACGACCGCGCAGATCTCCGCTGCTCCAACGGTTACGGTCGGGTTCGGATTGGCTGGATCCGGGCAGATCGAAGTCGGGCACTGTGCTGCCCGTTTCCAAAACAACACCCCCGAGAGCCGAAGCCCGCGAGGGTGAAAGCGTTAGAGCTGCAAGGAAAAGGCCGGACTTGACTAGTAATTCCCGCCGATTCACCCGTTCAAAATCTCAGATCTTGGCCAGGTTAATGCCCAGAGACTTGGCGTAGGCGCCGAGGCCTTTCTTCTGGATGGTTTTGAGGGCGCGGGTGGTCACGCGCAGCTTCACCCAGCGGTTGCCTTCAGCCCACCAGAGGCGACGCTGCTGCAGGTTGGCCTGCTGCAGCTTCTTGGTGCGGATGTGGGAATGGCTCACGGCCATGCCGTTGTTGGCGCGAGTACCGGTGAGCTGACACACCCGTGACATGACGATGTCCTTCTACTGAGAGGTTGTTTGGAGCTGAATTAACAGTTCCAAACAACCAAGTTAGCAAAAGGTCTTCACCTCAAAGGCCTCTCTGCATCAGAGCACCCATCAATTCAGCACTGCGGGTCTGGAATCCGCCAAGTTCATTGGGCTCCAGACCGCCCACGCCTAGCCGAGCCATGTCATAAAGATGACGGGCCACATCCTGGGCGAGGCTTGCTGTGGGTGAGGCTTCCGCCGATCCCACCAGCACGCCACCGGCCCGCAGCTTGAGCATCCCTTCCACCAGGGGATGGCGCCGGTTCACCAGAAGTACGTGATGCTCAGGAAGGCCTGGCAGGCGCTGTTCCATTAAGGCGCCCATGTCGTTCAGCCTGCGCATCTGTTCAGGCAGAAGAATCATCGCCGGAGGTGCCCCTTCCGCTTTCAGGGCCTGTACCTGAACGGTCACCTTCTCATTGGCCAGGGATTCCTTGATCAGATCACGCAGTCGGTCTGATTCCGTTGTTCCATCTTGATCGGTGAGTTCCGCATCGTTGTCTTTCAGGCTCTCGTCCAGTTCCGAGTCGACGCGTTGGAAGGTGAGTTCCTCGTGGCGATGTTCGAGCCAGGGGATGAACTGAGTGTCGATCACCGTTTCCAGCTTCAGCACTTCCGCGCCTTGGGATGTCCAGAGATTGAGCGCACCAGCCTGGGAAACGTCATCGGTGCTGTAGAGCACGCGCTTGTTCTGATCTGCGGCCAGTCGGCTGAGGTATCCCTCCAGAGTGGTGAAAGCACGTCCATCGCAGGCGATCGGGTCAGCGTCGTCGCCTTCCCCGGCGGCAGCGGTGGTGGCAAACAGGATCAATTCGGCGACCTGCTCGGCGAACTTCTCGTCTTCCATGGCGCCGATCTTCACGAAGGGTGCCAGGGCATCCCACGCCTCGGCATAGGCCTTGGGGTCCTCCTTTTTCAATCCCCGCAGCCGATCTGACACCTTCTTGGCGACAAAATTTCCGATTGAGCGAACGCGTCGGTCGGTTTGCAGAGCACTGCGGCTCACATTGAGAGGAATGTCGGGTGAATCGATCACTCCCCGCAAGGGCAGCAGGTAGCGCGGCACAACTTCCTTGATCGAATCGCTGACGAACACCTGGTTGCAGTAGAGCTTGATTTCGCCCTTCTCCCAGTCGGCACGACCGGTCTGCTTGGGGAAAAAGAGAATTCCCTGAAGGTTGTAGGGGTAGTCGGTATTGAGGTGAACCCAGAGCAGGGGATCGCCTTGAAAGGGATAGAGATAGTGGTAGAGGTCGATGTAATCCTGATCACTGAGATCTCTGGCGCTCTTGCGCCAGGGGGCGTCCATCTTGTTGATGGTTTCACCCTCGAGCTGCACCGGCACTGCCATGAAGTCGCAGTAGGTGTTGATCAGAGTTCGGATCCGTGCCGGTTCCAGATATTCGAGCTCGTCCTCCATTAGGTGAAGGATCACGTCTGTGCCCGGCTGCTCTTTCTCGGCGGCGCTGAGGCTGAAGTTCGGGGAACCATCACAGCTCCAGCGCACAGCTTCAGCGTCGGGCCGAGCTGAACGGGTCAGCAGTTCAACCTTCTCGGCCACCATGAAGCTGGAATAGAAACCAAGGCCGAAGTGGCCGATGATGGCGTCGTTTTCCTGCTTGTATTTCTCCAGGAAATCCTCGGCACTGGAGAAGGCCACCTGGTTGATGTAGCGCTTCACCTCATCGGCCGTCATGCCGATGCCGTTATCACTGATGGTGACGGTCTTGGCCTCCTGATCCACCGTGATGCGAATGGCACCGTCATCCCCTTCGCTGCAATCGCCCGCCATGGCAGCCATGCGGCGCTTGCTGATGGCATCAACGCCATTGCTGACAAGTTCCCGGAGAAACACCTCGTGGCCGGAGTACACGGCCTTCTTGATGATCGGGAAAATGTTTTCGGTGTGGATCTGAATCTGACCCTGTTCCTCCAGCACCGCCATTCCTGTGTCCCGAAAAACCAGACACTAGAGACCGGTTTCACTCCGGCTCAACGGCCTGTTCAGGGGGTTCTCCGTACCTTCATGTGCCCCGCATGCCTGCTCAAGGCGTCTTCTGAAGGTCAGGACGCTCTTCCGCAACGATGGCGCCCTCAACCGGACAGACCTGCAGGCAGATGCCGCAATCGATGCAGGTGTCGAAATTGATCCAGTAAAAGTCTGTCCCTTTCTTGTTTTTTCCATTGCCTTGGTCAATGCAGGCCACAGGGCAGGCATCGACGCAGTCAGCGATGCCCTCGCAAACGTCGGTGACGATGGAATGAGCCATGGAGGACCTGCTGATCTGCCGGATCCTAAGGATCGACCCAATCGAGCTGTAGACCGCCCTGTGCCTTCGCCAGCTGTTCAGCCTTCTCCTTGGAATCCAACGGTTCCAAGGCCAACACAGCGGTGCGACCTTGCTGATGCCAGCCCCGCTGATGCTCCATGGCCGCTTCCAGGCTTGTGGCTGGTGAAAAGGCCACGAGTACATCGGTCTGTTGCTGGTCTGCTGTATCGAATTCCGAGATCAGTTCCCGGATCGGGTCGATCGCCAGGCTGAACCCAGCGCCATAGGCCTGGTGATCGGTCGCGCCGCAACGCTGCACCAGGTCGTCGTAACGGCCGCCACGGGCAATCACCACAGGAGAGCTGCGGCCATCACAGACCAGCTGGAACACCAAGCCGGTGTACAGCTCGAAATGGGGCTGGAATGTCGGGTCGAGCTGAATCGTTACCGACTGATCCTGAGCTGCTTTTGAGAGATGGGCGCAGAGGCGGCGAAGCTTGTCGAACACCGGCTGATCCCCGCCCATGCTGGCGAGCTGGGTCAGGACCTGGTCGGGGGTTCCGCGGCAGTCAAGGAGGGAAAGAAGCCTGGCCTTGGCGTCCTTGGTCAGCTCGAAATTCTCAATGGCCAGACGGTCGAAATCGATCAAGGCTGTACGGATCTGATCGCGCATCTCACCGTTGAACGGGCTGAGAATCAGATCCATCAGAGCGGTGTGGCCGAGCAACAGCCTTGGTTTCTGGCTGGGCTGCAGCTCCAGGGTCTGAATTGCTGCCATCAACAGGCTGAGCAGTTCCATCTCCGCTTCGCTGCCGCTAACCCCGAACAGTTCAACGCCGCTTTGCAGGTTCTCTTCAATCGATTGCCCCCCTTCATCGGCGGAACGGGTGCGGAACACCGTTCCGGAGGCCCAGAGACGCAACGGCCGTTGGCGATCGGCGAATCGTGTGCAAGCCGCTCTGGCGATGGATGCCGTCATCTCTGGCCGTAGCCCGAGAGGGTCATCTGCAACGAGACGAACGATGTCTGAACTGTCGATGGCACCCCCGGCCATCAACGTTGCCAGTCGCTCCACCCGCGGTGGCGACACCTCCTCATAGCCCCACAGACGGAAAACCGATGCAAGACGTTCCGTCAGCTGTCGATTGGTCTCCACCTGACGTGGATTCAGATCCTTTGCGCCAGCTGCAGGTTGCAGCGCCATCTCACGTCCTCGCGGCCACGACTCAGGATCCCATGGCCGTGACCTCCGGGGCACCGAAGGCGGCTCCAGGAAGCGGTTTCACCTGAGACAAGCCATCCCTGATTGCGTCATGCAAGCCAGGACCAGCCGCTACGACTCGGCCGCTGGTGAGATCAAAGGGTTGATTCCCATATCCCGTGACGGTTCCCCCCGCCAGATCCACCAAGGCCACGCCCGCAGCCAGGTCCCAGGGAGACAGGCCCCGTTCCCAGTAGCCGTCCTGGCGGCCAGCGGCCACGAACGCCAGATCAACCGCTGCAGCGCCGCCTCGACGAACGCCATGGGTGCGGTGGGTGAACCAGCAGAACTCGGCGTAGTTGTTGTCGAGACGGGTGTGGCGGTCATAGGCAAACCCGGTAACGAGGAGAGCATCCTCGAGACGATCACAGCTGCTCACCTGAAGTGCTGTGTCGTTGCAGAACGCTCCGATTCCCGGCGCTCCCCAGTAGGTCTCCTTGAGGAAGGGCACGGCGATGGCACCAAGGATGGGTTGTTGCCCCAGGGTGAGCCCGATCGAGGTAGCAAAGAAGGGATAACCGTGGGCGAAGTTGGTGGTCCCATCCAGGGGGTCAACACACCACCTCAGACCGTCTTGCTGTCCTGTTGCCCCGCTTTCTTCCGCCAGCACGGCGATCTCAGGGGTCTGGTCCGCCAGCATCTTCAAGACGATGTGTTCAGCTGCAACGTCGGCATTCGTCACCAGGTCGCCGATGCGCCCTTTACTTTCGATCGATGACAAGCGCCCGTAATGGCGCATGAGCTCCTGGCCACCGGCATCGGCCGCCGAGCGGGCCACGGTCAGATAACGCTCCAGATCGCTTGGGCTGAGTCCGCCATCGCGGGCGGCACGGCTGCAGATCGACTCCTGCATGGTCACTCCTCTTCGATGGGGATCCGGGTGGTGACGCGTCCTTTCCCAAAGTGGCGCCCGAATTGCAGCTCGTATACCTCGTCTTCGTCTTGGGTTTCTGCTTCGAGAGGGGCAACTGCCCGGGCCACACACAGCAGGCCGTAACCCTGGGACCTCAGCTCCTGAGAAAGACCCATGGCCTCGCGCTGGTCGAGGGTTCCGCTTTGCACCCGAACGGCACAGCTGGTGCAGCATCCGTTTCTGCAGGAGAAGGGAAGTGGGTCTCCTTGCTCTTCAAAGCTCTGCAGGATGTACTCACCCTCTGGGACGTCGTGGGTGATGGTGCGACCCTCCTGGCGCCAGTGAATGGTGATCCTGTGGCTGGGACGCATAAAGCTCTGCCGGCAGTGCCCTGCTACATTCTCACCTGCCCCATTTAGCCGGTGGAGAGCTGGCCGAGTGGTCGAAGGCGCAGCACTGGAAATGCTGTATAGGGGCAACTCTATCGAGGGTTCGAATCCCTCGCTCTCCGCTTCTCCGGTCCGCAAGGTCCGGATTTTTTTTGTCCATCTGAGGCGGCGCGTCAGACCCACGCATGGCCGTCAAACCTTGGCGAGGCTGGGGCTTGAGTGTTCCTGACAGCTGCGTCGTTGCTGAGGGGTCGGGATCAGCCGAACCGACCGGAGACGTAGTCCTGGGTGGCTTGCTGTTGGGGCGCGTTGAAGATCTTGTCTGTGTCGTTGAATTCCACGAGGTAGCCCACTTTTCCGGTTCCGCCCTCGACGGCTTCGGCGTTGAAGAAAGCCGTCATGTCGCTGACACGGACGGCCTGCTGCATGTTGTGGGTCACGATCACGATGGTGAAGCTCTTCTTGAGCTCATGCATCGTCTCTTCGATCTTCAACGTCGAGATTGGATCCAGGGCTGAACAGGGCTCATCCATCAAGATGACTTCTGGCTGGATGGCGATGGTTCGGGCGATACAAAGACGTTGTTGCTGTCCGCCAGAGAGTGAATAGCCGCTCTCATTCAGTTTGTCTTTGCATTCATCCCAAACTGCTGCCTGCCGTAGAGATTGCTCAACGAGTTCATCCATATTTCCCGTATATCCATTGATGCGTGCGCCAAAGGCAATGTTTTCGTAGATGCTTTTCGGGAATGGGTTGGGTTGCTGGAACACCATCCCGATACGACGTCGCACCTCTACAGGATCAACACTGGAACCGTACAAGTCGACCCCACCAAACAAAATGCTGCCCTTGAGGGAGCATGAATCGATCAGGTCATTCATGCGGTTCAAGGCTCGAAGAACCGTTGATTTTCCGCAGCCGGATGGACCGATGAAAGCCGTGACCTTACCGCGAGGAATGTTGCAAAAAACATTTTTTACGGCTTCAAAGTTGCCGTAGCTGATCGTGACGTTCTGCAGCGAAAGTGCTGTGTCTGCGCTCTTGATATCGGGATCTTGGGGTGGGCTGATAGTGGTCATTGATTTAAGTGGAAAATTGGTTTATTTGGCTGCAAATCGTGCCAGCCATCGAGATAAAAGATTGAGCGTCAAAATCATCATCACCAGTACGAACGATGCGGCCCAGGCCAATTCGTTGTGAAACTCATAGGGCATGATCGCAAAGTTGTAGATCATCACGGAGAGGGTTGCGATGGGAGCGAAGATGCCCTCGGGTGTGAGCACATCTGACCAGAACGGTGAGAAGAGTGCCGTGAAGATCAAAGGAGCCGTTTCCCCTGCAGCTCTTGCGATTCCAAGAACCACCCCTGTCGCGATCGGGGTTAAGGCGGCAGGGAGTGTGATTCGCACAACAGTGACAAATCTGGATGCCCCCACTCCCAAAGCACCACGACGCAGGTCATCAGGAACCAGCTTCAGACCTTCGTCGGTCGTTTTAATAACCGTGGGGAGCATCAACACAGCCAGGGCCATGCCCCCCGCAACGGCGCTGTAGGCGTTCCCGAAGAGAATTCGGCTGGTGACGATGGTTCCGTAGATGAACACGCCAGCAATGATCGATGGCACACCAGCCAACACATTGGTGCCGAATCGAATGAACTGAGCGAACCATCCTGAACGGGAGTATTCGGCAAGGAAGATCCCACCTCCGACGCCCACTGGAATGGCAATCAATCCAGCGATGCCTGTTACGACGAGGGTTCCAATAATCGCGTTAGCGATACCACCTTCCTCCAGTCCCGGTGGTGGTGGAAGTTCCGTCAGCAGGGCCAGACTGATCTTGCTGCCCCCTTGCACAAGCACGTAGCCCAAAACCAGGACAAGGGGCAGAACAGCGATAACCGCAAATAATCCCGCCAAGAAGGAGAGAAGGCCGCTGCGGATATTTCTGCGCAGAAACGGCTTGTAGCTCAGATCAGGAGCTGAGTCGGATCGGGTGTGGGTGAGAGTTTGTGTCATGTCAGTACTTCAGGCTCAAGCGCTTCACAATCCACTGGGCAAAAATATTCACGCACAACGTCAGGATGATCAGCACAAATGCTGCATACATCAGCGATGACACTTGGGAACCATCCGCTTCACCAAACTGGTTAGCAAGCATCGCTGCGATGGTGTTGCCCGGTGCCAAGAGCGAAAGGCTGAAATTGTTGGAATTGCCGATGATCATCGTGACGGCCATGGTCTCGCCCATGGCTCGGCCCAGTGCCAGCATCACGCCACCAATGATTCCAGAAATCGCTGCCGGAAGAATCACATTGATGATCGCTCCCCAACGTGTTGTCCCCACGCCATAGGCCGCTTGTCGGAGTTGTGTCGGTACCTGATTCAGACAATCACGGGAAATAGCCGTGATGATCGGAAGGATCATCACAACCAGGATCAACACTGCTGGGATGGTGCCTGGACCCATCGGCGGTGTGCTGAAGAGGGGGAACCAATTGAAGAGCTCATAGAGAAGCTCAAGCCCCGGACGGATGAATGGTTCCAACACAAAGATGGCCCACAGGCCGAGTACCACGGATGGGATTGCGGCGAGAAGTTCAACCATCAGGCCGATCACACTGCGAATCCGGCTGGGGATGATGTTTTCGGTGATGAAGATGGCTGTTCCAACCCCCAAGGGCACAGCGATCATCAAGGCCAGCAGTGATGTAATCAGGGTGCCGTAGATGGCTGCACCGGCGCCGTACTCGTCATCCACAGGGTTCCAATCCGAGGTGATCAGAAATTGCCAGCCGTAGCGGGCCATGGATTCCAAGCTTCCTTGGAAGACGACGATCAGGATGGAGAAAAGAACGATCGCCACCACCGAGGCCATGGCAATGGCCAGATTCTTGAAACTGACGTCCACCAATTTTTCGAACGGTGGACGTCTTCGGAACAGGTATCGCTTGTCCGGGTCGGACA
The DNA here is from genome assembly GCF_023630615.1 of Synechococcus sp. MU1648. NCBI lineage: Bacteria > Bacillati > Cyanobacteriota > Cyanophyceae > Synechococcales > Synechococcaceae > Synechococcus > Synechococcus sp. MU1648. Next base: position 331,703 of record NZ_JAKUHI010000001.1, read on the forward strand.
TTTACCCAAAGGCGCGCCAGTACAACGTATGTCCCGATCCTCTTGACATGATTAAGAACGCCTTAAGCGATGGGCTCTGTTCTGCCATTTATCGCGACTGGGGCTGGAGCAGGTTGGAAGCTGCCGTTAGCGTGGAGATCAAGCTTTAAGGGATATGGGGCGGATCGTCGGCATCGATCTGGGGACCACCAATTCGGTTGTCGCTGTGCTGGAGGCGGGTCGTCCCCATGTGATTGCCAATGCCGAGGGCGGACGAACCACCCCATCCGTAGTGGGTTACACCAAGGATCAGGAGCTGCTGGTGGGGCAGCTGGCCCGACGCCAACTCGTGCTCAGCCCCCGAAACACCTTTTCTAATTTGAAGCGGTTTGTTGGTCGTGACTGGGACGAGTTGGAGGACAGCAGCCTGTCCGTGCCCTACACAGTTCGTGCCAACGACCAGGGTCAGGTTCGCGTCCCCTGCCCGGTGACGGAGCGCGAGTATGCGCCCGAAGAAATTGTCGCCAGCATCATCCGCAAACTGGTCGACGATGCATCGACTTACCTAGGCGAGCCGGTTGAAGCGGCTGTTGTGACTGTTCCGGCCTATTTCAATGATGCGCAGCGTCAGGCCACCCGTGATGCCGGACGGTTGGCGGGCATTTCAGTGGAACGCATTCTTAATGAGCCCACCGCCGCTGCTCTTGCTTACGGATTTGATCGCAGTGCGGTCAAACGGGTGCTCGTGTTTGACCTGGGTGGAGGCACATTTGACGTGTCGCTGCTGCGCATCGCCAATGGCGTCTTTGACGTCAAGGCGACGAACGGAGACACCCAGCTCGGTGGCAACGATTTTGATCAACGCATCGTCAACTGGCTGGCCGATGCGTTTGCTGAGGAGCATGGCGTTGATCTGCGGCGGGATCGTCAGGCCCTTCAGCGATTGACGGAGGCTGCTGAAAAAGCGAAGCAGGAACTCTCCGGTGTGCTGAGCACCCCGATTTCGCTGCCGTTCATTGCTACCGGCAGTGATGGTCCGCTGCACATTGAAACTCGTCTGGACCGTGCCATGTTCGAGGGTCTCTGCCCGGATCTTCTCGACCGTTTGCTGAGTCCGGTCCAAGCGGCACTGCGCGACTCGGGTTGGTCTGCAAACGACATTGATGACGTTGTGCTGGTGGGGGGCGCCACCCGGATGCCCATGGTGCAGCAATTGGTTCGCACCCTTGTGCCCATCGATCCCTGCCAATCGGTGAATCCCGATGAGGTGGTGGCGATCGGTGCTGCCGTTCAGGCGGGGATCCTCACAGGGGAACTCAGGGACCTGTTGCTGAATGACGTCACACCTCTCTCGCTCGGACTGGAGACGATTGGCGGACTGATGAAGGTGCTGATCCCTCGCAACACTCCGATCCCGGTGCGCCAGTCCGATGTGTTCAGCACTTCGGAAGCCAATCAGTCGTCCGTTGAAATCCATGTCTGGCAAGGGGAGCGCCAGATGGCATCGGACAACAAATCTCTTGGTCGTTTCCGCCTCTCCGGCATTCCACCGGCTCCGAGGGGTGTGCCTCAGGTGCAAGTGGCGTTCGATATTGATGCCAATGGTCTGCTTCAGGTCAGTGCCACCGACCGCACCACGGGTCGCAAGCAGTCGGTTTCGATTCAGGGCGGTTCGAATCTCAACGAGGAGGATGTGACCGCTCTGTTGGCGGAAGCGGAGGCACGGGCCGATGAGGATCGGCGCAAACGCAATCAAATCGAGCGTCGCAACCGTGCCCAAACGTTGCTTGCTCAGGCAGAACGGCGTCTGCGGGACGCTTCGCTGGAGCTGGGGCCCTACGGCGCTGAACGGCAGCAACGGGCTGTTGAAATGGCCATACGCGATGTGCAGGACTGCCTCGCCAACGACGACCTCCAGGAGCTGGATCTGTGTGTAAGCGGTCTTGAGGAGGCTCTCTTCGGTCTGAACCGTCGTCTTTCGGCGGAACGTCAGGGCGATGGCAGTCCGCTTCAGGGGATTCGCAACACCCTCGGTTCCCTCAAGGATGAGTTGTTTGCCGATGATTGGGATGACGACCCCTGGGGTCCCCCCAGTCGTCCGGGTGAACGCGGTCGAGGCCTGAGCCGTCGTGACTCTGCACCTTGGGACGATGACATCTACCGCTGATCCTGATTATTGGTCTCTGCTGGGGGTTGATCCCGACTGCACGGATCAGCAGCTGAAACGTGCCTTTCGCCGCGAGGCGCGCCGTTGGCATCCGGATCTGAACAGCAATGATCCCGTTGCAGAGGATCGCTTCAAGCTGGTCAATGAGGCCTACGCGGTGCTCAGTGATCCCCGCCGCCGCGATGCTTGGCAACGGGGCGGTGGTACAGGTGCGGGTGTTGCCGATCCCTTCGCTCACGGGTTCCCCGATTTCGAGGACTATCTCGACGTGATTTTTGGCGGGGGGGCAGGGCGATCAACGGCTGAGTCCGACATGGAGCCGGATCCACCCTTCCGGGGTGATGACGTCAGAAGTGAAACCAGAAGAACTGAACCTCCGGTGTCGGCACCGCCGCCACCGCCGCCCGTGCGTGCTGTGGAGGATCTCGAATCGGTCGTTCATCTCACCGCTGATCAGGCTCTGCAGGGCACCCAGGTGGAACTGACGCTCGACGACGGCACGGTGATCGAGTTGAACACTCCTCCCTTCGCTGGTGATGGCTGGCGACTTCGGCTTGAGGGCGTCGCCCCGGGGGGGCGTGATCATTTCCTGCAGCTCCGGGTTGTGACCGATGAAGGGCTTCGGATCGATGGTCTTCGCGTGCTCTACAAGCTGCTGTTGTTTCCCCCAGATGCGGCTCTTGGCTGCGCTGTGGATGTGCCCACGCTGGATGGGCCCGTGACGCTGCAAGTTCCTCCCGGTTCATCGAGCGGACGCTTGTTGCGACTTCGTGGTCGTGGGCTGCAGCTGGAGAACGAACGGGGGGACCAACTGGTGGAGATTGTTGTGGTGATTCCTTCAGATCTGGGCGATGCGGAACGGGCTCTTTATCGCCGCCTTCAGGAACTGGCGAGCGAATCCGAGCAGGTTGGATGACGATGGGTGAGACTCCGGTCCGATTGATCTGACGTTTTCTCGATGCGCGTCCACGTCCTGCTCTTTGATGCCGGTACGGATAGTGAAGGCATCCATTCGCTTGAAATTGCCGGACGCACTGTGGTTCTTCTGTTTGAGAACCCCGACGATGCCGAGCGTTATGCCGGTCTTCTGGAGGCGCAGGACTTTCCGATTCCGACGGTGGAGGCCCTGGACCGAGAAGACGTGGATTTGTTTTGTCGTGAGGCCGGCTATGAGGCCCGCGTGATCGAGTCGGGTTTTGTGCCAAGCAATGACGAGGAGCGCCTGTTCATGGCGCCGCCGCAGAGCAACCGCGATGTGAGCAGCTGGAAGGACGACACCAACCCTGATAACCCAATCCCTGACAACGCCAACCCTGAACAACACGCCGCTGAACCTGCGCGCCAGGGACTGGAGACCGAGCCCGAGTCAAATCCTGAACTCGATGAACTGCGTCGGCGGTTGGAGGGGCTGCTCTGAACCATGGCTCTGTTTGACCCTGATCTCCAGCCCTCCAGCGACCGCGGCCATCTGCTGACCGAGCAGAGCAATCAGCGCAGTTCACGCTTGGATCAACTCGAGACCCTCGATCTCGTCGCCCTGTTTGCGGACGAGGATCGGCGTCCCCAAGAGGCTGTCGCCGCGGCCGCTCCTGACCTTGCTCAGGCCGTTGATGCCGTTTCTGAGCGACTTCGTGCCGGCGGTCGTCTCTTCTATCTCGGTGCTGGCACCTCAGGCCGGCTGGGGGTCTTGGATGCCGCGGAGTGTCCACCCACTTTTTGCAGTGATCCCGAGCAGGTGCAGGGGGTTCTCGCTGGTGGTTCAGCAGCGCTGTTGCGCAGTTCCGAAGGGCTCGAGGATGTTGAGGCTGCCGGTCGGGCTGACCTGGAGGAGCGGGGCTTTTGCTCCAAGGACTGTCTTGTGGGGATCGCCGCAGGTGGCACCACGCCATACGTTCGCGGCGGCCTGGCGTTTGCGACAAGCATTGGTGCTCTGGCGATTGCCATGGCCTGTGTTCCGACGGAGCAGGCTCCCCTTCCCTGCGATATCGACATTCGTCTGCTCACCGGCCCTGAGCTGCTGACTGGATCCACGCGGATGAAGGCCGGCACGGCCACAAAACTTGCCTTAAACACGCTGTCGACCGCGGTGATGGTGAAGCTCGGCAAGGTCTATGGGAATCGGATGGTGGATGTAGCCGCAAGCAACAGCAAGTTGGTGGACCGATCGCTGCGGATCCTGAGGGATCTGGCCGGTGTCGAGCGGGAGCGTGGACTGACGCTGCTGGAGGACGCCGGCGGATCGGTCAAACTCGCTTTGTTGATGGCTGCTGCTGACTTGTCTGTCGACCAGGCATGTGCGCTGCTTCAGCAGCATGACCAGCAGCTTCGCTCGGCACTGGCCTCCTGCGGAGCTCAGCTGACGGACCTCAGCTGATGGAGGCCTGATCGAACGATCCCCAGTAAGCAGAGGTGAACAGATCGAGCTTTGATCGGGTCTCGGCAGGCACCTGGTCCTTGGGCGTGATCAAGGCATTGGCGAGGGCTGTGTGGGCCGTCGAAGCAGGAGGCTTTTGCTTCAGCTGCTGCATCAAACCGCTCAGGATCGGTTCGGTGGCCGAGGCATTGGCCTGCAGGTTGCTAATCACCATCTCCACAGAGACCGCGTCATGGTCTTCATGCCAGCAGTCAAAGTCGGTGACCATGCTCAGGGAGGCATAGGCCAATTCGGCTTCCCGGGCCAGGCGGGCCTCGGTGTGATTGGTCATCCCGATGACTGAACAACCCCAGGAGCGGTAGAGCTTGCTTTCGGCTTGGGTGGAAAAGGCTGGGCCCTCCATGCAGAGATACGTTCCTCCGCGATGCAGCTTTTGACCTTTCGGCAAGCCCTTCTCGGCGGCATCGGCCAGTAGGGCACTTAACTGCGGGCAGAAAGGTTCGGCAAGGCTGACGTGAGCCACACAGCCGTTCCCGAAAAAACTGGATGGCCTTTGACGCGTGCGGTCAATGAACTGATCCGGTACGACCATGTCCCGCGGATGCAAATGGCCCTGGAGCGATCCAACCGCGGAGAGGGAGATCAACCAGCGCACCCCCAGCGAACGCATCGCCCAGATGTTGGCCCGGTAGGGCACTTCACTGGGCAGCAGCTGGTGATGCCGGCCATGGCGGGCCAGGAAGACGGTCTCGACCCCCTCAAGCTCTCCCAATCGCAGTTGATCGGATGGCGCCCCGAACGGTGTTGGTATCGCACGTTCTTCCACCTGGCTTAAGCCGGGAATCGAATACAGGCCGCTACCGCCGATGACGCCAACCCGGGCTCCCTCGAGATCTGCCATGCCACTACTCTCACTACACTCCAGTTTTGCTCGCGCGATCATGACTAAGGCCTTGATGGACACCGAAGCAGGCCTGATCGAGCTCGAGCTATTTGATGCCGATGCCCCGAACACTGTCTCCAACTTCGTGAAGCTGGTGAAAGACGGCTTTTACGACGGCCTGGCCTTTCACCGGGTGATCCCGGGTTTTATGGCCCAGGGAGGATGCCCCAACAGCCGTGAGGGCGCCCGCGGCATGGCTGGAACCGGAGGTCCCGGTTACCAAATCGATTGCGAGATCAACCCGCAGAAGCACCAGGCCGGAACCCTCGCCATGGCCCATGCCGGCCGCAACACTGGTGGTTCGCAGTTCTACATCTGCCATGAGGCCCAGTCCCACCTCGACGGTGTCCATACGGTGTTTGGCCACACCGGCAACATGGATGTGGTGTTGAAGCTCTCCAACGGCTCCAAGATCAACAAAGTGACGATCCAGGAGGGCTGATCAGCGCCGCGTCCAGTGCAGGAGTGACGGGCCGTTTTCGATCAGTCCGTCACTGCTCATGTCGATCAGCTCATTGAGCTGATGCTCCACCCGCTCAAGATTCTGGGGCGGGTGGAGTGCCATCCGCTCGGTTGGAACCCGCATAAGTCCCACCCGTTCGGTAGCCGCCAGGGCCGCCAGGCTTTGCAGCAGGGGGCTGGCATCTCCACCATCTGGGGACAGTTTCCAGACGAATTGCGGACGGTCCCAGAGCGCCAACAGACGTGGCTCATGCAGGGCCTCGAGGTTGAAGCCATGGCGATGCGCGATTCCCTCCACTTCCAAGCGAATGGTGGGCCAGCTTTCCGGGCCAACGTTCACCGCCAGCGCCAGAACCACACAAGGACTCTCAGATTCGAAGAGATGTCCGAGCTTCTCCCGCTTGGCCGCTAGGTAGTCGGCGTTATGAATGCCTGGGTCCATCACCAGCGGCACCCGCTCTTCCACCTGAAGGCCATAGCCACCAAGTCCGGCAATCTTGCGCGGGTTGTTTGTGAGCAGGCGCAGCCGATGGATGCCCAGGTCAGAGAGAATCTGGGCGCCGACGCCGTAGTTGCGGAGATCCGCTGGGAAGCCGAGGCGTTCATTGGCTTCAACGGTGTCTAAACCTGCTTCCTGAAGGCTGTAGGCCTTCAGTTTGTTAATCAGGCCGATGCCACGACCTTCCTGCCGCAGGTAGACGACTACACCCTCCCCTTCCGCTTCGATCTGGCGCAATGCCGCCTCCAGCTGGGGCCGGCAGTCACAACGCAGCGAGCCAAAGGCATCACCGGTGAGGCATTCGGAATGCATGCGCACCAGTACGGGCTCATGCAGGGCATTCGGCTCGCCCTTGATCAGAGCAACATGCTCGGAACCATCCAGTTCGTTGCGATAACCCACCGCCTGGAAGGTCCCGAAACGGCTCGGCATCTGTGCCTGGGCCAGTCGGCGGACAAACCGCTCGTTCTCCAGCCGGTAACGGATCAGATCCGCAATGCTGATCAGCTTCAGTCCCCACCGATCGGCGTAGCTGCGCAGCTCCGGCAGCCGGGCCATCGAGCCATCGCTGTTTTGGATTTCGCAGATCACCCCCGCAGGGCTGAGGCCTGCCAGCTGTGACAGATCGACGGCGGCTTCAGTGTGGCCAGCGCGCTTCAGTACGCCACCAGGGCGGGCGCGTAAGGGAAAGATGTGCCCGGGTCTGCGCAGTTCAGCCGGCCGCGTGGCCGGATTAAGCGCCACCTGAATTGTGGCGGCGCGGTCTTCGGCGGAGATTCCAGTGGTCACCCCATGCTCAATTCCGGCATCGATGCTCACCGTGAAGGCCGTTTCGTTGGCGTCGGTGTTGCGATCCACCATCAGCGGCAGATCGAGTTCATCCAGCCGTTGTCCCTCCATGGCGAGACAGATCAGGCCCCGCGCCTCGGTGGCCATGAAGTTGATCGCTTCTGGAGTTGCGAACTGGGCAGCGCAGATCAAATCACCTTCGTTCTCCCGCTGTTCGTCGTCCACCACGACAATGCACTCACCATTTCGGATCGCCGCGAGGGCATCGCTGATGGCATCAAACGCGATGGGATCGTTCGCGGGGTCAAGGGAACTGGGGTTCAGGAGCCTGGTCGCCGGTTGATGACCTCATTATTGATCTCTGTACGATCAGCCGTTGGTTGGTTGATTCAATGGCAGGCAACAAAGCGTCGGCGGTTGAAGCGATGGCAACGTTGAAGGGCGGACGGGTTGCTGTCATTGGCGCCTCCGGCTATGGCGGCCTTCAGACCATCCGCCTGCTGCAGGGACACCCGGGTCTTTCCGTCAGTTTTCTCGGCGGTGAACGCAGTGCCGGCCAACGCTGGAGTTCTGTTTGTGCCTTCCTGCCCCTGCCGGATGACCCGATGGTGGAATCGGCAGACCCCGACCGGATTGCGGCCTGCTCCGACTTCGCCGTTCTGAGTCTTCCCAACGGCCTGGCATGCCAATTGGCGCCACAACTGTTGGAGCGTGGTGTGCGGGTTGTGGATCTTTCCGCCGACTTCCGCTACCGCTCCCTCGACCAGTGGCTTCAGGTGTATGCCAAGGAGGCCGGGTCTCTCAATCGAAAGGATGCCGAGCTCTGCAGCAATGCTGTCTATGGCCTGCCTGAATGGAACGGCCCTGCGATCGCCGAGGCGAAGTTGGTGGCGGCTCCCGGATGTTTCCCCACCGCGAGTTTGCTGCCCCTGCTCCCTTTTCTCAAGCAAGGTCTGATTGAGACGAACGGCATCGTGATTGATGCCAAGACCGGCACCTCCGGTGGTGGACGGGTGCCAAAGGAAGCGATGTTGCTGGCGGAAGCCTCGGAATCCATTGCGCCCTACGGCGTGATCGGTCATCGCCACACCTCAGAGATCGAACAGATGGCGACGGAGGTGGCTGGGCAGGAGGTGCGTCTTCAGTTCACGCCGCACCTCGTGCCGATGGTTCGAGGTCTGCTTTCAACGGTGTATGCCCGACTGCGCGACCCCGGCCTCACCGCTGAGGATTGCACCACCGTTCTGGACGCCATCTACAGGCACCATCCCTGCGTTGAGGTGCTCCCAGTGGGCACCTACCCCGCTACCAAATGGGCGCGGCACACGAATCGCGCCCTGCTGTCAGTTCAGGTGGACACCCGCACGGGCCAGTTGGTGTTGATGAGTGCGATCGACAACCTGATCAAGGGCCAGGCGGGGCAGGGCGTGCAATGCCTGAACCTCATGGCCGGCCTCGCGCCTGAGACGGGTCTGCCTCTGCAATCGTTCTATCCCTGACGCCAGGTTGGCTTCAGGCCAGCGAGGGCAGCCGGCAAGAGCAGGTGTTCCTGTTCTTGGATCCGTTTGGCAAGCGTGGCGTGGTCATCACCATCGAGAACGGGGACGGCGGCCTGGGCCAAGATCGGGCCGGCATCCAGCTCCTCGGTGACGATGTGAACCGTGCAGCCGGTGAGCTTCACTCCGGCTTCTAAGGCCTGACCCACCGCGTCCATGCCGCGGAAGCTGGGCAGCAGCGATGGGTGGATGTTGATCAAGCGTTCTGAAAATCCGCTGATTAAGACATCGGTGACGATCCGCATCCAACCCGCCATCACCACCAGCTCCACCTGGTCGGCGCGGAACAGGCGCACCAGTTCGGCGTCCAGCTCGCGTCGGTTCTTGAGCAGACGATGGTCGAGCACCGACACAGGAACCCCGAGACGTTCGGCGCGTTGCTGTGCTCCACAGCCTGGATTGTTAACCACGAGCCGTTGAATTCGTGCATTGACTTTCCCCGCCTGGATTGCTTGGGCCAAGGCCTCGAAGTTGCTGCCGTTTCCGGATGCCATCACCCCCAGCTGCAAGGGGGCCTGGTCAGCTCGAATGTTGTGGCTAGGGTCAGTCAAAGCGGGGTCCGGTCCATGTCCCATCTCTCCATCCTGCCGACTGTCTTTACCGATCTCGAGCGACTTGTGCGGGCCCTGCGTGATGAGGGCTTCAGTGTTGAGCGAACGACCGAATTGCAGGGTTTTGCTGACGATTCCCACACCGTTGATGTGCTTGCTGTTCATGGAGATGCCATGCCCCTCGGCTGGACCCAGCGTGAGGACGGCACGATCGTGATGCATGGCGACATTCAACGGATCAGCCGCCAGCCTGGGCTTGAACAGCGGTTGCAGCGGGTGACGCGTCGCTATGCCCTGCTTCATGCCATGGACCAGGTGCGTTTCGGTGCGATGGGATCGGCCGACCTGATCGTGCAGTCCCTCTGACGTGCCAGATCCGGTTCAGATCAGGCTCGATCTGAGCCATCCCGAAACGCAGACCATCGGTGTGTCCATCCAATGGACACCCCAGACGAGGCGCCAGACCTTTCAGCTGCCGGTGTGGACCCCGGGGTCCTACACGGTGCGCGATCACGCTCAGCACCTCCACAGCCTGGAGCTGCTCGCCAACAGCGAAGAGCTCGCGGTGCGTCGTTTGGCACCCCACCAGTGGCTGTGTGATCTTCCTGATCTGAGCCCGCTCACGCTCAACTATCAGCTTGAAGCATGGGATCTGACCGTCCGCACTGGGTTGCTGGACCCTGATTTTGCCTCGCTCTGCCTCGCCGCTGTGGCGATGGATATCGATGGCTTCCGCTGGTCGCCCCACCGCGTTGCGGTGAAGGCTCCGGAGCACTGGAGTGTGCATCTGCCGCTTGAAACCAGTCCTGAGGGGTGGATCGCTGCGGATTTCGATGCCCTCGTCGACAGCCCGCTCCATGCCGGTCCCTTTCAGGCGGAACCCTTCACGGTGCAGGCCTGCAGCCATGAGTTGCTGTTAATCGGCACTCCGCCCATGGGTTGGCCGCCGAACTTCCTCAGCGACATCGAGCGCGTTTGCAGCGCAACCTGTCGATTGATGGGAACTCCTCCTCCGGCTGGGGATCGCTATCAGTTGGTTCTTCAACTGCTCGACCAGGGCTATGGCGGCCTCGAGCACGATCACAGTGCCGTGTTGCAGTTCAGTTGGTCAGCCTTGGCCAAGCCCAAGGGCTACCGGCAGCTGTTGCAGTTGATCGGCCACGAATACCTGCACCAATGGAACGTGCGCCGGCTGCGACCTGTTGAGCTTCGTCCCTACGACTACGGACAGGCGGTGATCACTGAGGGCCTTTGGTTTGCCGAGGGGATCACCAGTTACTACGACCTGAGCCTGCCCCTGCTGGCGGGGCGTTCGGATCGACCGACCCTGCTCAAGGATCTGGGGGAGGAGCTCTCCAGCGTGTTGATGTCACCTGGTTGCTCCGTTCAATCGCTGGCAGCCAGTGCCCGTGAGGCTTGGATCAAGCTGTACAAGGCCACGCCAGCGTCGCGGGATACCCAGATCAGCTACTACCGATTGGGTGCCGCGGTGGCCTTCTGCCTGGATGTGCGTCTACGGCAGCGTGGTCAATCCATGGCGGCCATCCTGCGGGAACTGTGGTTGAGGCTTGGCCGTCAGGCTCGCGGTTACAGCCGCCACGACATCAAAGCCGCCTTGGCCCAATGGGATGCCGACCTGGCGGCCGATCTGGATCAATGGCTTGATCAACCTGAGGCTCTTCCCTTGATCGATTGCGTGGAGGCTCTTGGGCTGCGGATGGATCCAGTTCCGCTCAAGCATCCCGACCATGGACTCACGCTCAAGGATGGAGACGGTGCCGCCTTAATTCAGCGGGTGCGGCGCCAGAGTCCCGGCCAACGGGCTGGGCTTGTGGTGGGCGATGAGTTGCTTGCGATCAATGGCTATCGGGTGCGTCGCGGCAGCGATCTCCCGTCTCTGTTGGAGCAGCAGGACTGCGTGAGCGTCACCTACGCGCGACGCAGTCTCTTGAAGGAGACCCAGTTGTTTCCTGACAAAGGTGTGGACCATTGGTCGTTGGATTGGGATCCTGGGTGCACAACGGAACAACGGCAATTGCGGGATCGATGGTTCGAGATCGTTTAAGTCGTTATTGGAGCGGTCTTCGGAGTCGCGTTCAGGAGCATCGTGGTCTCTCGATTACTGCAGCAGCAGCAGGGTCGTTGGCGCTGGGCCTGGTGGGCTGGGTGTTGGTGGATCAAGGTGGGCTGTCTCATGCAGGGGTTCGCCCGTCCCTGATGGAGCTGCTCGACCAGGTGGGGAGGGAACGCGGTCGCCAATTGGAAGAGAACCCCTCCTCCTCGGTGCCTTTACCGCCGAAGTCGCGCTCGTGGCGCTCTCCATTGGCTCGCCAATGCTCTGATGTCGATACCGCGCTGCGGTCCCGTCTGAACCAGCTCGATGCCCGGTCGAGCTCCTGGCGTGCATTCGTGAAGATCGATCCCTCCAATTTCGGTGAGCGCTACGACCAAGACGCGTTCGGTCGTCGGATTGATGCCACTCCCAGGGTGGTGGTGCTGCACGAGACGGTGTATTCACTCGGTTCCGCCTTGAACACCTTCATGACTCCCCACCCGCGGGATGAGGATCAGGTGAGCTATCACACGCTTGTGGGGCAGGACGGGCGTGTTCTGGATCTGGTGGACCCGTTAAGTCGCGCCTATGGCGCCGGTTTTTCAGCTTTTCTGGGTGAGTGGGCGATCACCAATAAGAAGCTCAAGGGCTCTGTGAACAACTTCGCGTTGCACCTAAGCCTGGAAACACCGCCGTCGGGGGCGAACGCCAATGGCACCCATGCCGGCTACACGACCCAGCAATACGACGCGTTGGCTTTGGTGTTGTCGGGTTGGATCCGTTCTTTCAATCTCCCTCCAGCGGCGATCACGACCCATCGCCATGTGGATCTGGGCGGAGAACGGGGTGATCCGCGCAGTTTTGACTGGTCGAAACTTCAGGTGCGGCTGGCGGCTCTTGGCGACCTCTGCGTGACCTGAAGCGTCGTTAGCTTCTTGCTTGCTGTTAGCGCCGCGTTGACAACACTCCCCAGCGAGGACCTCGATCGGGTCATTGAAATGGCCTGGGAAGATCGCACCCCCTTCGAGGCGATTGAATATCAATTCGGACTCTCCGAGCCGCAGGTGATTGCTGTGATGCGGCAACACATGAAATCGTCGTCGTTCAAGCTCTGGCGCAAGCGGGTGAGCGGCCGCCAAACCAAACATGCCGCCACCAGCCGATCAGAGCGTTTTCGGGCCAGTTGTCACAAGTAATCAGCACTGCCTCATTTCACCGCAGGACGCCTCGCAGGATCCCCTCGACAAGGTCAGCCGGGATGACGCCCGGCGAGAAGTTTGAGCCTGAGTTACGGAGGTTCGGGCCTGAGAACAGCGCTGTAGCCACCGGCCGCATCACTCCCGCAAGAGGGACCCGGTCAGATCTGGATTGGGGAGGAATCGTAAAGGCCCTCACGCAGCCATAGAAATCCCTGGCTTCTTTGCACTGGTCAGCCACCTCGGGGGCTACCTGAGCGATTGCTGCTGTTGGGAGAAGCAAGCCAAAAGCAAGTGGTAAGAACAGTTTTTTCATCGATCTGCCGTACTGGATCGATGAAAAAACAGAAACGGGGCTTTCACATCCCCCAAATGGGTGATGGTCGTCGCATCTTTTTCTCCCCTTACTTAGGGATTGGCGGACTCAGGGATTGGATTGGGGCTCATCCACAGCCAAGTTCTTCCCGTGAATGGCCTCTAAACCGTGATGTCGGGGTTGGGTTGGCGGCCGCCGTAAATCAACCCGTGCAGCTCAGCATCTTGCATGTAGCCCAGCACGCGAGAGGGGTAATCCAGCTTTCCGTTGTGGAGATAAGTGAGGGTGGCGATCGCCTTGGCATCCAGATACGAGCGACTCGCTTGCAGCATCAAGCTCTCCGGCAGGCCAAGGGCCAGCTTCAGCCGTTGGAACTTCGCTGCCAAAAAAGTGATGTTCATCTCGGGGTCCAGCAGCTGTTTGCGGGCCCAGGTGATCTCCTCCTGCGTCGGATTCGCAGGCAGTCGCTTTTGATGGATGAGTTCCGAAACTCCGATCTGGGCCGGTCCATGGGTCTTCACCAGACCGGAATGGGCGATGAACGGGAGGCTCTCCCCCGGTTTGGAATGCTGGATCTCGTCGAACAGCACCGCTGTGATCAGCATCGGGTTGACACGATGCGTCTTCGATTCGCGCAGGATGACCGGTTTCAGCTCGCGCAGGCGATCCAACGTTTGCGAGCGCAGCGGTTTGAGCTGATCCACGCTGTTGGTGAACAGCTGGGCAAGCTGTGTCTGGGGGCCATGCACACCGAAGCGCCGTTGCAGCAGCTTCAGTTCTTCCGGTGAAAAGTCTGTTGGCTCGAGTCTGTCCCCGACAACCACAGGCACCTGATTCTCGCGATCAGTGACGGGTTGTACCCACTGTCCGATCAAGCAAAAGCTTGCTGCTGTCGCCAGAAGCGCAGTCGTTAATCGCAGTGACTCAGCCATGGGGGCTGGAAAACCGGTCAGTGGAAGGTGACATGAAACTAACTGTGGTGTCCTTTTGCGTGGGCATCCCGTCAGATCCTGGATACGTTCAGCAAGACTGCATCGCCCGCCCGGCATGAGCTTCCCGGATTTCAGCGCTTCCGACGCTCAGATTCAATGGCAGCGTTTCTGTGATCTCAGCTGGTACCACGATGATCTTGGGGTCTGGTTGGACATCAGCCGAATGCACGTCAACGCCGCAGACCTGCAGCAGTTGCAGCCGCGGATGGACAAGGCCTTCACCGCGATGCAGGAGTTGGAAGCCGGAGCGATCGCCAATCCGGATGAACAGCGTCAGGTGGGTCACTACTGGCTGCGCACTCCCGAACTTGCTCCAAGCTCAGAGCTGCAGAAGCACATCTCCCGGGAAATCGAGTTGATCGCCGCCTTCGGGCGCGATGTGATCAACGGAACGATCAAGGCCCCCAACGGTGAAGCCTTCACCGATGTGCTCTGGATCGGCATTGGCGGCAGCGGTCTGGGTCCGGCATTGATGATTCGAGCTCTGCAGAACCCCGGTCAGGGACTTCCCTTCCACTTCTTCGACAACGTTGACCCCAATGGGATGAGCAACGTCCTGGCGGGTCTTGATGGTCGCTTGGATCGCACGCTGGTGGTGACTGTGAGTAAGTCGGGAGGAACCCCCGAACCGCATATCGGCTTGGAGCAGGCCCGCCATCGGCTTGAAGCGGATGGAGGCCAGTGGGCTGGTCAGGCTGTCGCTGTGACGATGCTGAACAGCAAGTTGGATCAGCAAGCTCAGTCCGAGGCTTGGCTCAAACGATTCGACATGTTCGATTGGGTCGGTGGCCGCACCAGCATCACCAGTGCCGTTGGCCTGCTGCCTGGGGCCCTGATCGGTTGCGACACCCGCGACTTTCTCGCTGGTGCCTCTCAGATGGATGCCGCCACCCGCGAGGCGGATCTGCGTCGGAATCCGGCTGCCTTGATGGCGGCCTCCTGGTTTGTCGCCGGCGGCGGTCGGGGTCAGCGCGACATGGTCGTTCTGCCTTATCGCGATCGCCTGGAGGTGTTCAGCCGTTACCTCCAGCAGCTGGTGATGGAATCCCTGGGCAAGCGCCTCGATCGCAACGGTGAGGTGGTGCACCAGGGCATTGCTGTTTACGGCAACAAGGGCTCCACCGATCAGCACGCCTACGTGCAACAACTTCGTGATGGTGTCGACAACTTCTTCGCCACCTTCATCGAGGTTCTGGAGGATGTCAGCGACATCCCCGTGATTGGTGGCGAATGCCCCGGCGACTTCCTTGACGGATTCCTACAGGGCACCCGCTCAGCCCTCACTGAGGGTGGGCGCCAGAGCATGACGATCAGCATGCGGTGTTTTGATGCCCGGCGCCTTGGTTCCTTGATTGCCTTGTTCGAGCGCGCCGTTGGCCTGTACGGCGAACTCGTCAACATCAATGCCTACCACCAGCCCGGCGTTGAGGCAGGCAAAAAAGCAGCGGCGGCGATTCTCGACCTGCAAGGCCGTGTGGAAGCGATCTTGGCCGACGGTGTGGCCCGTTCCGCCGACGAGATCCGCCTGGTCCTAGGGGATGGCACCGATGAATCCATTTTCTGGATCCTGCGTCATCTCACCAGCAACAAGCGGGGTTTCAATGCTCAGGGGGACTGGGGCAAACCAGCTTCCATGCGGTTCAGCAAGAGTTGATTGCGCCTGGTATCAGGGCACCAGGTTCACCAGTTTCCCGGGAACCACAATCACCCGCCGGGGTGCGGCGCCCTCCAACCATTTTTCGGCAACTTCACTGGCTAGGGCGAGCCGTTCTAACTCTTGCTTGTCGGCAGAAGCGGGAACCTGAATCTTGCCCCGCACCTTGCCCTTCACCTGGATCACCAGTTCAACACTGTCTTGAATAAGAGCCGACGGATCGAGGGCTGGCCAGGTTTGGCGATGAACACTTCCGATTCCACCGAGGCGGCTCCAGAACTCTTCTGCTAAGTGCGGTGCAAAGGGGGCTAAGAGGCGAACCAGGCCGGAGAGGGCCTCCTGCAACACAGAATCACTCAGGGCGTCGACGCCTGTTGCGCTGATGGCATTGGAGAGCTTCATCAGCTCGGAGATCGCCGTATTCAGCTGAATCTCATCGCTGAGATCTTCGCTGACGGCTTCGATGGCGAGATGCAGGGCACGACGCACGGCGCTGTCGGCTTCATGAAGCGAATCCGACCGTTGCATCGGCTCCATGGAATCGATGCGTGCGGCACCCGCCTCAACAAGCCTCCACAGCCGTTGCAGGAAACGGAACTGACCTTCCACATCGGCGTCATCCCACTCCAGATCCTTCTCTGGAGGTGCCTTGAACAGGATGAACATGCGGGCCGTATCAGCGCCGTAGCGATCGATTACGGCTGCAGGGTCGACGCCGTTGTATTTCGACTTCGACATTTTCTCGAACAACACCTCCAACTTGTCGTTGGTGTTGGGGTCGCGGGGATCCTCTGGATCCGCCACATCCGCAGGAGCGATGTACTTGCCGGTTGTCGCATTTCTGTAGGTGATTGCCTGAACCATCCCTTGGGTAAGGAGGCGTTCAAAGGGCTCATTGATGTCAATCAGGCCGCGATCCTTGAGCGCCTTAGTGAAGAAACGGGCATAGAGCAGGTGCAGGATCGCGTGCTCGATCCCACCCACGTACTGCTTCACCGGCAACCAGCGGTTCACCGCCTCCTTGGTGAAGGGCTTTTCGGTGTTGTGGGGATCCGCAAAACGGAGGAAATACCAGGAGGAACACATGAAGGTGTCCATGGTGTCGGTCTCGCGCTTGGCGGGCTTGCCACAGTTGGGGCAGGGCACGTTGACCCAATCGCTCTGCTGACTCAGGGGCGAGCCACCCTTCCCAGAAAGATCAATGCCCCGGGGCAGTTCCACCGGTAGCTCGTCTCGGGGCACAGGAACAGAACCGCAGTCATCGCAGTGAATAACAGGAATCGGACAGCCCCAGTAGCGCTGGCGGGAGATCAGCCAGTCGCGTAATCGATAGGTGACCTTGCTGCGGGCCCAACCCTGTTCCGCTCCATGGCTGGTGATGGACGTCTTGGCCTCGGCTGATGCTGTGCCATCGAAGGATCCTGAATTGATCAGTGTTCCGGGATCCGTCCAAGCCTGCCCAGCGGCGATCGCCTCCGCAGCCCCCTCGGCATCGATCACCTGCTGAATCGGCAGATCATTCGATTGGGCAAAGGCGATGTCACGTTGGTCGTGGGCCGGCACGCCCATGACGGCCCCGGTGCCGTATTCGGCGAGCACGTAGTCGGCGATCCAGACCGGAAGAACAGCTCCCGTCAGGGGGTTGACGACACGACTGCCGATGGGCACACCCCGCTTGGGTCGGTCATCGCTGGTGCGTTCGATCGTGCTGAGCCGAGCCACTTCTTTTTTGAAGGCTTCGACCGTCGCCGTCTGCTCAGCGCTTGTCAGGTCGTCGACTTGCTCGTTTTCCGGAGCCAGCACCACGTAGCTCGCCCCGGCGAGGGTGTCGGGCCGGGTGGTGAACACGGTGATCGTCTGGTCCTGGGCCCCTTCAACGCAGAAGGTGATTTCCGCGCCTTCGGAGCGGCCAATCCAGTTGGCCTGCATGGTGCGTACCCGTTCCGGCCAGCCCTGGAGCGCGTCAAGGCCGTTAAGAAGCGGTTCGGCGTAGTCGGTGATGCGTAGGAACCATTGGTTCAGCTGGCGTTGTTCCACCAGGGCCCCGGAGCGCCAGGAGCGGCCGTCGCCATCCACCTGCTCATTGGCCAGAACGGTCTGATCGACGGGGTCCCAGTTGACGGTGGCATTTTTGCGATAGGCCAGGCCCCCTTCGAGCAGCTCAAGAAACAGCCATTGGGTCCAGCGGTAGTAGTCGCTGTGGCAGGTCGCCTGTTCGCGGCTCCAGTCAATCGATAAGCCAAGACGATCCAGTTGCGCCCGCATCTGATCAATGTTGCGGTCGGTCCAGTCCCCAGGATCGACATTCCTCTCGATCGCGGCATTTTCCGCGGGGAGTCCGAAGGCATCCCAGCCCATGGGATGCAATACAGAGTGTCCGCGCATGCGCTGAACACGGGCGATCACATCGGTGATGACGTAATTCCGCACATGGCCCATGTGCAAGCTTCCCGATGGGTACGGGAACATCGACAGGGCAAAGAAGCCAGGTTTGTCACTGTTCTCGTCGGTGGCATCCACCTCATCGGTTTTCCAGCTGTCCTGCCAGCGCTGTTCAAGCGCTACGGGGTCGTAACGATCGTTCTGCGTACTGGCGTCGACGGCAGGGTTGGCAGCGTTCACGGAACCAGCGCTCGGCAAGGTTGCGATCGTGCCACATGCCTGGTGTTCAGCCGAGGGAGCGGATCACAGTGATCTGGCGTCGATTGATCAGCACGGGCCGGCTGGCTGCCATGCGTTCAATGGCCAGAAATTCAGGGTCTTGCCAGATCAGACGCCCCTCGATGGGCTCCTGACCAACCAGCCCGATGCTGAGCGGCAGCTGTTCACGAATCCAGCTCTGCAGCAGCCGAACCCCCGGAAGACTTGGATCAAGTGGAGCTGTCTCCATAGGATTCAGGGGCGATACCGGCCACGCATGCTGCAGTTCAGCAAATATCAGGGACTTGGCAACGACTTCCTGATTGTGGAAGGCCGTCAGGGACAACTGCCCGATGCCATCAGTGATCCCAATCCCGCCTGGGTGCGCCATATCTGCGATCGGCGTTTCGGTATTGGCGCGGATGGCCTGATCCTGGCGCTTCCACCTCAGGCCGAGGGTGAACTGCGCATGCGGATCATCAATGCCGATGGAAGTGAGGCCGAGATGTGCGGCAACGGCATTCGTTGCCTGGCGCGTTATCTAGCCGATACCGATGGAGATGCGCCAGGACGAAGTTGGGACATCGAAACCCTCGCGGGAATGATTCGCCCTGAACTCATGGCGGACCGCCAGTTGCGGGTGGATATGGGGCCTCCGTTCCTCACGCCGGAAGGCATCCCCACAACACTGATGCCGGAGGACGGTCTGCCCCAGGGGGTGCTGCTGTTAGAGGGAGAACAGCTAAGGGTGGCGGCCGTTGGCATGGGCAATCCCCATGTGGTGGTGCCCGTCGACGACCTCACCAGCATTCCCTTTGATGCCTGGGGGGCTGCCCTGGAGGTGCATCCGGCCTTCCCGGCCAAGACCAACGTTCATTTCCTCCAGGTTCACAGCCGTGAGCGTCTGGAGATCCGGGTCTGGGAGCGGGGTGCAGGTCCGACCCTGGCCTGCGGCACCGGAGCCTGCGCCACCCTCGTGGCGGCATTGTTGTTGGGCCTCGCCGATGACTGTGCCGAGGTTCTACTTCCCGGCGGTCCGCTGATGATCGAATGGCGTGATCGCACCGGATCCGTGCTGATGACGGGACCCGCCGAAGCTGTGTTTGACGGGGTGCTGACGCCAGAGTTGGTTCCTGGTCCGTCTGCCGTGGCTCCCCAGGTCAGTCCCGTTAACCAGGTCAACACCAATTCCTCACCCGCCAAAGAGGTGACGCCTGCAGCGAGTCCAGAGGACGAAGCGGCCGCCCTGGAGCAGGTGCAGAACTTTCTGAACTCCACCTCTCTCGATTCGATGCTCAATCTCGCCAGTGAGTCACTGGAGCAACGCACCAAGGCGCGGTTCGAGCGTGACACGCCCTGAGCTGTATCTCGATGCTGCCGCCACGACACCGCCGCTGCCGGAGGTGATCGCAGTCATGCAGCAGCTCCAGCAGTCGGCCTGGGCAAACCCCAGCAGTCTCCATGGAGCAGGGCTGGCAGCTGCGGAGGCCCTCGAACGGGCCCGCTGGCGTATGGCTGAGCGTTTTGGTGTCGGCGCGGATCAGTTGATCGTCACCTCGGGGGCGACAGAGTCCGTCCATCTCGCCCTTCTTGGCAGTGCCGCGGGTCTTGTTCCAGGCCGTGTGGTGATCTCTGCAGTGGAGCATCCAGCGGTGATCGCTGCGGCTTACCAACTCGAGGCCCAGGGGTGGAGCGTTGCTGAATGGCCTGTCGATGGGCAGGGGGTGGTGCGACTGGACCAACTCGATCAGCTGTTGTCTGCTCCGACGCGGTTGGTGTCCCTTACCGCTGCCCAGGGTGAGGTGGGTGCGCTTCAACCTCTGATCGAGGTTGCCCAGGCCTGCCGCGAGCGCGGCATCGTGATCCACAGCGATGCCACCCAACTCGTACCGCAGGGCTGTTTCCCGTTCGAGCGGCTCGGGGTCGACTTGCTGACCCTCTCCGCCCACAAGTTCCGTGGTCCCCGCGGCGTGGGCCTGTTGATTCGCGCCCCAGGTGTTGCCCTCTCAACGCTCCAGGGCGGTGGTGGACAGGAGCATGGCCTGCGCTCCGGTACTGAACCCGTCGCTCTTGTCAGCGGTATGGCAGAAGCTCTGAAGGTGCTTCCAAGCTTTGACCCCGTTACGCATCCCGTACCCCCTGGCAGCGCAGTGCAGATCCGCCGCCAACGCGATCAACTGCTTGAGCGCCTACTGGAGCTTCCCCAGCTCCGGCTTTGCGGCCCCCCGCTGTCAGGCCGTCTGCCGCACCACATTGCGCTGCTGGTGAAGTCGACCGATGGCATGCCTCTGCCGGGTCGCGACCTCGTGCGGCGGCTTGCAGCGGCGGGAGTGGCCTGCAGCAGTGGCAGCGCCTGCAGCAGTGGAAGCAGCTCAGACAGTGTCGTTCTCACGGCCATGGGGATTCCCGAGCCTGAACGGCAGTCAGGGCTGCGCCTGACCCTTGGCCCATGGCTCTCTGATCAGGACCTCGACGCTGTTCCAGGCCGTTTTGAATCCGTATTGAGGGCTTTTCCCTGACATGCTTTGGCGATGACTCAATCCGACGCCCCCTGTCTCAACCTCCCCGCGGATCTGCTTGCAGCCGAGGAGGCCATGTTGCAAGCCGCCCTGGCAGCGGTGGGTTCTGGCGACGGCCAACGCTGGGCAGCAAGCCTGCGGTTTGAGGGGTTGCGACTGCTGCCGGTGGCGGTGCGTCTGGCCCGTGCACTCATCGCTACCGGTCAACAGCTGGTGATGGTCTGGCCCGACGCCGGCGCTGCAGCCCTGGCGCGGCGTGATGCGGAGGATCTCAAAGACGTGATCCTCGACTTCAATCAGCTGAAACGCTCGGACAGCACAACTCCCGATACGCGCCTGCTCCTCGCGGTGAATCCTTCGCCCGCTGATTACGAGGAGTTCCAGGCCTTGTGCGAAAACCATGCCGGAGTGATCCTGATGCTGAATGGACGTCTTGAAGACGCCGCTGTCGGGATCGGAAGCGTGGCCCGGGAGCGCCGCAAGGGTTTCGTGGCCAGTTGGCAACAGGCCTATTGGCTCCAGCCGTTGGATGGAGGAGCGTTGATGCGCTGCTTCCCCGATGACTGGCGTCTCTATCGTCAGGATCCCGATGGTTACCGGCAATTGGAGGTGCTTCCCGAACGTCCGGACCCTGACACCACCGCAGCTCTGCTGGCTGGGGAAGATCCTGACAGCATCAAGCAACAGCTCTCCGGTGTTGATCGCTTCCTTGATGGTCTTCGCAATTGAGATGCGGTTGGCTTGATCCAGGATCAGACACTCTTTAAGGTTCGTGCCCAAGCTCCCCTTCGATGGTGCTCAACAGGCTGCGATCCTTTTCTCCCATCGATGCAGTGGCAGCTGTTGTCGCCCTGGCATCTCTGGGTGGAGTGATCTGGTCCCCCAAGCTCTCTAATGCAGTCGCGAAAGCGACTGGTGCCGTGAAGCCTGTGCAGGTCAGCGTGGATGTGCGTCATCTGTACAGCGCCAATCCTGAGCAACTGCTGAATTCAGCCCGGGAAGAAGCGGCGCTCAACATCGTGATACGGAACCAACCAGCTGGCCGTGTGACTTTGGTTTCGGTGGATGACCTCACCAATTCCCTGACGGCAGTTCAGCCCGATGGTTCGGTGGTTGTTGCTGATGCCCCCAGCACCGCCCTCCCCCGACACGCTCGTTTTGTGATGGAGGCCAATGCGGAGATCAAACCTTCAGGTGTTGTGATCGGCGGGACCAAGCTCAAGGTGGGTGTCCCCGTTGAGCTTGAAGGACGTCTCTACCGCTTAAACGGTGTCGTCAGTGGAGTGACGCCTCTGTGATGCGCTCTGCTCTATTCACGCTGCTTTTGCTGGCGCCCCAGTTGCCTCTGAGGGCAGCAACTCCGTTGCTGGCACCACCACCGGTGGTTCAACGCCAAGGCCAGGCGTTGCTCACCGGTGGAGCGCTTTGTCCCGCATTGCAATCGGCCCTGGAAACCGCTGTAGGTCCGGAAAAGCGGGTGTGGAGCGTCAGCGTTGTGGATCAACGCGGCCAGTTGCTGGCTGATCTGAACGGGGGGGTTCCCCGTGTTCCAGCATCCAATCAAAAACTGGTCAGCACGGCCTTTGCTCTGGATCGCCTCGGTCCCGACTTCAGGCTGAAAACGCAGTTGTTGCGTCATGCCGATGGGACGCTTGAAATTGTTGGGGAAGGGGATCCCGACCTCAGCATTGCGGAGATCCAGAAGTTCGCCATGGTGGCGCTCGGCCAGGGCGGCTCTCGCACCCCGACCAGCCTTTCAACAGTGCCTGTGCAGTTGATGGTGCGAGAGGAACCGCGGCAGCGCTGGTGGCCCGCCGACTGGGACCCGGCGGATCGCTCCTATGCCTATGGCGCTCCGATCACCCGCCTCGCTCTCACCAGCAATGCACTGCATATGGCGGTGATGGATCCAGCGGCACGGTTGCAGCGGATTCTGAATTCCACCATCCGTCAGCAGGGGGGGCAGATCCGTCTTCAGATGGTTGACCAGCAGACCCGAGAAGCGGTAACTGCGCGGAGTGATGAAGCGAGTGTGGTGCTGCACAGCGAGGATTCAGCGCCGATGCATGCTCTGCTCAGCCTTGCCAACACGGAGAGCCATAACTTCACCGCCGAGGTACTGATGCGCGAAGCCGCAGACGCTTGGGACGTGAATCGTGCGGCCCTGACTACCACCCGTTGGATGCAGGCGCAGGGACTTCCCATGACGGGTCTGCGGGTGAGGGATGGAAGTGGACTCTCCAGGGGCAACCGTCTCACCAGTCGTTCACTCTCCGTTCTGCTGTGGCGCATGGCGCAACATCCCCTAGGGGCCTACTACCAGGCGTCGATGGCGATCGCCGGGCAGAGGGGAACGCTGCGCAACTACTTCCGGGGTACGTCGCTCCAAGGGCGTTTTTGGGGCAAAACAGGAACCCTGACCGGTGTTCGCTCGATTTCGGGAATTCTTGAAACCGCTGATGGGCCCCGATACGTGAGCATGATCTCCAACGGGGCCTATGCACCCAACAGCGTGATGGTTCAAATCCTTCTGGCAAGCCAGCGGGTCAGCCGTTGCCCCTCATGGAACGCAGGCGGGACGCTGCACGGTGTGCGCGACTAATCGGCACGGTCTTGGAATCCTCGCCACCGTTGGCCGCAGGGGTGGCTGAACGGATTGTCTGAATCTTGGATAGCTCCTGACGGCCGGCCATAACCACCTGGGCCATTTCTTTCAAACGCACTTCCAGCTCACCCAGCGTCTGTTCCGCGTAACGGTTAGCGCCATCCTGAACACCGGCAGCCTCCTGACGGCTGCGCTGGATCAGCGATTCGCACTGCTGCTGGGTCTGCTGGCGGAACTGAAGCGCATCGTTGTGGATCCGCTCGGCTTCGTCGCGGCCTTCCTTCTGAAGGCGAAGGGCTTCACGGCGGATGGTTTCAAGGTCCTGCAGTGCTTGTTGGCGGGTGTTCTCGTGTTGCTCAAGGTGTTGACGCTTGAGCTCGGCAATCTCTTTCTCCATCGACTGAAGCTGAAGCTGGGCCTGCTGGCGGTTCGCTTCATGCTGATCTGCGTGTTGCCGCTTGAGCTCAACAGCGTTTTTCTCAATCTGCTGGATTTGTTTCTGGGCCTGTTGGCGGCTCGCTTCGTGTTGTTCGGCGTGCTGACGCTTCAGTTCAATCGCCTCTTGATCCAGCTGCTGGCGACGCTCCAGGGCCTCCTGCTCCAGCTGCTGACGGCGGGCAGAGAACTGTTGCTCCATCTGTGCCAGCTTGCTTTGCATCTCCTGTTCGAGCTTGGCGCCCTGCTGACGCGTCGTTTGAAGCAGTTGCTCACACTGCTGGCGGGTCTGATCACGCATCTCATTCACCTGCCGCTCCGCTTCCTGGCGGATGGCGGCATTGTTCACCAGCTGTTCCCGTTGGCGCTGGGCCTGATCAACGATCTCCTCTGCGCTCTTGCGGGCGGTGTTGATGAACTCGTCGCGCCGATCAATCAGCTTGGCGGCACGCTCAAGATCTGTTGGCAGTCCTTCCCGTACGGCATCGAGAAGCTCCACGGCATCTGTTTCATTCACCAGACGTCCGCCGGTGAAAGGGAGTCGACTGCCTTCCAGAACAACTTCCTCCAACTGGTCGAGTTGATCGAGAACGGTGAACCGGACGTCGTTCATCTCAGCTGGTTGGGAAAGCCGAATTAAAGAGCCTGTTGAGGTCCTTCGCCACCTCTGGCGGCACCATGTGGTCGATGGATCCGCCAAAGCGGGCCACTTCCTTCACCACGGAGCTGCTGAGGAAGCTGTGCCGAGCAGTCGTGGCCATGAACACGGTCTCCAGATCCTCCGCTAACGACCGGTTGGTGTGGGCGATCTGTAGCTCATATTCGAAGTCACTCATCGCTCGCAGGCCCCGCAGGATTAAGTCGGCGCGATGGGTGACAGCGCAGTTCACCGTGAGGCCATCGAAACTGATCACCTCAACGCCAGACAAATGGCGCGTCGATGTGCGGATCTGTTCGATTCGTTCTTCGATCGTGAAGGCAGGTCGCTTGCTCGGATTGCTCAGCACGGCAACGACCACTTCTCCAAAGAGACTTACCGCCCGCTCAATCACGTCCATATGACCGTTGGTGAGGGGGTCGAAACTGCCTGGGTAAAGCGCCCGCATCGGGAATCAGCGATGGGCGGATCCTATGCAGCGGATTGCTGTTTAGATTTCGTCCATCGCACCCGTGCCATGAGCCTCGACGCTGACGCCAAAAAGGTCTTGCTCCGCAAGATCCCGCATGGACTCTTCATCTGCGGCGTTCGCAACGGCGATGAGGTCAATGGTTTCACCGCTAGCTGGGTGACCCAGGGATCCTTCGAACCACCTCTGGTGGTGATGGGCGTTCGAGCCGACAGCAGCAGTCACGCCATCATCGAAGCCACCGGCAAGTTCTCCCTGAATGTGCTGCGGGCCGACCAAAAAGATCTGGCTGCCGTTTTCTTCAAGCCCCAAAAGGCGCTTGGTGGTCGTTTTGAGGCGGCACCTTTTGAAGAGGGAGAACTCGGCTTGCCTCTCCTCACCGATGCCGTCGGTGGTGTGGAGTGCGAACTCGTGGGGGCGATCAAGCACGGTGACCACACGGTCTTTGTTGGAGAAGTGAAAACAGCGCGTCTAATCGCTGATGGTGATGCGCTGAATCTGGCCAGCACCGGCTGGAATTACGGCGGCTGAGCTGACGAGGTGGATCCAGTTCCAGCTCCCGGTTCACCGCTGCTGACGCAGCCTGAACGTCTTGAATACCGCCTGAAGGAGATTCCCGCTGAACCGGGTTGCTATCTGATGCGGGACGGCGACGACCGGATCCTCTACGTCGGTAAGTCGAAGTCCTTGCGCAGTCGGGTGCGCAGTTATTTCCGCAGTCGGCACGATCTGTCGCCACGGATCCGCCTGATGACGCGCCAGGTCTGCGAGATCGAGTTCATCGTGACCGACAGCGAGGCGGAAGCCCTCGTTCTTGAATCCAACCTGATCAAGAACCATCAGCCGCACTTCAACGTGCTGCTGAAGGACGACAAGAAATACCCCTACCTCTGCATCACCTGGAGTGAGGCCTATCCAAGGATTTTCATCACCCGTCGCCGTCGTTTCCGCAGCCCCCTGGATCGCTTCTATGGGCCCTATGTCGATGTTGGGCTGTTGCGTCGCACGCTGTTCCTGGTGAAACGCGTCTTCCCGCTGCGGCAGCGGCCACGACCGATGTATCCCGACCGCACCTGCCTCAACTACAACATCGGACGCTGTCCGGGGGTTTGTCAGGAAAAAATCAGCTCCGAGGACTACCACCGCACTATCCGCAAGGTGGCAATGGTGTTTCAGGGCCGCAGCGATGAGTTGCAGCAGCTGCTTCAGGAGCAGATGGGGCGTTACGCCGAGCGGATGGATTACGAATCGGCAGCCCGCGTGCGTGATCAACTTCAGGGTCTGGATCAGCTCACCGCAGACCAAAAGATGAGCCTGCCGGACTCTTCCGTGAGCCGTGATGTTCTTGCCCTTGCGTTTGATGAGCGGCTGGCGGCCGTCCAGCTGTTTCAGATGCGGGCCGGGAAGCTGGTGGGACGTCTCGGCTACACCGCCGATGCGTCTGGTTTGGAGCCTGGCCTGATCCTGCAGCGCGTGATTGAAGAGCACTACAGCCAGGTGGATTCCGTTGAGGTTCCGCCCGAACTTTTGGTTCAACACGCTTTGCCCCAGCAGACGCTGATGGAGGACTGGTTGTCGGAACAACGGGAACGTCGGGTGCAGATCCACTGCCCGCAGCGCCAGCAAAAGGCCGACCTGATCGAACTGGTTCAGCGCAATGCTGAGTTTGAGTTGCTCCGCGCCAAGCAGGGGCAGGAGAAGCAGTCTTTGGCGACGGAGGATCTGGCGCAGCTGCTGGAGTTACCGACCCCGCCGCGGCGGATTGAGGGGTATGACATCAGCCACATCCAGGGCAGCGATGCCGTGGCCTCGCAGGTGGTGTTCATTGATGGACTGCCCGCCAAGCAGCACTACCGCAAATA
Organism: Synechococcus sp. MU1648; assembly: GCF_023630615.1. Taxonomy (NCBI): domain Bacteria; kingdom Bacillati; phylum Cyanobacteriota; class Cyanophyceae; order Synechococcales; family Synechococcaceae; genus Synechococcus; species Synechococcus sp. MU1648. The sequence continues at coordinate 358,422 of NZ_JAKUHI010000001.1, forward strand.
CAAAATCCGCAGCAGCAGCATCCGAGCTGGCCACAGCGACGACTTCATGGCGATGGCGGAAATCATGCGTCGCCGTTTTCGACGTTGGGCTCGGGCAAAAGCTGAGGGCGTGGATGTGGGGGCGCTGCGACACAAAGGCGGCAGTGCGCTGCAAACCGACGGCCTTAACGACTGGCCCGATGTGGTGATGATCGATGGGGGCAAGGGCCAGCTTTCCGCCGTGATGGAGGCCCTGCGCGAACTGGATCTACATGAGGATCTGAACGTCTGCTCGCTCGCCAAACAGCGCGAAGAGGTTTTTCTCCCGGGTGAAAGCCAACCGCTGGAGAGTGAACCTGACCAGCTCGGTGTTGTGCTTCTGCGCCGGTTGCGGGACGAAGCTCATCGTTTTGCCGTCACCTTCCATCGCCAGCAGCGGGGAGAACGGATGAAGCGGTCTCGCCTGTCTGACATCCCAGGGGTTGGGCCGAAGCGGGTGAAGGATCTTCTGGCCCATTTCCATTCGATCGATGCCATCCAGTTGGCGTCGATCGAGACCCTCTCCAAAGCGCCTGGGGTGGGCCCCGCGCTGGCCCGCGATATCCATGACTTCTTCCACCCTTCCGAGGACGGGGACGGCGGTGATGACGGGGCTGCTTTAGAAGAACAGCCTCAGGAACTCTCCGCATGATCCGTCATCTCTGCATGGCCCTGGCAGGAGTGCTTTTATTCGCCACCCCGGTTTGGGCCTCTCCCGGCCTCTGCACAGGGCCTGTGTGTGCCGACGGCATCACCCGCAGTGCCAAGAATCATTGGCAGTTGGTGCTGCGTCTCAACGACCAGCAGGGCCATCACGAAAAGGTGGTGATGAATTGCCGGGCCGGCCAGCTGAGCCCCATGTCCGGTCCTGTGGACCGGGCCTATGCCACCGCCCTGGGTCGTCGTGCCTGCCGTCTTGCGGGTGAGGACAGCTGACGGTGGACCTCAGCCTTGTTTTTCCCCATCAGCTGTTTGAGCACCACCCTGCGATTCGTCCAGGACGTCCCGTTGCCCTGATCGAGGATCCGCTCTTCTTTGGTTCCGACCCCACCTGGCCGATGCAAGTGCATCGGCAGCGTCTTCTCCTTCATCGAGCATCGATGACGGCCTACGCCGAGATGCTTCAAGCCAAGGGCCTCACCGTTCTGCGCGTTCTGCAGGGGCAGGTGGGTGACACCGCTGAGATCCTGGCTGATCTAGTGGCCCAGGGATACCGCTCTTTTTATCTGGCAGATCCGGTGGACGACGTCCTCTCGAAACGCATCTCAGCCTTTGCATCGCGGCATCAATGCGGCCTAGAGATCGTCCCCACACCGATGCTGCTCACCCCAGCTGCAGTGATCAATGAACACTTCGCTGCTGGCAAAAAGCCCTTGATGGGTCGCTTCTACGAGATGCAGCGCAAGCGACTGGATCTGTTGATCGAACCTGAGGGTGGCCCCGTTGGCGGGCGTTGGAGTTTTGATGCCGATAACCGCAAGAAGCTGCCCAAAGGCATGGTTGTTCCTGATCCACCAGTGGAGCGCTCGACGGCAGCCGTTGACCAAGCGCGGCAGCAGCTGATCGAGGAGGGTGTGGCTGGTATCGGCAGCTGGGATTCGTTTCATTACCCCGTGACCCATTCCGAAGCTGCCCGCTGGCTGGATGGGTTTCTCGACCAACGGTTGCGAGAGTTCGGGGCCTATGAAGATGCGATCAGCACCCAGCACCGGGTGATGTGGCACAGCGTGCTCACACCGATGCTGAACATCGGTCTGCTCACGCCACAACAGGTGCTGGATCGCACGCTGGAGCGAGCTGCGAGCGGCGATGTTCCCTTGAATTCACTTGAAGGATTTCTGCGTCAGATCGTCGGCTGGCGGGAGTTCATGGCCGCGATTTACCTGCGCCATGGAGTGGAGATGCGAAAGGGCAATTTCTGGGGTTTCGAAGACCGACCGATTCCCTCTGCCTTCTACACCGCATCAACGGGCCTGCCCCCGATTGATGACGCCATCCGTCATGCGCTCGAGACCGGCTACTGCCACCACATCGAACGCTTGATGCTCCTGGGCAACGTGATGCTCCTCTGCGGATTCCATCCAACCCGGATCTACACCTGGTTCATGGAGCTTTTCGTCGATGCCTACGACTGGGTGATGGTGCCCAACGTTTATGGAATGAGTCAGTTCGCCGATGGTGGGCTGTTCACGACCAAGCCCTATCTGTCGGGTTCGAATTACGTGCGCAAGATGTCGGACTACCGCAAGGGGGAGTGGTGCGACACCTGGGATGGATTGTTCTGGACCTTCATCCACCGCCATCAGGACTTCTTCCGTCGCCAATATCGGCTGGCGATGATGGCCCGAAACCTGGATCGCATGGGCCCTGATGCTCTCTTGGCCCATCAGCGCCGGGCCAGCGATTTTCTTGACGGGCTCACCTGAACCCTGCGTAAGGTCGCTTCAGATCGGCTGTGTTGATGACGTTCTCGCCCGAGGCCTACCTCTGGTTCAAGACCCTGCACATCGTTGGGGTTGTGGTGTGGTTTGCGGGCCTCTTTTACCTGGTGCGCCTGTTCATCTACCACGTCGAAACCGAGGAGCTGGCGCCGGAACTGCAACAGCCGTTCCGGGATCAGTACACCTTGATGGAGAAACGTCTCGCCAACATCATCACCACGCCCGGCATGGTTGTGGCTGTCTCGATGGCCATCGGCCTGCTGTTGGCTCAACCGTCTTGGCTTCAGCAGGGCTGGATGCACGCCAAACTTGCTTTTGTGGCAGCCCTGCTGGCCTATCACGTGTTTTGTTATCGGCTTATGGGCCAACTGCACGCGGGCACCTGCGCCTGGTCGGGCAAGCAGCTTCGGGCTCTGAATGAGCTGCCCACCCTGCTGCTGGTGATCGTGGTGATGCTGGTGGTGTTCAAGACGCAATTCCCCACAAGCGCGGCGACCTGGTTCATCGTTGCCCTGGTGGTGTTCATGGCCGCGTCGATCCAGTTCTATGCCCGCTGGCGGCGTCTGCGGGCTGAAGCCTCTGCCAAAGCCTGAGATGACCCACCCCCTCAAGGCCGTCCTCGAGCAGGTGGGACCGTCGAGCTGCCCCACCACGCACAACTTTCACTGCCACACCGTCTGCAGTGACGGAAGCCTCGAACCTCTCGAGCTCATCCAACAGGCCACCGAGCTGGGGCTCCAGCACCTGGCGGTGACGGATCACCACAGCTCCCAGGCCCACAGGGAGATCCGTGCCTGGTTAGATCAGCAACGCGGCGCCGGTGCTGTGTGTCCCATGGTCTGGAGCGGGATGGAAATCAGTGCTTTGCTGAAGGGATGCCTTGTACATGTGCTGGCCCTCGGCTTTGAGCTGCACCACCCAGCACTTCAGCCTTACAACCGCGGTGATGCCGTCGTTGGAGAACCGTTGCGTGCCGAGGCGGTGGTCAAGGCCATTCATGCCGCCGGCGGATTGGCGATCCTTGCTCATCCCGCCCGGTATCGCCTTGACCATGACGTTCTGATCAACGAGGCGGCTCGGCTGGGTTTCGATGGGGGTGAGGCCTGGTACGACTACGACATGCAAACGACCTGGTCTGCCAGCCCGTTGATCTGCGACTCCATCGATCGTCAGCTCGGCAACCTTGGCCTTTTGCGTACGTGTGGCACTGATACCCATGGAATTGACCTTCGTGGCCGCTAAGTTCGGTCCATCTCAGTTCCGGTCGACATGGGCTTCTTGGATCGTCTGCTGAAAAAGGATTCCGCAGAGTCCGACTCCTCGATTGAGCCTCGCAAGCCAGCGAAGGAGAAGCCGGCGGAGTTCTTCCTCGATGCAGATTCCTCATCCTCACTGGGGGATGTGAACTACATGCGGGAGTCGAAAACGATTCGCCGCACCTTCCCCGGCACGGCTGCCAGCCCCGGAACGAAGGAACAGATCATGGAGGTGGCTGCCGAAACCGAGAAGCTTGAGATGCGCAGCGAAGGCCTTGGCGGGGTCGTCAAGAAGGAAGAATCCGTCAACATCACAGCCGGCATTCCCAAGCCGGTGAAGAAAACCTTTGCTGAACAGGTGAGCACGAAGGAGATGAGCCAGCGCCTCAAGGGCACGGCTATCACCGGGGTTAATACCCCTGCTGCGGCTGATGCAGCTCCTGTTGGTCGCAAGGAAGAGCTGAAGGCCCCGGCGGAACCGACGGCCAAGGTTGGCTCCGCGGCACCATCGTCCAAGCCTGGATCAATCGATCCCTTCCGTCAGATGGTCCGCGATCTCAACAAATAGGGCTGCCCCGTTCAATCTTGGCTTCGCTGCTGTTCACCAGCCGTTGCAGCAGCTGCAACTGTTCAGCAGTTGCGGTACCCCAGAGGCCTCGATTCGAGGCTTCCAAAAGTCGTTCCGCCATATCCCTAAGCACCCAGGGATTGCTGGTGCTTAGGAACTCCTGGATCCTGGGCTGGTTCAACCACTGGTCACAGAGTGCTCCGTAACACCAATCGGGTACACGATCGGTGGAGGCGTCATAGGCGAACAGGTAATCAAGACTGGCCCCCATCTCGAAGGCCCCCTTGTAGCCGTGTTGCATCATTCCCTCGATCCAGCGGGGATTGAGCATCCGGCTGCGCATCACCTTGTCGATTTCTTTCTCGAGATGGTGCATCCGAGGCCGTTCATGGCGTGAGTGATCCCCAAACCACAGCTGCGGACGCGCCCCGGACACCTCTTCCACGGCTGCACTCAGCCCACCCTGGAACTGGTAATAGTCGTCTGAATCGAGCAGATCATGCTCGCGGTTGTCCTGGTTGTGCAGAACCACCTGCACCCTGCCCAGTGCCTGCTCGAGTCCGGAGCGATCAAGGCTGGGAGCGTCGGAGCCGTCATAGGACCACTGACTCCAGCTGAGGAAAGCCTGCGCGAGGTCTGAGCGTGACTCCCAGCTGCCACTGTCGATCAGGGCCTGAAGACCGGCTCCATAGGCACCTGGGGCTGATCCATAGATGCGGCCCTGGGGTCCCCCTTCACGGGTCAGACCCGCCAGAGGATTGACTGAGTCCGGTTCATCGAGCACTGCGACCATCGACTGGGCTTGATGCACCCAGCCCACCAACTGGGGAAAGGCATCGCGGAACAGTCCAGAGATGCGCAGCACCACATCCACCCGCGGGCGACCCAGCAATCGAGCCGGAATGACCTCGAGATCCACCAACCGACGGGTGGGGCCATCCCAGACCGGCCGAACACCGATCAGGGCCAGCAGTTGGGCGATGTCTTCTCCGCCATTGCGCATCGTGGCAGTTCCCCAGACCGATAAAGCCATATGGCGCAATGGCTCCCCTTGCTCCAGCAGATGAAGGTCCAGCAGCTGCTCCGCTGACCGACGCCCGAGATCCCAGGCCGCTTCCGTGGGCAAACCCCGTAGGTCGACCGAATAAAAATTTCGGCCCGTGGGAAGCACATCGGGACGTCCACGACTCGGAGCTCCTGAGGGTCCCGCTGCTATGCGGTGGCCTTGAATGCCCCGCAAGAAGGCCGATTTTTCGGCGCCGGCACAACCGTTCAAGCGGGGCCAGAGCTCGTTGCGGAGGTTGAACAGGCAGCGATCATCCGGGTCCCAGTTCTTGAAGGGTTCGGCCAGCCCGTCGCTTCGTTCTCCGTGGACAACCTGTCGAATCAACAGAAGCGCCTGCTGCTCAAGCCAGTCACAGCCATCTCCGACCCGACGACAATCCGAGCCGCCCAGCCTGCTTAGCCGGTTCTGGTCGGTCTCAGACAGCCGCTCACCTTCATCCTGTTGCCAGGGGTCGAACGCCAGGCTCGCTTGCTGGGCCATGGCCTGCAGCAACCCTGGCTGCCCTTGCCGGGGCGGGCGGGCGAGTGCGATCAGCAGTTCATCGGCTGCGGCGGCAGAAGGAGCGACGCCGAACCGATGCAGCCCGGTGCGGATCTGCGATTCCTTGAGTTCGCAGAGATAGGTCTCTGCCTGATCCAGGCAGGTCTCCAGGAGTTCCGGTTGACGTCGAAGCTCCTCCCCGCTGGGAATTCCAGGCCAGTTGAGGGTCAGCAAGGTGGCATGAACCGACTGTTCCAGCACCCGCGCCCGTTCACCCCCGAGCTGACGAACCTCCACCAGTTCATCGAGAAGCCCTTCTAAGCGCTGCAATGGTCCATGCAGCCCAGCACGGCCGAGAGGAGGTGTGAGGTGGTCCAGAACGACGGCGTGACCACGTCGTTTGGCCTGGGAGCCTTCTCCGGGGTCGTTGACGATGAAGGGATAGAGGTGGGGGATGGGACCCAGGGCCAGATCGGGGCCGCAGCTCTCGCTCAGTCCCACCGATTTGCCCGGCAACCATTCGGCACTGCCGTGTTTTCCCACATGCAACATCACCTGGGTCTGATGCACCTGGCGTAGCCAGAGGTATTGGGCCAGATAACGGTGCGGTGGTGGAAGATCTGGTGAATGAAGATCAGCGATCTGATCAGCGTCGTAACCACGATCCGGTTGGATCAACACCAGCACGTGGCCGAAGCGCAGCCCGTGAATCGCAAAACCCTTGCTTCCGTCCAGATCGCAGGCGCTCTCCGGCGGTCCCCATCGGGATTCGATCAAGCGTCGTGCCGGCTCAGGAATTGTGCTCCACCAGTCCAAATAGATGGCAAGGGGAAGATGATCCAGCGGCGGTCGGTTCTGCCCCTCCGGTGCATTGGTACGTCCGGCCAGCAGCTGTTGCATCAAGGCATCGCCCGTGCTTGGCAAAGACTCCGTCCCGAGGCCATAGCCCGCTTCCGCCAGCCAGGTGAGCATCCGCCACGTGCTGTCAGGAGTGTCGAGACCGACGCCATTGGCAACACGGCCATCCCGGACGGGATAGTTGGCCAGAACCATGGCGATACGACGGTCAGCGCATGGCGTCTGGCGCAGCTCGATCCAGCGGCGGCTGTGCTCTGCAAGCCATCCAATCCCCCTTGAATCGGGCTCTAGGCAGGGAATGGCTGTGGCTAGAGGTCCGGTGGCCTTCCGGTGGTCACGAAAAGCGCACGGGCGCGTGGTGATCCGCGCATCCAGTTCCGGCATCACAACCTGCAGCGAAAGATCCATCGGATTGAGCCCTTGGCTGCTCTCCAGCCACTGGGCACGGCTGCGGCTGCTGCTGAGCAGCTGCAACACCGGTCGATCCAGGCGATCCCAGAGCGGACTGCCCAAGCCGGCTTGTTCCGCCTGGACCGAGGCAAAAGACGTGCCTGCAATGACGAGCTCTGCCCGTTGCTGCAGGAGCAGGTCATGCACTCCGGCCTGGACTGCGGGGTCTCGCAAGCTGCTGACCCAGAGCAGACAGGGTCGCAGTCCCTGCCTCCGCAGGGCGTCATTCAAGGCATCCGCCAGGGCGAGATCACCTGCTTGAAACTGGGCTCTGTAGAGCACCACTCCCACCGTGGCACCGGATTCATCCCGCCAGTCCCAGGGCATGGGGTCAGGGCATGGCACCACCGCAATGCTCTTTGGGGACGGTGGGCTGCCGTCAAGCAGGGCCTCGAGGCATCGCAGCAGTTGGCCCATGTTCTCGATACCTCCCTCCCGCAGTAGTGCCGACAGCTGATCAGCTAGTTCAGGGCTGCAGGAGCCAAGTCCATGGAGTTCGTTGGTTTGGTCGGCGGTTCCAGCCAGGACGATCAATTCCCGTTGCGGTGCATCACTGCACCATCGCTGCAGCTGCTCGAACCCGTAGCTCCAGTGCCCACGGCTTCCCAGCAGTCGAACCACAATCAACCGAGCCGCCTGGGCAGTGGTATTGAGGTAGTGGTCCAGCTGAGCTGGGTGTTCGAGACAACTCAGGGGCAACGCGCGGATCCGCTCGTTCCAGGCCGGGGTGAGTGGAAGGCAGGCGTCGAGGCAACTGATATCTGTGCCGGCGCTGGTCAAGAACAGCACATCTGCGCCTGGCTGCTCGACGAGCACCACGTCTTCGGGTGGGTCCAGACCCGGACAGGTGGCAAGACGATGCATGGCTCCATTCTCCGTCTCGTGGTGCCCGGTGGTGAGAAGATTCAGCGATCGGATTCATCAAGGTGATGCATCAGTTCCTGCCCTATGCCTGGTTCCAGGGCCAGTGCGTTCCCTTCGAGGAGGCCAGGATCTCCATCGCCACCCACGCCCTGCACTACGGCACCGGAGCGTTCGGCGGGATGCGGGCCATTCCCGATCCGCAGAACAGCGACACGATGCTGTTGTTTCGCGCTGATCGGCATGCACGCCGCTTGAGCCAGAGCGCCAGGTTGCTGCTGACTGATCTGAGTGAGGAGACAATCCTCTCCGCACTCACCGCAATGCTGAGGGCCAACAAGCCTGACCAGCCGATCTATCTGAGGCCCTTCGTTTACACCAGTGATCTGGGCATCGCTCCGCGACTGCACAACATTGAGACCGATTTCCTGATCTACGGACTCCCCCTGGGGGATTACCTCTCCCCGGAAGGGGTGAGCTGCAGGATCAGCAGCTGGACCCGCCAGGAGGATCGCTCGCTGCCGTTGCGCGGCAAAATCTCCGGCGCTTACATCACCAGTTCGCTAGCCAAGACGGAGGCCGTACAGAGCGGTTTCGACGAGGCCCTGCTGCTGAACAGCCGCGGCAAGATCAGCGAAGCCAGCGGCATGAATCTTTTCCTGGTGCGCGATGGCCAACTGATTACGCCTGGGGTCGATCAGGACATCCTCGAGGGGATCACCCGCGCCAGCGTGATTGAGCTGGCGAAAGCGATGGAGATCCCTGTGATCGAGCGGCCGGTCGACAAAACCGAGTTGTTCATCGCCGATGAAGTGTTTCTGTCAGGCACGGCCGCCAAGGTGACGCCGATTCGGCAGATCGAATCCACGGTTCTGAACGCCGAGCGTCCCGTGATGAATGCTTTGAAGACCAAGCTTGTGGCCATCACCGAAGGTCGGGACCCCGCCTATGAGCACTGGGTGACCCGTATTCCGATCGCCTGAAGTTCGTCCTGAGCTTTTCCTAAGATTAGGTGTCTTCCCGGGAGTGAACGGAATGGTGGTGGCGCATGCAACCCGGCAACTCACCACCTCCCGCTTCCTGGACCATCTACACGGTCCCGACAGGCCTGTTCTGGTGTTCGACGGTGCAACAGGCACCAGCCTTCAGGACCTAGGTCTCACGGCTGACGATTTCGGTGGGCCAGACCTGGAGGGTTGCAATGAAAACCTCGCCGTCACCAAACCGGACGCGGTCAAGGCTGTGCACCGCAAGTTCCTGGAGGTGGGCTGCGATGTCATCGAGACCGACACCTTTGGTGCGGCATCCATCGTTCTGGCGGAGTACGGCCTTGAGGACAAGGCCTTTGAGCTGAACAAACGGGCGGCGGAGCTGGCCCGGGAGATCGCCGATGAATTCAGCACCTCTGACAAACCCCGATTTGTGGCTGGGTCCATGGGACCAACCACCAAGCTGCCCACCCTGGGCCACATCGACTTCGACACGATGCGGGCCTCGTTCCGCGAGCAAGCCGAGGGCCTGATTGCCGGCAACGTCGACCTGTTCATTGTTGAGACGTGTCAAGACGTGCTGCAGATCAAGGCAGCTCTGCAGGGCATTGAAGAGGCATTTGAGGCCACCGGTGAGCGGCGGGCGCTGATGGTGTCGGTGACCATGGAAACCACTGGGACCATGCTCGTCGGCACGGACATCGCAGCGGTGGTGTCGATCCTGGAGCCCTTCCCAATCGACATCCTCGGTCTGAACTGCGCCACCGGGCCCGAGCAGATGAAGGAGCACATTCGCTACCTCTCGGAGCATTCCCCCTTCACCGTCAGCTGTATTCCCAATGCTGGTCTTCCGGAAAACATTGGTGGTGTGGCTCATTACCGCCTGACCCCGGTGGAGTTGAAGATGCAGTTGATGCACTTCGTTGAAGATCTCGGGGTGCAGGTGATCGGTGGCTGCTGCGGCACCACTCCCGCCCACATCGGCAGCCTGGCAGAACTTGCTCAGGAGCTCAAGCCAGCGGAACGCCCCTCCCGCTGGAACTGCGCCACGGCTGAGGACGTTCGCCCCAGCCTCAACTATGAACCGGCCGCATCATCGATTTACGGCGTCACGCCGTATTACCAGGACAACTCTTTTCTGATCATTGGCGAACGGCTCAATGCCAGCGGCAGCCGCAAGGTGCGTGAACTGCTGGCGGAGGAGGACTGGGACGGTTTGGTGTCGGTGGCCCGCGGCCAGGTGAAGGAGAACGCCCACGTGCTCGATGTCAACGTCGACTATGTCGGTCGCGATGGCGAACGGGACATGCATGCGCTGGTGAGTCGTCTGGTCACCAACGTCAACCTTCCCCTGATGCTCGACTCCACTGAGTGGCAGAAGATGGAGGCTGGCCTGAAGGTGGCTGGTGGTAAATGCATCCTCAATTCCACCAACTACGAAGACGGCGATGAGCGCTTCTTCAAGGTGCTTGAACTGGCCCGGCGCTACGGCGCTGCCGTGGTCGTCGGCACGATCGATGAAGACGGAATGGCCAGAACGGCTGAGAAGAAGTTCGCGATCGCCCAACGGGCCTATCGCGACGCCCTTGAATTCGGCATCCCGGCCCACGAGATCTTCTACGACCCTCTGGCGCTGCCCATCTCCACTGGCATTGAGGAAGATCGCCTGAATGGCCGGGCGACCGTCGATTCCATTCGAATGATCCGGGAGAACCTCCCAGGCGTTCACGTGGTGCTGGGGGTCAGCAATGTGAGTTTCGGCCTGTCACCGGCGGCACGGATCACCCTCAACTCGGTGTTCTTGCACGACTGCTGCCAAGCCGGCATGGATGCGGCCATCGTCAGCCCCGCCAAGATTCTTCCGCTGATCAAGATCAGCGAAGACCACCAGAAAGTCTGTCGTGATCTGATCAACGACAACCGGCGCTTTGACGACGGCATCTGCGTTTACGACCCGCTCACCGAGCTCACCACGCTGTTTGAGGGCGTCAGCACCAAAGAAGCCCGGGCGTCAGGCCCCTCATTGGCGGATCTTCCAATCGAGGAACGGCTGAAGCAACACATCATTGATGGGGAACGCATCGGCTTGGAACCGTCTCTCAATGAGGCGCTGCAGACCTATCCCCCCCTGCAGATCATCAACACCTTCCTGCTTGATGGCATGAAGGTGGTGGGTGAGCTGTTTGGCAGTGGCCAGATGCAGCTTCCCTTCGTGCTGCAAAGCGCCGAGACGATGAAATCCGCAGTGGCTCATCTGGAGCCGTACATGGAACAGATTGAAGGGGAGAGCACCAGCAAGGGCAAGTTTCTGATCGCCACGGTGAAAGGCGATGTGCACGACATCGGCAAGAACCTTGTCGACATCATCCTCACCAACAACGGCTATGAGGTGATCAACCTGGGGATCAAGCAGAGCTGTGAAGCCATCGTTGAAGCCCAGCGCGAGCACCAGGCCGATTGCATTGCTATGAGCGGACTGCTGGTGAAGTCCACGGCCTTCATGAAGGACAACCTCCAGGCCTTCAATGATGCAGAAATCGATGTTCCTGTGATCCTTGGCGGTGCGGCGCTGACGCCACGCTTTGTTCAGAAGGATTGCCGCGAGGTTTACGACGGCAAGGTGATCTACGGACGAGATGCCTTCGCTGATCTGCGCTTTATGGACGCGTTGATGGATGCCAAGCGGAACGACAACTGGACCAACTCCAAGGGATTCCTGGCAGACGCACCTCAGGGCGTTGGCTTGGATGAAGAATCAAAACTCTCTGAGGAGGCTGTCGAGCCTTCCGCCTCCGCTACGGATGCTCCAGCAGCGGATTTGCCTCCCGTCACCTCAGATCGATCTGAGGCTGTCCCCGCTGAAGCCGCACCGAAGCCGCCCTTCCTGGGGTCTGCTGTGATCACCGAAGACGACATCGACATTGCCGAGGTCTTTGACTACCTCGACCGCAATGCCCTGTTCGCCGGTCAGTGGATGCTACGCAAAACGAAGGAGCAGAGCCGGGACGATTACGAGGCGATGCTGGCTGAGAAGGCGGAGCCGGTGTTGCAGGAGTGGATGCAGCGCTGCATCGACGAGTCACTCTTGACCCCGCGGGCGGTTTACGGCTACTTCCCTGTGGGGCGCGATGGGAACAGCCTCAGGGTGTTCGATGCCGATGGCACAAGGGAACTAGGCCGATTTGATCTGCCCCGTCAACGGTCCGGCAACCGCTACTGCATCGCCGATTTCTTCAATGATCTGGATTCTGATGGACGCCCCACCGACGTGCTGCCCATGCAGGCCGTGACCATGGGACAGAAGGCGTCTGTCGTGGCGCAAGACTTGTTCAAGGGCGATCGCTACAGCGACTACCTGTACTTCCATGGTCTTGCCGTTCAGATGGCTGAGGCGATGGCGGAGTGGGTGCACGCGCGGATGCGTGCGGAACTCGGCTTTGCTGATCCCGACGGCATGGTGCTGCGGGATGTTCTGGCTCAGCGTTATCGCGGAAGTCGCTATTCCTTCGGATATCCCGCCTGCCCCAATGTGGCCGATTCCAGGCAGCAGTTGGCGTGGCTCGATGCCGAACGGATCGGCCTCACGATGGACGCCAGCGACCAGCTCGAACCGGAGCAGAGCACCACAGCACTCGTAGCTCTTCATTCGCAAGCTCGGTACTTCAGCGCCTGAGCCAAGCAGGACGTCCCATAACCTGAGGCGCCCTGTTCTGTTCACCATGGCCATTGCCGGACCTGATGGTGTTGATGCCGCCATCAAGGCGGGTGTTGATCTGGATGGAAGTCCAATTCCCGAAGCAATGCTCGCTCTCTACAACCAGGTGATGGATCTTGAGAGTCAGCGTGCTCGTAGTGGTGTTGTTAAGTCGATGCGCAACCGGGTGGTCAAGACCGGAGCCAAGCATTTCGACCAGGAGACTCTGAATCAGAGGCTGCAGGAGGCCGGATGGGAGGGTCTGAAGGACAAAGAGATCGCCTTCTTCTACGGATGATTCCGGACTGATGGAGAGACTGCCTCTGCCTGACTCAGTCCTGGCAGAGCTTCTCCATCGTGTCGATCACCTCCTGCTGAAACGACTCCAGGGCGCTGGACTCACTCAGATCAAGGCCTTCCCCTGCGGCGTTCTGGGCCAGGTCCTGGAAATGAAAAGCTCCCTCTCCATTGGCAAGGAACTCGATCGGTGAGCTTTCGCCGCTCTCGCGAAATGCATCGCAGAGCGCCAGAAACGCAGCGTCTTCAGTGAACTCCCAATCCATCGAGTGGACATGACTGAATGACCTTTAACCCGCTCCCCTAGGGGTTCGTCAACCGTCTGGAGTCAAAATGTGCCAGTCCTTGGGCAGACTCCCCTTCTCTCCAGCAGTCAGATGTCCAGCAATAGCCCCGAATTTTCACCGGCCAGCAACGTTCTCGGGGAACCGCTTCAGAGTTGCAGTTGCGAGCCGATAACGGGCTGGTATCGCAATGGTCTCTGCCAAACCGATCCAACGGATCACGGCCAGCACAGCATCTGCTGTGTGATGACCGAACAGTTTCTCCGTTACAGCAAGGCCCAGGGCAATGACCTGATGACCCCAGTGCCAGCGTTTCAATTCCCCGGGTTGAAACCTGGGGATCACTGGTGTGTTTGTGCACCGCGATGGAAACAGGCCTATGAAGACGGCGTTGCGCCCCTAGTCCGGTTAGAGGCGACAGAAGACACAGCTCTGAACGTGGTCAGCCTCGAGCAGCTGAAGCAACACGCTCACCAGTCGATCGACTGACCATCCCAAGCGAGAAAGCTTCCTGACTTGGCTGGGGTCTGTTGAAGCAGCACCTCCACCAACTGCCGGGCAGCTCGCTCGGGTGTGAACAACATCTCTGGGGCGACAAAGCTCTGGAACGGACGAGACAACGCTGTGTCCGTTGTGCCCGGATGCAACAGGCTGACTGTGGCCTGGGGCCAGCGGCGGGACCATTCAATGCTCAGAGAGCGCAGAAGCTGGTTCTGCGCCGCTTTAGCAGCCCTATAGCCGTACCAGCCGCCACTGCGGTTATCACCAATGCTGCCCACCCGGGCACTCAGGCTGGCGAAATGGAATGGTTGATCCCGCTCCAGTAGAGGTTCAATCGCTTTGGCCAGGAGGATCGGAGCAATGGCATTGATTCCGAATTGCTGCTCCAACTGGAAGCGGTCGACCTGTTGAAGACGTTTTTCTGGATGAAGCTCAGGTCCGTGCAGACGGCCGGCGCAGTTGAAGACCAACCTCAGGGGCAGCGTCTGTGTACGCAGCGTTGCGGCCAGACCGTCCAGATCGCTGTCGTTCTCGATGTCCAAACGCAGCGAGCAGGCTGATGGCCCATGACGTCCAGCCGTCAGAACCTTGAGGCCAGGACAGGACCGCCTCAGTTCCGCCGCGACCGCCGAACCGATGCCACCAGGACCGACCACCAAGGCCAGGCCAACCCAATCGGTCGAGGACGCTTCGACCATGTGATCTTGCTGCGGAGTGGAGACCGTCTAACGGAAATCGGGCATCATCGGCTGCAAGCTCCGTCGAGCACCTTTGGTGGCGAATCGAAGTCGTTACTGGCCCCCTGCAGCGCTCGGAGCTCTGTTCATGGCCGCCTTGGTGGGCTGGCTTGCACGACCTCTCCCTCAGCAAGCCAACCAGAAGCCTCTCAGCCTGCTTGAGCTGCTCGAGGATGAATCAATCGATGCTGGCGCAGCCCCATCCAGAACGGCGGCCGTTCAAACACCTAAAAACGTCGTTCCCAAGGTGCCACTGGGGGCTGAAGCCGTTCCACTAGATATCCGAGTTGGTCTGGTCAGCCAGACGCCGGTCACAGCTTTCTGGCCGGGTCGCAACGTCCTGTGTCGCAACCATGCGGGCTCCGTGGTCCCTGTCCAGCAGTTGGGCAGCACAATCGCTTCATCCACCCAACAGGAGATTCACTGCTCCGGAGGGCACGTTCAGATCAATCATCAGCGCTATCTGGGGGATGTTTCTCTGCTCAAAAGCCAACGTGATTGGCTCGCCGTGATTTCCCTTGATTTGGAAACCTATGTGGCCTCGGTCGTTGGTGCAGAAATGCCCAGCCAGTGGCACCAAGAGGCCTTGAAGGCACAAGCTGTGGCAGCACGCTCCTATGCCCTGGCGCATCTTGCAAGACCAGCAACAACGGCATATCACTTGGGCGACACGACACGCTGGCAGGTGTACTCGGGTGAGACAAGCACCACCCAGGCCAGTCGATCAGCTACTTGGGAGACCCGAGGGATCATCCTCAGTTACGCCGGTGGCATTGTGGAAAGCCTGTATGCATCTAACGAGCAAGTCAGTGCTGAAGCCCATGGCCATCTCGGCGCAAGCATGAGTCAAACCGGGGCCCAGCAACTCGCCCGTCAAGGACTCTCCTTCAATGCAATTCTTGGCAGGTACTACACAGGAGCCTCACTGGCACGGTTGAAACGGCATGACCAGTGAACTGCTCCGACAAGCGAATGGCGTTGCGGCTGAGGCCAAAGCATCCGGAGCTTTGGTTCCGCTCAAGACCTCGCTAACGCACCTGATGGGAGAGGGAGGCACCAGCTTTGAGCTGCGCCATCTCCTTAGCGCAACACCAAAACACTTGCGAGCCGCAGGCCCCAAGCCAAATCCTTTCCTCCCCTGGGATCAACGGCTGGAGGTGGAACGGATCGGCGATTCGCACGTGGTGATTCTGAACAAATATCCGGTTCAGTCCGCCCACATGCTGCTGATAACTCAGACCTGGCAACCCCAAACCGGTTGGTTGTCCCTTGACGATTGGCGTGCCCTCGCCTTGGTCGATGCAACAACCACTGGATTGTGGTTTTTCAATAGCGGTCCCAATGCTGGCGCCAGTCAGCCGCATCGCCATCTGCAGTTGTTACCTCGAGCAGCAGGGGAACCGATTTGCGCAAGGCAAGATTGGTTCCGACGTTGTGCTGCAGATCCAACGGCCCTGGCGGGTGACCCTCTGTTCCGGAGCAGCCGTGTTGCACCGCTCACTTCACCTCTGACAGGTGAAACGCTCCACCGGATCTATCTTTCGCTTGCTGGAGAACTCGGGCTGGGATCCCCGTCAAACGACAGCTGTCCAAGGGGTGCCTATAACCTTCTGCTGTCACGCCAATGGATGGCCATTGTTCGGCGTCAAACAGAAGGCATTCGTGGTTTCAGCGTCAATGCCCTTGGTTTTGCTGGGTCCTTGCTGAGTACCGCTGAATCCGATCGTGAATGGATTCAGCGATCAGGGCCAGAAGCCCTGCTTCGCGCTGTTGTTGAAGCGGTCTGAAGTAAGTGAGTCAAAGAGGCTCAGGCCTTGGCCTTTGCTTTCTCCAACTGGCTGATGATCACGTCGCGATAGTCGGAAGCCAAGTCGTGAAATCCCTGTTCAATCAAACCGGCGATGACGTCGATGGCTTCGTCTTCGCACTCGGGAATCAGCACCACCCCACGATTACGACCGAGGATCATCTTCTGAATGATCGATTGCATTTTGCGTGGTTTTCCTGAGGGGTCGGCGAGAACCTCCTCGGCAGGTATAAACCGAGAACGGTGTTGATTTTTGGAATTGATCTGTGCGATGAAAAGATACTGATTTCCGTTGATTTCTACCAATCCTCTGAATTCAGAGAGCTTGTCGCTGGCATCAACACAACAGAAATTGTTGTTCTTTGATGGTGATTCGCCATCAAAGCCACGAATTCTCGAGATCGTCGCGTCGGCGTCGAAGGATTCTTGACCCAGGCGGGTCACCAGCAATTCACAGATGGCGCGCTGATTCAAGACCACAAAGAAATGATCTCCATTAGACCCGTTCTCAGTGCCCCGCTTTGTAGCGAGAGGAACAGGTCTCAAGGAGTCCCGAATGGAGTTTGTGCCGTGGTGGCACGGATGCAAAGGCTTACCCCGCTCTGCCAAGGCTGGAGATGAGATCGACTCGCATCCTTTGAACAAGAAATGCCTCCAGCGTCGGAACCGTCAGATTCAGGACAACTTGCATCTGGTCCATCCCATTGCGCGCCATTACGCCCTGCAAACAGGCATCGAGCAAGATGATCTCCTGCAGGTGGGCTGTCTCGGACTGATCAAGGCTTCAAACCGGTTTGAAACCAAGCGAGGAACGACATTCCCCAGCTTCGCTAAACCGCATATCCGGGGAGCCATTCTTCACTTTCTACGGGACAAGGTTGGTGTAATCCGCCTTCCAAGAGCCGTTGAGGAACGGGCCATGAGAATGCTGCGAAGCCCTGAAGGCTGCTTAAACGCTGCTGATGCTCTGGTCGTTCACCAGTACCGCAGCAAGCATCACTGGGTTGAGTTCAACGATGACCTGGTCGACGACACCCCGCAGGGGATCGAATTGGTCGCACGTTCAGAAGCGTGGCAGCGGGTTCGAGCAATGTTCCTGAGGATTGGAACAGATGAACAACGTGTCCTTCAGATGGTTGTGATCGATGGAATGAGCCTTAGGCAGACAGCGCGACAACTCGGGATTTCAGCGATGACAGTTCAACGACGCGTCAAACGCGGCCTGAGAAGCCTCGCGAGCCAATTGAACGACGATCAATCCGGGGTTTGAGTGTCGCGGTCCATTTGTTCCTGGAGTGTCTTGATGGCGGCGTTCAGGGCCGAAAGTTGCCGTTCAGCACTATCCCTCCAAAAACGCAGCATCGACAGCTTCCGCTCCTGATGGTGCCGGCGCAAGGTTGCGTGATCAGTGGTGCCGCTGCAACAGAAAGGAGGAAGCATGTCAGCAAAAGCAATCCCTTAGATCCTGACGGATTTTCAGACGTGATGCGACTCCTCAATCACTTGGCTCTCGCAGGAGGTGGACCTACGGTGTGGATTCAAAACATCTGCACTGTGGTGTCGACGCCCAAGCGAACACCACAACACCACGCTTCATGAGTCTCAGACGAGTCCCAATATTGGTCTTGCTCTGCGTCTCGTTTGCGGGACTTGAGTTTGGTTCTCAGAGAAGGGGCGAGGCATACGTCGCCTTGATGGCTGGTCAGCGTGCACGCCCCTTAAACGGGACGTTTAACAACGTCCCGGTTCTGCATTCAAACCAGCCGGAGATTGTCACTGGTCCAGGGATTCTGGTGAACACAGCGCCCGGATCGGCCATCGCTGCTGAGTCCAACCAGCCGCTTCGCAACGCCGCTTACTCCTTCAACGGTGAGTTCGGCGTTCACATGCATCACAAGTACTACCCCCAGGACCTGTCAAAGCTTGGTGGACGTCGATCCAGGGGCTTGATGACCCTGGCTCTGATTGCAACGAATCCTGGATCGAAGCCAATCACGCTTCAATTCGACCGTGGTTCCGTCAAAAACAGTTTTGAGGCGCCGTATCACCCAAATCGCCTGATGGGGGTGAAGCCCCTGGGGAAGCGTCCCTGGAATACAGGACCGGGTGATGCCACTGCCGTTCAACTACTTCGCGGTGAATTAGACCGCAAACTGCCCGATCGTCTTGAGATACCCGCTGGAGGACGACGGGTCGTGGTATGTACCGTGCTGCCTGCCCGTGGCATCGCCAACGGTCTGTTGAGGGGACGCAGCAATGGTCCTTTCACCATGGCTGTCGTCGCTGCTGAGCAATCAGCACAGGATTCCGATCTCTTTGCGGTGCTGCAGTCAGGTCGCTTGGCGCCTGGACGGATTTATCTCAACCGTATTCGTGAAATCCAGCTGGGCAGGGTCTTCTCGCGCGTGGCTGGAGTGGCTCTCGGCGATGCCTACAAGGCCCAGATCCACCATGATCTCGGTCAGGGGGCACTCCATGTTCCCCTTACCAGTACGAAGCGGCATCACTTCGGCACGCGCGACATTCAGGTCAATCCATTAACAACGCGGATGGTGGATTCCGCTTTGAACAACGTTGGCACCTACGGCGTTCGTTACGACGTGACACTCAACCTTTCAGGTGCGGGCCCCCATCAACTGGTGCTCAGTCACCCGGTTGTTTCCGGAAAGAAAACGTTCACTGCCTTCCGTGGATCGCTGCAGATTGTTCAGGATCAGACGCTTCAGGAGGTCCACGTCGGCATGCGCTCAGGCGAGAGCCTGGCCCTGGCAGATCTCAACCTCGCTCCTGGAACAACAAAGGCTGTCAAGGTGAGTTTGGTCTACCCAGCTGATGCCACACCTGGCCACCTGCTGAGTGTTGTTCCTGTACAGCAACTGGCGATGCTTCACCGGCGCCAGCAGCAACAGCGTGACGCCCAGGTCAAACTCGCTGAAACCAAATCTCGCAAGGTGGGTCCCAAAACCGCACCGCCACAACCCCCGCTTACGCCTGTTGTTGTGAAGCCAGCTCCCATGCAGCAGAAACGCAACACCGCACCCCTTCCTTCGACGCCTGCGATCGTGCCTGCCACCAGTCCTCGTTACAGCGAGGTGATCCAATCGCAGCAGCAGTGGTTGCTTCAGCTGCAGGGTCGATAACCTTCGCTGAGCAGGACTGAACTTTTGAGCGGCGAGGACTCAAAACGTCAACGGATCTCTGTCGAGATGTCAGAGCCCATGGTCGAGTTGATTGACCAGCTCAAGGGTGAATACGGAGCACGCTCTCGGGGGCGTGTGCTCGAAATGCTTTTGCAGGATCTGCTCGATCCAGGCGATGGCAGCACAGGCCCTGAGGAAACATCCGTCAAGGACGAGGGTGAACCAGAGGCGACAACCAGCACTGATGAGATAACGAGTCTGGTATTGATTGGCTCCGGGAGTCTTCTCCACAATGCAGAACCGAGCCAACCTCCCGATTCCAGCGCACCTTCCGCCAACGTTTCTTCGGGCATTGATCTTCCAGGTTTCGTGAGCAAGCGAACCGGTCAGCTCAAAGCGACACTCCGGTCGCCGCAGCAACGAGATTCCGCTCAGAACGATCCCTTGGTTTCGACGGTTGATCCTTCTGATTTACGAGATGCCAGTGCTGCGGCTGAAGATCACTGGAGATCTCTGTATGGACAACCACCGGGCCCCACAGTGATCGAAGCCTCCATGACATGGCTAGCCCGCGACGTCTGGTCCAGCACTGACGCCAGTGATGGCCGGCCGTTCACCTGGTCTGCGGCCAATGCTGCTGTTGAGACGCTTTGTGCTGGCTGGGAGTCCCGTGACCCTTCCCTAGGCCGGGTGATGGCCGTTGCAGGTGCGCTTGAGGATCCATTCGCCACCTCATCCCTGGCGGAACGCATGCCGACGTTGATCCGCCGGTTTGTCAATCGTTTTCGTCGCAGCCGTCAGGTCACCTCCTTCGAAACTCTTGAGTCCACGATGACGGTCCACGGAGCGCTCAAGCTCTTAGGCCTGTCCACGCGAGCGGGCACAGCGGTGACCTTGAGCTCCATTCGGGATGCCTATAAACAGCGGGCCCTGGAAGAACATCCCGATGCAGGCGGATCAACCGATGCGATGCGTCGACTCAATGAGGCCTACCGACTGCTGCGCGAGCTGTACCGCAATCGCTAGCGCAATCGTCCAAGGCGAGACGCAAGCCTGGATCCTCAATGAGTCGCGTCTGAGACCTTTGCGCTACTCCTTTTCTTCCGCCCCATGGCTCCGAACAATCAACCAGGCACTGAGAGCCAGCATCACCACCGATCCACTGAGTGCCAGTAGATCGGTGGCATTTTTCACCTCAAAACCAATTGTCTTTTTGAACGCTGCGACAATCAGGCCGACAACAATCACGTTGGAGAGATTGTTTTTAAGGCTTTGCAGGCTGTTCACCGAAAGGATGTTGGTGTGTTGTTCAGAGCCTCCTTCAAGGCGTGGATCAAGGTCTGAAATCACCAATTCATAGATGCCATAGCCAAAGATGAGCAAGGCAATGCCGATGACGAAATAATCAACACCGCCCACCATCTGAGCGATGGTTTTGGCAGCGAAGCTTTTTGTGCTGAAGGGCATTCGCATGATCACGAGAAAAGCGTTAAAGACTTCAATCGCACCAATAACGAAGCAGCCGACGCTGCCGAGAAGGCTCAGCACGACGGGAACAATGCTGATCAGACGAAATTTCCAGATGAGCCGCTCAAACCGCCTTTCAATCCAACGGGCGACCATGGGAAATTCGCAGCAGCCTCCACGGCTAGCACAGAACACAAAACGAACTCACTTGTCTCACGCGTGACTCATTGCCAGTCTCGCCTCATGTCTTATGCGCGAGGCTTGCTAATTAATAAGATCCCAAAAAGCTGTTTTTTTATTGGATCATCCCTGAGATGGATTGCAAACCATTCCAGCGAACAATAGTTCCTTTGTCGTTCGTCCATGTCCAGTCCAGCTCTTGTGCGCAAGTCGCTAGAAGCATTGATTGCAGCCGTTTTGAGGCTCGCGTACCTGCTGTAGACACAGGTACGCGAGTTTTTTATCCTGAATTTCGAGTTTTGGGGCCTATTCATGTGTCTCTCGATTCCCGTACTGGAATTATTACAAGACTCGTGCTGCGGCTTGATCAAGACAACTGAGACCGCTCTGCTGACTTATTGATCTCAGCCACGTCTCGTGGTGAGTCTTGTGCTTTGTCTTAAAAGAGATCGCTGGGCATTAAAAAACCGGGCTTAAACGCCCGGTTTTAAGTGATGAGGATCCTTGGATTAGGTTGACGTTTGCATCCCTTGAATCAGGTAGTCGAAATAAGGCGACGTGAGCTTCACCTGCTGTTCCGACAAAAGTGCCAGGGAGGCGTCCTTCATGCACTTGATGGCTTCCACCATGCCTGGCATCGGAACACCCAGGCTGTTGTACATCTCGCGTGCGCCCACCAAGCCGATCTCCTGGATCATTTCGGTGCTACCCGCAAGGACTCCGTAGGTGACCAAGCGCAGGTACCAGCTGTAGTCACGCAGGCACTGGGCGCGCTGACGTTGACCGTAGGCATTGCCGCCGGGGGCGACGTACTCCGGCTTACGACCAAACAACTGCTTGGCAGATTCGTCGACGATCTTCTTTTCGTTCTCGGTCAGAACCTTGACCACGGACACGCGCATGGCGCCTTGGTCAAGGAAATCCACCATCGTGCGGAGTTCGCCACTGGTGGGATACCGCAGATCGTCATCGGCCTGGAGGATGAGATCCCGGACAACGCTCATGGAACTGGGCAGGCTTCGTGGAGTTTAGTGGTCTCGACCCGTTCACCCGACCCAACTCCGCCCGGGTGTTACGCCATTGCAATGGCAGGGAACCTTGAGCATGACCTACGCCGACAGCTCGAACAGCAGTGAACCGCGGCCGGGGCTCACCATCGAGGTGGAATCTGTTGACCTCGACCGTGACGGAAAAGGACTGGCCCGTTGGAACAACTGGGTGATTGTCGTGCCTGATCTCCTGCCAGGGGAGCGTGCCACGGTTCAACTCCAGCAACGCCAACGTTCCCGCTGGCTGAGCCGACGCGTTGAGCTGATCTCCGTCTCCGAGGTTCGGCGCCGTCCCCCTTGCATCCTTGCTGACGACTGTGGTGGCTGCACACTGCAACGTCTCGATGATCCAGCTCAGACCCGTTGGAAAGAGCAGCAGATCCAGCAGACCATGCAGCGGATTGGAGGAATCAACCTTGCACCCGCGGCTCCCTTGGTTGATGCCGACCGTTGCTTCGGCTATCGCAACCGAGCCCTGATTCCTTTGAAGCGAGACCAGAACGGACGCCTGAAAGCTGGATACTTCCGTCCCAGGTCCCACAAGATTGTCAATCTGAATCACTGTCCGGTGCTTGATCCACGTCTGGATGCACTGTTGGAACCCATTAAAAAAGACCTTGATGCAGGGGGTTGGCCGGCCGACCATGACCTCATCGATGCCCAAGGTTTGCGTCATCTCGGCCTTCGTTTGGCCAGCGCCACTGGCGATGTGTTGATCACTCTGATCAGCAGCCATGGCCAACTTCCTGGACTCCAGGACCTTGCCCAGACTTGGGTTCAGCGATGGCCTGAGGTGAAGGGTGTCTGCCTGAACCTTCAACCGAAGGCCAACAATCTCGTTCTCGGTCGAACGACCCACTGCCTCGCCGGTTCGTCGACCATCGAGGAACAGTTCTGCGGCATCAAGCTTTCCCTGAGCAGCACCACCTTTGTTCAGGTGAACACATCACAAGCGGAACGCATTGTTCAGCGGCTGACTGACTGGCTGTCGTTTCAATGTGATGGCGGAACCGTGGTCGATGCCTACTGCGGTGTCGGAACCATTGCTCTACCCCTGGCAAAGGCTGGCTTTCATGTTCAGGGTTTGGAATTGAATCCCGACTCTGTGGAGCAGGCTCGGCTGAACGCCATGCACAACGGCCTTTCCTCACGCTGTGAATTTCATCCAGGTGATGTGGCGGATTTGCTCACCTCTCAGCTTGAGAACTGCCAAGCCCTCGTTCTGGATCCACCCCGACGGGGCCTCGATCGCCGCGTGGTAGCCAGCATTCTTGAGCAACCTCCCGCAGTGCTGGCTTACCTCAGTTGTGATCCCGCCACCCAGGCAAGGGATCTCAAAGAACTTCTTGCACCATCAGGCCCCTACGAGCTGGAAACTCTTCAGCCCGTTGATTTCTTCCCCCAAACAACTCACCTTGAGTCGTTGGCGCTGATGAAGCGAATCAGCTCCTGAGCTCGGCCTGAAACTGCTTGCTTAAAGCAGCCCGCACCTTGTCGTGCACCGGCTGGATTTTGTCGTCAGTCAAGGTTTCGTTCTTGCCGCGATAGCGCAGACGAAAGGCCTGGCTGACCTTGTTATCACCGAGTTGCGCACCTTCAAACCGATCCACCAACTCCACCTGCTCCAGCAGAGGCTTGCCCGCTTTGCGGATGGCTTGAATCAGGTCCGCAGCTGCACTGGAACGATCGACGACGACGGCAAGATCCCGCTCACTGAAGGGCACGGTTGGGTATGCCTTGAAGGACGGGGTCCAGCGGTTGCTGCGGGTGGCGGCATCCAACAGACGCGTCAGATCAAGTTCAAACAGATATGTCGCTTCGGGAAGATCCAGCTCCTCAGCCAGGGCAGGGTGGAGTTGACCGAAACAGCCGAGGGGACGACCCTCCAGGACCAGGGTGGCGGCCCGGCCGGGATGCAGTCGTGGATCGTCAGATAAGCGACGATCAGACAGCTCAAGTTGCAGGGTTTCCATCACCCGGGTCAGAACACCACGGGCCTGGAAATAGTCCGGTGCCTGTGGCTTCCCACTGGTTCTCCAGATGGAGAGACGGCGATCTCCGCAAATCACGCCACCGAGTACAGCTGTTTGGTTCACCGCTTCAGCTGATCCGCTGTAGGTGTTGCCGATCTCGAAGACGGAACACCCGCGCTGGGATGCCTTCAGGTTGCGCACGCAGATCTGAAGATGTTCCTCCCAGAGATTGGTGCGCAGATGGCTGGTATCGGCCAACAAAGGGTTACTGATGGCTATGCGCTGTTCTTGCTCTGAACTCGGAACAAGCGACAGGGTGGTCACTTCCTGAAGGCCCGTCGCACAGAACAGCTGCCGTAAGCGCCGTTCCGCCTGCTGGCGCGGTGTCAGTACACCTGGTTCCAGCGGATCAGGCAGATGAGTTCCGAAACGGTCGAAGCCGACCAGACGCGCCACTTCTTCAATCAGATCCACTTCACGCTGCAGGTCTTGGCGTCTTGAGGGTGGCGCTATGACCTGCCACCCCTCGTCAAGGGCTGAGAGTTGACAGCCCAGGGCTGTCAAACAGGTCTCGATGCTGCGGTCGTCCAGATCTTCAGCGCCGTCCGGCCCGACGAGAGGGCCAAGCAGTTGATGCAGTGCATTGCGCCGCAACATCACTGGTGCGGGTTCAGCGGGACCATCCCCACCAACCCAGCGACCCGTCTCGGTGCAGGCGAACTCCTCCTTTAACAATGCAGAGGCCCGAGCTGAACAAGCCAGGGTCATCTCTACGGGCAAGCCTTTTTCGTAACGGCTGCTGGCATCCGTGCGCAACCCGAGGGCCCGGGCCGAATGGCGAACCCGCGGTGGTGCAAACAGGGCGGATTCCAGCCAGATCTTCCGTGTCTGGGCGGTCACGCCACTCTCGAGACTCCCTATCACCCCCGCGACGGCCACAGGACGGTCATGACAGGTGACGACCTGAACGCGGCTGTCGAGGCTGCGCTTCTGATCATCCAGACCCACAAAGTTTTCCCCATCACGAGCGGGACGGACAGCAAAACTCTGGGCATCCACCGGTTGCCCTGTTAGTTGTTCCAGCGCATCGGCATCAAAGGCGTGGAGGGGCTGCCCCTGCTCCAGCATCACCAGATTGGTGACGTCGACCACCGCATTCACGCTGTTCACACCACCGCGCTCAAGCCGCTGCTGCAACCAGGTCGGTGACTGCTTGGAGCCATCCACGCCCTCGATCCTGGTGATCGAGTAAAAACAGCCATCCATGTCCGTGGTCAGCGGTGTGGTGCTGGGATCAAGATCCAGCTGGGGCAGGCTCAAGCTCCCACCGGTCAGGGCCGCCACCTCGCGAGCAATACCCACCATGGACAGGCCGTCGGGGCGATTGGCGGTGATCGCCAGCTCCAAGACGGTGTCATCAAGGCCCAGCAGTGGCGCCACTGGTGCACCCGTCGCAGGCAGCGTTGCCTGGAGCTCATCAAGGATGGCAATGCCGTTGGATTGCTCCGTCAGGCCCAGTTCCGTCAGGGAGCAGATCATCCCGTTGCTGGCAACTCCGCGGAGTTCTCCGGCCTTGATCGTCAAGCCAACGGCCGGGAGGGTCGCTCCGACCATGGCGACTGGAACATGAATGCCGGCGCGAACGTTGCTGGCACCACAGACGAT
The DNA here is from genome assembly GCF_023630615.1 of Synechococcus sp. MU1648. NCBI lineage: Bacteria > Bacillati > Cyanobacteriota > Cyanophyceae > Synechococcales > Synechococcaceae > Synechococcus > Synechococcus sp. MU1648. The sequence continues at coordinate 384,203 of NZ_JAKUHI010000001.1, forward strand.
CTGGATCGGCTCCTGGGCACCGACATCGACGCTGCAGACGCTGAGCTTGTCGGCATTGGGGTGTTTGTCCCGTTCGAGCACATGGCCGACCACCACGCCCTGGGCGCGCGCGCTGAGGTCATCAACGTCGTCCACCTCAAAGCCCGCCATGGAGAGACGCTCCGACAGATCGTCCACGGATTCATTCACCTGGACCAGCTGTTTCAGCCAGGAGATGGATACCCGCATCGGATCAAAGCCAGACAGCGCGCGATCTTAGGAAGTCCCCCTTGGAGTGCTGCTCAGTGCCTGTCGGGTCAGGGGGTAAGCTCGATGTTTGTCAATTCGCTTCGCACCTGCGGCGCAACGTCCTTTATGGCCAAGAACAAGGGCGTCCGGATCGTGATCACTCTCGAGTGCACCGAATGCCGGTCCAATCCCGCCAAGCGTTCACCCGGCGTGTCTCGCTACACGACGGAAAAGAACCGCCGGAACACCACCGAACGGCTGGAGATCAAAAAGTTCTGTCCCCACTGCAACAAGTCCACGCTCCACAAGGAGATCAAGTGACCTTGCAGGTCCGTCTTTCCTCCATCCGTTCCTGAGTCATGTCCAGCTCCTTTTTCAAGAAGCGTCTCTCGCCGATCAAGCCCGGTGATCCCATCGATTACAAAGATGTGGATCTTCTCAAGAAGTTCATCACCGAGCGGGGCAAGATCCTTCCCCGTCGCCTCACCGGTTTGACCGCTAAACAGCAGCGCGATCTCACCAACGCCGTCAAGCGTGCACGCATCGTTGCCCTTCTGCCGTTCGTGAACCCCGAAGGTTGAACCTCGGGCGTTGAGCAACTCCATCCAACCCGGAGACACCGTCGCGGTTGTTCTCAAGGGTTCCCCACTCATCGGCCGTCTTCTGTCCATCAAGGGCAGCAAGGCGGTTGTTTCTTTTGGCGGTCAACGTCGGGATCAGGGCCTCCCCCTGCGAGACCTAATTGCTATCGATCCGGATCATCTTTTCGATAACAGCGTTCTGCCCGCCCCCGAGCAGGTGCAGGACAGCGCCCCATCAGCCCGGGCTGTTGTTGAGGCCTGGCAGCTGCTTGAAACAGATCAACCAGGCGGAATGGCTCGACTCAGCCTCTGCGAACTGGGAGAGCTTGTACTGACACCCCTCAACCTCGAAGGTTTGGCAGCACTGTGGAGCTGGGTGCAGGGGTCCCAGCAGTTGTTCCGCTGGCGTCGAGACCGCTTACTCCAACCGCTGACCCTCGAGGAGCGTGCCAGCCAGCGGCGCCAGCGCCGTTCTGAGCGCCAAGCGCAAAGGAAGGAAGAACGGCAGCTCGAGTTGCTGCAGGCGGAGCGAGGCCTCAGCGACGATGAACGCCTCGAACTGGGCCAGGTTTGGGATGAGCGCTTCAGCCATTGGATTCATTTGCTGAAAGACAATCCCGCGTCAGTCAGCTCAGACCCCGAGCTTCAGCAATGGTCTACCCCGTTGTCGATCGGGTCGGACGCCGCCGATCTGCGGCACTGGTTGATCGTGCGTGGATTGCTCGATCCCAATCAACCGATCGCCCTGAGAGGCAGTGTCTGGTCCCGCAGCTTTCCCCACGACCTGGAGGCGGAAGCGGAACGTCTCGTTGCGCTCTCTGATGAGGATCAACCGGGGGATGAGCAACGCATCGACCTCACTCACCTGGCGACCTACAGCCTTGACGATGCGGGCACCCGTGAAATTGATGATGCGCTGTCACTCGAGCGGCGTGATGGATGCGATTGGATCTGGATCCATATCGCTGATCCCAGTCGTCTCATTGGTGCCGACTCTCCACTCGATCTGGAGGCCCGACGACGGGCCACCAGTCTCTACCTCGCCGATGGGGTCATGCCGATGCTGCCCCTCGTGTTGGCAGCTGGCCCCCTCAGCCTTCGTGCCGGTCAGCGTTGCGCAGCACTGAGTGTCGCCGTCAGGCTTGGGGACGATGGTGTGGTGGTAGAGCACCGCATTGCGCGCAGCTGGATTCGACCCCGCTACGGACTGACCTATGCCGACGGTGATGAGCTCATTGATTTGGCCCCCCCTGGCGATGAGGCTCTCTCGGATCTGTCTCGACTGTTGCTGCAGCGAATGCGCTGGCGTCGCTCCAACGGGGCTGTGATGTTTGACCGGCCGGAAGGACGCTTTCGCCGCTGCGATGAATCGCTGACACTGCAGGTGATTGACCCGTCCCCCTCCCGCTTGATGGTGAGTGAAGCGATGCTTCTGATGGGGGCAGTTGTGGCCAGCTTTGGGCAACAGCACGATCTCCCGCTTCCGTACCGCAGTCAACCTGCAGCGGAGTTGCCCTCCAGCGATGAACTCGATCGGATTCCAGAGGGTCCAGCACGCGATGCGGCGATCAAGCGTTGCTTGAGTCGCGGCGTACAGGGCACGCGACCGATGCCCCATTTCAGCCTCGGATTGGCCGCCTATGTGCAGGCGACATCACCGATCCGTCGTTACGCAGATCTCGTGACCCACCGGCAGATTCTTGCGCAGCTCTCTGCTGTTCAACCGATGGGGGAGGAGCGTCTTGGTGAACTGATCGACGATCTCGACGACCCTCTGCGCCAATCCATTCAGATCAGTCGAGAGGATCAACGCCACTGGCAGCAGGTGTGGTTCGCCGAGCGTCAAAGCACCGTTTGGTCAGCACAATTCCTGCGTTGGTTGCGCCCCCAGGATCGATTGGCCCTGGTTCATGTCAGCGACCTTGCGATGGATCTGGTGGGATGTGTCGCCTCAACAGACCCAGCGCCAGGCGACACACTGGAGCTCAGGGTGGGTTGTGCTGATCCCGTGCGTGGGGAGTTGCAGCTTCTAATCGGTTAATCCAGAACTCCGGTGATCCGGACCCAGGGTCCCCATGGATTTTTGATCCCGCGCAGGTTCAGCCTCTGACCTGAGTGATCAGTGGAGGCAAGCCAGTGATGAATTGCTGGTTCCAGGGTGATGAGAGGCCAGCTTTCATCAGTGCTCTTCAACTCGTATCCCTCTGCGGCATTGCCAGTGAGCACGCCGTTAAGGGCGATCTCATGCCGCTGGTTCGGCGCTTGATTCAACCCTGGCTCTTTCAGATCTCTTGATGGCCGGCCTGCCAATTCGGCCCATGCATTCAGTTGATCCGGCTGAGCCAAGCCCTGCTTCTGGGCCTCCGCCCAGTGCTGATGCCAGTGGGGCCAGTCCCAGATCGGGAGCACTGCAGCCGGGGCTTGTGGCTCTTCAATCAGGGCTGACTGGATCTCATCGACCGCCAGATCGCCAATGGCACATCCCTGTCGAACGGCCAGGGCCGCTGCAAGACCAGCCACCTGGCCCAGATTCAGAATCAACGGCTGCAACCGGGTTGCCCCGTTGGCCATGTGGCTGACGCTGACTCCTTTCTCCGCCATCACCAGGTTGGCAACGGAATCACAGATCAGGGCATCGAATGGGATGCAGAACGGGGTACCGCTCCAACGCCCTCCCCAGCGCACACTTTTCGGAGCCAGTGGCCAGTCTTCACCGGGATAGTGATGGTCATTGGCGTAGGTCCCCACAGCGATGCTGGTGCAGCGTCCCTTGGCATCGATCGGGATCGGTCCACGAAGGGCGCCCGTGGAGATCGGCAACAGGTCGCGTTCCGTCACCGTTGTTCTGCCGATCAAGCGCCGACTTTCACGCCAGTAGGGCATCAAAGCCAGGCTGGGGTCTTCTCCAGGAAAGGCGTTGCCGGGGCCAATCCAACCGCCGCTGCATTCTGACAGCGCAGCGAGAAAATCCTTGCTGTGACGCTGCATCTCATGGGCCAGATCTTCGCGTTCCTGGGTATTGGCACTGATGGCCCGACCGAGTCCGTTGTGCCAGTCATTGCCCTTCAGGGGCCAGTTCACCATGACCAGGCCGCCCGGCAGACGGCCATAGGTGACAGTTTTTTCAAGGCCAAAATTGGCAGTGCTGCGCTGAAAGGGGGCCCGTGGAATTGCATTGAGGTGCTGCTGAGCGAGCTCCCCATGCAATTGCCCCATCACCACCCACGTCGGTGACTGAACCGGTTGGCGTTGGAAGAACGTCTCGTTCTCAAGCCTTGATTGCTCAGGTGCGCTGGGTTCATCCCAGAGCTCCTTGGCTTCCCAACCCCAACGGAAAGGGGCCGAAGTCTGGGCCAGCAGATCACCAAGGTCACTGCCATCAATAAAGACCTCCGCTGCAACCGTCTCGACGCCATCCGCTTTGAGGATCTGAACTGAGTGGATGTGGCCTTGACGGCAGTGGACTTGCTCCAGCTTGCAGTTGGCCCGCCACTCAAGCTTCGGCTCAGCCGCTACCCAACCTTGCAGGATCTGTTCCGCTGTCTGCGGTCGGTATCCGAAACAGCTCACCCAATTGTGGTCCAGGCCCGTCGGTTCCTCCAGTTCCAGCTGTCGAAGAAAAGCGCCCCACAGTCCGGTCTGCCAGCAACTCAACTCATGGCCATCCGGAGCACAGACTCCAGCCGAGCTCACCATTCCTCCCAGCCATGGCCCTGGGGTTAGCAACGTCGTTACAGCCCCTGATCTCGCGCTTTGCAGAGCGGCTGCGACACCCCCGCAGCCGCCGCCCCAAACCACCACGTCGCGGTGCGTCATGGAAACGGGCTTTTGGAGTGGATCGCGATGGGCATGATCGTTAGAGTCTGGCGTCGCTGCGGTGCAGCGGAGTTCAAGTTTTTCTGATGCCTTACACCCTTACGACTCCGCTCTATTACGTCAACGATCGGCCCCATCTGGGCAGTACCTATACGACCTTGGCCTGCGATGCACTGGCGCGGTTCGAGCGCCTATGCCTGCAGGAGGTGACCTTCGTCACCGGCGTTGACGAGCATGGGCAAAAGATTCAACGCACTGCTGAACGACAGCAGCTCAGTCCTCAGGACCACTGCGACCGCGTCAGCAGCCGCTACCGCGACCTTTGGAAGCAGTGGGGGATTTCAGAGGATCGCTTCGTGCGTACCACCAACCCGCGCCACTTGAAGTTGGTCGAGCAGTTCTACGAACGGGTCAAGGCATCAGGCGACATCGTTGTCGGCAATCAGACCGGCTGGTACTGCGTCGATTGCGAGGAATACAAGGATGATCCTGCTGAGGCGGAGTCCCCGTCATGTGCGATCCACCGCAAGCCTCTGGAATGGCGCGATGAGGAGAACCTTTTCTTCCGGCTTTCCCGTTACCAGTCCGCCATTGAAGAGTTAGTGGCTCGGGACGACTTCATCGCTCCCGCCAGCAGACGTCAGGAGGTTCGAAATTTTGTCGCCCAGGGTCTGCGTGACTTCTCCATTTCCCGAGTGAATGTGTCCTGGGGGCTGCCCGTGCCCGATCATCCCGGCCACACCTTCTACGTCTGGTTTGATGCACTTCTTGGCTATCTGACCGCACTTCTCGATGACGGAGAACCGGTGTCTCTCGATCGACTCGGCTCCTGCGGTTGGCCCGCTTCCGTCCACGTGATTGGCAAGGACATTCTCCGCTTTCATGCCGTCTTCTGGCCTGCCATGTGCATGTCTGCGGGTCTGCCGGTACCGCAAAAGGTTTTCGGTCATGGCTTTCTCACCCGCGAGGGGCAAAAGATGGGGAAATCCCTCGGCAACGTGCTGGATCCAGAATTGCTGCTGGAGCGATGCGGCACCGATGCCGTTCGCTGGTACCTGTTGCGCGATATCCAATTCGGGGACGACGGTGATTTCCAACAGCAGCGCTTCGTCGATTTGGTCAACAACGATCTGGCCAACACCATCGGCAATCTTCTGAACCGCACGTCATCGATGGCGCGTAAGTGGTTTGACGACAGCGTTCCCCCTGCCGGGGCTGCCACTGACCCTGACCATCCCCTGGCTCAGAAGGCCTCTGTAACCGTCAGCACGGTGATGGACGCCATGCCGAATCTCGCCTTCAAGACCGCGGCCGAGTCGATTCTTCAATTGGCGATTGCAGCGAACGGCCATCTGAATGACACCGCTCCCTGGAGCCGAATGAAAGAACCCGGCCAAGAGGCCAGCGTGGGCGAAGATCTTTTCGCTGTGTTGGAGACCACTCGCATCGTCGGTCTTCTGCTCGCTCCGCTGCTGCCAGACCTCAGTCAGCGCATCCTGGCCCAGCTGGGGCAGTGTCTTGATTCCGATAACTGGTCGAATCAGCTGATATGGGGCAGGCTGAGCAGCGGTTCCGACCTGCCCAAACCAACCCCGGTGATGCAGCGGTTGGAACTGGATGAACCGCTTTGAGGGAAAGCATGCATTGCCTGTCTCGCTGTGGTCTGACAGCAGCCCTCGTAGCCACCTCTCTTCTGGCCGCCTGCAGTTCCAGCCGGCATCCCACGATAGAACCCACGCCTTCGTTCGTCTTTCGATCTCTGGATTTGAGTCAGCGAGCCGACAATGGAGATCGAGACTGGGATTTGACCAGCCCAGAGGCGCGCTACGACCTGAGCAGTCGAACCATTCGCGCGCGGCGCCCCCAGGGGATCTTGTATCGCGACGATCAACCGCACTACCGGATCACCGCTGATCTGGCCACGGTGTTGAGGGATGGTGAACTCGTCATTCTTGAAGGTTCGGTTCATCTCCGTCAGTTGAACCAACGGGGGCTAACGATCAAGGGGGACAACTTGATTTGGACGCCCACTCAGTCGCGGATGGTGATCAATCAAAGGCCGATGGCGAGTGATGGCCAGACGCAAATCCGTTCCCGTGAACTGGCCTTTCAACAGGACACGGAACTCTTGGTCTTCGACGGTCCAACGGAGCTGAAACGTCGAGACGAGGCAAGCGATGACAGCACCCCCACAGACGACAATCCTGCTTCAACAGTGGTTCGTGGTGGCAGCGGCACCTGGAATTTGCGGAGCGGTCTGATGCAGGCTCCTGGCCAGGTTGAGGCTGTTCGACGCGATGGCCGGAAGCTCAGTGCTTCAGGGTTAAGTGGCAACACCCGCGAGGGATTTCTCGATCTGCAGGAGCCGGTCACGCTTCTTCTCGAGAACGACCGTGGCACCATCACCGCCGGCCGAACGCGCTGGTTGTTCTCTGCGCAGCAGCTCCAGTCCGTGCAACCGGTACAGGCTGAATTGCAGAACAGCTCAGTTCAAGGCAAGGGTTTCAGGCTTGATGAACGCAGCGGCACGGTGATCATCCCCAGCGACTGTCGTCTGCAGCAGAAGCAGGAAACCCTCACAGCTCGCCGTTGCAGTTGGAACTGGAACAGTGAACGGGTCGTGGCTGATGGAGATGTGGTGTTGCGCCGAAAGAAACCGGAGCAGACCACGCGGGCCTCAAGGATGGAAGCCACGATCACTGACGATGGCGAGATCCGTTTCGGCCAACCGGGTCAGCGTGTTGAATCAACGATCAAGCTGAATCCCAAGACCGATGCGAAACGTCCTCGGTCTCCAGTGTCGTTCTGAGTCGCTGGGCCCATCCCTCCAGCCAACGCTCATCTGAGCGGCTGAAACAACGGGGCGACCAGCCCCCCACAATCACCACCCCCTGCTGTCCCATGGGGCACACGAGAATTGCTGGAAGCGACTGCAGCATCCCGTCAAATTCGGCCCGACCGGGAAAGAGTGTGGTGTTCACGAGAGAGATGGTCTGTTCACGGTCCATGGCTCGCTTGGTGATGGCTCCTGGTTGGAAGGGGTCCTGACTGATCAGGCCCCTTCGCAACACAACCTGCTGACGCCAAAGCACCAGAACCGAAGCAGCTGGAGTCGCTGTCAGAAGCATGTGACTTCCCCAGGCCAGCTCCTGTTTCTGAACATCGTTGAGCTGCTCGAACAACACCAGTCCCTGCTCTCCCTTCAACGACACCTTCTCAGCTGATTTCGGGTTGGCCCTTGTCCAGAGAACGGCTACCAACATCAGTCCCACCGATGCCATACCTGCCAGAACCTCTGCCCTTTGGAGGTCTGGTGTGACCGTTCCCGCTAACCCCGCATTTGTCACGGTCAGACCCAGCAACAAGAGCGCACAGATCAGAACGACACGGGCGGGGACTGGCATCAACGATGGGGGCTGTCAGAACGCAATCATCCTGCTCAAATACGGACACGTGTGTCCCTGCCATGACGACTCAAGAGGCCTTTGCCGCCATAGCGCTAGCCGCTGTTGCCTGTGATGGAAGACTCGGGAGGGATGAAGCACACGCCCTCCGCTGTCAACTGGAGTACCGATCCCTTTACAGCGACAGTTCTGAAGCTGCGATGGGGCAATTGTTTGATCGGTTGCTGCTGCTGCTGAGGGACCAGGGAGTTGATGGTCTGATTGCATCCGCCCTGCCCCAGCTCAACGCAAGACAGCAGCAGTCTGCCCTTGCCGTGGCGGCTCATCTTGTCCATGCCGATCGCAAGGTCACTCCGGAGGAGACCGAATTCCTGGATCAACTCACCTCTCAAATGTCTCTGCCCGTCAACGAGGCCCGCATGGTCGTTCAAGCAATTGAGGCCCTCAACCGCGACATGCTGGACAGCTAACGGCAGACTGAGGAAGTTGTAACGCTTGATGGGATGTCCCTTTCCGCCCGACGCCTGTTGGCCAGCCTGCTCAGTTTCGGGATCTGTCTGCTTCTCTTGGCCCCTGCCAGCTTCGCGATAGCTCCTGCTGCCTTAGGCGGAAACCTGCCGGAGACACTGGTGATCGACGAAGCGGATGTGCTCAGCCGTGCCAGTCGTGGCGAATTGGAGGCGAAGTTACGCAGTTTTGATGATCAACGGGTGGATGCCCGTCTGATCACCCTGCGTCGCCTGGATTACGGCATCAGTTTGAACAACTTTGGTGAGGAACTTCTCGAAAGCTGGAGTTCTCCGACTGGCAATCCTCTCTTGTTGATGTTGATCGAAACTCAGAACAAGAAATCCGCCGTGGTTGCGGATCAGGAGCTGGAAGCTCAGCTTCCCGCCAGCCTTCTTTCCAGTACCGCCCGCACAACGATGACTGTGCCCCTGCGGGAAGGAGACCGCTACCGCCAGGCTTCCGTGGATGGTCTGACGCGTCTTTCGACAGTTCTCTCAGGTGGAGAAGACCCGGGCCCCCCGCAGCAAATTGAACGCGTCACCCTGCCCACCAACATCCCAACCAAGGCGGAAACCGAAGAGAGCGATGCCACCAAATGGGTCATCATCCTTCTGGTGCTTGGAACCATCATTCCGATGGCGACCTGGTGGGTGTTCTCGCGCTGATTGAACGATTGAGATGAGCCGCCGTAACTGGATCAATTTATTCAGCTCCAATCAATCCGTTGAATTCTCCAGTGATCTTGAGCGTGGTTATGAGGCGGCACTGCTCATTCAGAGCCTGGAACTGGAGTATTACGGAGACCGGCAGATCCGCCCTGACCTCAAGCTTTCCGTACCGCGAGCTGTTCAGGCCACGATTCTGCGCCGGTTTAAAACTGCCCTGGCCATTTGCCGCAATTCAGCGGTCAATCTTTCTGAACAACGGGCGCAACTTGATTCTCAGGAGCTACGGCAACTCCAGCTGATTGAAACCGTTGTCAGCCGCTATGGACCCCGACGTTCGAGTGGCTCACCCTCTATTAGTCGTTCACCGGACGCGCTGCCCCGTTCACTTCTGGGTGTCTTTGACAGTATTCGACTGCAGTTGGATCCCTCAACTGAGGACAACGTTGTTGCAGGCTATCGACGCCGTCGTGACAGCACGCTGATCTCCCTGCGTGTTCTGCTCTTGCTGATTCTGGTTCCCTTGCTGGTTCAGCAGATCGCCGGCACGTATCTGATCTCACCTGCGGTGAATCACTTTTCACCTGAACTTCCGTTCCTCAGTTACCCCAAGCCGCAGCTCGAGGAAAAGGCGGCTGAGAAGCTTCGCCTCTACAAACAGGAGCTGGAATTTGATGCGTTTTTAAAAGGTGTGCCGCCTTTGGATGATGTCCAGTTGCGCGACCAGCTCACCGAGAAGGCGACGGAGCTCAAACATGATGCTGATGAGGAGAGTCTGAAGGCGATCAAAAACGTCTTTGCTGATCTCGCAGGTCTGATCGCTTTTGCGGTTGTGTGCTTGATCAGTCGCGACGAACTGCGGGTTCTGCGAGGATTTGTTGATGAGGCTGTATACGGCCTGAGTGATTCCGCCAAGGCCTTCGCCATTATTTTGTTCACCGACATCTTTGTGGGTTATCACAGCCCTGAAGGCTGGTCTGTCTTGCTGGATGGAATCGCAGAGCATTTCGGCCTTCCATCCAGCCAGAGTTTCGTCAATCTCTTCATTGCGACCTTCCCTGTCGTGTTAGCGACGATCTTTAAGTATTGGATTTTCAGGTATCTCAACCGCGTCTCTCCGTCGTCCGTTGCGACCTTGAAAGGTATGAATGGCAGTGGTTGATCCAACGGCCCCTAACGAGCCCATGGTTTCAAGTATCAACAACGGTTTGATTCTGGTCAGCGGACCAGCGCGCAGTGGCAAGAGTCGGTGGGCAGAGCATCTGCTGCACAACCACCCTGATGTGACGTACATCGCGACGGCAGCTGCCCGACCAGAAGACCTTGAGTGGCAGAAACGTCTTGATGCTCACCGACAGCGTCGTCCTGAGCACTGGGCTGTTGCTGAATCCGGTGCTGAGCTGGTGGAGGTCATTGAGACCCTGTCGTCAGGTCAGTCCGTGCTGATCGATGCCCTTGGTGGTTTTGTCGCACATCATTTGGAGCTCGATGCATCCGCCTGGAATCTGTTGTGTGAACGACTGATTGCTGCCGTCACGTCATCGCGCTGCACTTTTGTGCTCGTGATTGAAGAGACAGGATGGGGTGTTGTTCCTCCAACACGTATTGGTGGGCTGTTTCGAGACCGTTTGGGAGCTCTCGCTCAACAGTTGGATCGTGTTGCCGATGCTGCCTGGCTTGTTCTCCAGGGACGGGCTCTTGACCTTCATGCCCTTGGACGTGTGGTGCCATGACTGAGATGGAGCCACTGCGTATTGCACTGTTCGAGCCACAGATCCCACCAAACACGGGGAATATTGCGCGTACCTCTGCTGCCTTCAGAGTGCCGCTGACGCTGATCGAACCCCTTGGTTTCAAGGTCGATGATCGCAGCGTTCGCCGCGCCGGTCTCGATTACTGGCCGCACGTACAACTCTCCATCGCCTCAGATTTTCCGGCATTCCAGTCACAACTTCTCCCGGAGCAGAGGTTGATTGGCTGTAGTCGTCGCGGTGGTGCATCACTCTCCTCATTTGAATTCAAACGGGGTGATGTTCTGCTGTTTGGACGTGAAGACACCGGTCTGCCGGACCCGGTTCGCGAGGCCTGCGACACCATTCTGACGATTCCGATGCCCGGTGTCGCCGATGACGCTGGCCAGGGTGGCGTGCGCAGCCTCAATCTTTCTGTGGCCTGTGCACTGGTGACCTACGTGGCTGGTCAGCAGTTGAGGTTGTGGTGATCACACCACTGCTCCAATCCCCCTTGCGCTGTGATGTTCGGCTCGTTACCTTCAACGCGTCTGTTGGGTTTCATGCGCGCACTGCTTGCCGTAGCAACTGCTGTAACCCCTGTTATGACGCTGGGAGTGTGGAGCTCTCTGCCCGGAATTGCTGATAACGCCACCTTCAATCTCGCTGAATTACCCCCACTCCCAGTTGTTGAGTCTCCAGAGCCCGTTTCTCTCGCCAGCACAACAGACACCACAGCGCAGCTTTGGTTCAAAGTTCTCTCGTCGACCCCACTGAACAGATTCGCTGATTTGCTTCGGCTGGACGCACAGAAACTTGCGACGTTGAACAGCGTTTCTCCGGATCATGTTTTCGAGCCAACCAGTTGGCTTGCTCTTCCTGATTCAGCTCGGGTGGTTGCTGTGACACTGTCGTCTCTCGATCGAGCCAGTGAACGCAAAACGCTTCCTGTCTCGGCCCCACCTCCAGTCAGCACTATCGCGAAAATTCAGCAGGGTGATTCACTCGCTGCATTTCTCAAGCGTCATGGCGTGACCCAAGCGCAGTTGAAGACCTTTAATCCCGGTGTTCAGCTCAATGCCTTGACGGTCGGTCGAGAACTTCAGATTTCTAACGCATCCTCAGGTCAGTCTGTTCTCGCTGTTCGCCCGCTCCGTAGCGGCGGCGCCGCCTGGCCTCAGCAAACTCCATTGTCGACAGCTGACCAGCCTGACAGCCTGAAGCCGCCGATTGTTGGTTACCAGTGGCCGACAAAGGGTGTGTTCACCTCCGGTTATGGATGGCGTTGGGGTCGGATGCACAAAGGGATTGACATCGCCAACAACACAGGAACTCCGGTTATCGCTGCACGGGATGGCATTGTCTCGTTCTCCGGCTGGAGCGGTGCCTATGGCTATTTGGTTGAAATCGCCCATAGCGATGGTGAATCCACCCGTTATGCCCATAACAGTCGCCTTCTTGTCAAAAAAGGCCAGGTTGTTCCCCGTGGCGCGCGTATTTCTCTCATGGGAAGTACCGGTCGAAGCACAGGGCCCCACCTTCACTTTGAAATCCGTCGTGCCGGTGGTGCAGCCCTCAATCCTCTAGTCAAGCTGCCTGCCCGTAAGGCTTGACCAGATAACGCTCCACTCGGAAATAACAAGCATCTGGCTTGTCCCCAGTGTTGTCGAATAAATGTCAGAGGGGAGACTTGAACTCCCGACCTCAGGGTTATGAATCCTGTGCTCTAACCAGCTGAGCTACTCTGACGCAGGCCCTTCAGGCCAGTCGCCATCATACATCTCGGGGTTGTGGCTCAGCGCATGTCGATGGCATTGAGTCGATCGCGAAATGACTTGGGCTGATCATCCAGGTTCGCTAGAGCATCCACCTGGACCGTCGGTGCTGGTGCCGTTGCTGGCTCGACGTTTCGCGCTGGCGCCGAACGACGGGTTGAACCGCGATTGACACCCATACTTCTGAGCCGACCTGATCGTTGGTCACGATCCAAGGGCTTTTTGCGCAGATCTCCCTTCAGCTGGTTCAGCAGACGAAAATGTCCTGTAGCGCTGAACTTTCGAAGCAGTGAAGGGTCCCAGCTCGTGTGTTGATCAGTCATCGTCTGAGTTTATGGCGACGGACGGCCATAGCCGTGATAAGTTGAAAAGTGAAACTGGAAGTCGAATCGACTACGTGTTAAGTCGGTTGCGGCCTTCAGGTCATTCATTCTCCCTCCAATCATGACCGACAACGGTTGCCTGCGTGTTGGCCAGCAGGCCCCTGATTTCACAGCTACCGCTGTGGTGGACCAGGAGTTCAAGGAAATCACGCTGTCCCAGTACCGGGGCAAGTACGTGGTGCTGTTCTTCTACCCTCTGGATTTCACCTTCGTTTGCCCGACTGAAATCACGGCCTTCAGTGACCGTTATTCCGATTTCTCCAGCAAGAACACCGAAGTACTCGGCGTTTCCGTCGACAGCCAGTTCAGCCACCTGGCTTGGATTCAGACAGCACGCAATCAGGGTGGCCTGGGCGACATCAACTATCCCCTCGTCGCTGACCTGAAGAAGGACATCTCGACGGCATACAACGTCCTCGATGACGCTGAGGGTGTCGCCTTGCGCGGGCTGTTCATCATCGATCCTGATGGCGTCATCATGCACGCCACAATCAACAACCTGCCCGTGGGCCGTAACGTTGATGAAACCCTGCGGGTTCTGCAGGCCTTCCAGTACGTGCAGTCCAACCCTGACGAGGTCTGCCCTGCTAACTGGACTCCTGGCGAAAAGACCATGAAGCCCGATCCCAAAGGCTCGAAAGAGTATTTCTCGGCAATCGGCTGATTTCTCTTCGGCACGCCATTTGGCATGCATCGTTTGCCCCGCCCCTCAAACGGGTGGGGCTTTTTTCATGAGTTGCTCTAAGGCAAGGGACAAGCTTTGATCCATGGCGATTGAGCGACCATCACTGACGACGATTCGTGCCAGCGAGGGCAAGCCCACCTTGCTGGTGCGCAGATAAACCGGTTCGACGTAGAGAAGACCGTCGCCAACGGGTAGAACCAGAAGATTGCCTTGTACGAGTTCGAGATCGCCCTGGTCCCAGAGTCCAAACACCTTGCTGACTTCGGGATCTTGATGAATCAGAGCCTGAACTTGTTCGGGGCCAAGAATGTTCTTGTCCTTAGGGAAATCAATGAGAAGCAATTCTCCGTAGTGATCGCCATCATTTCGGGCTGCCAACCAGGCCGTTAAATTCGGCCGAGCCAATGGGGTTAATGGTTGCAGCAGGAGGAATTCTGAATTGTCATTCCCCTGAACTTGTGCAGTAATGTGATAAGGCTGCACGTCAACTTTGCGGCCACCATAAATTTCACTTGGCACTTGCCAGACATCATCACCGCTATAAAAAATTCTTGGGTCTTCAACGTGATATCGCTTAAGCTGATTGACCTGAACATTGAAGAAATCCTCAGGCACTCTGAGATGATCGCGAACAAACCTTGGCATTGAATTCATTGATTCAAACAAGACCGGGAATGTTTGATTCCAAGCGCTGATAATCGGATCATCGGGTTCTGAAATATAAAAGCAAACACTGCCGTTGTAGGCATCAACGATGGCTTTAACCGAGTTTCTCAAATACCGTTCCGGATTATTTGCTCCTACCGCCGAGCTATAGGCCAGAGTTGAACTGTGGGTATAACCTTCGACTACCCAATATTGATGTTGTTGGCGTTGTTCAGCTTGCGATTTGGTCGTGCTTGTTGGGTCTGCTGCAGGTCCTGGAATCGAGATCAGATAGGGATCACCACGAAAATCAATGAACGGAGCGATCGCGGCAACACGATTTCGAACTTCACGTCGAATCAGAATCTTTGAATCAGTGGTGATCGCCTTGGTTGTCAGTAAACGTGGCTCATTGAGGTAAACAGCCGCTGCACACCGTTGTAGCCAGGATCCAATGGGTATCCCACCGGAACCCTGATAGTGGGTATCAACATTGAGATCTCCTTCGGGGTAGTCGAATTCCGCGATCTGCGTGGGCGCGACTGCATAAGGAGAAGGAAGCATTCCGTAATACAGCGCAGCATCGCCGACAGGTATCGCCTCTCTGACCTCCGATTGTTCAATTCCTAGTGCTTCATTCCCCTCAATCCTTGTTTCTGTGCCGAGGTCACTGATGAAATACGAAGGCAAGCCATCGTTGCTGCGCTCGTTCACGGGGCTAACCGTGAATCCATAGCCATGAGTAAAAATAAAATGGCGGTTCTGCCAGGTTCTTGATCGGCGTGGCAGAGCTGACTGATCCAATTCACGGGCCGAAAGGATCACCTGTTGCGCCGTATCGCTGTCTTGATTGAGCGGATAACGGTCAACGGCCGCATTCGAAAAGCGGTAATAAACACGCAGTTGTTGTAGTTGTCGATTGGCTTCCAACAGGGGAGCGCTGTCCCACAGGCGCACATTGTCCAGGGTGCTTTCGCCTTGCTCCAGATCAGCGCTGCTTAGCTTCGTTTTTGGTTCGTAGACACGCCGTTTGATCCGATCCAGCTGAAATCCCCGCTGTGTCGCCTGAATGGCATTGGCCAGGTAAGGAGCCTGCAAATCCAGTTCCTGCGGCCGCACCACGAGCCAGCGCGTGAGCGGTGTAGCGATCATCTCGATTGCCACGAGCGACGCCAAACTCAAGACCAGGCCCTGACGAAGCCGTCTCCGACAAGGAAACAGCAGCGCGAGTGCGATCAGAACCAGTAGCAGTGTGACGCCAGAGCGCAACGGGAGGGTGAGGTGATGCTGCAGCCAACCAGCACCAGCCACCAATCCGTGTTGTGTCCAAAGCAGCTGATGCCTCGATAACCACACCAGCCCTGCCGCTCCCAGCAGAAGAACAGCCGAGGGCAGCTTGAGCAACTGAATCTGTCGGGCTGAAAAAACTGGGCTGGCCCAGTCAGAGATGGCTTTCGAGCGGGCCAGACATCGCCAGAGCTCAAAGCTGAGGGTGAAAGCGGTGCTTAGGACTAACAGCTCCAGGCCTAGATCCACTCCAGCGAAGCGACCCAGTCCGAAACTGATATCGGCCCCAAGGAGTGGATCACGCAAGGAGCTGTTGGGAATCGAGAGGGATAGTGACCAGATCCCCCACGATCGGGCGACGACCAAGACAAAAGAGCCCGCAATGATTCGTGCCAGCCAGGGACTCCAGCGAGGCCAGGCCATCGCTAGGGCAATCAGCCCGCCCTGGATCAGCATCACAAAAGTCGTAATCCGGTTGTGTGGAACCAGAAACTGGTGCCATTCGCCCAGTTGGAACGGATGATGGGTGGACAACTCCGCCAGATCGAGCACCAGCATTGAGCTGATCAGCAGAACACCGCCACAGAGAAAAAGTGCTGTTGCGTAGGACCAGCCGGTCAAACACGCTCCCTGGGATGACACAACGCTCTGACGCCTGAACTGTCTCGACCAGGTGCGTGCAGCCAGCAGCGGCAGCAGCGCAAATCCCGCGAAGAGAAGCTGCAGTAGCCAGCGTTTGAGAAGGACGTTGGTCCAGCCGAACTGCTCAAACCAGAGCCACTCGATCTGCATCCGGGCTGCGACAACAACCAGCGGCAGCAGAAGGAGGAGGCGTCTCATTGGAGTCCGGCGATCTCGCGGAAACGATCACCGTTGATCGTTTCCTCCGCAATCAAAACTTCAACCAGGTGGTCCATCAACTCACGACGCTGCTCCAACAGAGCAATCGCCTGAGCCAAGGCATTCTTGGCGAGCTGACGGATCTGAGCATCAATGGCCTGGCCAGTGGATTCGGCATAGCCAGGCCGTTGGTTGAACCAGTCGCGACCGAGGAAGACCTCCGCTCCCGGACCCTCCAGCGCCATCGGTCCGAGATTGGAAAAGCCGAAGCGTGTCACCATCTCGCGGGCCAGTTGAGCCACCATCTGGAGATCTCCACTAGCCCCCTGGGTGATCTCGAGGGAGCCGAAGACCACTTGCTCCGCTGCTCGTCCACCGAGTGCCACAACCAGATCCGCCAGGCACGACGCGCGGGTGATCAAACCGGAATCGAGCACCTCTTCGTCTGGCATGAAGCGGGTGTATCCACCGGCTCCGCCCCGAGGAAGAATCGTGACCTTATCCACCGCATTGGCGGCCGGCAGAAGGGTCGCCACAAGGGCGTGGCCCACCTCGTGGTAAGCGATGAGGCGTTTTTTTGCGGTGTCCTGCAAGGGGCGGTTGCTCAGCCCCATGGTGATGCGTTCCAAGGCACCTTCCAGCTGAAACTGGCCGATGCGGAGCATGTTCTGACGTGCCGTGAGGATGGCTGCCTCATTCAGAAGATTGGCAAGATCAGCACCAGAGAATCCGGGGGTCCGGCTCGCCCAATCCGACAAAGAGACGGAGTCATCGAGGGGTCGTGTTCTGGCGTGCACAGCAAGAATCGCCTCACGTCCACGCCGATCAGGTAGGCCCACATCAATGCGTCGATCGAATCGTCCTGGCCTCAGGAGAGCGGCATCAAGCACATCGGCGCGGTTCGTGGCCGCAAGAAGGATCACGCCGGAGTTCTCCTCGAATCCATCCATCTCCGTCAGGAGTTGGTTGAGGGTCTGCTCACGTTCATCGTTACCCCCGCCGATTCCAGCCCCACGCTGACGACCGACGGCATCGATCTCATCAATGAAGACGATGCAGGGGGATTTTTCCTTGGCTTGCCGGAACAGATCGCGAACTCTGCTCGCGCCGACACCAACGAAAAGTTCCACAAATTCGGACGCTGCCATGGAGAAGAAGGGCACTTCCGCTTCTCCTGCAATCGCCTTGGCTAGAAGGGTTTTCCCAGTCCCAGGTGGGCCTACCAGCAGCACGCCTCGGGGAATCTTGGCGCCAAGTCGAATGAACGCCTCAGGCTGCTTGAGAAAGGTGACGACCTCCTCCAGTTCGAGCCGTGCATCGTTGATTCCGGCGACATCCTCAAAACGAAGCTGCAGATCTTCCTGTGGTTTCAACCGAGGCTGACTGCGCCCAAAACCCAGGGCACGATTCGCCATCTGTGCTGAACGTTTCAGCAAAAACGACAAACCGACTACCACCAGGAGCACCAGAAACAGGGTTCCCACCAGTTCTCGACCTGCTTGTTCGCGTCGCACATCCACGACCGTCAGGGATGTGCCAGAGCTCTCAGCAGCGCGCAGGATCTGATTGTCGTTCGCGAAGACGGGAACAGTGATTCGTCGCCCGTCGTTGTATTGGACCCTGACCTCCCTCTGGCCCGGCACGAGATCCAACTGCTTGATCTGTTTTGCGTCGATATCCCGCAGCAGGGTGGAATAACTGACAGTGTCTTGTTTCTTCCAGAACCCCTGAATCGAGGAAGGTTGAACCTTCTGAGGGGCAGCGGAACCACTAGAGCTGTTCGAACCTGGTGCCACGTCAACGCTGCGCTTTGTTGAGCCTAGCGATTTGACGCAAGGGGGTTCCAAACGAGACAATCTCAGTTTGGAAATACACCAGGCGAAATGGCCGTCCCGAAGAAGAAAACATCCAAGGCCAAGCGCAACCAGCGCAGCGCCACCTGGAAGGCCAAGGCAGCTGTTGCCGCCCAGCGTGCAATGTCCATCGGCAAGTCTGTGTTGAGTGGCCGTGCCCAGGGCTTTGTCTACCCGGTAAGTGAGTCAGAAGACGGCGAATCCTGAATCGCACTGGGGAGGTGGATTCGCCGCAAGGTTCGATCCGGATCCACCTCCACAACAACATCTGCAAGCATGTCTTGAAAACTGCTCGATGGCAGCGAGCAGAGGATCATGCGGATGAAGCGATCCAATTCCGAGGCTGAGAGGGATGCTCCCTTTTGCACCTGCAGGGTTGCTTCCTGTTGTCGTTTCCACAGCAACGGAGCGTTGAAATCCGTCGCTCGCAATTGCCAGAGTTGATCGAAGCCATCCCAAATGGCTTCGTACTTGGCGAGCACCGGCTGCAGCTTCTGGCGCCACTCAAGCTCCTGTGGACTCAAGGGGGCGTCGAGATGAGGCTCATCTGAGGAGAGGCCAACGGTTGATCTGCAGCCGACAAACCAACCCTCAAGAATCAAAAAGTCGGCGTCACAGCGTCGCCAACCGTTGCGATCTCCACGACCATTTCTCTTCGCTTTGTCAAAGCAAGGCATCAACACGTCTTGGCCCTGTCGCCATTGCAGAAGGCAATCCTGCAGAAGGTTCAGATCATGGCTGCCCGGAAGTGCGCGAGGCACACCCCAGGGGTTGCCGTGCATGGCTGCATCAAGCCGATCGGCCTCGAAATAAAAATCATCCAGCGACACCACCTGAATCGAGAGACCTAGAGCCCTTGCGGCGGCTTCAATCCATTGCCCGAGTGTGGTCTTCCCACATCCAGGCAGAGCACTGAGTCCGAGCAGACGACGTTCTCCCTGGCATTGCTCCGCCAGGCTCAGAACGGGCAGACCAACAGACCACAACCAATCCGGCGCCGCTTTCGGGTGCCATTGATCGAGGGACACCTGGTAGCGCTTGCTTCTCCTCTGTTCTGCACCCCAGGCGTCGGCATCTCCCAGCTCAAGGTGCTGGAGCAACCGTTGCTGGTCGTCGCTCGGAATCAAACGTTGGCCCTCAGGATCCAACTTTGAAGGCCTCCAAAACAACGGCATAAACAAAACCGAGCCGCAGGTTGTCGAGCCAGGGGAGTCGACGGCGCCAGAGCACCAGCAGTTCACAGGCAATTAGGGCATAGAGGGCTGTGAACGTTCTGACCCCTACGGCATTCGCCAAATGCACTGTGAGATTGCTGCCGATAAAAAAGCCAAGCAGAAGAATCAACAACGACGCACTACGTCGCCACCAGGGACCAGACCAATTGCGTCGAAGGACTGCTCCCCAACTGTTCTGCAGGCCCGCCAGGCGTGTGCGCTGGATTGAGCTCATCGATCAGGCACCGACAGCAGAGTCTCCAAATACTTCAGCGTCACTGTTCCGTCCTGGCAAGTGGGACCCGAACGTACGGTCGCCGGCCCCCCCGGTTCCCCAAGGTGATCCAGCACGGCAGCTGCATTTTTACTGGCATCACACAGGGCAGACGCATCCCAGGGGGAGGGGGTGAGCAGACAACACAAACCAGCTGCAGTTGCAGCAGACAAACCCGCCGCTGAATCCTCCACAGCGAGACTTGCCGCGCCATCGGCGCCACTGCGGTTGAGGGCCAGCAGGTAGCCATCCGGTGCAGGTTTGCCTGCTGAAACGTCGTCGGATGTCACGACGCCATCGAAGTGAGGGATGTCGTTCTGAATCTGCTCGAGAAGGGCCATCACGGAGGCGGATCCGCTTGAAGTCACAATCCACTGCTGCACCCCGGCGCGGTTCAGCTCCTTCAGCAGTCTCCTGACACCCGGGCGCAACTTCACATGGCCCTGACGGACGCGCTCCAGGTAATGCAGCCTTTTGCGATCACGCACTTGATCCAATTGATCCTGGCTGAGCATCACCCCACGGTCTTCAGCGTGGACCTTCAGCCTGCGTAGCCCTCCAGGAATTGCCAGAAGCGTGTTGTAAAGCTCTTCATCCCAATGAAACGGAAGATTCAGCTCCTCGAAAGTCTTGTTAAAGGCTGGCCGATGACCCTCCATTTCCGTGTCGGCCAAGGTTCCATCCACATCCCAAAAAACCGCTGAAAGCCTGTTCACCTTGATGACCAGCAACGGCACAATGCTGGGACATCACCGCCTGTTGCGTTCCCTTGCCGGCTGTCCCCCTCCACTGGTCCTGGTCCCTTCCGGCTGTAGTGGAACCATCGCCATTGCTGGGGCTTGATTTACCGCTGGCGTTGCGGTGTGTTCTGCGTCGCAGGGGCTTCACGTCACGATCCGAGGCGGAAACGTTCCTCTCACCTAGTGATCTGCCGCCCACCAGCGATCACTTCCCTGATCTCGACCAAGCCTGTGCGCGCTTGGTTAAGGCTTGCCGTGCCAGTGAACGCGTGGCCATCTGTGGCGATTACGACGCCGATGGAATGACCAGCACAGCTCTCCTTTTGAGAGCTTTGGGCCCGCTTGGCGCCGATCCAGAGCCAGCGATTCCGTCACGGATGGATGAGGGATACGGCCTCAACCCAGCCATGGTTCAGCGGCTCTATGACGACGGAGTGCGACTTTTGGTCACCGTCGATAACGGTGTTGCCGCAGGGGAAGCACTCGATCTCGCCGCCAGCTTGAACATGCAGGTGATCGTGACTGATCACCACACCATCCCGGCGAAACGGCCGCCCATGGCCGCCCTGATTCACCCAGCGACTACACCGGACGGCTCTCCTTATCGGGGTCTGGCTGGGGTTGGACTGGCTTATGTGCTTGCCCATGCCGTGGCCGAAGCCCTGAACAAACCTGAGGCCATCCGCGTGGCTCGGGATCTGTTCTGCATTGGAACTGTGGCCGATATGGCCCCCTTGGTAGGCGCCAACCGCAGCTGGTTGCTGGAGGGACTGAATCATCTGCATCGTTCCGAGTGCAGGGGATTACAAGCGCTGCAACGTCTAGCTGGTCTCGGGGAACGTCCGCTAACGGCCGAAGACATCGGCTTTCAACTTGCACCACGTATCAATGCCGTTGGTCGCTTAGGAGAACCGAAGCTCGTTGTGGATCTACTCACAGCCGAAGACTCTGATTCGGCCATGGCGCTGGCGCGACGTTGTGATGATTTCAACCGCCAGCGGCGCGATCTGTGCGATGCGATTGAAGCGGAGGCCGTGGCCCTCGTGGAAGCGGAGACAAGTGATGCTCTCCCGTCATTTCTTCTATTGGCGCAAAGCCACTGGCATCACGGGGTGATTGGCATTGTTGCTGCGCGTCTGATGGAGCGATATCACCGACCCACCGCTCTCCTTGCCGGCGATGGTGATGGCTGTTTACGGGCTTCGGTGCGTGGGCCCGTCGGATTTGCTGTGGATGAGGCCCTCTCCAGTTGCAGTGATCTGTTGTCCCGTTTTGGAGGCCATCCAGCCGCCGGAGGGTTCACCGTGAAAGCGGAGCATGTGCATGCCCTGCATGAACGCCTCTGCGAACAGGCGGATGGTTGGCTGATGACCCAGGCCCTCGGCCGACCCGTGCAACCCGATGCTCTGCTGCATTTAAACGACGTGAACTGGGAGCTCTGGCGGCATTTGCAATCCTTGGCTCCCTTTGGGATCGGTCATCCGAAACCGTTGTTCTGGTCACGGGGCGTCACCGTTGAGGAGCGCCGTGACCTCAAAGGAGGACACCTAGCCCTCAGGCTCCGCCAGGGAGACAGCGAGCGCCGAGCCATTGCCTGGCGATGGGATCCATCGGCGGTCGTACCCGAATCCTGTGACGTGGCTTACAGCATTTCGATCAACCGTTGGCAGGGCGAACAGCGTCTTCAACTGGAGCTCAAAGCAATTCGAGCCCATACGGAGCTAGTGCTGATCGACCGCGGGACCCGTCAGTACACAGCTTGCTGGACCGAAATGTCAGGTCTCACGCTCACCAATGGTGATGGGAAAACCTTGCAGGCAAAGATTGAACAAGAAAAATCCCTCACCAGTGACGACGACCTGGCGAGGGATACACGTGTCGTTCAGTTGATGGAAGAAGCCTGTCTTGGATTGGGGCTTCGTCCCTAAGCAGAGGCGATCAGAGCGCGCCGCGGCGGTAGAAGAGGATGAAGATGACAGCGGGGCCGGCAATGGTGATCAACGCCAGGGCGGCAAAGTTGGCGATCAGGTGAATGTCAAAGCCCATGACGATGCAGCGCTGTCCGAAATCTTTTCACCTCCCAGGCTACGGGGCTCTGTCCCGAGATCGACGAATTCGTTCCTCTCTCTGTGATGGCTTGTCACAGCCTCAGCGATGACCAGAGAGAAGCTTCAGTGGACCTGCATCAAGCACTGCGGTGCCTGTTGTCGACTCGCTCCAGAGGAACGTGCTGATGCTCTAGCGGCTTTGAGCGAAGATCAACAGCGCACCTATCTGGCCATGGTGGGGGCAGATGGCTGGTGCATCAATTACGACACGGGCAGGCAGCGCTGCAGGATCTACGACGAGCGTCCTGATTTCTGCCGCGTCAGCGAGCTGGGGCGGTTGTTTCACGTTCCAGATGATGCACTCGACGGCTTCGCCATTGCCTGTTGCAACCAGCAGATCCGCAGCACCTATGGCGGCCGCAGTGGCGTGATGCGTAGGTTCAACCGCGCGCAGATAGCGGGAGGTCCTGTTGACCAGTGAGCAAACAAGCAGCGAGTCGCGGAGCTTCGCTGCCGTGCTGTTCAGCACCTTCACAACCGTTTTTGTGGCTGAACTGGGTGACAAGACGCAGCTGGCGACGCTGCTGCTCTCCGCCCAGTCCGGCTCACCGGTGTTGGTGTTCATCGGTGCCGCGCTGGCTTTGATTGCGTCCAGCCTTGTGGGGGTCCTCGTGGGTCAATGGTTGGCCAAAACGCTTCCTCCTGAGCGACTGGAGCTGATGGCTGGAGTGTTGATGGTGGCCCTTGGCATCTGGCTGGGCCTGCAAGCCGCCCGATCTTTATGGCTTAGTGCTGCGAGTTGACGATGGATTTTCCCCTTCTGATTTCCACCTTCTTGACCGTGTTCTTGGCCGAACTCGGTGACAAGACCCAACTCGCCACCGTCGCCATCAGCGGCACTTCAAATCGCCCCCTGGCGGTGTTTCTTGGATCATCATCAGCGCTTGTTCTCGCGAGCTTTCTTGGAGCCTTTGCAGGAGGATCCGTCGCCACAGTGATTCCCAGCGACCTACTCCAGTTGGTTGCTTCCATCGGTTTTCTCGTGATTGGTGGTCGCTTGCTGCTGCCTCTGTTCAGCGATGCTGAAAACTCCTCAGACGGGGATCAGACTTCAGAGCCTTAAAGTGAAGTTTGAAGGGTTGACTCAGCACGGCCAGCTGTTCGGCGTCGGCCACCCCTTCCTTCTCTCCCGGCCCTGATGGTCGGTTCCTGCGTACGCCACGATGAAATTCACGGTTGCCGATCTACTGGATCAGCTCTCCACAGAGCATCCTTCTGAACAAGACCAGCTGGCCAAGATCCTGAAGCTCAATAAGACGGATCAAGCGTCACTGGAGCTTGCAATCGCATCGCTTGTGAAGCTCGGGGTCGTTGAACGATCTAACGAGGGTGGACTCAAGCGCCCACTTGAAAATGATCTGATTGATGCCCGACTGAGGTGCAGTAGCAAAGGGTTCTGCTTCGCCATTCGTGATGACGGCGGTGAGGACATCTACATCCGGGATCATCAGCTCAACCATGCTTGGAATGGTGATCGCGTGTTGGTGCATGTAACGCGCGAGGGCGGACGACGACGCTCTCCTGAAGGCGGCGTTCAGTGCATCCTTGAGCGTGCAACCCGCTCTCTGCTGGCCCAGGTGGAGCAACAGGGCCAGCAGTTACTGGCATCCCCCCTTGATGACAGGGTGCTGGCTGGCATCGAACTGCCACCAGAGGATTCCGAGCATCTACCTGGAGACGAGATCTCAAGCGTTGTCGAAGTGCACATTGACCGCTATCCCGTGGCCCAAAACGCTGCTGCCGGTCGTGTCGTGCGCTCCCTCCCGCTCAATGGCGGCCCTGCAGCGGATCGTGACCTCTTATTGACCAAGGCTGGGCTTCAAGATCGTCCGGCGGCACCCCGTAGTTCTGGCAAAACTCCTGCGGCGAAGGGCCGTGTCGATCTGACCGGACAACCCTGCCTCCTTCTCAAAGGCTGGAAGCAGGAGGATGCACCGGGCTTGCCGGCAGTGCATGTTGAAGCCAAGGATGGCGGATGCCGTCTCTGGATCCACGTGCCCAGCGTGGGCGAGCGAATCGGATTAGGCAGCAGCCTCGATGTTTGTCTGCGAGATCGCGGTGAAGCGCTTTGCCTCGGTGAGGTCTGGCACCCCCTGCTAACACCTGCGCTTCACAAAGCGACGAGCTTCTCCACCGGCACAGATGTCGAGGCCATCAGCGTGCGACTGGACATCGGAGCCAATGGTGAACTCTGCGACTGGGAGTTCATGCTCAGCACGGTTCGCCCCACAGCCGAAGTGAGCGCTGATCAATTGATCGCTCTGGCGGAACGCAAACCAAAGGCTCGAAGCATTCCGGCGGCACTTAAGCCCATCAAAGATCAGTTGGCTCAACTGGAGACCTTGCGGTTCTGCAGCACTCTCCTGTTGGACTACGAGCGCAGCCTCGGGGCTGTGCAACTGGACCTTCGCCCACCCCAGCTGGAGGCGCTTGGTGATCTACGCAGTGCGGATCCATCCGGTCTGCGTCATCGCTGGGTTGACGCCTTCAACCCGGAGGATCCCCATGCATTCCTCCAACCTCTGCTGAGGTGTGCCGATCGTGCCTGGACTGCACACCGGATTGATCTCCAATTGCCTGGGATCAGCATTCAGGCTGAGGAACCCGATGGCAACGTCTTGACCGATGTTGCCAAGACGGCCATCGCCTTGGACCTCCCCCTTGAACTCGATGACGAGGGTTGTCCGTCAGCGTCTGAGCTGATCCAGGTGTTCAAAGACAGCAGCCAACGACGGGTGCTTGAACAACAGCTCAGTCACGCGCTCCCTCCACTCAATTTTGCGGCGTCCACGGAGACGTCTAATGCAGAGCAGGAGCCTTCCTCAGCAGAGGGAGGTGATCCAGCCAGCCATGACGCATCACTCACCCCTTGGACCTGTGCCACACAGCATTACGGACACCTTGTCAATCAACAGATGCTCGTTGCACTGTTGACGGACGCCAAAGATCGTCCGACCGTGCGTCACAAGACGCGTTTGAAGCTTGGTAGCAAGGGAGCAGTCGCTGATCTGACTTGGCCCTTGTTCACGGCATCCCAGGACGACAAATTGAATGGGTTGGTCAACGACCGCACGGTGCAGCGGCTCAATTCGTGTCGCCGGCAGGTGCTGGAGCTTGAAAAAGATCTGCTGTCGATGATCCAGGCCCGATCAGCACAACCGCTGATCGGCGAGCAGGTGGAAGGCCGTATCAGTGGTGTTCAGAGTTATGGCTTCTTCGTTGAAGTGGGCGAGAGTCGGGTTGAGGGCCTGGTTCATGTGAGCTCCCTCAACGATGACTGGTACGAATACAGATCACGACAGAATCGTTTGGTCGGTCGCAAGAACCGTCAGACCTATCAACTCGGCGATCAGGTTCAGGTGCGTGTGATCAATGTTGATGTTCTTCGCAACCAGATCGATCTCGAGGTCATCAGTCAGGGCGATGAAGTCTCCAGCGAGCTTGAACCGTCTGAGCCGCTGCCTGTTTCCCTCAGCGAGCGCTGAGTGATGCATCCCTACGTTCTGGCCGTCACCGGTGCGTCGGCACAACCCCTTGCCGAGCGCGCTCTGCAGTTGCTTCTACAGCGAGGGCGCTCTGTCCATCTCGTTCTCAGCCACGGCGCCCATGAGGTCTTCCGTGCCGAACAGGGGCTGTCCATTCCCGTGGATCCCCTGAAGCAAAGCGAGTTCTGGAGAGACAGGCTTGGGGTGGAAAGCGGAGATTTGAGATGCCATCGCTGGAATGATCAAGCTGCCTGCATCGCGAGTGGCAGCTACCGGACACGGGCGATGGTGATCGTTCCTTGCAGCATGGGAACCGTTGGACGCATCCACGCCGGAATTGCCGCTGATCTGATCGAGCGCTGTGCGGATGTTCACCTCAAGGAGCGCCGTCCACTGGTGATCGCTCCACGGGAGATGCCCTTCAACCTGATTCACCTCCGCAACCTCACTGGTCTGGCGGAAGCAGGAGCAACCATTGCCGCTCCCATTCCGGCTTGGTACACCCGACCAGAGTCGTTGAACGAGATGGTGGATTTTCTTGTGGTGCGCCTATTCGATGGGCTGGAAGATGATCTTGCTCCGTTGAATCGCTGGAGCGGTCCACTGGAATGAGCACGTTTCAGCGGCTACTGCTGATCCCCTGCCTGGCTCCTCTACTGGCGTTGCTCGCCTTTTCTGCGACCAATGTCGGAGACAAGACTCGGCTTCGCTTGCTGGTTTGGACGACCCCAGCCATGCCCCTGGGTGCGTGGACAGCGCTCGCCGCCGGTGGTGGCGCTGCAGGTGCAGCACTCACAGCGTTCCTGTTGTTGCCAGCGCAACGTCCTCTCAGTCGAAAGCGCTATTCCCCTGTTCAACCCAACGTCCAAGAGACGGAATCAGCCGTCAACGATTCGGCCCGCAGAACCACTACAAACCCCGGCCCTGAAAGGGATGTGCGCGAACCGGCCCCCACGGTTTCTGTGGCTTATCGCGTGATTCAGCGCCCTTCGTCTGAGCCCCGGCATCCACAAGCCTCCGCCGTACCACCTCCCTCACAGCAGTACAGCGACTGGGGGGATGATCCTGAAGCGAACTGGTAAGCAACGCACCAGGCTGCTTACAGTTGCCGCAGTAACCCTGGATCGGTGAGCGAAACCCCTGTCGAGAAGGAGCCTTCAGGTCAAGAGACCCCTGCCAAGCCTGCGGCGAAAGCAAAGCCTCCGAAACCGGAGGACAAACCCTTCCCAGAGTTCATCGACTCTCTGTTTGTGCCGGCCGTCGCTAAACAACTGGCTGATCACAACATCACAGCAGAACGACTGGAGCGCGTGGATGGTCAGCGTCCCGTGGTTGGAGGGGATTGCCCAATGGTCATCGGCGAACTCCCTGGTGGACGCCGCTTCTGGCTCTGCTTCTCCAAGGCAGATATCAACAGCACAAAGGTGATTGCCTTGGCTGACCCCGGCAGTGACCCCACCCTGTTGGAAAGCTTCCTGATCGACGAAAAGCGGATGTCTCTGCCCCTTTTGGTCTCCCGCCTGTTGCAGCGCCTCAACGGCCAAAAGTGGTTGGGAGGTAACTAACCGGTCGTTTTGAGCTCGGGGGTCGTCCTGACACGCCTACATTGGCAAGATCGTGAAACGCAACTGATGGTCCCTCCCACCACCGTGGCCGAAGGCAGCGCTGTAGCCATCAAGGATCCTGTCAAGGACACAATCCTCACCCCACGCTTCTACACCACCGATTTTGAGGCGATGGCGGCGATGGATCTTCAGCCGAACGAGGCTGAACTAGAAGCCATCTGCGAAGAATTCAGGAAGGATTACAACCGTCATCACTTTGTTCGCAACGAGGAATTTGAGGGAGCCGCAGACAAGCTCGACCCGGAGACCCGCAAGGTCTTCATCGAATTCCTGGAGCAAAGCTGCACGTCTGAATTTTCAGGATTCCTTCTTTATAAGGAACTGAGTCGTCGGATTAAGGCCAAAAATCCTCTTCTTGCTGAGTGTTTTGCTCACATGGCTCGTGATGAAGCTCGTCATGCAGGCTTCCTCAACAAGTCAATGAGCGACTTCGGTATGCAACTTGACCTTGGTTTTCTCACCGCCAACAAGGATTACACCTTTTTCAAGCCAAAGTTCATTTTTTACGCGACATATCTCTCTGAAAAAATCGGCTACTGGCGCTACATCGCCATTTTTAGGCATCTCGAAAAGAATCCCGACAGCAAGATTTTCCCGATCTTTAACTTCTTCGAGAACTGGTGTCAGGACGAAAACCGCCACGGCGATTTCTTCGATGCTCTGATGAAGGCACAACCCGATACGGTCCGCGGTCCGATCGCCAAACTTTGGTGTCGCTTCTTCCTTCTGGCGGTATTCGCAACCATGTACGTGCGTGACGTTGCCCGCAAGGAGTTCTACGAGGCCCTTGGCCTTGATGCGCGCACCTACGACAAAATGGTGATTGAGAAAACCAACGAGACATCTGCTCGCGTCTTCCCCGTCGTCCTCGACGTCAAGAACGAAAAGTTCTGGACTCGCCTTGAGCGCCTTGTTGCCAACAACAATGCCTTGGAGCAGGCCGACGCCAGCGATTCCATTGCTCCCGTCAAGTTGCTGCGGAAGCTGCCGCTCTGGATCGGTAACGGTGCCGAAATGGCAAAGCTATTTCTGATGCCAGCGATCGACAGCGAGCGTTTTCAACCAGCCGTGCGCTGAGGGTATTCCCCAGCCAAATTCAGGAGTTTCCTTGACCAACGCCTTTTCCAATCAGTGGCGCGGACTTATGGAGTCCCTCTTGCATCGCGGCAGTGCTGCAGGAGCCGATCTGGTGGAAGTATTCCTCGAGCGAACAGATCACATCGGTTTGCTCGCTGAACAGGATCGGATCACCAGTGTCAATCCATCCTTTGCTCGTGGGGCAGGGCTGCGGGTGTTCCGTGAAGGACGCGATGGCTTTGTCAGCACCAATGACCTCAGCGAAGCGGGACTAAAGCGTGCTCTTGACCAGGCCCTGGCCATGCTGGGACTTGAGCCCCAAGACCTCAGCAGGTCCGCAGGTTTTGAAGGATTGAAGGCCCTGACGGACCACGGCTTGGCGAAGGCGGATTGGCTTGATCGCTGCCCTTCCCTGGATCAAGCCAGCCAATGCCTGCTGCAGGGAACTGCTCATCTCGAGCGCTTGGGCCAGCACCTACAGGTTCGCCGCGGCAGTTACGCCCGCGATTGGCAGGAAGTGCTGGTCGCTGCATCAGACGGAACCTTCGCGAGAGACATTCGATTGCATCAGTCATCGGGCTTATCAGTCCTGGCTGCCGACGGAGATCACCGATCCAGCATTGGCCGCCGCTACGGCAGTTCCGATCGGCCAGACGACCTGCGTGACTGGGATTCCGAAGCCAGTGCAGCAGAGGTCTGCAACAGCGCCGGCACGATGTTGCGTGCCGATTACGTGGATGCTGGACAAATGCCAGCTGTGCTGGCTAATCGCTTCGGCGGTGTGATCTTCCACGAGGCCTGTGGACACCTTCTCGAAACAACTCAGATCGAACGCGGCACAACCCCATTCGCTGACCGTGTGGGTGAACTCATTGCTCACCCGGCCGTCACCGCAATCGACGAAGGCTTGAGTGGTGGATCCTTCGGTTCTTTGTCCATGGACGATGAGGGCATGGAACCTGAGCGCACTGTCTTGATCAAAGACGGTGTGCTGCAGCGCTTCATCAGTGACCGTGCTGGTGAACTGCGCACCGGCCACAAACGCACGGGTAGCGGTCGACGTCAGAGCCATGCGTTTGCAGCTGCCAGCCGGATGCGAAACACCTTTATCGATGCTGGATCCCATTCGCCTGAACAACTGATTGAATCCGTGGATAGGGGTCTTTATTGCAAGGCCATGGGAGGCGGGAGCGTTGGTCCGACTGGCCAGTTCAACTTCTCCGTTGAAGAGGGCTATCTGATTGAGAACGGCAAACTCACCAAACCCGTCAAAGGAGCAACGCTGATTGGTGATGCCAAAGAGGTCATGCCACGGATTTCGATGTGTGCCAATGACCTTGAACTGGCTGCAGGGTTCTGTGGTTCCGTAAGCGGCAGTGTGTTTGTCACCGTCGGACAACCCCACATCAAGGTTGACTCGATCACAGTTGGGGGCCGCTGAGGATGACCAGCAACAACAGCCTCAACGCCACACATCTACGAGATCGACTCCAGACTCTCGCCTCGCGAGAAGGGATTCGCTGTTGGGACCTCGGTGCTGCATGCAGCGACGATTGCTCTGTTCAGGTTGACCGGGGTGAAGCTAAGCAACTCAAAGCATCACAGCGGAGTTCCATCACAGTTCGCGTCTGGAACAGCGATGGCCTGGTCGGCATCACCAGCACCACCGACCTCTCTGATGGAGGGCTAGAGCAAGCTCTGGTCGGGGCTCATGCGGCCAGTCGTTTTGGCAACCCCGACGAAATTCCTCAGTTTTCACCTCTGGCCACGGCACCACTGCCAGAACTGGATCGACCACTGCAACCCCGCCAGGGAATCCTCCCTCTGCTGGACACGCTTCGGGACGCAGAAGCAGACCTCTTGAGCCGCCACCGGGCCATTGAAACTGTGCCTTACAACGGCCTGGCGGAATCTCTATCCCAGAGCCTCTATCTGAACAGTGATGGGGCTCTGCGCCAGATGGAGCGCACCCAAGCCAGCCTCTATCTTTTTGCCCGAGCCGAAGAGGCCGGCCGCAAGCCGCGAAGTGGAGGAGCCGTTCGTCTTGGGCTCGGCAGCAGCGAACTCGATGTTCAAGGCTGCATCAGCGAAGCGGTTGAGCGAACAATCAGTCATCTCGACTATCGGCCTATCGACACCGGCAGTTACCGGGTCTGCTTTACACCGGAGGCTTTTCTTTCCCTGCTTGGTGCCTTTAGCAGCATGTTCAATGCTCGTTCGGTGCTCGACGGTGTGAGCCTGAGCCAGCGTGATTCGATCGGTTCCAACGTGGCAGTTCCGTTCTTGAATCTGCACGATGACGGACTTCATCCTGGCCATATCAGTGCCGCCGCCTTCGATGGCGAAGGTACGCCAACCCGTCGTCTTTCCTTGATTGAAGGAGGAACACTGAAGAACTTCCTCCACTCTGAAGCCACGGCACGAGCATTCGGCGTTGAGCCCACCGGCCACGCGGGCCTCGGAGCCAAGGTCTCGGTAGGTCCGGACTGGTTCGTGGTCGGCTCCGATCCAGAGGTGATGAGCGGCAGCAGCCTGAATCACCGCACAGAATCCGGGCCATTCGTTTTGATCGAAGATCTTTCTGCACTGCATGCCGGTGTCAAGGCCACCCAGGGATCCTTCTCTCTGCCGTTTGATGGTTGGTTGGTCAAGAACGGCGAAAGGGTTTCGGTTGAAGCTGCAACGGTTGCTGGTGACATCCGCACTGTTCTCAACGGTATTGCCCACCTTGAATCTGAAGCCGAATTGACCCACCGCGGCGTGAGCCCTCACGTTTGGGTGGATGGTTTGTCCATCACCGGCGAAGCCTGACGTTGAGGATTCTGTTCTGGGGAACACCGGCCTATGCGGTGCCCACCCTTGATGCCTTGCATAAGGCTGGTCACACGATTGTGGGAGTCGTGACACAGCCGGATCGGCGGCGTGGTCGCGGGAAGCAACTGGTTCCATCACCGGTGAAAGCGAGGGCTGAACAGCTGTCACTTCCGGTGTTCACACCGGTACGGATCCGACGGGATGAAGATTGCAAGGAGGAACTTGCTGCTCTCGGAGCCGATGCCTCAGTGGTGGTCGCCTTCGGACAAATTCTCCCCAAGGATGTTTTGCAGCAACCTCCCCTGGGTTGCTGGAACGGTCACGGATCACTTCTGCCCCGCTGGCGGGGTGCTGGTCCAATTCAATGGGCCCTGCTTGAGGGTGACGAGGAAACAGGTGTGGGGATCATGGCCATGGAAGAAGGACTCGACACCGGACCTGTACTCCTCGAGCAGAGGATTCCGATCCACCTGCTGGATACCTCCATCGATCTGGCTGAACGGCTGAGTTCCCTCACTGCAGAGTTGATGGTGCAGGCCATGCCATTGATTGAAGCGGCAGGTCCAGGAAGAGAGCAAGAGAGATTGGCAAGGCTGAAGGTGCGTGCTCAGGCAGAGGAGTCGAGCTATGCACGCATGCTGGAGAAGCAGGATTTCAGGTTGGATTGGTCAGCCCCTGCTCTAAGCATTCACCGCAAAGTGATGGGGCTCTATCCCGGAGCCTTCACCCATTGGCAAGGCAAACGGCTGAAAGTGTTGCGCTGTGAACCGTTGATCGAACGGTTGAAGGATCAACTCAGCACAAACAGCCGCCAACTTGTGGGCCAATGGCCCACCGGTGGACATGTACCAGGGACAATCCTGGCGGTGCTTGAGGATCAGGGCCTGGTGGTCAGCAGTTCCGGCTGTCCTCTTTTGATTCGCGAAGCTCAGCTTGAAGGTAAGGCACGCAGTACAGCGCCAGTTTTATTGCAGCAACTCAAGGCCACCAGAGGAGATCGCTTCGACGTGGATTGATTCAGGATTCCGTGTACAACGAACGCGCTTGAGTCCAGACCTGATCAAGATCCTGTTCGGAAAGTTGAAGGGCTTCGGGGAAAATACTGGAAAGCCATTGCTGCCGTTTCACAAGGCTGTCGGCCTCAAAGAATGTTTGCTGAGACGCAAGAACTCTAAATTTGAGAAATTCAAGCAACCGTGCACGAAGCCGAATCGTGTTCACGAGTTTGATACGTCTGCGTTCATCGTGAAGATGAATTGTGCAGCCTTCATTCACGCCAGTCAATCGAGGTGCGATCAGCTCCAATGTTGTTGGAGGTTGCCAGTGGCGTTGTTTTGTTTCGGGATGGGGGTAATAAATCCATCCCCCGACAACCTCAGCTTCTCGTGCCTTGATTTGCACACTCCAGAACGAGAACGTTTCAGGAGGATGGAGCTCTGTCCACCGAACTTTCTCGAACAGGTGATCTGGATTCGAAAGTGAAACTTCTAGGGGTGAAAAGTCAACATTCAACGTGCCGAAGTAACAGTTAGTTAGGTCGAGACCCAATGCCATGAATACAGGAGTTTGCATTCGAATCGTTCCATCCGGATAAGGAGATTCGTTGCTTGTTCCGGAAGCGACACCATGACCAGCGCAGAGACGCCCAGTGAGCCATTCAGCGTTCATTGGTCAACGAAGTTCATGATGACTGCAGCTTTCACAGGGTCCCTCGGGCCACACAGCACAGCGCAACAAAGGGCTGCGGGCATTGAAACGACAGTTTGGGTCGCCGATGACCCAGCCGTGTCGCCAGGGCGTTGCATCAGCAGGCCGAGACTGAGGTTTGACCATTAAGGCTACTGACGCCATGACATAGCGCCCGTTGCGTAGGGCGTAGCGGTGGCGACGTTGCATCACTAGGAATGATTCATCCTTGACGACGAGCCATCGTCCAGGGTGTGGTGGGTCTGCAAGATCAACGCGGTTGATTAAATAATCACCACTGACGTGGCGAAGCTCAACAAGCATGGCTTTCGTCTTGATCGAGATCACTGGTTCGAATTGACATTCCCCAAGCAAACAAAACCAACACAACCAGAAGCGTTAACCAATCGGGTTGATTCAAGTCTGGAACGATGACGTGAACGATCAACCTAAAGGCAACGAAAGCAACGGCAAGGAAACCAGCTGTTTCAAGGCGCGGGTACAGGTCAAGCCAGCGAATGAATAGGGCGGACGTGAAGCGCAAAGCCACGATCCCGATAAAGGCTCCTGCACTGATCAGCAGGATTTGATCACTGATTGCCACCGCTGCGGCGACACTGTCGATGGAGAAGGCAAGATCAGTGAAGGCCAGAAGCAGAACGGTCTTGAGAAAGGGACGTTCACTGCGATCAGATCCATTGGCATCCGAAGCAGAGGCCGAATCGTCCGACCGGCTTTTGAAGTGATCCACCACAAGCCAAACGAGATACGCAGCGGCGAAGAGCTGAACCCACGTATTTTGCAAAACCCATTGGGCGACAACGATCAGGGCGATTCGCAACACCAGAGCCATGCCAATACCCAGGTTGAGCGCCAGTCGCTCTTGCTCTGGCTGACGACTGCTACGGGCAATGGCAGCAAGAGCGACGGCATTGTCAGCCGAAAGGATCAGCTCCAGGAGCACCAGCACAGGGAGTAGAGCAAAAATCTCTCCCCATTGGTCGGCACCTTCAAAGAAATCCGAAAGCGAGGGGAGCGAAGTGATGTCCATGGCGGCAGCCTAGAAAGTGCAAGCGCTGTTCCATTGCGATGCAGATCCGGGCCGAGCTGTGTCACGTCGATACCCTCCGATGCATCGTGAGGGTTGAGGCATCAACTGACGGGGCTGTTTTGGGCAGCGCCCTTGGCGAAGCAGCCACGGCTGAAGAAGCTGAGGAAAGGGCGTTACAACGTCTCAACACCAGGCTTCAGATCAGTCCTCCACAACGGCTGGAACAGGTTGCTGTCAGTCCCCAAGACAACTCAAGCTCAAAGGCAGCAGACCATCTCGCGGTAGAGGATGTTGCAGTAGAGCGGCCACGGAAGATTGAGGCGCAAGAGCCTGTTGCTCCTGCTCCCTCTGCCGCTCCACAGATTTCCAACACCCAAGATCCACCTTCGGAAACACCGACGGATCCTGACGATTGGAGCGACGAGCTCACCGCCATCGACCTCGAAATCAGACGCATCGGTTGGACGCGAGAGCAAGAGCAGGCGTACCTCACGCGAGCATTTGGCCTTGGCAGCCGCCACAAACTCACGCGCTACGCCGATTTGGTGGCCTATTTGCGACAGCTCAAGTTGATTCAAGCTAACGATGATGCCTCCACCGCCCCGGCGCCAATCCGCCGTGGAGACTTGCTGAACCAGGGAGATTCGATGTTGAAGCAGCTTGGCTGGAACTCAGATCAGGCCCGTGCATTTCTTCAACAACATCTCGGCTCGACAAGTCGACAACAGCTCAGTGATGAACAGCTGCTTCAATTCAACATGCTCTTGGAGGAGCAGACACTCAAGTCATCGTAATTACCGAGTTGTCAGCCTTCGACTGCTACCTATGACTGACTTTTGAGGGTCTTCTGCTCCACCGGTGTTGGGCATGGGTAGAACGTTGCTATGAACTCCACGCTGTTGATGTGGATCACCCGGCTTAGCCCTAACTGCTTGGAACGCTGTGGGTGAAAAGATCGGCGCGGATGTCCATCATTCCTGCTTTCACAGACAAGAATTGGATACTAATTTTTGCTGTGGAAAATGAAGCCTGACAACGAAATTATCGGCCGACGCCACGAAGACATTAGTTCGTACGCACTGGCAGCAGCGAAGCGGTCTAGGCAGCCGATGAGCTCAAAAGAAGCAACCGCCCAATCCACACGGGAAATTAGACGGTTCAACACTTCTCGTCGGGCCTCGCTCTACCCGGCTTTCAGGACAACGTGCTCCTGACCATCAAATAATGACTGGCAAGAGTCATTTTTAGAGAACATTGGCGAGGAGTATGCGTAATCCGCATGAACAGGCTGACCAATGAATGAAAGCAAAGTTCAAACAACGTTTTGATTAAAGATTAAATTCTCCTAAGCCGCTTTGATGAAACTCCCCAATTTCTTCGCACGCATAGACATCTGATATTGCACTCTGTTTGAGAAGCAGAAAAAAGCCGCCAAGTCACAGGCTTTACTTAAAGCATACGATTAACACATAGCGACGCAATAGATGCACTTATTGATTAGGAGGTGTAGCGACAGCGACTTACAGGGACCGACAGGCTGCTGGGGAAACCGACGCTCAGCGCATCGAAACAATTGACTCATCAGCCTCCGAGATCACACAGAAGCACGCTTATGAACCACGATTGGTTCGTCCCTGTGTCGCCGACGTGAAGCAGACGGTAATGACCGCTAGCCAACACGCAACGTGGACCTCGACGATCTACTCCAGCAACGTCGATGACGTCCTCCGTCATCCGTTGTGGGTGTCGTTATCTGCGGAGTGAACGCCATACCTATCTGCACTGATCGACAGTGACTGGGGCGATGATCTTCATCACGAACGGTCCGATCGACGGGTCAAGCGTTGGTCTGCTGGCATCGCACAGGTGTTCACTCAGCTAGAAGCTGGATCAGGCTTGGTTTGGTCACTGGCAAGAGAGTTAGACCTGAGCAGGGTGGGAACAATTGATTCCAGCCTCATGCTTGGACGACGTTCAGCATTCGTGGCCGCCTCGGCAGCCGTTCAAGCTGTTTCAATCGGAGCTCAGCCTGCCCATGCCGCTCAAAATTGCGGTTCGGGGGGGGGCATTGGATTCAGACAGGACCAGCTCTTGGCGCTGGCTATTGCAACCAACAGCACAAGCATGATCACTACGTGTGTGCCATTGGTTATCACTTCGCAGGGAATGGTCGCTGCGTAAGGAATGGGACCTGGTGGACAGGCCGCAGACCCGTCGAATGGGGCCCCTACTACGAACCTCGGAACAAGTCAGGGAGTGTCTCCTTCCAGGGGCCGCACGGAGGAGAGATCCAGTTGACGTGGTAAAGAAGCGGCAGCATTGGCACGCCTATACCAACTAGGCCTATCAGAAATCTCGGAACAAGCCGACATTTTGTGGATCTCGGGAAAGTGCTCACTGCGGCACTACACCCACGCACTTTTCGGCCCATCATCGAGTCGTCGGGTCGCTAGATGGACCCGAAAGCCGGGCAGAGCGATGCCCGACGAGAGCAGCGATTTGGCCTCGGCTTCGACCGAGGTCAAGTCCATTCTTCCTTAAGAAATTTGGTGGTGTATCGCAAGACACTGCCTGGGCGATCAAGCTACTCAAGTGGCCGAATCGCTCCGGTGATGCATCACCGTCGGCCACACAACATGCACTGTTTCTCGGCCAAAGCCGCATCAAATTCGAAAGCTGAACTCTCAGCCATCGCTCACGAAATACATGCAGAGCGGTTTTAAAACTAAGAGGTTTCAACCACCCCAGACCCAGGCCAACGCTCAAAGCCTGGGTTTTTTATTGCGTCTTCACAGCCAATCAACGCAAAACTAACTGTAAAACAGGTTGAAGGCCTAGCTCTGCTTGTCGGCAACCCGCTGCGCTGCAACGCTTTGTAGTAGCGCTAAAGCGCGCGAGCAAGCCATTGCTTGTCTTAATAGAGCCTCGGCGATTCAGCGAAACAACTGCTCAAGCCGTCACTAAGTCAGTCCTCTACTGAGATTTATGTAAAACGACATGCTTCTGGACAAGCACACTCTTGGATCACTCAAATACCATGGCTTCTTCAACTAAAAATAAGCAATTGGACTCAGGAAGGTTCCAATTCACTGACTTAAAACAGGTTTGCGGCAGGGACAGATACGGCGTCCATGCCGATTGCGGCAGAGTGAATCGTCTAAAACTCTGCGCATTCCGGCCATTTCCCCTGCTTCGTTCCTGAAGGGGGAGATGGCCCGTGTCTGTGGCTTCTGTCTGTGGCCCCTGTCAGTGGCCTACAACACAGAGCTTGAATTCATACCATAAATATGAAGCTTATCTTTGACGAACTCAAGAGGTATTTCTGATCCACAAGAGAGACTCAATAAAAACATGCAAAGTTTGCATGTTGAATAGCTTTACTTGATTCGATATTACATGTCAGGAATACGACTGAAGACAGGAAAAACTTGTCGGTACATGCAATCTCAGCCCAATTTTCCTTCAGCAATATCGATCGTTGCGGAGAACTGCTGGTAATAAAGATTCAGCAGCATGGCAGCGACTCCTTTGATCTCATCAAGATCGGAAGCTGATTCAATTGCCGCAGCAAATTTCTGCTTTTCAAATTGCTGGTGAAGCGGAAGCGTCAAGGCGGATCGACAACCAAGACAAACCTACATCAAAGCGCCCCATTACGACGGCATCAGTTGATACGTCAAGCACTTGACTCCTTCTGTAACATATAAAAAAGCTTGAGTCCTATGGATCATGCGATTGCGCACTTCTCCTATGACCTCACCGCATTGCGATTGGAATACAAAACCACATGTGATGCCCTGACGTACTGGCGTGGCGGTGACCCTGCAGAACAGCAGTTCCTTTTGGAAAAAAAGCAAGAAGTTTTTCGTGCTTTGGCAGAAGCCAGCTTCAGTGATCAGATCTGGCACTGAAGAAGTTTTATCGCAAGCAGTGTCTTTAGGATGTAGTTACCGAGGAAGCTCCTCGCAACAAAGCTGTTGGAAAGAAGATGTCAACTGCGGAAGCTAAACTCAAGCTTGGTCTTGGGTTTTTGATACTTAATAACGTTCATAACCTGAAGACCGGTATTTTCAGACTTTCTTTCTTCAGCAAGAGCCTTGAGAATCATAGACCCGCAAGACTGCCAGTCTTCATTCACTTCAATCAACTCTTTAGCCCGAAGATAGAACTCGGCAGCCTTCTCGAGGTGCTTGGATTTCTGGTCAATCGTTTTTGGCACTGTCGACTCTGTAATGGTCTTTACAACGTGTGGTCTTATTATACCTCATGCGTTGACTAAAACAAATCCCGTTCAGCACCTCGCAAGCAACTCATCAGCAGAGAATATTTAAAGTGGTTCGTTCATTGCTTTGTCTCTACTTAAGATCGAAGCATAAGAGCACATATGCCTTAAATCTTCGTGGCTAGTGATCAGGACTGTTTTAACCATTTTCTGTTGACTGATTGAATCTGATTCAGGACATGAAGATGGGCGCTTAAGCCTAGGAGACATTATCGACGAGTTGTCTTATACAGAGCGCGATGAACGAGGGGAAAAGCGTAAGGCATTTGTTTAATTTCTTGCTTGATTTTCGAAAAACATGCAGCAGAACCATCTGAGTAATCCTGCTCGATAACACTATCTTTTGCTTGCTCTAACGAAAAGCCTTCACGCAATTTTACCTCTAGATTGTAAGCTGCTTCATAACTTTGGCAGGGTCCAGCATGGACCAGTGATTGATCACTGAACAACATCAGTGATAAAACAATAACATTCGAGAAGGTGAGTCTGAATCCAACTGAAGCACGCATATTGGAATACAATCGAAGGAGCTGATAATCAGTGATGTCAGGCTATTGCGAGGCTGCAATGAAGCTGATCACAATCTTTTCGTTGTGATCAGTGCCAAGAGCTGTATCAGCAGTCACTTTTGGAAGTAGTTTGTCAATTCATGTTCGGCCCTAAGTCTTCATTCAGGATCTCAATGTTTTCAATCGTTACCTTATTCATGTTTCAAGGAGTACTTGACGATACAGTAAATCATGGAAGACCACGACCATCTTGTCCGGCAGTTGATCAGTGCGCTTCGGGACGATATGTCCGAAGCAGGGCGCGAACTCAAGAATCGAAGTGCTTGGGATCTGCAGTGCCCTATCGTCATCATCGACGCCCGTACCAAACCGCATCGAATCGTCCGAACATCTGTTCGGGGCATTACTGGTGCGATAGCCACAAGCAACGTCATCGACGATCCATTGATGCGCTCATTTCTTGAGCGGTTCCGTGAGGTTGGTGCAGATGAAGCTCTTGATGAGTTTATGCATGGTTCAGAAGCAGAACGGTTCGCTGATCTTTGGGACATTTACAACGATGAAACACAACAACAGGGCTTAGCGGTTTGGTCCCACAGTGACGCCGCAAAATTTGTGCTCAAGTCGAAATCCTGCTTTGACGAGGGCCAATTGGCCTGCATTGCGATCACAAAGGCTCATGATCGTGATGCCCATGACGTTCTGACCTTCTCAGTCGACGCTTGCTGGTTGTCTTGAGCTAAATCGAACCTCTGGACTCAAGCCAGAGCTCCGAAGCTTCGTCCAGCGCTGCCTCGCGGTTTCTCAGACGACCAGAGGGCTCCTGCAAGTCAGGAGCGGATCAGTTGGAATACAACCAACAGTGCAGAAGCTCCCAGAACCCAATAGAGCCAGCTCAGCTGGGGAATCGTGATTGCGAACACAAGCCCGACCACAAAAAAGATCAGAAAACGGCCGAGGGTCATGAATGCACCATTACTTCCGTATTGAACCGAAAACCAGGCGCTAGGCCAGCTTCTCTGATTTGGATCTCGGAGGTGGTTGGGGATTGAACATGATGGGTATGGATGACGCGACGAGTACTGCTCCCACAGTCAGCAGCACAAACAAAGGGATCGGACGTACCAGTGGTTGACGCTGTAAAGGAGTCGCGCAGCTGGAACAAAACGGAATAACCCCCTTCGGAGGGTGCAGCACAAGCGCTGGACCACAACAGCAAGACGGGCAGCGATAGCGCGGCATCGACCGGTGGAACGTAGCTGATCGCATCTTATTGATTGAATAGGGAGTACTTGCCATAAACTTTGTAGTTGCAGCAAAATCACTAAATTGTGAAACTAGTGAGTGCCGACTGGGTTGGTATTCAGCTAGATGGCGACGACCTAGTCAACCAATTAATTCTGATCGGCCATGGATGATCTGTGCTCTTGTGCCTAAGCCTGCGCCATTGGTGGTGATTGAGTGTCATCCGTCGGACCGATCAAGACACAATAGCCAAGGCGACATTGAGAACTGCTAGCCCTACCAGGAACACGCCTGCCAACAGGGAGGCTTCGGGAAAGTACTTAGCGATAACAAAGCCAACCCCAAGGAACACTGACGAGAGCAGGACGGCTGTGAGGTCAGTCGCCATGAACAGGTGCTAGTCGGGCAATTCAGCCTGACAAAACTTCTCCTCAACCGTGACGCTTTCAGGCCACCCACCCATTAACCAGATCAGATCCGTCACCTCATCGGCATTGATCCATCGCATGATGCCGGTGGCGACGTCAGCACTTGAAGGAGAGAATTCTCCTTCGGTTCACCTGCGCCACCCTCCCAAAGCGAAGTTGCCCCATCCTCTCGTCCCCACCCTTGTTACTCCGTTCTTCTGCATAGACCACAAAGTGACCTGATCAGACATGAAGGAACGGAGCAGTACAGCTTTTAACAGGAGCGCCGTACCCGACAGGCATCCCTCATCGGCGGCCCAGTACGGCTGGCTTTATAGATCAACTACATGGCGCGAAAACTGCTTCCTGGCTCAAGGTCCCACGTCCAACCAGCGAGTGCTTCAATCTGTTGGTCGTCCGATTTAATCAACAGCTCAGTAAACTCTTCCATGATTAGATTTAGATCCTCGACATTATTATCAATGTCTTTAGCTGCCAATAAGTACTTTGAAACCAAAAGCTTTCGAAAAGTATTGATGTCAACCTCAGGGTGAGCACTCGTGACGCGAGTGATGCGGTCAGTGTGCTTGGTCATTGTTGTAGGTATACCGATTAAAAACTAGATTTGAACAGGCCGCTGCATGTAGCTTTCGTTGCTTTTACGGGGATCATTAGACGCACTCAAAGCATCTTTTGAGATTATTGAAGAGTTCCCATTAAAAAGAAATCAAGAGCTTCAGGGTGATATTTGAGTTTTAATTTCAAGCCTCAAATCGCTAGAAGACTGATCTCGCCTCTGTGCTTCTAAGCCTGAACTCATTGCAAATAATCAGTAGGGCTGACAGGAGGCTCTCGTTTAGAGACGAGACGAGGGGAACGGGAATGCACCTAACGGTTCGCTTGCTGGGTTGTTGTAGGGACAGCTGGTTGGCTTTCAGCTCGAACCTCACTTGACACCTGTGGATTGCGAAAATCGGTGATTGCCGAAATCTCCTCCATGCCGCTGCGTTCTCTGGTGACCAAGTTGCGGGAAACTGCACTCACCGGTGAGCTCGATGAGCGCTCCAGCCGCGCCGATCGTCTGTTGATGCGCGGAGCAGGCCGTTGCAGCCGTGCACTGGTCTCCAGTGCACTCGCCCAACGTCGAGGCACGCCTCTACTGGTGGTGGTCCCGACGCTGGAGGAAGCAGGGCGTTGGACGGCACTGCTGGAGTTGATGGGCTGGAACCAGGCAAGCCTGTATCCCACCAGCGAAGGTTCTCCCTACGAACCCTTTGATCCCACAAGCGAAATCATCTGGGGACAACTCCAAGTTCTCAGTGATCTGTTGGGTGATCCCGATGCATCGTCATGGGCAATCGTGGCAACGGAACGCTGTCTCCAGCCGCATCTCCCACCTCCAGATGCGTTGAAGAGCACGACTCGCACGCTTCGTAAGGGCGATGAAGTCGATCTGGAAGAGCTGGGCGAAACGTTGGCCCAGCTCGGCTACGAGAGAGTCACAACAATCGAGCAGGAAGGAAGCTGGAGCCGTCGGGGCGACATTGTCGATATCTTTCCGGTGAGCAGTGAGCTGCCTGTTCGGCTTGAGTTTTTCGGCGAAGAACTCGACAAGCTGCGTGAATTTGACCCAGCAAGCCAACGGTCACTTGATTCAGTCGATGCTCTTCGACTGACTCCAACGGGGTTCGGACCACTTGTAGCCGATCAGCTGCGCACGTTGATGCCTGATGGATTGGAGCGACTCCTCGGGGATCAAGCCACAGAACAACTTCTTGACGGTGGCACGCCGGAAGGCATGCGTCGGCTGATGGGCCTGGCTTGGGAGCAACCAGCCTCCCTGCTCGACTACATCCCCGACACCACAACAATCGTCATTGATGAACGTCGCCATGGAGTAGCCCACGGCCAGCAGTGGCTTGCCCACGTTGAAGAGCATCACCTTGAAATGGCTGCTGAGGCAGGTCTCGATCAATCCGAGTGCGAACAGATCTGGCCTGCAGTTCTGCATCGCAACATCGACGCCGCCTATGGGTTGACCGAGGTCTTCCATGGCTTCGACATGGCAGAACTGCTGGAGGTCGACCAGCACCCCAACAGCTTCGATCTGGCCAGCCGACCTGTCCCGGCCTATCCCAACCAATTCGGGAAGCTCGGAGAACTGATCAAGGGATTTCAGACCGAACGCACAGCTGTGTGGTTGATCTCCGCTCAGCCAAGTCGAGCTGTTGCCTTGCTGGAAGAGCACGACTGCATCAGTCGGTTTGTTCCAAACGCGGGAGATACCAACGC
Source organism: Synechococcus sp. MU1648 (assembly GCF_023630615.1). Taxonomy (NCBI): domain Bacteria; kingdom Bacillati; phylum Cyanobacteriota; class Cyanophyceae; order Synechococcales; family Synechococcaceae; genus Synechococcus; species Synechococcus sp. MU1648. The sequence goes on from NZ_JAKUHI010000001.1 coordinate 427,414, forward strand.
CATCTCGCGACTGATTGAGCAGAACACACCCGTTGCTTTGAAAGTGAGGGGGACTGCAGAACTGGAGGGGCTGCAACTGCCGGCTTGGCGGATTGCACTGGTGACAGACCGTGAATTCTTCGGGCAGCAAAGTCTGAGTTCGAGTGGGTACGTCCGTCGTCGACGCAAGGCGGCCAGCCGCACCGTCGACCCCAACAAGATGCGACCCGGGGATTTTGTTGTGCACCGGAACCATGGAATTGGACGGTTCAAAGCTCTGGAAAAACTTGCGATGTCCGGTGACATTCGCGACTACCTCGTGGTTCAGTACGCCGACGGAATTCTCCGCGTCGCAGCCGATCAACTGGGGAGCCTTGGTCGATATCGCGCCACAAGTGAAACGCCGCCTCAGCTCAACCGCATGGGTGGCAGTGCCTGGAACAAAGCCAAGGAACGGGCGAAGAAGGCGGTTCGCAAGGTTGCCCTTGACCTGGTGAAGCTGTACGCGGAACGACAGCAAGCAGCTGGTTTTGCGTTCCCAACAGATGGCCCCTGGCAAGTGGAGATGGAGGACTCATTTCCCTACGAACCAACGCCAGATCAGCTGAAAGCCACATCCGACGTGAAACGGGACATGGAGAAAGAGGAGCCGATGGACCGGCTTGTGTGTGGTGATGTTGGCTTCGGCAAGACGGAAGTCGCTATCCGCGCAATCTTCAAGGCAATCACCGCCGGGAAGCAGGTGGCAATGCTGGCACCGACAACGGTGTTAGCCCAACAGCATTGGCGGACGTTGTCGGAACGCTTTGCGCCCTATCCGATCAAGGTGGCGCTGTTGAATCGCTTCCGCACAGCATCGGAGCGAAAAAACATTCTGGACGGACTCAAGCAAGGAACCATCGATGCGGTGGTGGGAACGCATCAGTTGTTGAGCAAAGGAGCCGCCTTCCAACAACTAGGCCTACTTGTGGTGGACGAAGAACAGCGTTTCGGGGTCAACCAGAAGGAAAAAATCAAAGTGTTGCGGAAGGACGTGGACGTTCTCACGTTGTCGGCAACGCCAATCCCCAGAACGCTGTACATGAGTCTTTCGGGGGTTCGGGAGATGAGCCTGATCACGACGCCACCACCATTGCGTCGCCCGATCAAAACGCACTTGGCCTCACTCGATCCTGAAGCCGTACGTAGCGCCATCCGCCAGGAATTGGATCGAGGGGGACAGGTGTTTTACGTGGTTCCCCGTGTGGAAGGAATCGAAGAGGTGGCCGCTGGCCTAAGAGACATGCTGCCGGGCCTGAAACTGCTGGTGGCCCATGGCCAGATGGCCGAAGGCGAGCTGGAAAGCGCCATGGTGGCTTTCAATGCCGGCGAAGCCGATGTGATGCTTTGCACCACCATTGTTGAAAGTGGCCTGGATATCCCTCGCGTCAACACAATCCTGATTGAGGACGCACACCGTTTTGGCTTGGCCCAGCTGTATCAACTGCGGGGCCGCGTTGGTCGCAGTGGAATTCAGGCCCACGCTTGGCTGTTTTATCCCGGAAACGCCTCGCTGAGCGATAACGCCCGTCAACGACTGCGCGCCATCCAAGAGTTTGCCCAGCTAGGCAGTGGCTATCAGCTCGCCATGAGGGATATGGAGATCCGTGGGGTGGGCAATCTGCTCGGTGTGCAGCAAAGCGGCCAGATGGAAACCATCGGCTTTGATCTCTACATGGAAATGCTGCAGGAATCGCTGGCCGAAATTCAGGGGCAGGACATTCCAAGTGTTGATGACACCCAGGTGGATCTTCCGGTGACCGCCTTCGTACCTGCCGACTGGATCACCGACCCCGACGAGAAAATCGCTGCCTACCGAGCTGCTGCTGATTGCCTAACGGCCGAAGCTCTCGTGGAACTTGCCGCGGGTTGGGCCGATCGCTATGGGGCACTGCCCGCTGCAGTTGTATCTCTTCTCCAGTTGATGGAACTCAAGCTTCTGGCGAAGCGCTGCGGCTTCTCGAGGATCAAACCGGAAAAACCCAACGTGCTGTTCGAGACCCCCATGGAAGAACCGGCATTCCGCTTGCTACGCCAGGGATTACCCCAGCACCTGCACGGCCGTTTGGTTTATCAGGCCGGCAGTGGCATCCAACACAAAGTGATGGCCCGTGGTCTCGGAGTGCTGCCCATGGAGAAGCAACTCGAACAGCTGATGGAGTGGCTTCGATTGATGGCGGCCCAGATTCCCGATGCCGATGGCAAAACCGAGGCGCAGCGCCAAGAGGAGCTGAGTGCCAAGAACGCGGAAGTGGTTGAGGTCTGAGGCCTCAAGTCAATTCTGAGAAAAACGTTACCAACCACGCAATTCTTCGTTACAATGGCTGCAACGAAAACCGTTGGACATGGGTGAATTCGTCGAAATCGGTGCCGGTGGCGTCTCTCTGGAACTGATCAGCGGCGTTTTCTGTGCCACTGCACTCGGTGTCTATGCACTGTTCCAACCTGGAGCGTCCGACGATGACGACTCCAACGGTGGTGGCGGTGGTGGCTTAATGCAGCCAATCTCCTGATTTACGGCAAGGCGTAACTCAGATTGGCTTTGCCTGGCTGGAATGTAGTGCCAGCCTTCATTGCTTTGATTTGCTTCAGCAGGGTGCCTTCTGCAGTTCTGTATTGGCTGTCCCTCTGAGTTCCTAAATCATCAATCGAGAAATTTTTGACTTCTTTTTCAGACATCGCTGCAGCGATATCAGGCTGGATCCCGTTCTTATGAATATCCGTTCCTTTGGGCGTTAGATATTTCGCGATTGTGACCGTCAGGCCCGATCCGTCCGCCAGGCCACGCACGGCTTGGACAAGACCTTTGCCGAAGGTTGTCTGACCAACGAGCTGAGCGCGGGAATTGTCTTGAAGTGCGCCGGAAAGAATTTCACTGGCACTGGCAGATCCCTGATCGATCAGCACCACAAGGGGCTTGTCGGTGATCGCGCTGCCCGTCGCACGCCTGACATCGCGAATTCCTTCACGAGTGCGGGTGCTGACGATGGTGCCCTCGTTCAACCATTGCCGTGCAATATCGACGCTGGCCTCAAGCAATCCGCCAGGGTTGCTGCGCAGATCAAGCACATAGCCCTCTGCTCCCTGAGACTCAAGATCCTTGATGGCCTCTCGCATCTCACGAGATGCGTTTGCATTGAACTGCTTAAGCCTGATGTAGCCCACCTTGCGGCCGTTAGGGGCCGTGTTGAGCGTGGACTTCACGGCATGAATCTCGATGCGCGCCCGTTTCAGCGGCACATTCAGAACCTGACCCTGGCGCCTGAGTCCCAACACCACATCGGTCCCCTCTGGGCCACGGATCAACTTGACAGCGTCTTCGGTGGTCATGCCCTTCGTGGAGGCACCGTCAATCGAAACGATGACATCCTTGGGCTGAACCCCGGCACGGGATGCAGGCGTTCCCTCAATTGGAGAAACAACGATTAACTCCTTGGTGACCTTGTCGAGACTGAGCTGGATGCCAACACCCAACAGCTCTCCCGAAGTGTCAATCTGCATTTCCTTGAACTCCTTCGGATCAAGAAAACGCGTGTAGGGATCATCGAGGCTCGCCAACATGCCACGAATTGCCTCGTAGGAATCAGCACTGCCTCCATAGGACTTGCTCAACAGATCGCTGCGCAGTTGACGCCAAGTCGTCTCGTCGTAGGAGCCCGTGGAATCCAAATAATCGCGATAGACGATCTGCCAGACCTGATCAATCACCTCCTTGGGGCTGTCACGAATCGACCCGCCGGAAGCCGATGGCAGGGAGAACCCCGGAGAGCTGATGCCAATGGCTGTGGCAACTCCTCCGACACCGAGCATCAGGAGCAGTGGAGTCGACCGAACAAAGGAACGCAGGCGCTGACTCCGGACCATGTCCCCTCAGGGCTGAGTGTTCACCCTAACGAGATCAGGCAGGCTCGACCCAGCGACCGTCCTCTTTGATCAACTGGATCAGAGCCTCAACGCCATCAGCTTCCGGAACCTTGCCGATTTCTTCGCGACCGCGATAAAGAGCGATGGTTCCGGGCCCTTTGCCGACATAGCCATAGTCCGCATCAGCCATTTCTCCAGGGCCGTTGACGATGCATCCCATCACGGCGATATCAAGACCCTGCAGATGCTGGGTCGCATCCCTCACTTTGTGCAACACCTCCTCCAGATTGAACAAGGTGCGACCACAACTGGGGCAGGCCACGTACTCGACCATGGTTTTGCGCAGTCCCAGGGACTGGAGGATCGAGTAACAGACAGGAATTTCCTTTTCTGGTGATTCCGTGAGCGAGACCCGCAAGGTGTCGCCGAGACCATCCGCCAACAAAGTGGCGATCCCCGCCGTGCTCTTGATCCTTCCGTAATCTCCATCTCCGGCTTCCGTTACACCCAGATGCAATGGGTAATTGAAGCCTTCCTTGTCCATGGTGTCTGCCATCAGCCGATAGGCCGCAAGCATCACTGGAGCTCGCGAGGCCTTCATCGAAATCACGATGTTGTGGAAATCAAGCTCATGGCAGATCCGAACGAATTCCATCGCTGATTCGACCATTCCCTCAGGGGTGTCCCCGTAGGTGAAGAGCATCCGCTCGGCAAGCGAGCCGTGATTGACCCCAATTCTCAGGGCTTTGTTCTGATCCCGCAGCAGGGTGACTAGGGGTTCAAAGGTCTCGCGGATGCGCGCACCAATGGCCTCGAACTCTTCCTTGGTGAACTCCTGCCGGTCTGGATCGGGTTTATCGAAAACAAAAAGACCTGGATTAATTCGAACCTTGTCGACATGCTTGGCGACTTCCAGGGCGATCTTGATGCCGTTGTGGTGAACATCGGCCACAAGGGGAACCGTGCAACCCTGCGCCCTCAGCGAAGCCCGGATCTTGGCCATGGCTTTGGCATGACCAATGGAAGGGGTGGTCACCCGAACGATTTCGCAGCCGGCCTCTACAAGTCGCAAGATCCCGGCAACCGACCCCTCAATATCGAGAGTGTCCTCATTGATCATCGACTGCACCACGATCGGGTGCTCACTTCCCACAGGCACATCCCCCACCATCACGGTGCGGGTTACACGGCGGTGGATCTTGGTGTCGTAACGCCGATCCAGGGCAGTCATGGAGCTGAGTTGGAAGCAGTCCAAGGCTCGCACAGGCGATGACGAACCGCGGCGAGATCCTGTCGGGTCAGATCTAGGGGAGCACCTGCAGCTTTAGAGGGATTCCGCAGAAGATACGAAGGGTGAAAAATCGGCATCACAGCCCGTCCATTCCAGCTCTGCCACTGGCCGCGTAACTGGGTCATGCCTCCTTTGATCCCGAGGATTGCTTCCACAGCGGTTGCTCCGGTGAGCACAATCACTTTGGGGTTCATGGCCTCAAGTTGAAGATTCAGCCACGGACGGCAGGCGGCCAGCTCTGCTTTCTTCGGTCGCCGGTTATTCGGCGGTCTGCACTTGATGGCATTGCAGATGTACAAATCACGGGAGGGGTCAAGGTCCACCTCCCGTAGCAATTGATCAAGCGCACGTCCGGAGCGACCTACAAAAGGGATGCCCTGGTCATCTTCCTGAGCTCCTGGGGCTTCACCAATCAGCATCAGATCAGCGTTTGGATTGCCGCGACTGATGACGACTGTCTGGCGCGTGCTGGCCAGTTCACAGGCCGTGCAGAGGTGGCAATCCTCCAGGCTTGAACCGGTCATGACATCGAATCAGCAGAGGCCAAGGGAGCCAGCAGCAACAGTGGATTGCCCTCAGGATCCTTGATCCAGGCCTCGGCACCAAAGGCTTCGACCCGCGCTTCCTCCAGAAGTGATCCACCACGCTCAAGGGCCGTGCTGAGAAGACTTTGAAGCTCCGGCAGCGGATCTAGCGATGGATCCAAACGTAAACAAGGAGCCAACGCACGCCCACGCGTGGGAAAAGAGCGCTTGCGCGAGGGCCTGTAGATCTCAAGCCGGGTTCCATTGCCAAACTCAACGACGCAGTGGTGGTCTGCCATCCCAGGAATCAACCTGGCCTGGAACAAGTCGCTGTAAAAGCGGCCAAGGTTGCCGGTGTCATCAGCGGCCAGAACCCAACTGATCTGCATCGCGTTCATTTGTGCGGTGACATCAAGGTTGTCTGCGACACCATTTGAGGCAGGATGATGTCGTTTTAAACGCGCCGCGGGGAGGTGCGTTACTGATGCCACGCCCGCCAGAACTTTCCGATCGGGCCGTGGCCCTGAAACCGTCCTTGACGCTGGAGATCAGTGCCAAGGCCAAAGCGCTCCGCGACAGCGGCAAAGACATCTGCAGCCTTAGTGCAGGAGAACCGGACTTCAACACACCCCCATTCATTGTTGAAGCAGCACAGCGGGCACTCGCATCAGGCTTCACCCGGTACGGCCCCGCATCGGGCGATCCAGATCTACGTGCCGCGCTCGCACACAAACTGACTGTTGAAAACGAGATTCCAACCCAACCTGAGCAGGTTCTGATTACCAACGGCGGGAAGCAGGCGATCTACAACCTGTTCCAGGTTCTGCTCAATCCCGGCGATGAGGTGCTGCTCTCTGCTCCTTACTGGCTGAGCTACCCGGAGATGGCTGCCCTGGCTGGTGCCAGCACAACCATCATCCCCACGAAAGCTGATGAGGGATTCCACCTGGATCTCGACTTGCTGGAGCAGCAAATCACCACTCGCAGCCGTCTTCTGGTGATCAATTCACCCGGAAACCCCAGCGGTCAGGTCATGCCACGGGCCGAGCTCGAGGCTCTCGCCGAACTTGTGGCCCGTCACCCCCAGCTGATGGTGATGAGCGATGAGATTTATGAATATCTCCTGGCTGACGGCCAACAGCACTGCAGCTTTGCTGCGATTGCCGAGGAGATCCGCGATCGTTGTTTCACCGTGAATGGTTTTGCCAAAGGCTGGGCCATGACGGGCTGGCGCCTGGGATACCTCGCCGGTGATGCAGCCGTCATCAAGGCCGCCTCAGCACTTCAGAGCCAGAGCACCAGCAATGTGTGCAGCTTTGCCCAACGGGGTGCCTTGGCTGCGATTGAGGGATCCAGGGACTGCGTTCGAGAGATGGCGATCAGTTACAACCATCGGCGCACGTTGCTCACAGAAGGACTACTAGCGCTGGATGGCATCACATTGACTCCTCCGCAGGGTGCCTTTTATGCCTTCCCGCGCCTGCCCGACGGGGCACCAGATTCCATGGAGTTTTGTCGCCAAGCCCTCGAACAGGAAGGCCTGGCTGTCGTCCCAGGCCTCGCCTTCGGCGACGACCGTTGCATCCGTCTGTCGTGTGCCGTATCGGATGAGACGATCAACGATGGTCTGAAGCGTCTGAAGCGACTGCTCAGTGCCATCTGACCCACTCTGATCCTCTACGACCTCTGTATGTCTGTACGAGAACAGCGGGCCGTGATCGCCACCAGCCTGATCACTGGCCTGGCCATCGCGGCCAGTTTGATCAGCTGTAGTGCTCCTGAAAAAGACGCCAAACAGGCCGTCTTGCAGATCGGAGCCATCCCAGACCAGAACCCGGAGAAACTGAATCGCCTCTACGGCGCGCTCTCAGAGGAACTCAGCGAAAAGCTGGAGGTTCCCGTTCGTTATGCACCGGTCAGTAATTACGCAGCGGCGGTCAGCGCCTTCCGCACCGGCAGCCTTGATCTGGTGTGGTTCGGCGGACTCACCGGCGTGCAAGCAAGGCTTCAGACGCCTGGCGCTCGCGTGCTGGCACAACGGGATATAGATGCCGAATTCACCAGCGTGTTCATCGCCAATGGCGCAAGTGGTTTACGCCCCTTTACCAGTGCAGACCAACTGGTTGAGCTGAAAGGACGCCGCCTGGCTTTCGGTTCACAGAGTTCCACCTCAGGCCGCCTGATGCCCCAGTACTTCATGGGGGAAAACGGCGTAAAACCTGACGATCTCGCGGGAGGAGCTCCCGGCTTTAGTGGTAGCCACGACGCCACGATCGCCGTGGTGCAGAGCGGTGCCTATGAGGTGGGTGCCTTGAATGAGCAGGTCTGGCGCAGCAATGTGAAGGACGGTCGTGTTGACCCAGACAAGGTGAAGGTGATCTGGAGGACACCGCCCTACGTGGATTACCACTGGGTTGTGCGCCCCGATCTTGATGCTCGCTTTGGCGATGGCTTCACCGACAACCTGCAATCCACGTTGTTGGAGCTATCGGCAGAGACAGAAAATGGTGCCGCGATTCTGGAGTTGTTCGGTGCTGAACGCTTTATCCCTGCTGAGGACGGCGACTACGTGATGATCGAAACTGTGGGTCGGCAGCTCGGCAAGATCCGTTGACGGCTCTGCTTGAGCTGACCCAAGCCTGTCTGGGTCAACGGCTCCAAACGATCACATTGACGCTTCGCGCGGATGAGCGGGTGGTTTTGCTCGGTGCCAGTGGCGCCGGCAAAACCACTCTCTTGAAGCTCTGCAACGGGGCCTTGAGACCCGATGCTGGATCGGTGCACTGGTGTGGGCAACCCCATCAACACCTGTCGCGGCGGCAACAGCGGCGCATCGGCACGCTCTGGCAGGACCTTCGCCTGGTGGAGGAACTGAGTGTCATCCAGAACATCAACAGTGGAGCCCTCGGACGCCATGGTCTGCTCTGGGCTCTTCGAAACTTGATGGGTCCCCTCGAACAGGACTGCTGTCTCGAGGTGATGAACCAGGTCAATCTGGATGCCTCACTCTTAAATCAGCCCGTTCGAGAGCTTTCGGGAGGTCAGCGCCAACGGGTAGCCCTGGCCCGCTTGCTGCGTCAGCTGCCTGAAATGGTTTTGGCTGACGAGCCCCTTTCGGCTCTCGATCCCACCCTTGCGGACGATGTCCTCAACACTCTTCTGCTTTTACCGGCGTGCCTGATCAGCCTGCATCGCCCCGATCTAATTCATCGATTTGATCGGGTTTTGGGGCTTCGTCATGGTGCCTTGGTGATCGATGCGGCCCCGGAGACGATTCATCGTGATCAGATGGAATGGCTGTACGCATCACACTGAAACCGGCGTTGCCGCTGATCCCACTGCTACCTGGCCTGAGCCTGCTTGGCATCGTGGCTGTGCTGTTCAGGGACGGTCATGGCGGAGGGCTGCCTCTTCTGCAGGAGTTCGCGGCTGCAGCGGTGCATCCGTCACTCGATCCCGTTGTGTTGGGAAGCTTGCTGAACGGACTTCAAATCACCCTGGTCATCGCGTTGCTGTCGTGGGGAATCAGCAGTGTTCTCGGCGTGGGACTCGGTCTCCTCTGCTCCATCACCGTTTCGGAGATTGTGACGGGTGTGAGCTGGCCAGCAGTGCTTCTGCGTCGCTGCCTGGCCCCCCTGCGAGCTGTTCATGAACTGATTTGGGGGCTGTTGTTGCTCCAGGTGTTCGGGCTGAATGGCTGGGTTGCTGTCTGCGCTATCGCCATTCCCTACACGGTGCTGATGGCGCGTGTGATTGCTGATCAGGTGGACTGTCATGTCTCCCCTGCCCTCCCCGTGCTCAAGGGCAGCGGCGCCGCACCATGGGCCGTCATCTTCACGGGGCTTTTTCCTCCCCTGGCGCAGCCGCTTTGCAACCACGTTGGCCACCGACTCGACTGCGCGCTTCGCTCAGCACTCATTCTTGGCGTGTTCGGCCTCGGTGGCTTGGGTACGGACCTCAGCCTCAGCCTGCGCTCGCTCCAGTTTCAGGAGATGTGGAGTGGCCTGTGGTTGCTGGCCATCGCCATGGTGATTCTCGATCGTTGCCTTCGAATGCTGCGTGGCTGGTCGCGGATGCTGATCATTCCAGTGCTGAGCCCTTTGATCGCCATCGCCTGGGGCACACACCTGGATCTGCAGCTGTCATGGCCTGTCGGCCAGTGGTCTGTGCTCTTCGCCAACGTGATGGATGGGTCGCAAGGCCTGAGTGCTGCCCTTGAGATCTCTTGGCCCGCGGTGATTGCATCAACGTTATGGATCACTCTGATCGCCGGTTGCATTGCCACGGGCTTGCCTCCTCTGCTGCTTCTGGCTTGGCCTGGTCAGACCAACCTCCGGATCCAGGAGTTGCTGTGGGGAGCGTTGCGACTACTCCCGGCCCCGCTCACAGCACTGCTGTTGCTGATGTTGGCCAAACCGAGTCTGGCCCTTGCAGGGCTGGCCCTTGGGCTTCACCACAGCGGTGTGATGGGACGGGTGTTGATGGACGACATTCGAAACACAGGGTTGCGTTCCGCCCAGACGCTGAAGTCCTGCGGCGCTTCCCCACGGGTTAGCTGGCTCTATGGACCGCTGGCTGATGTCAGCCGCCCCTACCTCACTTATGCGATTTATCGAATCGATGTAATCCTGCGCGACACCGCAATCATCGGACTCGTCGGGGGAGCCGGCCTTGGCTGGCAACTGATGGAAGCCCTCAGTTCCTTTCACTGGTGGTTGGTGTTTTGGATCGTGCTGACATCTGCTGTGCTCACGCTGCTGGGTGAGAGCCTGGGCGAACGTCTTCAGGGGAGCTGGAACAGCCGAGCCATGGCGTTATGAGCAGTTCAAACGAAGCCCCCCGTCAGTTGATCGTGTTGGGGGACAGTGGGGTGCATGGATGGGGGGACCGAGAGGAGGGCGGCTGGTGCCAGAGGCTTCGCATGCGCTGGATTAATCTGCCTGCTGCTCCAGTCGTCTATCCACTGGGCGTACGCGGAGACGGCTTGGAACGCGTCGCGTCCCGTTGGCGGAGCGAGTGGTCCTGTCGCGGAGAACTGCGCCGACAGACACCTGGCGGGTTACTACTCAGTGTTGGGCTCAATGACACGGCCAGAGTTGGTCGGATCGACGGCAGACCGCAGCTAGAGGTAGATGCCTATGCCTTCGGCATCAGCCAGCTCCTCGGTGAAATGAAGCGGGAGATTCAGGTCTTTGTTCTGGGCCTCACCGCAGTGGATGAGCACGTCATGCCTTTTGCCGGCTGCCTCTGGTACACCAATCGGCAGATCGCAGCGACAGAAGCAGCCTTGGCGGAACAATGTCGCGAGGCGGATGTTCCCTTCCTGCCCGTGCATCAGGAGATGCAGGAGGAGCCCAACTGGTTGACCTGGATGGAACCCGATGGGATTCATCTCAACGCCGAAGGACACCGCTGGCTGGACCAGCGCCTGGATCAGTGGGCGCCGTTACGCCAATGGGCCGGACTCACTCCGCATAACACATCAACACCTATCAGCATGTAAACGACCCCCACGAGAACGACTAATGTGTGGGCCTCCTGACATTGGTGATCAGACTTGGGACCTGACCGCTCTGCAGAACGCGCTTCCGGCAATCACCCTGCCCAGCGCAAAACCACACTCAAGTGGGACGACAACGGTGAACTGACTGCCGTTGATATGGCACGGATTATTGACAGGCTCACCCAGCCAGAGCTTCGACGTTGCGATCTGGACCCGACCTGAAACTCAGCTTGGCGCCATCGCCTGCTTTGCGGACTGGTAGAAGCTCAGATCAATGTCAGAGCGTCCTTCTGAATTCGCCATCGCCTCAACGCGTTTGCGTACAGAAGGACGCACGAAGAAAGGAACATCTTTTTTAAGGGCTGCCAGGGCATCTGGTTGCCAGTCCATCCGACCAAAACCGTTGCACCCATGATCCGGCACGAACGTGCCGAATTGCGGCACCAAAGGGGCGACCGGTTGAAAGCGAAGCATTGAACCGTTGGATCAGTTGCACTGATCCCTTGATTTCACAACGTCACCTGCGGCAGGAATCCCGCCGCGTGCTGCCCCCCTGCATTGCGCGGCGCAATCAACAGGTGCTTGAACACCTCGGTCTGGCCCACTGTGCGGCCCGTCGCCAACAGAAACGCGGGCCTGAGGAATTTGACGACCTCATTCAGGAGTCGCGGTTTGGGTTGATTCGAGGTCTTGATCTGTTTGATCCACAACGGGGCATCCGACCCAGCAGCTATCTCCTTTCCCGAGCCACAGGTCAGATCCTTCATTACCGCCGCGATCGTGCCCGAACCATTCGGATTCCCTGGAGGTTGCGGGATCTGTACGCCGCAGGGAAGAAGATTCAACGTGAACGCGAACAGAACCAGGAACCTGCCCTCAGTGATCAGGCTCTTGCCGCAGAACTGTCTGTACGCCCTGAACGGTGGGCCGCTGCCGTTCAGAGCCATGGGGCTAGTCAGGTCTTCGACCTGAGTGCCAGCCATATGGAACCAACACAACCTTGCGAGGACGATGAGCAACTGAGCTGGTTGAAAAGCGTTCTGCACCAAGTGGACGGCATGCCGGGCAAGGTGTTGCAGGCCCACTTGATCGAACGCAAGAGCATCAAAGACCTGTCTGAAGCCTTGAACTGCAGCCGTGTCTCCTTGCGGATTCATCTGAAAGTGGGACTGAAGCTCCTGAGGCAATGGGCCCAGCGCGATGGTCTGATGCCCATCCAGACAAGCTGATCAAAGCGCCATCAGCAACATGGCCAGGAGAGCGGCCAGCAGGGTCTGGAGAGCATTGACCAGCTCATTGCTCAACCAGGCCACGCGATCCTGCACCAGGGCGCCAAGCAGGCTTTCGGCAAGGGTGGCCAGCAGACCAACCACCATCACCAGCCCAGCCAAGGGCCAAGAGGGAAGCAGCTGAAGCGCCAGCATCACGAGGGTCATCACAATGCTGCCGACGGCACTCGCCAGCGTTCCCTCAAGGCTGATGGCCCCCTCCGTTCCCGGCGGAACCGGGCGCAGGCTAGTGATTAAAACCGTGGTGCGACCGAAGCGTTTGCCGATCTCGCTGCCAAAGGTATCGGCGAGCTTGGCGGCAAAACTTGCGGCAAAACCAACCATCAGCAGTGCGCGGGGCTCGACACCGGCGCCGATGAGCAACGCCAGCAACGCTCCAACCGCTGCCGAACCCCAGACATTTTCTGGGCCCCGCTGACCACCGCGGGCTTCGGCGAGGCCGCGGCTCTGCTTGTTCTGAAAACCGATCTTGGTGACCAGAGTTCCCAGGCTGAGGTATGCCACAACGGCAAGCCAGCCCGACCAACCAAGACAACCCCAAAGGATCGTGCCTAGCGCTGCCGCATGAACCCAGCCACTACGGGTGAGCAAGGGTGTTCGCTGCGCCAAAGCAATCAAGACCGTGTTCACCACCAGGGCCTGAATCCAGAGTCCAGACATCACACCGTGTTGCAGTGCCCTAAGCATCTCCTGCCTTCGGGCTTAGCAGAGGGAGAATCGGTTTCGTTCGTTCTCTGGTCGACCGGATGGTGTTCAACAGAAACAAGGGCTTTTTCCTCACCCTGGATGACGCCGCCGCTCCGGCCACCCTTGAGGTGCCTCAGAAAGAGGCTTCCCAGGAGAAGCAAGCAACACCTGAGCCCTCGGTAGCCACCACCAAGCTGGAGGCTCCCAAGCCCACAGCCACTGCTCCTGCGGCTGCTCCCAAGGCTGCTCCTGTTGCCAAGGCTGCTCCTGTTGCTGAACCCAAGGGTGAAGACCGTCCGCAGTCCTCATCTGGGATGACCACTGCGGAAGCCATCGCAGCGGAACTCGCCGCAGCGGACGCATCACGTCCTGCCGTTACTTACACAACCTTCGCTCCCAGCAACCTCGCCCCAGGTGGCGGATTGCGCCAGCGCAGCCGTCGTCCCGGAGCCGCTCTGAAATCCTTCCGAGGAATTGCCCAGGATCTGTTCAAGAGCTGATCAGCCCATCGCGCCAACGCACCAGTTCCACCGCACCCGCAACCGCCGCTGTGGAACTTCGCAGGATCGACGATCCCAGCTGGATGGGATGAACGCTTGCTTCGGTAAGCAATCTTTTCTCGGCGGTCGTCCAACCTCCTTCCGGACCGATCACCAACCAGGTGAGTTGAAGGGGGTCGCCCTTTTGGACCAACCATTGATTCAACGCCGGAGGTTCTATCTCACGGGTCACACCCACCAGACGCTGGCCTTGGTCATCTCCCATCCATTGGGATAACTCCTCCACAGCAAGCAGCTGTGGCATCCACAACCGCTCGCACTGTTCCACAGCTTCACGAACGATGGAGGCCCAGCGCTCCGGTCGATGTTCGGCCTGGGGAACACAGCGCTCACAACGGATTGGCTGAATGCGATCAATGCCGAGCTCGCAAGCCATCCGGATCACCTCATCCATCCCCCGCCGCATCAGGGCCACGGCCAAACCAAGCTGAGGTTGAGGCGGCGCCTCAATGTGTACCGCGGTCGGGTCGATCTCAAGCAGGTTGGATTCCAGCAGTGTTGCGACTGATAGACGACCGCAACCATCGGTGACATCCACCCGTCCACCACAGCGCAAACGCAACACCCGCCTGAGGTAATGCTGCTCTTCAGTGTTGAGCAGCACTGGGCCACCGGCCATCAAACGATCCGGCGTCAGGAGCAGCCTGCGGCGTTCAGCCACCAGCAGGGAAAACGCTGTCGGGATGCTCTTCCACGGGCCAATTTTCGTTGATCCCGCCAACGACAAGCTCCTCGAGCTGCACCACGTCGGAATCCAACTGGCGTAGCGCATTGATCAGCACGTCAATCGCGACACCATCCGAGGTCCCGAGATCTACCCAGCAACGTCCCCATTCCTGCTGGTATTCCAGCTGCCCCATGTTGTGCATCAGGGCCGGCATCGCCGACTCAGCAGCAGCATCGTCATAGGTCATCCAACTCAGATCAGCCCCTGCGTCATGGACCTGAAGGTTCTCGGCATTGAAGCCACCGAGACGTCCGATGACATACCAGCTATCGAACACACCATCGACATAATTCCGCTCCCCTTGACTGGGTGGTTCCGAGAATCGAATCCACAACCAGCAATTAAAGGGATCGACTTCACGAAAACGAATGTCCATGGGGCCATTGCGACAGCTGCATCATCGTTCAAGCTGATCAAATGCTCGAGCTCTCAGGCATCACCTATGCACCCGCGACGGCTGGCGCTCGCATCCTGGACGGTGTCAGTTTTCAGACGCAAAAGGGACGACCGCTTCTGATCGCTGGAGCCAGTGGATCTGGCAAAACCTCGCTGTTGGAGATCATCAGCGGACTGGCGTCGCCAACATCCGGCAGCATCCACTGGAATGGCAGTTCCATGAAACGCCGGCAGCTTCGCTGGCTTTGCGGCATCGTCTTCCAGTTTCCGGAACGCCATTTCCTCGGCCTGAGCGTCACTCAGGAACTGCGTCTAGGGCATCGCCGACTCGGCCATGAGCAGGAAAACAACGTGCTAGCACGCGTCGGACTCAGCCAAATCGGAACCACGACGGCTCCGGAACGACTGAGCGGCGGTCAACAACGGCGGCTCGCCCTTGCCGTTCAAATGCTCCGAGGAGCTGAAGTTTTGCTGCTGGACGAACCCACCGCAGGCTTGGATTGGTCGGTCCGTAGCGACGTGCTCGATTTACTCGCCAACCTGGCCCATGAGCAAGTGCTGATCGTGGTCACCCACGAACCTGAGCTCTTCCAGGACTGGGACTGCCAGCGACTGCGCTTGCAGGGCGGTCGGCTCGAACCGATGACTACATTGCCCTGAGCTTCCGAGAGGACATGGCCGACCGGCTGGTACGCGCAACAGCCGCTGAAGGCGGTATCCGGTTGGTCGCGGTCTCAACAACAAACATCCTGCGGGAGGCAAGGGAGCGCCATGGGCTGTCGTTCCTCACCAGCGTGATGCTCGGACGAGCCATGACTGCTGGCCTGATGCTGGCCAGTTCGATGAAGGTTCGCCACGCACGGGTGAATCTTCGTTTTGGCTCAGACGGACCGATCAAAGGCTTGATGGTGGATGCCGGTCGCAATGGAACTGTTCGCGGCTACGTCGGAGAGCCTGCTCTTGAACTCGATCCCATCAAGGACGAGACAGGCCATTTCAGCTTCAACTTCAAGGAGGCTGCTGGCACCGGCTATCTCCATGTCATGCGTGACGACGGGAAGGGTGAACCCTTCAACAGCACGGTTGAGCTGGTGAGTGGTGGCATTGGCGAGGATGTTGCCTCCTATCTGCTGCACTCCGAACAAACCCCTTCCGCCGTGTTTGTGGGGGAACAGATCAACAGCCAAGGCATCCATGCCAGTGGTGGGCTCCTGGTTCAGATCCTTCCCAAAGCTGCCGAAGAGCCGGCGTTGGTTGAGCTGATTGAACAGCGTTGCCGCGAAATTTCAGGGTTCAGTCAGCGGCTTGCCGAAAGTGGCGACCAGCTTGAGGACCTTCTTCGGGATGTTTTTCCCGACCTTGATCCCAAGCCCCTCGACGACGCCGAAGCAAGTCAGGAACTTCGTTTCTTTTGCCCCTGCAGCCGTGAACGCAGCAAGGCTGCTCTACTGCTGCTCGGCAGACAGGAGCTCTCTGATATGCGTGACAAGGATGGAGGCGCCGAGCTGACCTGCCATTTCTGCAGCAACCGCTATGACGTCAGTGCTGCGGAACTGCAGGAGTTGATTGATGCGTTGCCGGAAGCCGCCTGAGGCTTAAGCCAGAAAAAGAGCAGCAGCCCATAGCAAGAGACCAGCCGGCAGTGCTTGGATCTGAAGAGGACTAAGCGCCAGCTGCTCGAAAGCGGTGGGAGACAGCGCCAGATTCAGCAATGAGCCTGCAGCCAAACCAATGCTCAGCACGAGCAATGTCCATCCCAGGGATGCCAGCGGGCGACGACCACGGCGGATCTGACTGAGGAACACACCGATCGTGGCCAGAGCAAGGACAAGCTGAATGCTGGCGGCAGAGATCACCAGAAGAACGACGGCGATGATCCCGGCGATGATTCGCACTGAACGCCCTTGCCCCTCCACCAGGGCCCAGTCCGGCTTGAGGCCGGAGAGAGATTGGGAGGGATCCGGCAACTTGTTGCGGAGGTTCGCAAAGACATTGGTCATCGGAACCTGGGCAGGCAGCGAAGGCAGCGATCCTGCGGACGCCTCCCGCTCAGATGCTGTCGCTGCTGCTGCGCTGACTTGCCCCTGCTGACGGTCACGGAGACGGGCCATCAAAACAGCGTCATAAGCCGCTTCGATTTTTGCCCTGGCCTGATCATCTCCTGAGACTTCGGCCAGACATCGAACCTTGGCTGCTTGAACCTGTTCGAAACCAGCATCACGACTCAGGCCGAGACGAACGAAAGGATCATCCGAGCTTGCGTCGGGACCAGATTCACCAAGGGCTGCCATCGCGTCGATCCGGTTCTTCAGATGAGCGTATCGGGGACCGTTCAGAACAGGGGCGCACCGTGACGAAAACCTTCGCTTCGCTCTAGCCGGCTGCGGCAACTGAGGGCATCCACGCGGTTCAACCAGGAACGACGCTTGATCAACGGCATTTGTGGAGGCAGGTGGTACCCCTCGAGCATTTCCACTGATTCCTCATCGCCGCGAAAACACACGTATTCCGTGCCACCGTCAGCGTTGTTCTTCAGCAGCCAGAACGTACTCACGAGAGTTGTCGTCGAAGCACGATTCTGGCGAGCGGGACGCGCAGGTGTGGGTGAGGCGACCCACTGCGGACAACGACGCAACGGTCAAAGACTGATCGGCTCCACTCCACTCACCACAGGGGCAACACTGCTTAGTTCAAGATCGGGATGATCCTCCTTGAGTTGGTTGAGATTCCACTCGTTCTTGAACAGCAGAACAGGACGATTCCAAGCATCGCGGACGGCTTTGCAATTGAAAATCCGACCCACCTTGTCGAGTTCGGTCCATCCGCCGTTGATCCAACGCGCGACCTGGAAACCCATTGGCTCCAGACGAGTTTCCACGCCGTATTCATTTTCGAGCCGGTGCTGAACAACCTCGAGTTGAAGTTGTCCGACAGCGGCCAAAATCGGATCCCGCTTGCTCTCATCCGTGTCGTAGAGGATCTGCACCGCCCCCTCTTCCCGAAGCTCGTTCACCCCTTTACGGAAATTTTTGAATGCCGAAGGGTTGGGGTTCCGCAGCCAGCTAAAAATCTCCGGACTGAAACAGGGAATGCCCTCATATTCGACTTTTGACCCCACATAAAGTGTGTCTCCAATGGAAAACATGCCCGGATTGTTGAGACCGATCACGTCTCCCGGATAGGCATCCTCGACAACGGCTCGGTCTTGACCAAAGAGCTTTTGGGGTCGTGAAAGGCGAATGGCCTTGCCCGTGCGGGCATGCTTCACCGTCATGTCCTTTTCGAAACGACCACTGCAGACCCGGACGAAGGCCACACGGTCGCGATGCCTGGGGTCCATGTTGGCCTGGAGCTTGAACACGAAGCCGCTGAAACCCTCCCGCAGCGGATCCACCAGGCCGTCGCTGCTGGATCGGGCGATGGGTCGTTGCGCCATCTCGAGAAAGGCATCGAGGAAAGGGCGAACCCCAAAGTTGGTCATGGCTGAGCCAAAGAACACCGGAGTGAGCTCACCGGCATGAACCATCTCGATATCAAGCTCGGCTCCAGCCACATCCAGCAATTCCATCTCTTCAATGGCTAGGTCCAGGAGCTCGGCTTCCACCAGCTCCCGCAGTTCTGGATCCTCCAAAGAAAGGCGTTGCTCGCTGGCCTGTTTACCCCGCTCAGCGCGAGTAAACAGAACCACTTCACGGCTGCGACGGTCGATCACACCGCGAAATTGCTCCCCACTGCCGATGGGCCAGTTCACGGCCCAGGGTGTCAGACCTAACTCCGACTCAATCTCATCGAGCAGGGTGAGCGGTTCCCGACCCGGTCGGTCCATCTTGTTGATGAAGGTGAAAATCGGGATCTGACGCATGCGGCAGACCTCGAACAACTTCCGGGTCTGAGGCTCGAGACCTTTGGCGGCGTCCTCAAGCATCACGGCATTATCTGCCGCAGCCAGGGTGCGATAAGTGTCTTCAGAAAAATCTTGGTGACCTGGGGTATCCAGGAGATTGATGGTGGTGGCGTCGTAATCGAACTGAAGCACCGTTGAGGTGATGGAGATCCCGCGTTGTTTCTCCAGTTCCATCCAGTCGGAGGTCACCTTGCGCTGTTCACCCCGCGCTTTCACGGCACCGGCCTGCTGAATGGCACCGCCATAGAGCAGCAATTTCTCGGTGAGTGTCGTTTTTCCCGCGTCAGGGTGGGAAATGATTGCAAAGTTGCGACGGCGATCCACCGCCGAGGCCAGAACTTCGGTCAGATCGCCGTCGGTGGTCACTTGACTGCCGCTCATCGGATTTCAGGAGTCCACTAAGCCTGACACCACCAGATAACGGTCGTCCTCCGCGGCAACCGCCAACTGGTCGAGACCCACCGTGCGGAGCTCCGCGGTGACCTCCTGAGGCTCGAAGGCCGCTGCTAGAGAGGCGGCGAAGTCGTGCTGCAACACCCGTGGAGCAGACGGAAGGTGCTTCAACAACAGTTGCTGGACCTCAGCAGACGACGCCGGCCGCCGAAGATCTCGATGAAAAACTCGACAACCAGGAGCAGCCAAACCTCGGGTGACCTTCCAAAGAAGGTCGGGTTGATGCAAGTGATGCAAGAGGCTGTTGCTGACAACCAAATCAGCCTTCCCCAGAAGAGTTCCTTGCAGAACCTCCTGGAGGGTCAGACAAAGGAACGAAATTTCCAGGCTTTGCCGCTGCGCCCGTTGGCGGGCCAAGACCAACATGGCTTCTGCACCATCAATGCCAATGATTCGTGCATGGGGAAAGAGTTCGGCAAGCCGAAGCGTGATGTTGCCCGGTCCGCAACCCAGATCAACCACCAGCGGCTCAGGCGGCAAAGGTGATGTGCGATCGATGAGCTGCTGGACCCCCTCAACAGTGGTGCGATCGCCTGAACTGAAGTCAGCGGCGGCATAGGCCTGAACCTGCGCATCACCATTCATCAACTCAGGCTCTAAGCACCGCTGCATCATTTGCTGCTGATTCAGAGGCCAGTTTGAACGGGACACTGTTGATGGTGGTGAAGAGACCTTGCCGCCACCATTGGTGGCGTTAGGGTTTCGCTACTTGTCCTTTGATCCAGCACCGCACGTGACTCTCACCCCAAACCGTGTGGAGACCTCTGCGGGACCTGTCGCCGGGTTCGGCGACTTCCCCGCAACGGCACCAGCTGCCAACCCGGTCTTCTACCGCACATACAGTCGGAAAACCCCTGGTGGCCGTGAGAGCTGGAGTCAGGTCGGCAGCAGAAACCTCGAAGGTCTCCGTCAGTTGGGCAACCTCAATACCGAGGAAGTTGCCCTCTTGGCACGCATGCAAGCCGAGAAGAAAGCTCTTCCCTCAGGCCGCTGGCTGTGGATCGGTGGAACCCGGTGGATCGAACAGCCCGAGAACTTCTCCGGCTCATACAACTGCACCTCCACCAACCTCGTCGACTGGAAGGCCTTCAGTCTGATGATGGACCTGGCGATGATGGGCTGCGGTACGGGCGCCATCATTGAGCCGCACCTGATCGATCGGCTTCCTGTGGTGCGCAACACCCTTGAAGTCCTCAGCGTCAGCGACATCGGCATTACACCAGCAGCCGAGCGTCAGGATGCCTGCAGCCACAGCATTGATGGCAACAAGGTGAGCATCAAGGTGGGCGACACCCGCCGCGGCTGGGTGGACAGTTATCAGCTCATGTTGGAGCTCAGCAGCGATGAACGCTTCAACGGCGATCCGATTCAGATCGTTGTAGACCTCAGCGATGTGCGCCCCGTCGGGGAAACCCTGAAAGGTTTCGGCGGCATGGCCAATCCTGTGAAGTTGAAGGATCTCTACGGTCGTGTGGCCCGACTGCTCAACAAGGCCAAAGGACGCCGCCTGACTTCGGTGGAGTGCTGCTTACTCATCGACGAAGCCGCTGTCACGATCGTTGCCGGCAACATTCGTCGCAGTGCTGGCATGCGTCAGTTCGCTGCCGATGACTTGGCCGCGGCTTCCTCCAAGGACAACCTCTGGCAGCAAGACGAGGACGGCAACTGGCGGATCGATCCCGAGCGTGATGCGCTCCGAATGGCCAATCACACCCGCGTTTATCACACACGACCCACCAAAGAGGTGGTGCACGCGGCGGTGACCAAGCAGTTCCAATCGGGGGAAGGCGCCATCCAGTTCGCCCCCGAAGCCATTGCACGCTCCAATGCCGATCTGCTCAGCACCCCTGAACTGCGCAGTGAGTTCATCGAGATTTACTGCGACCAAGGTCGCGAAGAGGCCGGTCGTTGGCTGGCCGACAACCATGGCCCCATCGGAACCGAGGAGCTGGAGCACCGCCTCAGCCGTTATGGGCTGAACCCCTGTGGCGAAATCCTCGGTGCCGACTTCCACTGCAACCTCGCCGAGGTGCATCTCAACCAGATCGACCCCAGCGATGAGGAAGGGCAGGCCGACGCCTTCCGCGCTGGAGCCCTGTCGGTGGCCTGTCTGCTCAACCATCGCTTCGAGGTTGAGCGTTATCGCCAGAGCCGTGAGTGGGACCCGATCGTGGGTGTCAGCTTCACGGGTCTGTTCGACTTCTTTGTACATGCCTTCGGATCTGAATGGCTGCGCTGGTGGGAAGCCGGACGCCCTGAGACCGAGGAAGGCCTTCGCTTCAAGGAGCAGGAAGCCGCATACCTGAGCCGCTGGAAAGAGATCGTTAATCAAACGGTGTGGGACTACTGCGACCGCCAGGGCCTACGGCGTCCCAACCGCTGCACCACCGTTCAGCCTGCAGGCACGAAGAGCCTGCTCACCGGAGCAGCCCCTGGCTGGCATCCCCCCAAGGCTCAGCGTTTCATCCGTCGGATCACCTTCCGTAAGGACGATCCTGTGGCCATGGCGTGCATGGACTACGGCTACACCGTCGTGCCGTCACAGTCCGACAAGGACGAGGACGGTCGTTTGCTGAACGATCCCTTTGATCCCCGCTGCACCGAATGGTTGGTGGAGATCCCGACCGAGGTTAGCTGGGCGAATCTGCCTGGAGCTGATGCCGTGGACATCAATGGCTTTAGTGCCATGGCTCAATTCGATTTCTACATGCAGGTGCAACGGCATTACACCGCTCACAACACCTCAGCCACGATCGAATTCAGGGAGCACGAAATTGAACCCTTGGCCGAGGCTCTGCATCAGGCGATGGAGAACGGAGAGGGCTACATCTCTGCGGCACTCCTGGCCCGATTCGATGCCAATGCCACTTTCCCCCGCTTGCCTTTTGAGCCAATCGATTTGGCCACATATGAGGAGCTGCAATCCGCTGTAGTGAAGCGTCGTGTCAGCATTGATTTCTTCGAGGCGCTACAGCGTTACGACCAGGGCGAGCTAACCGAAGCGGGCCCTGCCGGTTGTGATTCAGACAAGTGCCTGCTCCCACTGGCCAAGCCTGAGAGCTGACACCTCATCACGTCCCGATAGAGTTGTTAGGTGTCTTCCGAGGCACCTGACACCCTCTGGAGAGGTGGTCGAGTGGTTTATGGCTCTGGTCTTGAAAACCAGCGTGTCTTCACGGGCACCGTGGGTTCGAATCCCACCCTCTCCGCTTTCAACTACAAAGCACCCAGCGAGTGCTGGAAAGCATTTGGCGGACATCCGCAACATTCCATTAATCGCCAGAACGAACGACCTCTGCTCAGCATCCATGCCCACCGGGACGACTTCACGGATCTAAGGAATTTGGACGCTTAGCCGCTATTGCCACCAGACAGCTCCCTAGCTATCAGTACACCTGTACTGCACGCCAGGTAAGAGATGTCCGTTGATCACAGCATCCTCACCGTCAAAGCTGACGCCCCATACCTGTTTGTCCGCCCTGGACACTTCGTGATCGTTGGTGGTGACCACATCGAACAGGGTGATTGGTGGATGGGCCAGGTGATTTTTTGCGAGGGAAGCGCTCGTCACCCCAAGATCCCGTCCCTGTTCCAGGTGGCTGATGTCGATACAGGAGCGATCAAGTGGATTAATGCCGACGAGGTGACGGATGTGATTTGGTCAATGGATGGATGGCCTACCAGCACCCCCATTTACGAAAAGCACAAGGGATGAGGTCACGAGAAACGTGCCTTCTCCGAACAGCTGGAGGCTGATTGCAAGGGGGGAGACATTGCCGAACATCCACACACTGGTGACGGATCACTGATTGGCATCACCAGCAATTCAGGAGATCTTGCAGACTCCTGCTGATGCATGGGTTTGTTGTGCTGGGTGAATCGCGTCTCAGTGCAGCGGAATGGCGGTTCGCCCTCACGTCATTTACGGCCAAGGTGGCGGTCTTCTGGTTGATTGAGCTGGCGTTCTGTGAATGGGATCCGCAAAGGCGAGTTTGCGATCTGGTGGAGAAGGGCTTCGTCCCCTGCCTAATCACGTATGCGGTGATGGATTTTCTGGTGATTCCGACACTCCGGCGACGCTGGCACCGTTGATGGAAGTGCTGGGCAGTCCAGCGCTATCAGCACTCCGTTGAACATTCGATCAGGGCGTCAGTAACGCACTCCCTTCCACCACAACAGGCATTGCATTGACGGCCTCAACAGACAACCAAGCTCCAGGAGCTTGATAGATCGAAAATACTGTTGAAGTATCAAAGAAATGTTTGTGGTCGACGGCGATGCACCACCGGAGCGATTCGACCACGTTCATACCTTGATAGGCATGGAGACAATATGGAGTTCAGCACCAAATCTCTTAACAAAGAACGGACTTGACCCCAGTCGAAGCAAGGGTCAAATCTCAGCTCTCGTCGGACATCGCTCTGCCCGGCTTCCAAGCCCCTTTAGCAGCTTTGGCACGACCACTATGAGCCGAAAAGTGCGGGATTTCGTCGAAGCCAGCGACAATTTTTCGACATTCACAAATTCCGTTCGAGTCTCGGAATGATTCCCCTCTAGATGGCCTAGCCATGGTCGGCTAAATAGGACGCCTAGACGCTCGTCAGACTCAATCCGTCAGCAGACGAGGCTTCGCTGACGGGCCAAAGCAGCACGGAAAATCTCTGCGGAACCAAATCGCAGGCCATACAGCGTTCAGGCTTTGGCACTTAGTAGAAAGTATGTATGCCGAATGATGGACCGGAACCGGTTCTTGCAATCGATCAGGAGTGGGCTTGAGCATGGGAGTGAAGCCAACGATTGCGAAATTCCGGCCGAGCTAAACATCTATCGTGGCTGGAGACTTGAGTGGGCTTGGCCTGCTTAGGACGGACGGTCGATGCTGCTTCCGTCGAAGTCGAAGATGTAAGCCGACTCCTCCGTCACCAGTTGGCGTATTTCCTGACGGGGGATGTAAAGCAATTCTGTCTCGCCGGCCTTGCAGGCTTCTGCATGTCGGCAGTAGTAACAGGCATAACCAGCACAGGGTTTCTCGACCCTGGGGTCTTGATCGACGCAATGCTCTTCCATCAAAGAGCGCACAAGACGACAACAGAAATGTTGCTTCTGGATTTCCATCAACGTGAAATCCCTCAGCACATCTTGCATGCTGCGGTTTACCGAGGCGCAATACGCTTTCAGCAAAGTGTGCTCTGACTCGGCCATTTTGACGTTGACCACCTTGTCAGCCTGAATTGCAGCCGCACCCATAGCGTCTCCAAGACTATCAATAGATTATAACGACACCGCAAGGGTGTTGAATTTTCTTTTAAAAATAGATCCAACTAACCACAATCAGAGATCGCTCATCAGACTCAAAACGTCTGAGACAGTTGGCTTCGAATTCAACGATCGACAACAGAAAGTTTGCTGCGGCGAGCCTAAGCCAAGGTAGTGAGTCTGAAAGGGTGAACAACACTTTTCCACGATCAACAAAACAACTGGTTAATAGCACAGTTCACACTATTCATGACAGGAGCATGAACCCTAGAGCAAGGCTTCAACCATTGTCAGTTAGAATCAATCACAGCAGTAATAACTGGGTCAACGAACACAACAATCGCGTACTTCCAGCAACGTATTGCTACGGCAACAGTGACAACCACGAAGTTCCTGTCAACCATTCAACCACTCTGTTGCTCAGGTAATTCGAACAAACTAAGCGGGACGCTGATCATCAATATTGGAAACAATCATGTCTCTGAACAATTCATCTGTTCACCCTTTTGACATCCACCCCAGCAAGAGCTCATTGAATTAATGCCCTGATAGAACCAGAGATGCACAGGGGTGGGGCCGGCCCTGCCCAACGACGCAACAGCGCAGAGACGCTCTTGGCCGTAAAGGCAGAACAAAGCGCAGAGCCTCCATCGAGCAACCCAAAAGCAACCCTGCAGCTACTCAAGAGTTGCTTGTGGGTAACTTGGCAGGTACTCTTGAGTTGCTTCGACAGCACACGGGTCATGATCAAAACCTCCACCCGCGAAACCCAGGTCAAGCTCACGGTCTCGGTTCCACCGAGCCTTCATGTTCTGCTACGCAGCTGGGCCCTGTGCGAAGGCCGAGAACTCACCAGTGTTGTGCTTCAGTGCGTTGAGCACTCAGTGCGCCAACTCAAGAGCAATGGCTCTATTCCCAGCGCAGCCATCCGTGCTTACGAAGGTGCCTGTGATGAACGCTTGGCTGTGGGAGGTCTTTGATCGTGCAGATCGAACGGATGGAACAAGCTCTCCAGGCGCCGGTCATGGAAGCAGTGATTGCCCTAAGCGAACGGGTGCAAACTCTTCAGGACAATCCCGAGGGGCGCATCTACACCGCGTATCGCGCCATTGATCAAACTCTCACCATTGGCTATTGCGACAACATCGAAGCGATTGATCAACAGATCCGCGATCGCGATTTTGTCGTCCTCGCTAGTCGTCGGGGAACCCGTCGTGAGCAGCGGTTGCTTCTGCTTACGCTCAAAGAAATCGGGATCACTGGCAGCTATAGCGATAACTGCTTTAAAGCCTCACCCCACACCTTGATTCATCTCAAACACCTCGGCTGGCCTCTTGGCCGCTTGAAGCACAGCATCAACAACAGCAAAACCCGCAAGCGGTTCAACTCTGAGCGGTGATTAAGGAACGACTGCGTTGAACTAACGAGGCCACAGCAGCTGGATCTGATGCAGCTCGATCACCTGAATCCATGGCTCGATAAAGGTCTGCAACGGCCCAGGCCTTGGACGCCGGTTCATCGAGGTGTCGAGGGATGAGATGCAGATGAAGGTGTTGGGCACCTTCACCGAAGGCGATCGCATACACGCGCTCGCACCCGGTGATCTGCTTCACAAGATGACTGGCATCTCTTACTGCGCGTCCCCAGTCTGAGGCCTCCGCCTCAGAGAAATCCACAGGTCCAGAACAGTGGCGTAGTGAATCAAGCAAGAGCCAGCCGGGGAGTGGGGCTGGGTCAGGGTGATGGCGCAGCACCCAGAGCTCAGACCGCCGAATCTCATAACGCTGTCGGGCTGCAGGGTCGGCATGCAGCTGACAAATGGCACAGCTTTCCACGGAGATGGTGTTCAACGGTGCAGGGTTCAACGGCGCACGGCTCCACGGCCGTTGCCGATCAAGCCGAAGTCAATGATGAGTCCGATCAAAACCACCAACAGTCCACTGAAGGAGGAGACTCCTCCAAACGACGCCTCAGCCCAGCAATACCCAAGAGTTGTTGTGGGAAGAAACAACAGGCCAAGAACGGGAAGTACTGGATTGGGAACACTGGTGCCAGTGAATGGCTGCAGAACGAAGCTGCTGTTGATCAACCACATCAACACCAAGACAAGGCGTGGGGCAAGCAAGCCAATCGCCGCAAGAAGACACATCGCGGTAAAGACGCTGCGTCATCCATAGCGCCGTCACCGGAGCAGGAAAGCCTCGTCACCAGAAGATTCAGGTTTCGAAGGAACAATTCATCGCTAACTCGAAGGGAACCGAAGCATCCGGCAGCGACAGCAGGGTGCTGGAAAGCATCGCCAGGTCACCGGGTTGGGTCATTTCTGCCGGTTGTACCGCCGTCACCGCACGAGCCATGTCGGTGTTGACCCAACTGGGACAGATGGCGGTCACGCGAATCCCCTGGTCCCAGCCTTCATTGCGC
The DNA here is from genome assembly GCF_023630615.1 of Synechococcus sp. MU1648. NCBI lineage: Bacteria > Bacillati > Cyanobacteriota > Cyanophyceae > Synechococcales > Synechococcaceae > Synechococcus > Synechococcus sp. MU1648. Next base: position 454,310 of record NZ_JAKUHI010000001.1, read on the forward strand.
ATGCTCTGACAAAGCGCCATCAAGGCGTATTTACTGACGGGGTATCCCGCCATTCGACCCTTGACGCGCTTGCCACTCATCGACACCAGAACCTGAATCCGCCCATGGCCACAGGACGCCAAGAATGGCCAGCTCGCGCGAGTCAACCACCAAGGCCCCATCACATTGACGGACCAGAGTTCATCCAGGTCGCGCTCTTCGCCATTGGCAAACAGCAGCGGGGTGCGACGCAAAATCCCAGCACAGTGGATCAGGGTGTCGATCTGTCCCCACTGGTGAATGGTGGACTCCACCCAGGCTTCAGCACTCGCGGGATCCCTGGCGTCGTAGGGGTGATGTGCAACACGGTCGACATCAAGTTCGGTTCCCCTGAGTGAATCTGGATCTCGCAAGCCGAGGCTGAGACGATGGCCGTCGTCAATGAGCCGCTTCGCAATGGACCGACCGATGCCCCGACTGGCTCCGGTGAGCAAGACAGTGCGTTGCATCAGGTCACGTTCAAGAGTCGATTGAGAAGAGATTGTGGCGTCGATGCATCCACAAGGAGAGCTCGATTTTGCATCGACATGAATCCTGTCGAGACGCTGTCATCCAGAAACCTGAGCAAGGTGTCGAAGTAGCCATTGACGTTGAGAATGCCGATCGGTTTGGCATGAAAACGAAGCTGAGCCCATGTCAGTGCCTCAAACAACTCCTCCAGCGTTCCTAGACCACCAGGCATTGCAATTACCGCATCAGCCAACTCAATCATCCGCGCTTTGCGCTCATGCATCGAGCCCACAACATCAAGACGGGTCAAGCCGGTGTGAACGACCTCATCGAGCATCAATGGCTCAGGGATCACCCCGATCACCTCACCCCCAGAAGCTAGAGCGGCATCAGCAACAGCACCCATCAAACCAATCCGGGCGCCGCCATAAACCAGGGAGATCTGCTCAGAGGCAAGCAAGGCGCCCAACTCATTCGCGGCAGCCTTGAACAAGAGAGACTCGCCGCTCCGAGAGCCGCAATACACAGCGATCCGATGCATGACGCCCTTGCCGTGATCAGTCCATCTTCTCCTGCAGTGGCTGGCAGAAACGACATCAGTGCAGACAATCGCTACCAATGGCACCTTGTGACCATGACCTCGTCTCGCCTTGAACTGCTGAGCCGTCACCGGATTCGTGACCCAGGGCTTGGCCTCAATGAACCCTCCGGGCTGACATTGAACCGTGATGGATCAGCGCTCTACACCGTCAGTGATGACACCAAGGCGATTTTTAGCCTTGACCTCAAGGGAAGGGTGTCGGTCGCCGACTCTTTCTTCATCGGACTCGACGACCTAGAGGGGATTGCTATCTGCCGCGACGAACGTGAACTGCTCGTGGTGCAGGAGGCGACAAATTCACTTGTGGTGGTGGATCTCTACACCCGGCGTGAACGCTCCCGACGCCCCCTGTCAGCCATGAACAACTACGACACCATCGCTGACTATTTCCCAGATTCTCCAGACAACAATGGATTGGAGGGAATCACCGTGAACAGCAGCAACGACCACGTGTTTGTGGTCAAGGAGCAACGACCAGGTCTGTTGATCGAACTCGACCCCGCTCTCATAACCATTCTTTCAACGAGGGTGCTGCAAGCAGGCCAGGGGTTCACTCACCCCAGGCTCAAGTCCGACAAAATTGATTTTTCCGGGCTGAGTTACGACAGCAGGAATGACACGATCTGGATTGCCAGCGACAAAGGTCAGTGCCTGTTCCAATACGACTGGACACGTGATGTTGTTCTTCAGCGCCTTGATCTCACCATCAACACTGGAGCCAAGGAAAGGCAGATCCGCAAACCCGAGGGCATTGCCTTCGATCCGCAACGGAACAGGATGTATGTGTTGAGCGATCGTGACGCTGATCTCTACGTGTTCAAAGTCCATGACGACAGCTGAGCAGCGCAGAGTCCTGATCACTGGTGCAAGCAGCGGGATCGGGCTTGAAGCAGCAAAGATCCTGCTGGCCCGTGGAGATGAGCTGACCATCCTTTGTCGTAATGCAGAACGGGCCGGTCAAACCCAAGCAGCGTTGTCTGGATCTGTTCAGACCTGTGTTGCAGATCTGGCAGACCTTGGGTCCGTCGCGAAGGCGATCGACCACGTCCGTCAGAGCCACACAACATTTGATGCGATGGTGCTCAATGCGGGGTTGCAATACGCCGGACATCGTTCACCCCGTTGGAGTCAACAAGGCATTGAACTCACCTTTGCGGTGAACCATTTGGCCCATCAACTCCTGGTTGAAAGATTGAAGGAGCACGCCCGAGCCATCGTCATCACCGCCTCTGAGGTGCACAACCCATCCACTGGAGGTGGGCGGGTTGGCCAACCTGCGGGACTCGGCACGATGGAGGGCATTCACCAGGGGCCAGGGGCGGCCATGGTGGACGGCATAAGCCCTTTCAATGCTGATAAGGCCTACAAGGACAGCAAGCTCTGCAATCTGCTGATGGCCCAGGAGATTCATCGCCAAAGTCCTGGAGTGCCTGTGGTGGCATGGAGTCCAGGACTAGTGATTCCTCGGACATCAGACGGTTTTTTCAGGAGTAGTCGCCAAGCCAATCCTCTCGGACAAGCCTTGTTCGGGTTGATCGCCAGAGATCTTTTGAAGTTGACGGAACGTGTTGAACAGGCCGGAGGTCTTTTGGTGCGACTCATCGACGAAGAGCTCAACCAGCCTGGATTCACCTACTGGAGCAACGGGCTGCTGGGGCCCGGACGACATCAATTCAGCCCAACTGAACCTTCCGAAGAAGCATCCGACAGCAACAAAGCGACGACTCTCTGGACGCTGTCGTCCAAACTGATCAAGGCGACGCTTTCAACATAAAACTGTTGTTCAGCCCCATAGAAAGACACACAGACAACAGAAGTACGGCCATCATTTAACTGAAACTTTTCAGCGATCAACTCAGATCCCAAAAGGATCCATCCAGTAGATGTCAATACTTTTTAAGGAGACAAAATCCTACAACCACAAAACAGCTGCATCCACATAATCATAAATCTATCCCCTGATTATTAAAATCAAGCATCACACTTATATTGAAATTCAGATCGCCTAACCCAAAAGGCTTGACTCGGTTCAACATATTTTGATAAACATAATTCATCAATGATTGAGCCAAATAATCTTCAGATACATTCAACACCAGGTCGAGTCTTGCCTTGATATCGACAACACTGATATTGCTATACATAAAACGAACCTTTGACCAAAATCTCCGGCTGCTCTGAGCAATCGCAACGCGTTTAAGTGACCCAGCTTTGAAGCTACCAAATTCAGCATCCATCACCTGCCGCACACTCAAATCATGCAATACAGATGACAACGACAGACTCAGCAATCCCAACAAATCCAGCCAGGCCAAGAGATTGCGCCAACACGTGCGAAATGAGCCGTATCGCTCAAGCAAAAACACCACAAGGCTGGTGACGGTAATGCCGATCAGGCTTGCCATAAAGAGCAGAAATGAGCCCTACGCGATCTGATTGGTCAAGCCGGCCACCATTCCGCGACCAAAAACATCCACCATTTCCGAGCAAAAGCGACAGGGGTTCGGCGACTTCGCCAAAAAATACCCCGCCATTTCAGACGAGGTGAGGTGTTCGCGGACTGGTCGGCAGATGGATGGCGACAACATCAACACCACCTAATTTTTCCCGTGAGAATCAACAATCGTCAAAGCGTTTTTTGTTCTGTGCTGCCATACCAGGATTAGCTTCAGCCCATTCCTTCATTGCAGGATTATTCTCGAGATACTTAGACCAGCAATTTGAATTCGAACTGGGTGCTAAATCAGTAGTTTTGCTGTTGAGACCTGATTCCTGAAGCTGAGCGTCACCCTCTAGAGTGCCAGTAGAGAGTGTACTCGCACTTGATTCTGCTGCCATGATTTCTTTGGCAGTCCTGGTCTGACCCATGCCTAATTGAGTCACCTGCTGCATTTCATTGATAAAGCGTTTTGCAGGCTTATCATTCTTAAATTGCAGCGAGAGAGAAGCTTTTTTCCCATCAGCGTCATACCCATTTACAACAAAATTGAAGTCATGCTTTTTCGCAAGAAAACCCAGTAATCCAATCGGGCCAAATAAAATCGTTGTTGCCACACCAGTTCCGACCTGGGTACTGGTGTCACCACCACCACCCCAGTTAGTAACGCGGTTTGTCGGAATCGAACCATACGGCGAGCTAATTACGTCAGGCCCCACTACAACTGTGCATTTCGTGCCGGCACAAAGCGCCTGATACGAACCGGCAAGACCGAGCGCAGGAGCGCTGACAATTGCCGTGATCGCCACTAAGGAAGAAACTCGAAACATTGATTTGAAAGATGAGCCATGTCGATTACCTAGGAATACATCACCGTCACAATGCACTCCAATTCCATTTTAACCGTAGAAATACCTAGCAAGGGATTCATCAAAGAACAACCGAAGAAGTTAAACACTGCAGCTCGGGCAACCACAGCAATAAAAATTGGCTTCGTTTGACGCAAGGGGCGCCGAATGTGAGGCCAATGCCACTGACGCAGAGGGGGAGGGAACAAGGGCAACAGCAATCTCCACTCCAGCAATGGAATTCGACAGTTGTTTGCGCGTCATCGCGAACGACCCGGCAGCAGCAGCCATAGCGATCCCAAGATCGATCAGGTTCATAGAGGTGCGTCCGGTGATTTCCGACTGCACATGGCTGATGCCGAGCCCGCAACTGATCAACGATGCGGTTCCAACAACCGCAATCACCCCAAAGCTGATCGTGACGGCAAAACGTCGGATCAATTTCCCGTCACTGACGGCTAAACCAAAAGCCAAGCGAAGGCTTGGATGATGCGATCCGTGCTTCGTAAGGCTCAGTACGCGGAACACGACTTTCAAGATGAACCGCCCAATGCCCCGACAAGCTCTCAAGCAAGTGCCCCAGCGCCTTTCGCCTCTCAAGAACTCACGTTCCTGAATAGTGCACAGAGTTCAGAACGACACAGCAGACTTCACGACGATCACCATCACGAGATGACGGGAGTGCTGGCGGCCCTCGGAGCAGCCATGGCCTGGACCGGAGCCAGTGCTCTTTGGCGTTCGCTATCGGGTCGGGTGACGGCGATCCGGCTCAATGCTTTGAAAAACGGCCTGGCCAGCCTGGTGTTTCTGCCGGTACTGCTCATGCTTCCGCGGGGTACCGAGGCAGAAGCGGTATTGCTGCTGCTGATCAGCGGTTTGATCGGAATTGCTGCAGGAGACAGCTTTTACCTCGGTGCTTTACGACGACTCGGCACCCGTCGAACCCTCACCGTCGAGGCAAGCGGTCCGGTGCTGGCAAGCATCGCTGGAGTGCTTGTGATGGGGGACAGCTTGAGTTCGAGGAACTGGCTTGGCGCCATCCTGGTGTCGGGCGCGGTTGTGCTGATCGCGTTACAGGCCAAGGGAGCAAGCCATCGACAAGAGGGTGAAATAGGCACCGAACTGAGCAGCGGTCTGATGTTCGCCCTCGTCGCTGTGATCTGTGGTCTGAGCGGAGCCTTTCTTGCCCGTTATGTCTTGATCAGCTCAGAACTGACGCCACTGCAGACAGCAGCCATTCGCTTGCTGGGCGGATGGCTTGGTCTGATCCCCGTGATGAAGGGGGCCTGGAGAAGATCAGCAATGACACGGCAGGAGCAGTGGAAGCTTGTGGTCGCCACCCTGATCGGCACCAACGGGGGCATCCTGTTGCAACAGGTCGTGTTGCAAACCATGCCCGTTGGACCAGGCGTCACGCTGATGGCTACGGCTCCGGTGATGGCTCTTTTTCTTGGCCGAATGGAAGGTGATCCGATTCAGCTCCCCGGAGCTGCTGCTGCAGTGCTGGCCTTGGCCGGTGTGGCCTGCACAAGCCTCTGAAGAGCGGTTTCCACGACCGAAGCCGCAGTGTTGTTCAACGCCAGCACCACAAGATCAGCACCGCAGCCAACCTCAGGACGCCAGGCATGGCTGGGGGCAGCTTCAAACCAGCTGTTCAGCCGTGGGCCCACCATCTGAACTTGAAGCGGAAGCGCTTTGCCCTGCAACCAGACGCGCCCTTTTAGACGAAGCACCTGCTGATCACGAACGAGGTTGGGCAGCAGCTGCTCGAAAGCCTGCCGATCCAGGGCCCCTTCCACGCGAACGTTGCTACCGACCATCTCGACGTGGGTGTGGTCGTGATGATCGTGATCATGGTCGTGATCGTGATCGTGATCGTGATCGTGGTCGTGATCGTGGTGGTCGTGATGCTCGTGCTCATGGCTCTGATGCGTGGCCTGGTGCTCCAGTCCCAGCACAACAGCCGTCTCCACCTGTCCCTGAGAGACCGGAAGCAGAGCAGTTCCCGGTCGGACTTTGTTCCTAATTCCCTCCTTCACATCAGCCATCGCCGAAGCGTCCAGACGATCGGCACGACTGATCAAGACCAGGTCAGCGGCCTGGAGTTGATCCTCAAACAACTCGTCGATGGCTGTGAGGTGATCGAGGCTGGGATCCTCGGCGCGCTGACGCTCAAGCGCATCGGCGTCAGCCACAGGGCTGCCCTGCGCAAGGGCCTCGCCATCCACCAGCGTCACCACACCATTCACATGAACACGGCTGCGAATGGCGGGCCAGTCCAAGGCCTGAAGCAAGGGACGTGGCAAGGCCAAGCCGCTGGTTTCAACAACAATCCCATCCAGCTGATCCGCCCGTTCAAGCAACGTCTCCATCGTCGGGAGGAAATCGTCCTGAACCGTGCAGCAGAGGCAGCCGTTGTTCAGCTCCACCAGGCGGCCGGCGACATCCTCCTCGGGGCAAAAGCCACAACTGCGGATCAGATCACCATCAAGGCCCACACTGCCAAATTCATTCACCATCACCGCCAAACGCTGGCCGCCGCGGGTGAGCAGACGGCGCAACACGGTGGTCTTACCAGCCCCAAGGAAGCCAGTGATCACGGTCACCGGCAGACGTTTTGGCATGGGAATTTAAGGGCGACAGCCCAGGCTCTCACGGGTTGACACCCCGCTGATCGGGTTGGAGCCATCAGCCCTTGCGCAAAGGGCCCGCTGCTGAGGCAGATCGATCACGGCGTTGGTGAAATCAGCACCATCAATCTGCGCGTCGGTAAAACGGCTCTGCATCATCATCGCGTTGGTGAAATTGGCACCACGCAGATCGGCGCCTTCGAAGTGACTGGCAAAGCCGACGACATCGGAGAGGTTGGCGTCACGCAGATCGGCGCCCTGAAGTTGAGAGGTGTTGATCACAGCTCCCCGCAAATCTGTGCCGCTCAGATTCACCTCCCGCAGATCGGCCTTAAGGAACTCTTTCTCCTTGAGATCGAGGCCGTGCATGTCGGAGCTGATCTCCTGAACTGCAAACTGTCCGCGGAGTTCCGGAGCTGTGATGGCCTCGGCCGACTCAGGCCAGAAGATGGTGCTGAGACCCAGCAGGATCACTGCCAGCAGCGAGGCCGTACGTCGAAGGGCGCCCATGAGACCGGTAATTTGAGCAATCACGTTATGGCAAACACCAGCGGAGCGAGTCGTTATGGCCATGAGCCTGCGGGTGGTGGTTCCACCCCATCCCCTAATCGGTCATTGGCTGACGATGCTGCGGCACAGGGAAACCCCTCCAGCCCTTTATGCCACTGGACTGCACGAACTGGGCCGCTGGCTCACCTACGAAGCCCTGCGGGACTGGTTACCCCATCGTCGCGACACGGTGCCCGGGATGGACGGAGACACCGAAGGAACCATCGTTGAGGCTTCTGTGCCCCTGATCGCCATCCCAGTTCTTCCTGGTGGCCTCGAGCTGTGGCAAGGAGGACGATCCGTACTACCTGATGCATCCCTTTGTTTAGGGACATGCCCGCAGGAGATTGAGGCGAACGCTGGGGTGATTCTGTTTATTGATCAGATCCGCGATGGCCAGGCCACACTCCAGCTCCTTCAGGAGCTGCAAAACAAGGGTGTTGATGGGCGACGTCTGCGTTTAATCACCGCGCTGTGTGCCAGTCCGGGGCTGAAGCTATTGGGAGAAACCGTTCCCGACCTGACGCTGCACACTGCTTGCATCGACGAAGGTCTGGGTGAACAAGGCGAGATTCGTCCGGGAATCGGTGACCCTGTGCGACGGCTCAACCTCAGACATTGAGAGCGTGACTAACCTTCAGTCAGGTTGATTGCACCCATGGCCCAGCAGCACGACACGGGCTCAGGCACCCTGGCAACGCTGGTCACCGGAGCAGTGCTCGGTGCCGCTGGTCTGGCCTGGTGGCTCTTGAATGAAGCCGACAGGCGTAGGCGCTATGGAGTGCAGAAGTCGATGTTGCATGCGCCGCGAATGCAAGACGGCTCTGAAGTGCTGGACAGCTCATCCAACGGTCACCTCGAGGAACGGGTGGAAAAACTGAACGCTGAGATCGCCCGCGTTCGCGCCCAACTTGAAGGTCTCGGTAGCGAAGGATGAGCGCTCGGTAGGTTGGCTTAATCGCCACTGGTCCGCTCCGTTCCATGCTTCGCTCTGACGCCGTCACCAAGGGGATTCAGCGGTCTCCCAACCGGGCCATGCTGCGGGCCGTCGGTTTTGGAGACAGTGATTTTGGCAAGCCGATCCTGGGCATTGCCAACGGCTACAGCACCATCACTCCATGCAATGTGGGGCTGAATGACCTGTCTAAGAGGGCTGAGGAAGCAGCCCGACAGGCCGGAGGCATGCCTCAGATGTTTGGAACCATCACGGTGAGTGATGGCATATCCATGGGCACCGAAGGGATGAAGTACTCCCTGGTGAGTCGGGAGGTGATCGCCGATGCGATCGAAACTGCCTGCAATGGCCAGAGCATGGACGGCGTGCTGGCTGTTGGCGGCTGCGACAAGAACATGCCCGGCGCGATGCTGGCCATGGCACGGATGAACATTCCGTCGGTGTTCGTCTACGGCGGCACGATCAAGCCCGGCAAGCTTGGCGGCTGTGATCTCACGGTGGTGAGCGCTTTTGAAGCTGTCGGACAGTTGACCAGCGGCAAAATCGATGAAGCGCAGCTCACCGCGGTTGAGAAAAATGCCTGCCCGGGTGCTGGCAGTTGCGGTGGGATGTTCACCGCCAACACGATGAGTGCCGCCATCGAAACAATGGGTCTCAGCCTCCCCTACAGCTCGACGATGGCTGCGGAGGACGAGGAAAAAGCCGACAGTGCAGCGCGCTCCGCTGAGGTGCTGGTCGAGGCGGTGAAAGCCAATATCCGCCCCCTCGATCTGCTCACCAAAGAAGCGTTTGAGAACGCCATCAGCGTGATCATGGCGGTAGGTGGCTCCACCAATGCGGTGCTCCACCTGCTAGCCATTGCCCGCACAGCCGGTGTCGACCTGAGCATCGACGACTTCGAGCGAATCCGTCAGCGGGTGCCGGTGATCTGCGATCTCAAGCCCAGCGGTCGCTACGTAACCGTAGATCTGCACAATGCCGGCGGTATCCCCCAGGTGATGAAGCTTTTGCTCGATGCCGGATTGCTCCACGGGGACTGCCGCACAGTCGAAGGAAAAAGCCTGAAGGAGCTTCTGGCGGACGTTCCAGGAGAACCACCCACCGGGCAAGACGTGATCCGTCCACTCAGCGACCCCATGTACGCCAAGGGACATCTGGCGATCCTCAAGGGCAACCTGGCGACAGAAGGCAGCGTGGCCAAGATCAGTGGTGTGAAAACGCCTGTGCTCACTGGACCGGCCCGGGTGTTCGAAAGCGAGGAAAAATGCCTGGCTGCCATCCTCGACAAGCAGATCAAAGCCGGTGACGTGGTCGTCGTCCGCTACGAGGGTCCCGTCGGTGGACCTGGCATGCGGGAGATGCTGGCTCCCACCTCAGCGATCGTGGGACAAGGCCTTGGGGACAAGGTCGCTCTGATCACCGATGGGCGCTTCAGCGGTGGCACCTACGGTCTCGTTGTGGGCCATGTCGCTCCGGAAGCCGCCGTCGGAGGAACCATCGGCCTGGTTCAGGAAGGCGACAGCATCACCGTCGATGCCGACCAACTGCTGCTTCAACTGAACGTGGATGAGGCCGAACTGGAGCGTCGTCGTGCGGGGTGGACCAAACCGCAACCGCGCTATCGCAACGGAATTCTCGGCAAATATGCACGGCTCGTCTCCAGCTCGAGCCGAGGCGCAACAACCGATCACGACGACTGAGTCAAGCGGCCGGTTGTACCAGAGCCCGTAAGCGCCGACCCAATGCCTCCAGAGGACCGGCATCCTGCGGCGCCGAGCAACGTTGGCCCGAGGCCCCATCCATCCAAACCGGATGTCGCCCGTGCCAGAGCATTGGGCGTTCGGGTTGATCCCACCAGCTGAGCATCAGATTGATCTCATCACCACTCCGATAAATCTCCAGCTCAAGATCCCGATCGGGATGGCGCTGGCCATCGCCATCCCGGCTTTCAATCCGAACATGAAGGTCGTCGAGTTGCTCAGGAGCTGAGGGGTCAATCAAGACCACTGCATGGCTCCATGGCTTGAGACAAACGTCGGCCGCCTTGGCGATCAACACCAGAAGGTCCATCGGTTCAGGGCAAGGCGCGGATGGATCGAATCAGCATTCGTATGGAGCCGGGGCGAAAGCCTGGATTGAGATCGCCCGCATCGCCGAACTTGGAGTGCAGCACCTGAATGCGCGTGATGCCACTGGGATCGAAGCGCAACGGCAAACCAACTGGCTTGGCACGCACCGTGGGCCTGAGCTCAGTAAAAGGCACCACCACGCGGGTCACCCCATCGGGATCAGTTATTGCATCAACCACCCAGCGCAGACCACCAGGAATCAATTCAGTGAGTCCCATGGCCCCATCCCGGCAACCGATGGCAATCTTCAGCGTTCGACCCTCCCCCTCCACATCCAGCTGCAGAGCGGAGAAAGGAGAAAGGTCGAGCGGGGGTTGGAGGCGGGGCGAGCGACAGCTGACAAAACCGCCACCGGTTTCCACCAAATCTCCCTCCAGAACGAGTCCTTCTGGGGAAACATGACAACCCGCACGGGATCGGCCGCCCATGATGGTGTCATTGAGGCTGGCCCAGTCAGCAAAATCGCTGCCCTGGAAAAGAATCTGTTCAGAGGCCGGCGGCTGCATCCTGATCAGCAAGGATGAGCACATCACTAGCAGGCTGAACCAAGCGTGCGGGAGTGCGCTCGGCGGACTCAGAAGGATCCAGCAGGCGCCGCAAGGCTTCTTGCTTGCCGGCCCCACTCACCAGAAAAATCACTTGTCGGGCGGCACTGAGCACAGGAGCCGTCAAGGTGATCCGATCCAACCCCTTGCCACGACCAATGGTTGTCCAGCGATCCACAACCGTTGGAGCATCCGTACCGGGAAAAAGGGAGGCGGTGTGACCGTCGTCGCCCAGCCCAAGCAGCATCACATCAAACACGGGAGGGACACCCGAACAAAGCCGGGAGACCTGTTCAGCAAAGGCGTGAGCGCTGGCCTCCGGGCTCTCAAGTTCCACCGTGGGCACAGGGTGGAAGGAGGAAGAAGCTCCAGGCCCAGGGGCGAGCAGGGTGCGCCGCAACATGCCCGCGTTGCTGGATTCATCCTCAGCAGCAACCCAACGCTCGTCACCCAGCACCACATCCACCCGATCCCAGGGCAGCCTCTCCTGACCAAGCAGTGAATAGGCACTGGCAGGGGTACTGCCACCAGAGAGTGCGATCTGGCATCGGTCTCTTTGATCCAAGGCAAGATCGATCTGGGCAGCGATTGTTTCGGCAGCCCGGCGGGCAAGGTCCTGAGGATCCCTCGCCCGCTCGACGCGGTAGTTCGTCATGGCTGACCGCTCAGCTGAGCCATTCGGTGTGGAACGTTCCCTCCTTGTCGACCCGTTGATAGGTGTGGGACCCGAAACAGTCGCGCATCGCCTGAACCAGGTTCTGGGGAAGGCGACCTGAGCGGTAGCTGTTGATGTAGTCGAGGGTGCTGCTGAAGCAGGGAACCGGAATGCCAGCTTCGGCAGCACCGGCAACCACCTTGGCCAGGCCGGGGAGACGGCGGTTGATCTGCTCGGCGAACCAAGGATCCACCATAAGGTTGGGCAGTTGGGGATCAGCGTCAAAGGCATCCTGAATCCGCTTGAGCAGGCGCGCGCGAATGATGCAGCCGCCTTTCCAGATCTGAGCGATGGAAGGCATGTGGAGCTCATAGTCGAGATCCTGGGACGCAATGCGTAGCAGTTCCATGCCCTGGGCATAACTGGCGATGCAGCTCAACACCGTGGCATCCATCAACGGAGACATGGCATCGTCAGGTGTCCCCAGATCAAAGTCCTTGATTGCGGGACCCTTGAGGATGGATTCAGCCGCCATCCGTTGGGGCCTCATGGAGCTCATCACACGAGCATTGAGCGATGCATAGATGGTGGGAACCGAGGCACCCATCTGCAGTGCAGTCACCACAGTCCAGAGGCCCGTACCCTTCTGGCCAGCCTGATCCGTGATCTTCTCGACCAGATCGGTTCCATCTTCAGGATCCTTGGTGCGCAGACACACCTCCGTGATCTCCACCAGGTAGGACGACAACTCCTCAGTGGCATTCCACTGACCGAGAACATCAGCCATCTGCACACCGGTCATTCCCTTGACCCGCTTCATCAGGTCGTAGCCCTCGGCCAGGATCTGCTCGATGCCGTACTCGATGCCGTTGTGGACCGTCTTGACCAGATGACCTGATCCACCGGGGCCGATATAGGTGACACAGGGGCCATCCTCGACCTGTGCCGCCATCTTGTTCACGAGGCTCTCGATGGCCTCATAAGAGGCTTTCGTCCCCCCGGGCATCATGCTTGGCCCCTCCAAGGCGCCTTTTGCACCACCGGAGACACCCATGCCGATGAAGCCAAAACTCTTACTTTCGAGCTGCTTCACCCGGCGTTCGGTGTCGTGATAATCGGAGTTACCGCCATCAATCAGCAGATCTCCTTCTTCCAGATAGGGAGAAAGCTGATCCACCACAGCATCAACTGCGGGGCCCGCCTTCACCATCATCAAAATCCGGCGGGGGCGTTCAAGTTTGCCGACGAAGTCTTCCAGATCCGTGGCGCCCTGGATGTTCTTCTCCCTGCCGCGCCCATTCAGGAAGTCTTCAGTCTTCGCATAGGTGCGGTTGTAGACAACGCTGGAGAAGCCATTGCGCTCCGCATTGAGGACGAGGTTTTCACCCATCACGCCGAGACCGATGAGGCCGAAGTGAGACTTGGACATGGTCTGGAGGACCACTGACAACTGTGCTCAGTGTGTTGAGGCCGGACCGCTTCGACCGCAAATCACACAAGTTATGTCAGGAATGGGCCATCAGATTTCGGAGCAGACGGCCTTCCTGACCAGAGATCAAATCAACGTTCAGATCACCGTGCCGTCGGGAATGGTTGCGTTTTTCTGAACAACCACGATTCCATTACGGATATAGAAACCCTGATCCGAGCGATCAGCTTCTTCGACGTTGTCCTTGTTGATGATCGAGACACCCGAACCAATGCGAGTGTTCTTATCGAGGATGGCTCGTTTCACAGTGGTGCCCTTACCGACACCAAGGGGGATGCCACCGCGTTCCTTGAGAACTGCACGCTCATCGCTCGATTCGAAGAAATCAGAGCCCATCACCAGCGTGTCCTGAAGAACGACGTCACTTTCGATCCGGCTGCGTACGCCAAGAACACAGTGGTGGATGCTGCAGGACTTCAAAATCGAGCCTTCTCCAACGATCGAATTGATGATCTGAGCGTCAACAAGTTTGCTGGGAGGCAAATACCGGGGACGGGTGTAAATCGGGAATTTTTCGTCGTAGAAGCTGAAAGGGGGTGTGGGCTGTTGGGTCAACGCAAGGTTGGCTTCGTAGAAAGCACCGATCGTCCCAATGTCTTCCCAATAGTCGTCGAACACATAGCTCTGAAGGTTGTCGCCCCTTGCAAGGGCCTCGGGAATGATCTCTTTGCCGAAATCCTTGTGGCCGGGATGCTTATCAAGCAGATCAAACAGGGTCTCACGGCTAAAGACGTAAATGCCCATCGAGGCCAGATAGGGCCTCTCCTTGGCAGAATCTGCACTCAAGCCAAAGCGAGAGGTGTCAACAGCCATCTCCAGCAGTGAATCACCCTTGGGCTTTTCGCGGAACTCCTTGATAGTGCCGTTTTCATCCGTACGCATGAGGCCGAAGGCCTCAGCCTGTTTGGGATCAACAGGGAGGGCGGCAACGGTGAGCTCAGCACCAGTGCGGCGGTGATGCTCGATGAAAAGGCTGTAATCCATCCGGTACAGCTGGTCACCGGAAAGGATCAAATACTCATCAACATCCCACTCCTGAAAAAGCCATTGGTATTTTCGAACTGCATCTGCAGTGCCCTCAAACCAAGTAGGGCTATCGGGGGTCTGCTGGGCGGCGAGAACCTCAACGAATCCTCCACCGAATGAATTACTGAGGTTGTACGTCTGGCTCAGATGGCGGTTGAGCGATGCGCTATTGAACTGCGTCATCACGTACATCTTGTTGATGTCGGAATTGATGCAGTTGCTGATAGGGATATCAATCAGACGATATTTACCAGCCAGAGGGACAGCCGGCTTGGCACGCATTTTGGTGAGTGGATACAGGCGCGTACCAGCACCTCCGCCCAGAATGATGGCCAAAACCCGCTTCATGCCGTTATCCCAAATCGGCGTTGCCGCAAGAACTTACCGGAGTTTTTGGCTTAAGAACCGTCTTGGAGAAGAATCAGTCGAGATTACTGGGATTCAGTTCGCGACTGAACGGCTCGACAGGTCAAGAGGCCTCCAAATTGAACAGTCTTTCCACGATCCGAAGAGCCTGTTGACGATCCTGCCGTGTCTGCGGAGCCCGCAGCTGAGTGACTGGGGTATGGAGGATCTTATTGATGATCCCCTTGCTCAAGGCCTCAACAACCTTACGCTCTCGGGCTGAAAAATCAGGACCCATCCTGCTAAGGGCCTTCTGCAGTTCCTCCGAACGGATCGATTCCATGGAGGAACGCAGCTGGTTGATCGTCGGCACTGCCTCAAGGCTGTCCCACCATTCCAGGAACTGCTGCGCTTCCTGCTGAAGCAACTGCTCTGCCTCTCGAGCGATGGCTTGGCGAGCTTCCTGATTGCGGGCGACGACCTCCTGAAGATCATCCACATCGTGGGATTCAACGCCGTCAACCTCGGCAGCATCAGCAGCGATGTTGCGGGGCACCCCGATATCGATCAGGCGAAGCTTGCTGCGACGGTTCAGTGGATCCAGCCGGGACGCATCAATGATCGGGTCATCCGCAGCGGTACTGGTAAACACCAGGGAACAGGTGCTCAGATACTGATCCAGATCGGAGAGCGGCCTGCACTGAACCGGAAGATCAGGGAAATCGGCAGACAGCTGTTCGGCACGGGCAACAGTGCGGTTCAGCAGCACCACCCCTGAAGCACCCTTGGCCTGCAAGTGCTGAAGCAGCAGACGGCTCATGCGCCCTGCACCAACTACAGCGATCTGCTCACTTTCCAGGGTGACCAGTTGATCAAGACCACGGGACTGCCCAAGCTTCAGCTGGGCAAGCTCAACGGCCGCTGAACTGATTGAAACGGCTCCCGTTCCAAGATTGGTCTCACTGCGGACCCGCTTGCCTGTAGTGACAGCCTGGGTCAGCAAGCGATTCAGGATCGGGCCCAGTGATTTGTGCTCTTGCCCGAGCCGCATCATCTTCTTGACTTGGGAGAGGATCTGTCCTTCCCCCAGCACAAGACTGTCGAGACCTGCTGCCACCCGCATCAGGTGGTCGACAGCGTCTTCGTGGTGAAAGCTGAACAGGTGAGGGGTCAGTTCACCTGTCTCAAGGCCGGAATGACTGCTGAGGAAGTCGCTGACAGCAGACACGCCGAGGTCGGGGTTCCGAACCAGGGTGTAAATCTCAAGACGGTTGCAGGTGCTGAGGATCGAAGCCTCGAGCACCTGCTCATTACCGCGTAGCGATTGGAGCGACGTCTCCATGGTCTGCTCAGGGATGCTGAGCCTTTCCCGGATTTCCACCGGTGCCGTGCGATGACTGAGGCCGACGACGGCAATATGCATGGAGACGTTCCTCTCAACCAGTTAGTGACGATCAGCTCAGAGCAATGCTCTGGGCACCGTCTTTGATGTGCACGGTGTTGGTGAAGCGGCAGGTGTTGTCCAGGTTGCTAATCACCAGGCTGCTGGTGCGGGTGCAGTCCGTTTCGAACTTAACTCCATTGAAGAGCAGACCATCAGTGATGCCGCTTCCTGCGAAACAAACATGCTCACCGCAGGCCAGTTCCTCAGCTTCGTAGACCTTGTCTGGATCGGTGATGCCCATCTCAGTCAGACGCGCCAGGTTGCCCTCTTTGGTCATGTCAGCCCATTCGGAAGTTTGAGCCACAGCCGGGTCGTAAACCAGCTGGCCCTGGAAATGGCCACCGAGAGCGCGCATGGCAGCAGCAGAGATCACACCCTCCGGTGCTGCACCAATGCCCATCAGGCAGTGGGTACCAGTGCCGGCAAAGCCACAGGCGATCGCAGCCTGAACGTCACCATCAGAGATGGGTTGGATCCGTGCACCGGTGGCGCGGATCTCAGCGATCAGATCCTTGTGACGAGCACGATCCATCACAACGATGGTCAGTTCGTCAGGGGCAAGCCCCAGGCATTCGCTGAGGATCTTGATGTTTTCAGTGGCCGACTTGCGGATATCCACCTTGCCCTTGGCTGCCGGGGGCGCAGCCAGCTTCTTCATATAGAAGTCGGGAGCATTGAACAGACCGCCACGGTCGGATGCCGCAAGAACGGCCATTGAGCCACGCTGGTTGTAGGCACAAAGATTGGTGCCTTCGCAAGGGTCAACGGCGAAATCGACGCCAGGACCATTGCCAGTACCGACCTCTTCTCCGATGTAAAGCATGGGAGCTTCGTCGCGTTCGCCCTCACCGATAACGATGCGACCTTGCATTTGAATTTGATTCATGCGCTTGCGCATGGCATCAACAGCCAATGCATCCGCTTCATCCTTCAGACCTTTGCCGGAGAGCGTGGCGGAAGCGATGGCGGCTTGCTCGACGATCTCGAGAATTTCCTGAATGAGGGTCTGATCCACGGGACTCCGGATGGGGTGGTACGGGTTGGCGAGATCTCCTGGACGGGCAGTTTGCCGCCGCCGCAGTGGATCTCGACGTCTGAGCGCGGCTCACTGTATCAGTGGTTGCAGGAGTCCCTAAAATCACTCGGCATTTCGCGCTCCACATCCATGAGCACCAAGCCCCTGGTGATCTCGCCGTCGATCCTGTCGGCTGACTTCGCACGCCTCGGCGAAGAAGTGAAAGCCGTGGACGAAGCAGGTGCGGATTGGATCCATGTGGATGTGATGGACGGGCGCTTTGTCCCAAACATCACCATTGGCCCCCTGATCGTCGAAGCGCTTCGTCCCGTCACCCAGAAGCCGCTGGATGTTCACCTCATGATTGTTGAACCGGAGAAGTACGTCCCCGACTTCGCCAAGGCCGGTGCAGACATCATTTCGGTGCAGGTTGAAGCATGTCCGCACCTGCATCGCAACCTCGCTCAGATCAAAGACCTGGGCAAAAAAGCAGGCGCGGTGCTCAATCCCTCGACTTCCCTCGACACCCTCGAGTACTGCCTTGAGCTTTGCGATCTGGTGTTGATCATGAGTGTCAACCCCGGTTTCGGCGGCCAAAGCTTCATCGAAAGCCAGGTACAGAAAATTCGCGACCTGCGCCGCATGTGCGATGAAAAAGGTCTTGATCCCTGGATCGAAGTGGATGGCGGCATCAAGGGTGCCAATGCCTGGAAAGTCATTGAAGCTGGCGCCAACGCAATTGTTTCCGGCTCAGGGGTGTTCAACCAACCTGATTACGCTGAAGCCATCAAAGGCATCCGGAACAGCAGCAGCAAAGAAGCTGTTCTCGCCTGATCCTCAGGTCGTTCGCGTCAATAGCACCAAGCCCGGCATCCATTGCCGGGCTTTTTTGTGGCTGATAGACACCATGAGCTCAAGCGAGGGCTCAGCTGGGATGGTGGCTTGACGCCATAGAGAACAAGGCCCAGTGGTGGCTTGAGGCCCCAAAAAGATTCAACGATCGAGGGATCCACAGTTTCATCATCTCCAAAGATTTGGAGCCACAGTGCCGCAAAAGAGACTCCGATAATTGTTTTATGAACGTTGAAGTCAAGCTGGTTGCAGCATTCCTAGCCCTCAATGCTGGTGTGATTGCACTAGCTGTTGCTGGATATGCCAAGGGAGGTATGAACATCAGTGTCGTGCTTCAACACTTGAGCTCATAAGCCAGATGAAAAAAGGCAGTGGCCCACCACTGCCTTCTTGTTGATAACACCGGTCTACAAACAACGTCCAGCTCTCCGGCGTCTCCACTTGAGTTGGAATACTGATGATTCAACCAATCGCCTGAACGATGGTGAAACTGTCGAAGTCGGAGGCGTCCAATGCGTGACGACGGTCCAACTCAGCAGAATTTAGAAGCTGCCTGACTGGCCTAAAAAGCCACACACCCAGACGCTTCGTTCAGCTTCAAAGAACGCCAACAAGGTTCAGGCCATCCCTGCTGGCAGGGTTGGCCTTCCTTTTTGAACATTTTACGTGTGCATAGCTTGTGAAATCAATGGCAGAGTGGCAGCACATTGAACAAAGTATTTGTCTTGCCTCTAAAGATTGTGTGATAGTAAGAAGAAGGCACCAGAAGGAAGTGGACGTCGGGTCACCCGAACAACTCGAGGACGGCAATTACCACAATCAGTGATATTGAACACAAAACAGAAATCGATATTATGAAAGCATGAAATAACGCGATGACCCACAGGTCACGGCGCGAGATTCACACATAACCAAGGAGAAGACAATGAGCAGACGAGGAATCCATCCACTTCTAAGGGGTCTTGATCGGCCTCAACGGATCGCACCCTCCAGACATCCCGTCCAGCTATCTGGTTTGGAGTCGGCACAGCGGAAACGTTATCTTCGATCAGAAGCGGAGGAAGCAGAGAAATCCACCACAACTCTCAGACATTGCTCATCTAATTGAGGTGAAATCGCTCTAATGAAGCGCAAGCCAATCCAGGAGACATCTCATCTCTGCTGGATTGATGCCTAGCTCGATGAGTCCAACACCTTAAGGCTGACGACGGCTTCACCATCTTCATCAAGTTCCAATGCATCAGCAGCTCCATAGGCAAGGTCGATAACCGTGCCCTTCTTGAAGGGTTAACGGTCGTTGATCACGACAATCACACTTTCATCGGTGTCTTCTCGCGTCACTTTGACCTTTGTTCCCAAAGGCAACTGGAAGTGGGCTGACAAGAAGGGTGTGGGGGAGAGTCCACGTGGGCCTCGATCCCCCTCAGAGGTGGGGAGAGTCCGTTAGGCCTCGATCCCCTTGTGGCGGCCGCTTTCGCTGCCAGACCCACAAGTCCACCATGGTGAACATCGGCAGGAGCTAGCCCACACCACAGGTTTTCTTCAGACTGACGACATGCAAGGTTGATCGCGCCTGTCGCAGACAGCAATCCACCGTTCTGGAGGTAACAGGTATGCCATCTATCTCACCCCCTAGAAAAAATATCGTTAGCAATCGTGTCTTTTTGACGCAGGCTTACTTGAAAGAGATGTTGGCCGTTTTGGAGAAGCCATGAATATCTCCCTTGAGAGCAATTAAGTAACTCAAAGTTGGTATCAAGCGGATAACACCATGCACCGCAGTGGGTTTACAAAACTCATCAGAGAAATACACCTTCCGCAACGTTGAGCCTTCCCATTGCCTTTAGGTTTCTACTGTTGGCATTCGCCGGAGCAACCGTCGTCTCTGTGGCTAACTCAAGAAAAGACTTCGCCCTTCTCGCAGGCACGTTCCTCGTTGGCCTTGGTGCCCTAGAAGCAGTGATGCATGTCTATGGCGGCTGACTGAGGGATAAAAGGAGCCGGGGTCCGCACGCATCGGGAGTGGATTGCCCACTCTCAACTCGACAACAGACATTGACTATTCCGTTACGGAACAGACTTTTTTTAGAGAAGAGCGGAATTAACCCCAGTTAGCACTGAGCCCAAATCACATCCTCGTTAAACATCGCTCTGGAGGGGATCCGAATTGAATAAGCACCCGTTAATCACCATGATGAGAGCGAGTGCCTGTGTGCATCGTGACGGTCAAAAAAGCTCATCGACATCAAAATCCACTGCGACATCTAGCATTACTGGTGGCGGGATCTGAGGCGTGTTCAGGCCCTTTCAGATAGCTCACCTGCCATGACGCGGTTCAGGATGACCTGCTTGATCATGGCGCGGTCTCGTTCCACGTAGATCCTCGCCATGTGATCTGGATTCGACTTGGAGCGCAGGTTGTCCAGAGATTTCTCAAGTTTGCCAAGAACCTCTTCAACGTGAGCGCCGGGGTTGTCTCCAAAGCTGTCGTAGTTGGCCAAGGCTTTGTCGAGTTTTTTGATCAAGCGCGTGGCGGCAGTCATTGATGGCAAAAAAATTCTCGATAATTGTGGTCGTA
The DNA here is from genome assembly GCF_023630615.1 of Synechococcus sp. MU1648. Taxonomy (NCBI): domain Bacteria; kingdom Bacillati; phylum Cyanobacteriota; class Cyanophyceae; order Synechococcales; family Synechococcaceae; genus Synechococcus; species Synechococcus sp. MU1648. The sequence goes on from NZ_JAKUHI010000001.1 coordinate 474,897, forward strand.
GAAAGCTCTGTTCAACAACTTCGTCAGGCCCTCCACATCTTCCATAAAGCAGTGGTGTGTCATTGATTGCACCCTCGTCCTCGTATCCCCCATCAGATTCCTCCTTTCCATGGGGTCTATCCCTCTAGCTCTCGCTACGGGAGCAGATCCACAGGAGAAATGGGAGAAGAAGGGGGATCAACAAACTAATCACACGGGGGAACGAAAGACACCAAGAGGCTTGTCCTCATCAGGAAGGCGAAAGCCAATGGAAGTCATATCGCGCTGGAATACTTCTCCCCATTGCCATCACAAACAACAACGCTGTCAAAATAGGGCAAGCCGGATAATCCTCATCAAAGAATCACTTGATCATTGAACGCGGAACTGACAGGACTTTTTTAAGAAGATAACGACCACTACAGCAAAACAACGAGGATAATATTCGCCCCGGAAAACGCCTGCAAATCATCAATGTCCAAGAACAACATTACTCACGCAGATCACACATCGCCAAAAGCTCACGCCAAGGCGAATCGTATTTAGACATTTCTTGACCATGAAAACACATGAATGAGCCAGAACATGAGGAAGTAATATTTTCGAAATAAGTATCCCTTAGGTTGAAATCTCTTTAGGAAAAAACAATCCATGTCAAACACCATCATTGGCATGACTACGCGCCAAAGAACCAGCCATAACTATGCAAACCAATGCCTAGAAGATTGACGCCGATGTAGCAAACAGCAATCACCACCAGTCCCACCACAGCCACAAAAGCAGGACGCCGGCCCTGCCAGCCGCGGCTCAGACGCGTGTGCAGATAAGCCGCATAGACCAACCAGCAGATCAAGGCCCAGGTCTCCTTCGGATCCCAGCTCCAGTAACTTCCCCAGGCTTCGTTCGCCCAAACCGCGCCACTGACAATGCCCACGGTGAGCATCAGAAAGCCAACCGTGATGGTGCGGTAGCTGAGACTGTCGAGTTGCTCATTGGTGCTCAGCTGAACAGATTGCAGCTGAACAGAGCCACCATTCCCTATCGAGGCCGCCTGCCGAAAGCCACCACTGCCGATCGAACTGCTGCGCAGCTCCAAAGCCTGGTCGCGATCCGTGATCAGCACCGCAAGGGACAGAAGCGATCCCACTAGCAAGGCGGCGTAACTCACCATGATCACGCTCACATGCATCACCAGCCAGCTCGAGCGCAGGGCAGGCACCAGAGGTGCCGCTGACTGCAATTGATCCGGTAAAGCAAAACTGGCAAAGGCAATGCAGCCAAGCCCCATCGGTGTGGCCGCTGCCGCAACGATCGGTGAAGGCCAGGCCCGTTCCACCAGCAGCTGGGTGAGTGTGCAAGCCCAGGCCAGAAAGCAGAGCGATTCGTAGAGGTTGCTGATGGGAAAGTGCCCGGATTGCCACCAGCGCAGAATCAACTGGGCCGTGAACAGAAGGTTGGCCATGGCAACCAGCAGGCGCACCAGGCCGGCACGAGACTGGCTCGACACCGCCCAGAAAGCCAAAGGCATGGCCACCAGCAGCAATACAAAGCCGACAAAACCAAGGCTGGTCACCAGCTCAAAAGGCGTGTTCAGCACACCATTTCACGAAGAAATGCCATTCTGACTCGGCAGATCAACGACTGGCCTGTTTCAGCATCAGACCACCCGCACCCAGAAACAAAACCACAGGAAGCCATGCCGCCAGGAGGGGGGGAAGGGTGCCCTTCACTCCAAGCGAACTGAAGCTGAAGCCGATCACGTAATAAACGGCGATGATCCCAAGCGTGAGCACGAACGAAAAGCTGCGGCTGCTGCGGTAACTGGGCTGAGCACCGAGGGTGGCTCCAAACAGGCCGAACACCAAACAAGCCATTGGAACCGTGAACTTCTCCTGGATCCGAACACGGATCTTGCGAGCTTCTTTGATGCTTCCGGCCTCCTCATACACCCTCTGAGCCTGCAAGGCTTCGCCCACGGTCATGTTCACGGCATCTTGCTCAATCCCAGCCAGACGTACGGGTCCGGAGCCAAGGGGATAGACATAACGATCAAAATCGGCCTTGGTCGAACTGCCATTGGCCGCCAAGGTCAGAATCTGCCCATCGAGGAAATCCCAGCTGGCCTGATCCTCATTCCAGATAGCTCTGTCCGCACGCAACATCTGCGTGAAACCAGATCGAGAGAAATCCAGAACCGTCACATCCACCATTTCGCCGTCTTGAAACTTGCGGGAATAAAACAGTTGGTTCAGGCCCTTGCCGTCTTCCTCACCCTGGGAATCGATGCGGCTGCCGAAACGTGGATAAATGATGTCGCGACCTGTCTCACTAGCGAGTGAGCGCCCCAAGGCCCGCTTCAAGGTGACCTCTGCATAGCGTTGGCTTCGGGGAACCACCACGTCGTTGAGAACGAAGGTGAACAGGGTCATCACCATCGAAAGAACGAGGGCCGCACTGATCATCCGCACCGTGGTGACACCGAGGCTGCGCAGGGCGGTGAGTTCACTGTTCGCCGAAAGGCGGGTGAATACAAACAGCGATGCCATCAGGGTTCCGATCGGAACGGAGAAGGCCAGCCAACGCGGGATGCTGAACAGCAGAACCTGCACCGCGATCATGATCGGCAGGTTCTTATCGACCATCTGCCGCACCAGCTCAAACATCACCCCGCCGGTAAGCAGCAGAAGGGTGAACAGCGCGATAAAGAACAGCAGAGGGCCCAGGAGTTCCTGGAGCAACCAGCGGTCAAGAAGAGCCAGCCGCATCCAGGTGGCCCGTTTAAAACGTTCCAAAATCACAGCTGGAATCCCTCCCCGAGGTAGTAACGCCGCACCTGGGGATCGGCTGCGACCTCATCGGAGCGTCCTGCAGCCAACACCGCTCCATCGTTAAGGATGTAGGCACGATCGGTGGTGGCCAGCGTTTCGCGCACGTTGTGATCGGTGATCAGGATGCCCATGCCCCGTGACCGCAATCCCTCAATCAGCAGTTGAAGGTCGGCGACAGCCAGGGGATCGACACCAGCGAAGGGTTCATCCAGGAGGAGATAAAGCGGTCCATTGACACCGGAGGCCAGCGCTCGGGCAACCTCACATCGACGACGTTCCCCTCCGGAGAGTTGGAAGCCACGGCGGTTCATGAACGCCGTGAGATGGAAGTCTTCAATCAGCTGCTGGCGCCGGTCCCGCCGTCGTTCAGGGCTGAGATCGGTCTGCTCAAGGGCAATATCCAGATTTTCGCGCACGGTGAGATTGCGAAAGACACTGGCTTCCTGGGGCAGATAGCCCACACCGAGACGGGCCCGTTGCGGCATGGGAAGGTCTGTGACACGCCGACCATCAATAACCACCTCACCCTGATCAGGGCAGAGCAGACCAATCACCAGGTTGAAGGTGGTGGTTTTTCCGGCTCCGTTGGGGCCGAGCAACCCGACCACCTCGCCAGGAGACAGAGCCAGATCCAGATCCTTCACCAGCTGACGCCCCCCCAATGTGATGGAGACGTTTGACAGTTCCAGGGTCATGGCGCCACCGGTGTGGTCGCGGGAGCGCCGTCCAGCACAGGCTGGCTGGGCTGAAGTGTCCATTGACTGAACACCTGCTGGCCAGGAAGGGGATTGGCAATCGCCCTTCCTTCCTCCAACAGGTAGGTGAACCGATCGGCACGGAGAAGATTGCCGTCGGTCTGGATCACGTCGACATCACCACTCAGCACAATCCGATCTTCTTCAGTGAAGTACTGCGCCTGACGGCTTGTGGCCACCAGGCCCCGGTCGGCATGAACCAAGCGAACGTTGCCACTGGCAGTGATCACACCCGTGCTGTTGTCTGCCGATTGCAGGTCGGATTCGATCGTGATCACACCGGCTTCAGCAGCTTGCTGGGACTGCGCAGGGAACAGAGGGCAAAGTGCAGCCAGAAGAGGCAGAAAGAGAAGAAGGCCCCCGGTACGGAGCATCGCCTTGGCTGCCACGCAATCAATCCACAGTTGGTTGAGGTTACCGGCGCTTCAGCTCTGCAACCGCAAAACAGGGACAGTGCATGACTCGGGATCCCCATCCAGCTGAAGTGCTTCAAGACGTTGCTGCGCCGCACCGCACAACGCCTCAAGATCAAGACCCAGATCCGGTGTACCTGGACGTTTCAGCCGTCCAAGCGCTTCGCCGTAGAGGATCGTTGCACCTCGCCGGTTGCCCCGTTGCAGATGCAACTGCGCGACAGCAACCTGCAGGATTCCCTGCAGGCTGCGCCGCTCTGGATCAGCCGTTTCATGCCACAGCTCCTCAAACACATCGTGGGCGGCGTACCACTCACCTGCGTTGAAGAGCTCCAGGGCCTGATGAAAGCGGGGATCCGCTTGGGGCATCAGCGCTTGGCCTTCGCCGGCTTCTTGCCAGGAAGCTTGCGCAGACGAATCGACTCCGGCGTCACTTCGAGCATCTCATCAGGTCCGATGTATTCCAGGGCCCGTTCCAGGGTCATCTGAACCGGCGCTTGCAGCGTGTCCAGTTCCTCCGCACCGGCGGAGCGCATGTTGGTGAGCTGCTTGGTCTTGCAGACGTTGATCTCAAGATCCTGGGGTCGGTTGTATTCACCGATGATCATTCCTTTGTAGACCTTGGTTCCCGGGCTGATGAAGAACTGGCCACGATCCTCGGCATTCTTCAGCGCATAGAAGGTTGCCGTTCCTTCTTCGAAGGCGATCAAAACACCGTTCCGACGGGTGTCGAAGTCACCCATCATCGGGCGGTATTCATAGAAGGAATGGCTCATGATTCCTTCGCCGCGGGTGGCCCGGATGAATTCACCGCGGAAACCAATCAGACCTCGGGATGGAACGATGAATTCCAGCTGGGTGCGGCCGTCAGCACTGGTTTCCATGTTCTGCATTTCGCCCTTGCGGGTGCCCAGTTTTTCGATGCAGCTTCCAACCGCTGGTTCAGGAACATCCATCACCAGGGTTTCAACGGGCTCGCATGGGGTGCCATCGATGGTGCGGTAAATCACCTGAGGCTGAGACACCTGGAACTCATAGCCCTCACGACGCATGGTCTCGATCAGGATGCCGAGGTGGAGCTCGCCGCGACCACTCACGGAGAAACGGTCCGGTGAATCGGTGTCTTCGACACGCAGGGCCACATTGGTGAGCAACTCACGCTGCAAGCGGTCACGCACCTGACGACTGGTGACGAACTTGCCTTCCTTACCTGCAAACGGGGAATCGTTGACGACGAAGGTCATCTGCAAGGTGGGCTCATCCACCTTGATCAGCGGCAGAGCCGTGGGTTCATCCGGGCAGGCGATCGTTTCGCCGATATTGACGTCGTCAAAACCAGCCACGGCCACCAGGTCTCCGGCGAACGCCTCTTCGATCTCGATGCGTTGAAGGCCTTCGAAGCCCAGCAGCTTGCTGATGCGACCCTTCTTAACGGAGCCGTCGTCCTTAATCAGAGCAGCATTCTGGCCCTGTTTGATTTTTCCGTTGTGAACGCGACCAATGATGATCCGGCCTAGGAAGTCGGAATAATCAAGGGTGGTGATTTGAAGCTGGAGGGGCTTCTCGGGGTCACCAACCGGCGGCGGAACGTGGCGAAGGATGGCATCGAACAGCGGACGCATGTTGTCGCTGTCGGTCTTCATGTCGGGCTTGGCGAAGCCTCCGAGACCACTGCCGAACAGATAGGGGAAATCACACTGATCGTCGTCGGCCCCCAGTTCGATGAATAAATCGAGAACCTTGTCGACGGCAGTCTCGGGATCCACACGGGCACGGTCGATCTTGTTGACGAACACGATCGGACGGAGCCCTTGCTCAAGGGCCTTCTTCAGCACGAAGCGGGTCTGGGGCATCGGCCCTTCATTGGCGTCCACGATCAGCAGACAGCCGTCCACCATGCCCAGCACGCGCTCCACTTCGCCACCGAAGTCGGCGTGCCCCGGGGTGTCAACGATGTTGATCCGCGTGTCGTTGTAAGTGACCGCAGTGTTCTTCGACAGGATCGTGATGCCCCGTTCACGCTCCAGATCGTTGGAGTCCAATACACAGGTGGGCACCGCTTCGTTGTCGCGGAAAATCCCTGACTGCGCCAACAGCGAGTCGACCAGAGTCGTCTTGCCGTGGTCAACGTGGGCGATGATCGCGATGTTGCGGATCGCCTTGTTGTTGGCGCTCATGCGGGCTGACCGTAAGAATTTGTGAAGAACGCCAAAGGCGCAGTGCGACAGGTTATCTCAACGTGAGAATCGACTGGTGCGCTCAGGACCCCTGATCCGTAGACTGCCTCGGGTGACCCCGAGCTGGTGGTGGATCCGCTCCTGAGACCACACGTCCTGGGTGGCCATTCGACCCGCCATAGCCTCGGCATAGAGGCTGATCCGACGGCGTGTGGCGGCAGCATCCTCATCGAGGAGTTCAAGCCGAATCCTGCGCACGCCTGCCCGCAGCAGCGACGGAAGCGCTTCCACCCCGGATTGCGCAGTCCCATTGAAGAGCGTGTTGCGACAGCCCAAATCGGCACGCAGGGGATGGTCAACGCCACTGCGATCCCTCAGCGTTACGTGGTGCTTCTCGCAGGGACGACCGCAGTCGGTGTGGTCTTTTCCGTCGGACAAAAAGGCACAGAACAGGCAATGCTCCATGTGGAACAGAGGCATGTGCTGATGCAGGGTGACCTCCAGCAAAGCTGGTTCAACAGCAGCCGCCAAATCCAGCAACTGCTGAAGGTTGAGGTCGTAACTCGCGGTAATGCGCTGCAGCTTCCAATGGTCGCGATACCAGTGAAAACTCAGAGGATTGGCAGTGTTGAGGGAAAAGTCGCCGATGCAGGGGGCCAAAGGGGTCAACACCTCCAGCTGATCGGCATTGCGCACGAGAAAACCGTCAGGGCGAGCGCGAATGAGTGGCTCAAGGCTCCAGCGTTCGTCGGGTCGTGTGATCCGTGCCCCGGCCAGCCAGAGTCCATCCGGCCAGCAGCCTCGCCCCATTGCCACCGCTTCCCGTAGCTCTCGGGGCTGCTCAAGGTCCGCAACCACCGACTGGACCGGCAGGCCCTCGTCGGAGAGATTCACCAGTGTCTGCAACTGCTCAAGACTGCGCACCAGAACAACAAGACCCGGCGCCGTCTCGCTCTGCGGGGCGAGAGATTGGGGACACATTCTGGCCAGCAGCTGCTTGGCATCCGCCCGTTCGGAAGCAGCCGGGATAGAAGCTGAGCCTGTTGTGTCGTCCAGCGAGGCCTCCAAAAGCTCAAGCAAAGCCCTGCGCATGCGGTTCAGCTCAGCCACAGGCAGGAAAAGATCTCCCTGCAGCTGGATTTCCAGAGACTGAAGCGACCAGCCTGTACCCCCCAGCCGTCCCAGTTGCTCCTGGAGCCGTTCACGATCGAGGGGGCGCTGGGAGGCTTGCTGCAGCGGCATCATGCTGATGAGCTTGAGATCCAAGCCCTGCGGGGCCAGCAATTGCAGTTCGAGCGGTGCATCCAGCCGACCGGACACCCGCAGTGCCAGATCCCGAGACCGGGCCTCCACCGTTCGGCGCGCAGCACGCTGCCAACGGGACTGCCAGTCGGGGTCGCTGGTGAGCCACACCGACGCTCCAGGGCTCAAGCCAGAGAGATCCGCACGATCCGGACCCAGCCGCAGCTTCCAGCGTTCGGCGCCCATCCGCTCACACACCATGATCCGGCCACCGATTTCCCGTGGTGGTTGCAAGGGATCAGACGAATGTTGTTCCAACACGATCCCCTGACCAGGATGCAACTGCTCTCGACTGCGCAGGTGCAACCAACCGCCCCGCTCAACCCGAAGCAGCTGCCCCAGCAGCGGACCACGCTTTTTGCTCCAGCGGCCATGCACAAGGCGACGGTGGTTCACCCCCTCCAGCCAACCGGTGGAGAGCCCCCTGGAAAACGCCAGCTCCAGCTGGCGTTGAACCTGCAGGGCCGAGACGGGGATCTGATCCAAGCGTTGCCGATAGGCATCGGTTACGGCAGCCACATAGGCCGCATCCTTTAACCGCCCCTCGATCTTCAGACTGGCCACGCCGATCCGCTGCAACTCCGGCAGGAGCTCCCAGGCAGCAAGATCCTGGGGTGACAGCAGATAGCGCTGATCTTCGAGAGCGCGGGGCTCACCATCCACCACCATTTCGTAGGGAAGACGGCAAGCCTGAGCACATTCGCCTCGGTTAGCACTGCGCTGGCCGAGGGATTCACTCGTCAGACACTGCCCGGAATAGGCGACGCAAAGGGCGCCATGCACGAAAACCTCCAACGGCATCACGAGGTTCCGCTGGGCCAGTTGCGCCTGCAGGCGCTCGAGATCACGAAGGGCAAGTTCACGGGCCAGCACAACCCGCTGACAACCAAGCGCTGCAGCCTGGGCAATCCCCGCTGAGCTCGTAATCGACATTTGGGTGGAGCCATGCACGCAGAGATTCGGCACAAGGCGCTGAGCCAACCGACAGAGCCCAACGTCCTGGACGATCACCGCATCAACAGCCGCCTCGTCGGCAGCAATCAGCAACTGTGCCGCTGCCGCGAGTTCATCACTGAACACCAGCACGTTGAAGGTGAGGAAGCCCTTCACATCGCGCTGATGCAGCCATTGCATCAGCTCAGGGAGGTCATCAAGTCTGAAATTTTCCGCCCGCTGCCGAGCATTGAAGGCATCAACACCGAAGTACACCGCATCAGCGCCGGAGGCGACGGCCGCCTGCATCGCAGCCCAGTCGCCGGCTGGAGACAGCAGCTCAGGGACGGTCAAGGATCGCGCCTGGAGAAGCGACGGGCCGCCTCAAAGAGACGCAATGCATCCGCATTGCCCTCATAGCGCCAATGCCAGGGTTCGTACATCACACCCTGCTGATTTCCCTGAGGGAAAGACAGAACAAAGTGATATCGAGCGGCATGGTCCTGGAGCCAGCGAAAAGCGTTGGTGTCTTGAAAGCTCTGGGAGAGGTTGGTTTCAGGAACCCGGCCATCACCAAGATCAACGGCATAACCAGTGCTGTGCTCGGAGTAGCCCGGTGGAGCCGATACCTGGGCACGTTCCTCTGCAGTCTGATTACGTTCCGAGGCCACATCAAAAAAAATGGACTCCTGCAGGGCCAACGAGCGAAACCCGCTGAGCAAGCGGAGATCGACACCGTCGGCCGCAGCGGAACGCATCATCGTGTCGAGGGCATCGGCTGCCTCCAAATTCAGTTCAATCCCCGGTTGAAACACGATGAGTTGATCAGGTTGCGCTTCGCGATAAGGGAAGTGCCCCAACAGGCGTCCATCCGCATCGGGACGTTCACGAAAGCCTGAAATCTCGAGGGTCTGCGTGGGTTGCCGTCGAGACAACAGGGTGGGAGCGACCAGCACCGCTACCAGGGTTCCAGCGCAGATAAGTACGAGTCCGAAAAGCAGACCAGCAGCGCCATTTCCCTTTCGTTGACGCGGCGGTCGTGTCCGACGGGCGACCGGAATATCCTCCCGCTCGGTGCGTCGCGCAGAGGAGGCCCGAACCAAAGCGCTGATGCGTGTTGTTTCGATCGTAAAGGCACTGGCCAGTTCGACCCACAAAGGTCGTTGTGACAGTGATAGCTTCAAAAAACAATCCAGCGGAGACGGGCTGAGATGTTGCGAGTTGCGGTGATCGGCGGTGGCCCCAGCGGCTCCTGTGCTGCAGAGATTTTGGCCAAGGCAGGAATTCAGACCTGGCTGTTTGAGCGCAAACTCGATAACGCCAAACCCTGTGGAGGTGCCATTCCTCTCTGCATGGTTGAGGAGTTCGAGCTTCCGGACGAGATCATCGACCGCAAAGTGCGCAACATGAAGATGATTTCCCCTTCCAACAGGGAAGTGGACATCAAACTTGATCCCCTCGGCTACGACGACAACGCCTACATCGGCATGTGCCGTCGGGAAGTCTTCGACGCCTTCCTCCGCAACAGAGCCGCTGATCTAGGAACGACCCTGATCAATGGTCTGGTGCAGAAGATCGACACCGGTACCGACCGTCAGGGGCCATACACCATTCATTACGCCGACTACAGCGGCGGCGGCCCCACTGGAGAGCAGAAAACCCTCGGTGTCGATCTAATCATTGGTGCTGATGGCGCCAACTCACGGGTGGCGAAAGCCATGGATGCCGGTGATTACAACGTGGCCATTGCCTTCCAGGAGCGGATCAAGCTTCCGGCCGAGGAGATGACCTACTACGAGGATCTCGCGGAGATGTACGTCGGCACCGATGTGTCACCTGATTTCTATGCCTGGGTGTTCCCCAAGTACGACCACGTTGCTGTGGGAACCGGAACCATGCAACAGAACCAGAGCCTGATCAAGGGTCTGCAGAAGGGCATCCGTGAACGGGCCAACAAGCGCCTGTTCCAGGGCGAAGTGATCAAGGTGGAAGCCCATCCCATCCCTGAGCACCCTCGTCCGCGACGGGTTGTAGGCCGAATGGCGCTAGTGGGCGATGCAGCTGGTTACGTCACCAAGAGTTCAGGAGAAGGGATTTATTTCGCTGCCAAGAGCGGCCGGATGTGCGCTGAAGCGATCGTGGAAATCTCCAACAGCGGTGCTTCCATCCCAACGGAAAAACAAATCAAGTCGACCTACATCAAGCGCTGGGACCGGAAGTACGGCGCCACCTATGCGGTTCTCGACATCCTTCAGCGCATTTTCTACCGCAACGACGCCGCCAGGGAGGCCTTCGTCGAGATGTGCGACGACAAGGACGTACAGAAGCTGACCTTCGACAGCTATTTGTACAAGCGGGTGGTGATGATGAATCCCTGGCAGCAGATCAAGCTCACCCTTCGCACTGTCGGCAGCTTGATCCGGGGCGAGGCCCTGGCTCCGTCGAAGTACAACCCTGTTCCCTCAGCAGTTGGTCGTTCAGACGGCGATTTTCTTGCCGAGGAAGCTTCACAGCAGATCAAGGCTCAGGCCACTGAGTCGAAAGGATCCAACTCCAAGGAAACGGAGTCGAAAGAAAAGGCCGGCGTCTCCTGAGGAAGGCCGGCCCCAAACAACCCTGAAGTTGCTGGTTAGTTGCGCGACTCGATCGCTTTGCCAGCAGCATCTTTGATCCTTTCAATCCCCTGCTCAATGTTTTTGGCGGGGGATGTTTCTTTCTTGGTCGTCGACCAGACGTTGACGGCGTAGATGGCTGCTGCCGCCACGATGATGGCCGCGATCACAGTTCCAAGGCCGTTACCTCCTTGGCGGATCACGACAGGCTGCTGCTGGGTGGTGTTGGTCTCTTGTTCAGGCATTCCAAAGGAATGGACTGGCTCCTACTTAGCCACTGGGGCCGGAGCTGCCATTCATTTGGATTGAATCGATTCAAATTCAGCCAACACAGAAGCCTGATTGCGCAGAACGGCCAGCAGGTTGAGGCGGTTGAGCCGCAAGTCGGGGTCTTCGACCATCACCATCACGCTGGTATCACCATCGAAGAAGGCCTGAAGAATCGGGGTTGCGGCCACCAGCGCATCGGCTAGAGCTTGATACGACCGCTGCTGAGCCAAAGGTTGCAGCTGCTCCAGTGCGGCGAACAGATCCTGCTCACTGGCCGACTCGAAGCGTTCAGCCTGAACCACATCGCCAGCAACAAGCTGATCCCGTGCCAGTTCACCCTTTTCGGCCAGCTTGGCGGCCCGTTGAACAACCGCTTGCACGGCATCCAACTGGCCGCTATCCCGGAGAACACGCAACAGCTGAAGCCGCTGTTTCACGTCGAGAGGATCACTGAGCAAACGCTGGTTGGAAACGGCGTCTCCAGCAACAGCCTGCACCAGATCCGGAGCAAAGCCGTCGTCTTCCAGCTGGGAGACGATTCTCTGACGCATGAGCTGGCAAAGATCGTTGTGCAGCTGACTGGAGTCGACCGCAAAGGCCGGGAACAGGGCAGCCCACTCCGCCACTGCATTGGTCAAGAAGGCCATGAGGTCCAGGCGCCAACCCATCCCCCAGAGAATCTGCAAAACACCGTTTCCAGCACGGCGCAGGGCATACGGATCTGAGGATCCCGTCGGGCGCTCGCCTTTGGCAAAGATGCTGAGCAGCAGCTCCAGCCGTTCCGCCACGGCCACCACAGCCCCCGCAGGCGTTGCTGGCAGGTCATCACCGGCACCTCGGGGCAGATAGTGCTCCACCACAGCAAGGGCGACCTCGCGGGGCTCGCCCTCCTCCAGGAGGTACTTACCACCCATCAGGCCCTGGAGTTCCGGGAACTCGCCCACCATCTGACTCACCAGGTCGTTCTTGCAGAAATGAGCTGCTCGCTGGGCCGCATCCGTAACGGCTTGATTAAGACCGAGTTGCTTCAACAGCAAGCCAGTGAGCCGCTCGATCCGCTCGGAGCGGTCGAGAAGACTGCCCAGCCCTTCAGCGAAGGTGACTCGATCAAGGGCTTCACGCCGAGATGCGCTGGACTGACGTCGGTCAACGTCCAGGAAAAATTCGGCATCCGCAAGACGCGCTCCGAGAACGCGCTCATTGCCGCGGACAATCAGGGAGGCTGCCGGAGCCAAGCCGTTGCCCACCAGCAGGAACTGAGGACGAAGCACCGCATCAGCGGTCAGTCGGAGCGGGTCAGCCTCCAGGCCAGGCACTTGCAGCGGCACATAACGCTGATGGGCCTGCATCACCGTGCTGATCACTTCGGGAGGGAGCTGCAGGAAACGCTCAGCGATGGTTCCCTCGAGGACCCTTGGATCCTCGACAAGGTCGACGAGTTCCTCGAACAGGGACTCTGGACAGTCGGGAGTTCCGTTAGCGGCTTGAGCCGACTGATCAAGACTGGTACGGATCCGTTTGGCTCGCTCCGTGCGGTCAACAACAACACCTGCAGCGTCGAGGGTCTCAGCGAACACATCCGCCGATGCGATGGAGAGCGGCTCGTCACCATGAAGCCGGTGGGCACGGCTGAAGCGATCGCTGCGGACCTCAGGGTCAGCGCCATCCAGCACCACAGGAATGACCTTGGAGCCCTGAAGGGCGAGCAGCCAGCGGATGGGGCGACTGAAGCGCTGGGCTCCCGTTCCCCAGCGCATGAAGCGCCGCCCTTGGAGGGCATCGATCCATTGGGGGATCAGAGCCTGAAGGAGATCAGCACTGGCTTGACCAGGGGTCAATACCGTTGCAAAGACGCAGGGGCCCTTTGGCGTCTCTCGCTGTTCCAGCGCTGAGGGATCGACACCGCAACGCTTGGCGAAACCGATCGCCGCAGGACCGGGAATGCCGTCCTTGAAGGCTTGAGCAACGGGGGGACCTTTGCGGTCTTCCTGAAGATCAGGTTGTCCGTCTTCCAGATCGGCGACGGAGACCACCAGACGCCGGGGGGTGCCGAACACCGACACAGCCCCGTGCCCAAGCCTTGCCTCACGCAAGTCGCGACTGACCCGCTGCTCAAGCTGGGTCAGCGCTTGCTTGACGAAATCAGCGGGAAGCTCCTCGGTGCCGATTTCCAGAAGAAAGGTTGCCGTCACGCCAAGGTCAGAGCCGGAGGCGACTGTATTGGAAGCCGTTTCGCTACGTTCAAATCAAGAAGTCCTTTTCGGGGTGGGGGAAAGCTCCTTGACAGTGGCGGAAACCGGATCTCAATCCCTGTCTAAGGCGGAGCAGCGCAAGCTGGACAGTGACCATCTGCGCGACCCACTGCTGAGCGAGCTCAGCAACGATGAGGTTCGCTTCACAGAAGATGCCGTTCAACTGCTGAAGTTCCACGGCAGCTACCAGCAGCATCACCGCGAACTGCGCAAAACCGACAAGGTCCGCAGCTGGCAGATGATGCTGCGGCTGCGCAGCCCAGGGGGACGCATCCCCGCCAGGCTCTTTCTGGCCCTGGATGAACTCTCCAATCGTCTGGGTGATGGAACCCTGCGGGCAACCACCCGCCAGGCCTTCCAGATGCATGGCATCCCCAAGGCTGATCTGAAAGAGGTGATCGGCACCATCGTTCGCAACTTGGGCTCGACCTTGGCGGCCTGCGGAGATATCAACCGCAATGTGATGGCGCCTCCGGCTCCCTTTGAGAAGGGCGGGTATCCCGTTGCGCGCCGCCTGGCAGATGAGATTGCGGATCTACTCAGCCCTGAGGCTGCTGAGGGTGCTTATCTCGATCTCTGGGTGGATGGTGACCTGAGTTATCGCTTCAAGCCCAGCCGCGCCGTTCGGAAGGCCAGGAAGCGCCAGAGCGAAGACGGTGTGTTTTCAGGCAGCTCTGAGGAGCCTCTGTACGGGGACACCTATCTCCCCCGGAAGTTCAAGGTGGCCGTCACCGTGCCGGGGGACAACTCCGTGGATCTGCTCACCCAGGACATCGGTCTGGTGGCCTTTACCGATCCTTCAGGCGAGCTTCGGGGCTGCAACGTCTATGTCGGCGGTGGTATGGGTCGCACCCACAACAAGGAGGAGACCTTCGCCCGCACCGCAGACCCCCTTGGCTACGTCGAAGCCGCTGACGTTCTCGATGTGGTTCAGGCGATCCTGGCGTTGCAACGGGACCATGGTGACCGGGAAGTGCGTAAGCACGCCCGCATGAAGTACCTGATTCATGACAAGGGCATTGAATGGTTCCGCGAAACCCTTTGCGCTACCTACTTCAAGGGAGCACTCAAAGGTCTGCGCAATGAGCCAAAGGCCAAACTGCTCGACTACCTCGGCTGGCATCGGCAGAAGGCAGGGATGTGGTTCGTGGGGCTGCCCCTGCTATGCGGTCGCCTGAACGGTGATCTGAAAGCGGGACTGCGGCAACTCGTTGAGACCTACCAGCTGGAGATTCGTCTCACAGCCAATCAAGACCTGCTCCTTTGCAACATCGGTACCTCCCAGCGCGCCAGCATTCGCACGCAGCTTGAGGCGATGGGCTTTGAGGTGCCTGAAGCACCAGCCCGCCTCGCCAGACATGCCATCGCCTGCCCAGCACTCCCCACCTGCGGCCTGGCGATCACCGAATCGGAGCGCATCCTTCCAGATGTTCTTGATCGCCTGGATGCCCAGCTGCGGCGGCTCGAGATCGAGAAGTCGCTCCTCGTGCGCATGACCGGCTGCCCCAATGGCTGTGCTCGGCCTTACATGGCGGAGCTGGGATTGGTGGGCAACGGAGTCAACCAGTACCAGCTATGGCTCGGTGGGACCCCCAACCTCCAACGTTTGGCGCGTCCATACATGGAGAAACTACCCCTCGACGATCTTGAAAAGACCCTCGAACCGTTGCTGCTGAGCTGGAAGGCCGCCGGTGGTCGACGCAGCTTCGGGGATCACATCGAAAAGCTGGGGGATCAGGAGGTGAGCGCACTGTTAGCGGCCTCGGCATAGACCGCTACAGCAGCACCCTTGCGCCAGGCCCAGAGCTGATCACCGAACGAGTAGTGCCACCACTCGTTCGGGTGCTGGGCGAAGCCGGAAGCATCCATGACATCGGCCAGAAGCTGCCGACGTTGATGCCAGCAGCGGGCATCGGGTTCCTCCTCTCCGGCGTAATGCTCGGGCTCTGAAATCGCACCAATGGCATCGATCTCTCCACCCATCTCCAGCAGGATTCCCTCACGGCTACTGAGGGTGAGATCAACAGCGGCACCGGTGCTGTGGGGTGGCGGTGTGGCTGGATCGCGGCTGGGGGCGGCCCAGAACCGCCCCACATCGGCAACCACCCGGTCGAAGGCGTCCCCCGACATCAGTTCAACCCCGCGTTCGCGGCAGAGGTCGGCAATGCTGTGCTCCACCATGAAGGCCTGCACTGCGATCGGGCGCCACGCATCGAAAATGCTCAGGCGAAGGCTGGGGTCGTGAGCGCTCAGACGCTGCTGCGCCTTCAGCAGACGCTGAACCACCCCTTGGCGCAATTGGAAGGGATTCCCTGAGGCCCCATAGGGTGCACCGAGCGCCATGTAGGGATGGGGTTCCATCCGCAAGAACTCCCGAGGGAGGTCTTGCAGCGGCTCACCGCACTCCTCGATCGGGATAGGGCTCCAGGGGCGCATCGAATCGTTGAGAGGGGATGGGTCAGTTCAGGGGGGTGCCGCCGCTGAGGCGACGCTGCTGCTCATCCAGGGTCTTGCGCAGCAGCGGGAGCTGTTCAAGGTCTGGATCGTGTTTCAGCAGCTCCTGAGCCGCCGTTCGTGCATCCTCCAGAACAGCACCATCATCGGCAAGGCTGGCCAAGGCCAGATCGGGCAGGCCCGACTGACGGGTCCCCAACACCTGTCCAGGACCGCGCAGACGCAGATCCATCTCAGCGATCTCAAAACCGTCGGTGGAGCGCACCAGCACATCCAGACGCTGGCGTGCCAAGGGATTGGAACTGCCGTTGATCAGCAGGCAGTGGGAGGCGGCGGCGCCCCGACCGACGCGACCCCGCAATTGATGCAACTGCGCCAGTCCAAAGCGCTCGGCATGGTCGATCACCATCACGCTGGCCTCAGGTACATCCACGCCCACCTCCACCACCGTGGTCGACACCAACACCTGGGTTTTACCGGTGGCGAACCCGTTCAACACCGCCTGCTTATCGACACTGGAAAGACGACCATGCAGGAGGCCGACAGCCAAGTCAGGGAAAACCTCCGAGGCCAACTCGGCATGAACTTCAACAGCCGAACGAAGCTCGAGTTTCTCCGACTCATCCACCAGCGGCAGGACCACATAGGCCCTCTGGCCAAGCTGCACCTCCTCACGGATCAGCTCATAGGCCTTCTCGCGCTTACCGGCCGTGAGCATGCTAGTGCGAATCGGTGTGCGACCTGGAGGTAATTCATCGATCTGGCTGACATCCAGATCCCCATGCATCGACAACGCCAGGGTGCGTGGGATCGGCGTCGCTGTCATGGTGAGCAAGTGGGGCTGCAACCCCTTATTGAGCAGACGATCCCGTTGGTGAACGCCGAAGCGGTGTTGTTCATCAACCACCACAAGCCCCAGGCGATTGAAAACGACCGGATCCTCAAGAAGGGCATGGGTCCCCACAAGAACCTTCAGAGAACCATTGGCCAAGTCATCCAACAGCTGACGGCGGCGTGGTCGTGGTGTGGATCCCGTCAACAAGGCGACGCTGACGTGAAGCTGAGGCAACCACTGGCAGAGATTGCGGTAATGCTGCTCGGCCAGCACCTCCGTGGGGGCCATCAGGGCCCCCTGCCAACCAGAGGCGATGGTGCTGAGCAACGCCGCAATGGCGACCACCGTCTTTCCCGAACCGACATCCCCCTGCACCAGTCGGGCCATGGGTTCGGTGCGACCGAGATCGGCTTCAATTTCCTGAAACACGCGTTGCTGGGCTGCGGTGAAGCGGAAGGGAAGAAGGTCCACGAACTCCCCCACAAGCCCATCGGCACTGGTCTGAAGATCGAGATCAGGCCCCGTCCGAGAGCGCAGCAGCTGACGTCGTCGTAACAGGCCCAACTGCAAGAGCAGAAACTCATCGAACACCAGCCGGCGGCGGCCCCGATCGAGGCTTTCACGATCCTTCGGCGCATGCAGCGCTTGCAAGGCTTCCGCCAATGTCGCCAGCTCGAATCGCCGTTGCAGCTCTGCAGGAAGGGGATCGGGCCAGGTGGCCGCGAGGGGCAAGACCTGATCAATCAAGCTGCGGAAACGGTCAGCACCAACCCCTTCGGTGAGGGGGTACACCGGCAGAAGACGACCGATGCTGGGGGACTTCACAGGAGAAGAGGGGCTGTCCAACACCTCAATCAACGGATCCTGGAAGGTGATGCCGTAGGGGCCGTCCTTGACCAGACCACTAACGGCCACGGTGGCACCAACGGGGTAAAGGCGCTGCTGACCTTTGAGGTACGCCGGAGAACTGAAGCGTTTGCCAGCCAGGAAGCGACTCACCTTCAGGCGACCTGTCGGATCCTGTAGCTGGAGCTCAATGATGGCGAGATTGGTGTTCCTTGGGCTGACAAATCCATTGCAGCGGCGGATCGTGGCAACAATCGTGGCGGTCTCCCCCGACACCAGCGCCTCAATACGCCGCATCGCCGAGTAGTCGACATGATCACGGGGGTAATAGCGCAGCAGGTCGCGCACCAGAAGCAGGCCGATCGATGCCAGCCGTGCGGCGAATTTCGGACCCACACCACGGATTTGCGTGATCGGACTATCGAGCTGCAACGGTGACGCAGGCGGTTGAGCGCCCTCTCCAGCCTTGGAGGACGACTGAACCTTCAGCCTTGGCGGTGCCATCGGGGCCGAGGGTTCCAGGCGATGGCGCAGCTCATACAGCCACTGGCGAGCATCGGTAACCAGACGCCGGCGGGCAGGATCAGCCAACTCCGGATACTCGGCGAAACCAGCGCTGAGCCTGGTCATCCGATCGGTTACGGCCTGAGGGAAGGGCAGTGCCGGCGGGGCTGCAAGCTGCTGCTGCAGAAAGTCGTGAAAACGCTGCTGGCGACCCTGCAAGTTCCGAAAGCCTCGGTCGGCCTCCAACCCCAGCGAACGCTGGATGGGAAGCATCCATGCCAACAACAGCGACAGTTGCTCGCCGGTCAGTCCCCGCTCAGCTGCTGCGTTGAATCGGATGGGGTCTGCCAATGGGTACGGGCCTCACGATCGAGGGAGCGACGCTGCCAGTGGCGTTGCTGCCGAACCATTGTGAGCAGAGCATGGTGGTGAGTGCGCAAACGCTTGCGGCACTGACGCAGTCGTGGGCTGTCGAACTCCAGATCGTTGCTGCGCAGGAGCACACAAAGAACATCCATGCCCTGGTCGAGATCACCGACGGCCAGAGGCAGCCGCAAACGCAACACATTTGTGGCCGTTGGCTGTGTTTCCACCTGACCCTTGAGGACGGCATCGAGAAGGCTGATGGGCAGAAGCGTCTGGGCCAGCCCTGAGCGCAGCATCTGCACATTCACAGCGTGGGACAGGTTGCGAAGCCGTCGCTCAAGTGCCTGATCCATGGCCTGGATCCAATGCAACAGCGCATCCGGCTCACGGGGAAGGAAGTGGTCGTCGCCTTCAACAGACTGATCAAATGCGCCACTGGCCTCGACGGGCATTTGTGCCTGCTGCATCGCATCACCGGCCAGCTCGAACAGCGAGCGGAGCACGTCAAGATCCCCTGAAGGTTGGCTGTCTGGTTGTTCAGGGAGAGGTTCAACAACGGGACCTGAACCTGGATCTCTCTGGGGGGAATCGAGGGGGGACGCCAGGCTCAACTGAATCGAGCCACTGGGTTCGTCCTGCTGCGGAGAAGACGATGGCGACTCGGACGCAGCGTCTCTGTTCAACGGCTGACGGCCGAGGTTCTGAAGCATGGTTCGGCTGGCATGGGCCTGCTGCCGTCGCTGCTCTTGCTGCATCTGCTGAACAAGCTGCATCAGCTGCTCCACCGTGAGCAGGACGCTGCAGCGCTCAATCAGATTGTTGACCGACGCATGGAAGTTCTGGCGGGTCGAGTCTGGAAGCCGACTAAATCGGGAAGGATCAACCTCGCCGAGAAGATTAAACAGAGCCTGACGGGTGGCTCCTGGAAGCAGCTCACGCAGCACCTGCAGATAGAGAGCCTGCTCCCGGTAGAGGGCGATGGCCCGCAGCCGGCACAACCGTTCAAGGCGCGCCAGCTGATCTGACGGGTCGTAAGCAGGCCTGACGTCCGGGTCGGACAATGGAATCAGCCGGCGCTCTGCATGGACGCCACTTCAGCGGCGAAATCGTTCTCCGCCACCTCGATGCCCTCACCAAGGGTGTAGCGGGTGAAGCGACGAACCTTCACGTTCTCGCCGATCTTGCCGGCAGCCTGCTTGACGAGATCAGCAACGGTGATTGAGCTGTCTTTGATGAAGGGTTGCTCCATCAGAGCGAGTTCCTTGAGGCGCTTGCCAATCCGACCTTCAACGATCTTTTCCTTCATCTGTTCAGGCTTTCCGTCGAGGTCGTCTCGGCCCATCTCAATCGCCTTCTCGCGCTCACGGATCTCGTCGGGGATCTCGTCGGTGGTGACGTATTCCACGTTGGGGCATGCCGCAACTTGCATTGACACATCCCGAAGAAGTTCCTGGAACATGTCGCCACGAGCCACGAAGTCGGTTTCGCAGTTGACTTCGATCAACACACCCACCCGGGCGCCGGTGTGGATGTAACTGCCGATCGCACCCTCGGCAGCGGTGCGTCCTGATTTCTTTTCAGCGCTGGCGATGCCTTTCTGGCGAAGCCATTCAACGGCTTTATTGGTGTCCCCATCCGTTGCGGCCAGGGCCTTTTTGCAGTCCATCATTCCCGCGCCGGTCTTGTCGCGGAGTTCTTTGACAAGCTTGGCGGATACGGCAGCCATCGGTCGGAAGGGAAGAAAAGGGTGGATGCGCCGTTCTCCGTTGACGGAGAACGGCGAGGTCGAGAAGGGAAAGAGTGATCAGGCGTCGGCGTCGCCGCCACGCTGATCGTTGGAACCGTGGCGACCTTCATTGATCGCGTCGGCCAAACGACCCAGGACAAGCTGAACGGAACGGACAGCGTCGTCGTTGCAGGGAATCGGAACCTCGCAGAGGTCCGGATCGCAGTTGGTGTCGAGCATTGACACCAGGGGAATGTCGAGCTTGCGGGCTTCAAGCACCGCATTGGACTCACGGCGTTGGTCCACCAGAACCACGACGTCGGGGAGACGGCGCATGTTCTTCAGACCGCCCAGGTACTTCTGGAGACGCTCAAGTTCGCGACGAAGCACCGCACCCTCTTTCTTGGGGCGCATGGCAATGGCGCCACTGGATTCCATCCGCTCCAAATCCTTGAGACGGTCGATCCGGGCCTTCATCGTGGTCCAGTTGGTGAGCATTCCGCCCAACCAGCGCTGGTTCACATAGGAGGCTCCGCAGCGGGCAGCTTCGAGAGCAACCACTTCAGAAGCTTGCTTCTTGGTGCCAACAAAAAGGAAGCGCTTGCCGCTGCGAGCAGCGGAACGGGTCCACTTGTAGGCGTTGTTCATGCAGACAGCGGTCTGCACAAGATCAATGATGTGAACACCATTGCGCGCGCAATAGATGTAGCGCGACATCTTGGGGTTCCAACGACGGGTCTGGTGCCCAAAGTGGGCACCAGCCTCCATCATCTCGGCGAGGGTGACGACAGCCATGGTTTGTGGGTTTCGGGTTCGCCTCCACCTGCCAGGGACCTGAACAACCAGCAGATGCTGGTGTCACGGTGCACCCGAAACGGGCAGGTGTGCGGAGTGAAAGGACCTATAGAAGGTATCAAAACGTTGATCAACGCAGTCCAGCTGCTTTGGCTTCGCGGAACAGGGCACGCACACCGATGCGATTCAGAGGCAGACGAAGCAGCTCCATTGCAGTCCCCGGGTAGCCATGACGAATTAACCAGCGGAGCAGGGGGCGAAGGCTGGACGGATTAATCAGCCCCCCGAAAGTCAGAAGCTCCCAGAGGATCCGATGGAACCAGGTGAACTGGATGATCAGGCGCACCCGCCGGGTTGGATGTTTGCGGAAGAACACCAGCCCCATGCGGGCCCGTTCTCCCTCCACTTCCACAAGGCGGGGGATTTGATCGAGGCTCAGAGCAGGGTGCCAGTGATAGCCGACAGCGGCAGGACACTTCACCAACTCAACCCCCATCCGCCGCAGGCGCTCACCAAGTTCCAGATCCTCCCAGCCGTAGAGGCGGAAACCTGTGTCGAACAGGCCTGAGCGCTCCAACACCGCCCGATCGATGGCCACGTTCCCCGTAGCGAAATAGGCCCAAGACAAGTCCCTCAACTTGTGACGTTCGGAGCGGGGCGCCTCGAAGTTGGCCGTGTTGATCACAGCGCCATAGGTGAAACAAAGGCGATCACCCCGTTTCTGCCAGCACTGCCTCAGGGCTAGTGCGTGGGTCGCCAGAAAGGTCTCTGTGACCACCAGGTCACTGTCGATAAAAACAATGACGTCACCACGGGCATGATCGACGCCCCGGTTTCGCCCTTCCGCAGGACCACCATGCTCCTGCTCAATCAGACGCACATGGGGGAAACGATCCGACTGGTGCCGCAGCCACGACGGCGTTCCATCGGTGGAGCCGTCGTCGACCACGACAACCTCGTAATCATCCAGAGCACCGTCGAGCTGCTGATCTTCCAGTGCCGAGAGGCATTTCTCGAGAATCGGGCGTCGGTTGTAGGTCGGAATAACGACGCTGACGAACATCGCGACAGCCGATGCAGAAGGAACCCACCCTACGAACAACAAAAAAGGGGCCCGAAGGCCCCTTTTTTCTGAACATTGCTTGGCAGATCAGTCCGCCGCGCCACCATTGTTGGCGGTTCCGGTCACGCCATTGCCAGCGCCTTCACCACGGCCATCGTTCCGCATCTTGCGCTTCTTGAACTTGCGGGCGTAGGCGCGGTTCCGCTCCTGCTTCTCTTTCTTCAGGTTTCTGCGCTTGGCCATGCGGAACTGCGGGCTCTTGAATCAACGTTGAGTCTACTCAACAGTATTCAGCAGACGCCCATCCTCCATCTGGAGCACGCGATCGGCGACATCAACGATGCGTGGATCATGGGTCACCATCAGCACCGCACAGGACTGTTCGCGCGCAAGTCGGCGCAGCAGCTCCACCACCTCCCTGCCGGTGCGGCTGTCAAGGGCGGCTGTGGGCTCGTCCGCCAGGAGCAGCCTGGGATTAGCCGCAAGGGCACGGGCAATGGCGACCCGTTGCTTTTGTCCTCCAGACAAGTCATGGGGGACTTTGGCCATGTGGTCCTCAAGGCCTACGGAGCGGAGCCACTGACGGGCCTCATCCCGACGGGCCCTGTAACTGAGATCAGGCAGAAGATCAGCTCCCATCTGCACATTCTGTTCAGCCGTGAGGCAGCGCAGGAGGTTGTGCCCCTGAAAAATCATTCCAATGCGTCGGCGCACCTGCTGGCGACGACGACGGCCGGCTCCATCCAGGGAGTGCCCAAGCACAGACACCTGGCCCTGCTGAACCGTCCGCAAGGCGCCGATCAAGGTGAGCAGCGTTGTCTTGCCACAGCCGGAGGGTCCGGTCAGCAAAACCACTTCGCCCGGCTCGATGCTGAAGCTGATGTTCTGAAGAACCTCGCGGCGCATCTCCCCTTGACCGAAGGCATGGGAGAGGTTGTCGACAAGAACAGCGGGCATCAGAAGATCTCCGCAGGATCTGCATCAATGAGACGACGCATGGCCAGGAACGACGACAACATGCACATCACCAGGATCATCACCAAAACGGTGAGCGCCCGCGAGAGATCCATGCCGACGGGCAGCTTGGTGGCGTCACGAACGAACCAGTACAGACCCTGACCGGCCATGTAGGCGGGGACGTACCCCATCACCGCCAGATAGAAGCCCTCACGGACCACCACTCCCAACAAATGACTGAGGCGATAACCCATCGCCATCAAGGTGGCGTACTCAGGCAGGTGATCACTCACATCGGTGTACAGCACCTGGTAGACGATCACGCAGCCCACAACGAACCCCATGGCAGCGCCGAGGGTGAAGATGAAACCAATGGAGGTGCTGCTCTTCCAGTAGTTCTGCTCGAAGTCGATGAAGCCCTGCTTGGTTAACACCAAAACATCCTTGGGCAGCCGCTGGCTTAATCGGGACACCACCTGCTCAGGATCCGCTCCTGGCTTCAACCGCACCAGACCCACTTCGATCGCCCCAGGCGGCTTCTGAGGCATCAGATCGAGAAACGTCTCGGTGCTCGTAAGCAGATTGCCGTCGGCACCGAAGCTGGTGCCCAGGCTCACCAGACCTGCCACCCGGACGCGGTTGCCAGCGATTTCAGTTTCCACCACCCGGCCATCGCGATACCAATCGGCAATGGGTCCGAATTCGGGGCGTGACAGCTGATCAAACAGGATCCGTCCTTTCTGCTTGAGAGCGTCAGTTTTCTCAGCCAGGGAGGGGTCGACGAAGAAGGGGTCATCGGGATTGAAGCCCAAGGCCAGGATCGACCGGTTGCGCCGCGTTTCGGGGTTGCGCCAGAGCATCAGCCCCCAGTGCACCGGGGTCACCCCCTCGACATCGGGATCAGCCAGGGTCTGAACCAGCCGCCGCCTGGGAAAGGCCTCCATGCTCACGGAGCTGGCGGAGCGGGGACTGATCAGAACGACATCGGCATCGAACAGCCGGTGCGCCGTGACGCTGGCGTCAAAGAGGCCATCACGGAATCCGAGCTGCATGAACATCAGAATTCCCGCAAAACTGATGCCGGCAAGTGCCACCAGCAAGCGAACGGGCTGGCGCGTCAACAACAGCCAGGAGAGGGGAATCCGACGCCCCCGCCAGAACCGGTTCATGGATCGAAGCGGGCAATCACCTTCAAGCCAGCCAAACGGCTGACTTTGGCTGCATCTTCAGGGTTGAGCACCACATCAACGACCACAACGCGGGCGTCGGCATCGCCGGTGGGATCGGTGGAGAGAACAGACCGTTGTTCCACCTGCGGGCTGATGCGCAGCACGCGCCCGACAAGTTCACCGCGGAAGCCACCGTTCTCACTGGTCAGGCGAACGGACTGGTCGGGGCTAATCCGAGCGATATCGGATTCGTAAACCTCGATGCTGGCCTGCATCGCCTGGTTGGCCCCCACGTCCATCACTCCCTCCACGCCAGGGCGCTCGCCTTCACGGGCGTGCAACTTGAGCACGACACCATCAATGGGAGAAATCAGCTGGCTCAGCTCGAGATCGGCCATGAACCCCTTGCGTTCAGCCAGGGCCTGATCCCGCTGACCCTGGAGGCGCACCAGCTCCTCCCGCTTGTTGTCCACCAAAGACAATTCAGCAGCTCCCCAGTCCGCGGCTTGCGTGAAACGCTCAACCTCAATGGCCTGAAGACGGATCTCCTGGTCCAGGCTTCTCAGCTCAGCGTCAACACGCTCAAGGTCTGCCAGGAGGCCATCACGGTGATCAAACGCCGCCAAAACTTGGCCTCGCTTGATCGCATCTCCCTCGTTCACCTGAAGTGAGGCAACCCTAGGGGTCCCCGCCATTCCCGCATTGGGAGCCGCCAAATTGCGAATGTCCCCCGCAGGCTCAAGTTGCCCCAAAGCAGCAACGGCTTGCGGACGAACCGATCGTTCAGCAGGCGGGGCAACAGGTGTTGGGGCCGGCGTTGGTCGAAGCAACCAGCCCCCCACTGCAGCGATGACCAAACTTCCAGCCACAACAGACCAGCGCTTGGGACTCATCACGGTTCGGGTGGATTGTCGAAGAGCAGCAAATCGATGTAGCGATCGGCCCAAGCCGAATCGAAGGCCTTCTCGAGAACGCGTCGGGTCTTGTCGTTGCGTTTCTGCTGAAGGCAATAGTTCAGCTGGCCCTCATATCGGCGAACTGTAGTGAGAGATGTCGACGGTTCGGGAGTCGCTTCGATCACGCTTGTTGCCATCACCTGCAGGTAGTGGCTCACCAGGTCATGAAAGGCCGTCTCCTCTTCCACACCATCCGGGCGAATGAAGCAGACCTTGCTGGAGAAGATGGCTGATCCCCACGCCGGTAGGTCCCGGACCTGCCGAAACGCAGGCCAGGGCTTGGCCTGGAGACGATTCAGCAACTGATCCGGTAGGGCACCTGAGGTGGGAGAAAGATCGACGATCGCGGCGGAGATGCCAGCCGGGCCGGCCACGATGTCAGCCCCGAAAATCGGCAGGTCGTAGCAGGGATCCGGGAACCAAACGCTGTGGAGGATTTGAAGACCGTTCCCGAGCCGCGCGACCTCCAGATGCAATTTGCGAAGGCCGACACAGCGAAAGAGTTCATTCCCGATCGTCAGCCCTTCGCCATCGAGCTTCCCCTTGATGAAGCGCAAATCATCATCACAGGGAAAGATCTCCAATCCAGGTAATCCTTGCCAGGCACTGCGAATCGACGCTGCCAAGGCGTGCACAAGAGGATGCTGTCCTGGCGGTTGCGCCAGCGGCTTGGGCTGCATCGAAGAAGCAGGCACAGAATGGAACTTTGCCACGCAGTTCTGAACATTCCGTTCTCCGGCCCATCACTGGACCATTGGACTCTCCCCAACGGAGTGCGCTGCGTGACGGCAGACATGCCGGATGCACCCTTGACCTGTCTCGATCTTTGGTGCCGCGCAGGCAGTGCCAGTGAGCATCCAGGGGAAGAGGGAATGGCCCATTTCCTTGAGCACATGGTTTTTAAAGGAAGTGAGCGGCTAGCCGCAGGGGCCTTCGATGAGGCGATCGAGGCCCTGGGTGGCAGCAGCAATGCAGCCACGGGGTTTGACGACGTCCACTTTCACGTGCTGACACCACCGGATCGGGCCCGCGAAGCGTTGGATCTGCTGCTGGAACTTGTTCTGCAGCCGAGCCTCGATCCAGGCGGGTTCAGTACAGAACGGGGGGTGGTTCTGGAGGAGATCGCGCAATACGCCGATCAGCCGAATGAGCAGGTGCTGCAACTGCTGCTCAGCAAAGGCTGTGACCAACACCCATATGGCCGCCCCATTCTTGGAACCCCCCGCAGTCTGGAGGCCATGACCCCCGGCGCTATGGAGGCGTTTCACAAACGGCAGTACCGCGGTTCCAACTGCTGCCTGGCGGTGGCCGGCCCCGCATCCACTGAGCTGCGCTCCGCTATTGGCTCCTCGGCTCTGGCCGGACTCCGAAATGCCCCTGGCCCCTCAGCCCGGTCAGCCCCTCTGAGCGTGCACCCCGGACGCCAGAGCGTCGCAGTGGATCGCCTGGAATCAGCTCGCCTGCTGATGCTCTGGGAAGCCCCCAAGGCCCAGGATCAGGGCGGCGTGATGGCGGCGGATCTCGCTACGACATTGCTGGGGGAGGGACGACGCAGTCGTCTCGTCAACCGCCTGAGAGAGGAGCTTCAGGTCGTTGAAAGTGTGTCGATGGACCTCTCGGTTCTGGAGCAGGGGAGCCTGATCACCCTGGAAGTGATCTGCCCAGATGAGCATCTGGACGCTGTTGAAGAGGAGGTCAACCGTGAGTTGCGCACCATGGCGCGCGAGCTTGTCACCGATCAGGAACTGAAGCGGGGTCAACAGCTGGTGAGCAATGGGCTCCGATACGCGTTGGAATCGACGGGTCAGGTCTCAGGACTCTGTGCCAGTCAGACCCTCTGGAACCGTCAGCAGGACCTGCTGCACCCCCTTGCCTTCCTCCCAACGTGGACAGCGGAGCGGCTGCGCTCGGAGCTGTTTCCCAGGCTTCAACCCGAACAGGCCTTCGTCCTGACGGCCCAAGCCAAGTCGGAGCACGCATGAGCAACCCCGAACTTCTGGTCGAACCGGTCGCAACCCCGGGGATATTGGCCGCAAAACTGCTGCTCCCTTTCGGCAGCGCAGAGGACCCTGCTGGGGCTCGGGGAGCCCATGACCTGCTGGCGTCCCTGCTCAGCCGAGGCTGCGGAAATCACAACAACCTTGAGCTGGCTGACCTGGTGGAGGGATGCGGCGCCGGTCTGCGCTGTGATGCCCAGGAAGACGCCCTCATCCTGAGCCTGCGCTGCACGGTGGAAGATGCCGAGCATCTTTTGCCCCTACTGGCGCAAATGGTGCGAGCCCCCCACCTTGAGCCCGATCAGGTGGCCCTAGAACGTTCGCTCACGATTCAGGCCCTACAGCGGCAAAGGGAGGACCCCTTCCATTGCGCCACGACCGGCTGGAGGCAACTGACCTACGGCAGCGGTGGTTATGGCCATGACCCTATGGGCATCACCGAGGAGCTAATCGACCTGGATCGGAAGGTGCTGCTTCCCCTCGCCGAACGGCTGCCAGAGGCCTCCAGTGTTCTCGCCCTTGCGGGCAGCGTCCCGCAAAATCTTGTCGATCAACTCCATTCGCTTGAGGACTTCCGCAACTGGCCCAAGGGCAGAGCCAAGGATTCCGCCAGCCGACTCCCCTACGCCGAAGGAGTAGGCACCGCAACAATCCACCTTGAACCGATGGACACCGAACAAGTGGTGCTGATGCTGGGTCAGGCAACGTTGGGGCATGGCCAACCGGATGAGCTGGCCTTACGGCTGTTGCAGTGCCATCTAGGGGTTGGAATGTCGAGCGTGCTGTTCCAGCGCCTGCGTGAAGACCATGGCGTGGCCTACGACGTGGCAGCCCACTTCCCTGCCTTGGCCGGCCCCGCACCCTTTGTGCTGATGGCGTCAAGCGTGGAGGAACGAGCCAACCTCGCCCTGGACTTGCTGCTGACGATCTGGGATGAGTTGCGCGAGCAACCCCTCAGCGAGGCAGAGCTTGAGCTCGCAAGAGCGAAGTACATCGGCCAGCTCGCCCAAGGACTGCAGACCTGCTCCCAAAGGGCTGAGCGGCGCGTTCAGCTGAAGGCGCAGGGCCTCCCCGAAGATCATGACCAGAGATGTGTTGATGCCCTTTCCCAACTGACACCGTCTGATGTTCGCGATGCAGCAGCGCGCTGGCTCGGTGAACCACGGCTCAGCCTGTGCGGAACCTCCGGAGCACTGGAGCAGCTCGCACGACGCTGGCAGCGCCGTGTTGCTGGTTAGTCCGCCTTAGCGGCATCCACGGGATCCAGCCGGTCGAGCGCAATCAGGAACGTGCCCCGACGGAAGCGGACGGCCACCGTGTCCATCGGATGGAGCGCAACCACCTCACCCACTTCACCGGCCGCCACCAGATCCGGGGGACGCAACATCGGCATCGGATCAGCGGATTTCAGGAAAGGAAGCTGCTGCTTCAGGAGCAGGCGATCACCAATCGATACCGTCATCTGAACTGGGCAGGATCTGCATTGTCGAGCAGGATGGGCCGAGTTGACGGATTGATGTGAGGGCTCTCGCCTCCTGGTGTGGTGCCCTGGCGGGTCTGCTGGCCATCCTCATTGGTGGTCTTGTACCGGCAGCGATGTATCTGCCTGTGCCGGAACCAATTGTTCTGCCCCTGCCCGTGACCTGGCAGGTGCCAGCCCTCCTCCTCTGCGCCATGGTGAGCGGCCCGCGCGCCGGTGTGATGGCCGCCGTTGGGTATCTGACCCTGGGACTGTTCAGCCTGCCGGTGTTCCATGGCGGTGGCGGGCTGAGCTACGTGCTGGAACCAGGTTTCGGCTATCTGGCGGGTTTTGTTCCGGCGGCCTGGCTCACCGGTCGCCTGGCGCAGCAGGACGGCATGAACGACCTGCCCAGACAGTCGCTGTCCGCCCTTGCAGGGCTCCTGGTTCTTCAGATCTGCGGTCTCCTCAATCTCGCCATCGGGGCCATTTTGGGTCGATGGACGCTTGGATTTCTCGAGCTCCTGATGCAGTTTTCCATCGGCCCATTGCCTGCACAGATGCTGCTCTGCATCGGTGCAGGACTGCTCTCGGTTGTGTTACGTCGGCTGTTGATCATTGAGTCATGAACAGAACCCTGCCGCGTCAATCCACCCTGCTCATTGCTCTTGTCATCGTTGTGGTGGACCAGGTCAGCAAGGGTGTGGCCTCCAGCGTTTTGCAGGATGGCCACACCCTTCCCCTGCTACCGCACCTGATCTCCCTGCAGTTGGTGCACAACACTGGAGCCGCCTTCAGCGTGCTGCGGGGATCAACTGCCCTCCTTGGACTTCTCAGCTTGGGGGTCGGCATCGGGCTGATTCTCTGGATCTGGCGACAACGGGTCCTGCCGTTTTGGCAAGCACTTGCTTCAGCAGCGCTTCTTGGCGGCACCCTGGGCAACGGGCTCGATCGCTGGCGCCTGGGTTACGTGGTCGATTTTCTGGCACTCGAACCGATCGACTTCCCGATCTTCAACGGAGCCGATGTCGCCATCAATCTCGCTGTGCTCTGCTTCGGCATCGATCTCTGGACCCGTCGTGGTGACACCAGCCGTGGCTGACCCAAACTTGCCCTGAGGCTGGTGTGACGCAGGCATGAAACCTCAAACCAGGTTGCTCATCGGTCTTGCAGTTGCCTTTGTGGCACTTGTGGTGATCGGTGTAGCCGTTCAAACCATCCGCAGCCTGCTGTGGGATCTGAGTTACTTCCTGCCTCCCTGGCTGCTTACGCCGGTTCTGCTGCTGGGTCTTGTGCTGGTGGTGGCTGTTGTGATGCAGGTGGGCTGGCCCATGTGGAAACGCTGGAAGTCACGCCCCCCTCAACATCCGCGGCAGCCAGCCGCCGCTCCTCAGAACCGCCGGGACGCCGCAAACACAAGCCTGGGCCATGTCGATCGCTTGATCGAACGCATCCAGGACGACATCAGCCGCCGGAGTCTGCAAAACGAACGCGATCGCGTCGCAGACGAACTGAAGCGAGGGGATCTGGTGGTTGTTGTGTTCGGCACCGGATCCAGCGGCAAGACATCGCTCATCCGTGCGCTGCTCAATGAAATGGTCGGCGATGTGGGTGCCCCCATGGGCGTCACAAAAACCAGCCGTGCCTACCGATTGCGTTTGAAAGGGTTAGAGCGTGGTCTGCAACTTGTCGACACCCCAGGGATCCTTGAAGCGGGAGAGCAAGGCCTCAGCCGCGAGGAGACGGCCCGTCGTCGGGCGGTACGCGCCGACCTGTTGATTGTGGTGGTGGACGGTGATCTCCGAGCCTCGGAATTCGCCGTTGTGCAATCCCTTGCTGGCCTCGGCAAGCGGCTGCTCTTGGTGCTGAACAAGCGGG
Source organism: Synechococcus sp. MU1648 (assembly GCF_023630615.1). Lineage (NCBI taxonomy): Bacteria > Bacillati > Cyanobacteriota > Cyanophyceae > Synechococcales > Synechococcaceae > Synechococcus > Synechococcus sp. MU1648. The sequence continues at coordinate 505,423 of NZ_JAKUHI010000001.1, forward strand.
ATTTACGAGGTGTGGATGAGGAAAAACGGCTCCTGCAGGTGCTTCGATCCCGTTGCCAGGGACATCTCAACACTGCCGATGTGGTGGCCTGCAGTGCATCTCCTCAATCGATTCCTCAACCCGGTCGTCGGCCCCTACAGCCGATGCCTGACGTCAGCGATCTGCTGCAACGCCTCGCCGGCGTGCTTCATGCCGAGGGTGAGGAATTGATTGCCGACAACATCCTTCTCCAGTGTCGGTCCCTCGACAGCCGCGGTCGTGACCTGTTGAACGACCAGCGCTCCCGGGAAGCCAAACGCTGCATCGACCGTTACAGCTGGATGGGCGCTGGGATCGTCGCTGCCAATCCACTGCCAGGAGTGGATCTGTTGAGTACCGCAGCAGTGAATGCCCAGATGATTCTTGAAATGGCGAAGATCTACGGGGTTGAGATGTCCCGGGATCGTGCCAAAGACTTGGCCATGTCCCTAGGTCAAACCCTGGGCAAGTTGGGCATCGTCAAAGGGGCCATGTCCTTGCTGGGCACCAGCCTCAGCCTGAGTTTGCCCACCCTGATTCTTGGTCAGGTGCTCCAGGGGGTGGTCACCGCATGGCTCACCCGAATTGCCGGCAGCAGCTTCATCCGTTACTTCGAACAAGACCAAGACTGGGGCGACGGCGGGATGCAGACCGTCGTGCAACAGGCCTTTGAACTCAATCGGCGGGAACTCTCGCTGCAGCGCTTTCTGGCCAGTGCAATGCGGCAAGTGGTGGAACCGCTTCAGCAGTCGGCAGCGGGGCGCCTTCCGCCCCGGCCAGAGCCTCAGCAGGAGGGGGGAGCATCGGCCCCCGGGCATCCAGCACCGTGATCAGCAGCAGATAGATCACACCAATCGCCACTGAAATCGCACCGGTGACGATCGCAACCCAGCGTGAACCCTGCTTCTGTTCCGGCATGGGACCCCCTCAAACGAGGGCGATTGTGGACGATCAGGCTTCAGGCCAGCGATGCATTCAGCCGATCGGACAAGTCGCTGAGATGCTGAGCTGTGGTGTGCGGGTTACCCAAGACCGCTTTAAGACAGAAACGGTCGCCATAGAAGGGTCTCGAGAGCATGTAGCCGTGAGAGAGAAGCATCTGGCGGGTCTCTTCACTCCAACAAGCGGCAGCGTCAATTCCCCCCTCCCTGGCCTGGAACGCCAGAAGGTGAAGGTCACCCGACAACAGCGTCAGCTTGTTGGGATCCAACATGGAGGCAAAGGCCTTTCGCCGTTGCAAGGCACCGCTGAGGGTCGCTTCAATCCCAGCCTCACCCAGCTGACGCAGGCCAAGCCAGAGCTTGAGGATCTCCGCGGGCCGGGTTCCCTGCAAGCCGATCTCCCCACCGTGATCCACCCCATTGGGCGCCTGCATGTAGGGCAATCCTGTTGAAAAGGCCTGGCGGAGGTGGGTGCGATCCCTCAGCAACAGCAGCGATGAAGCTTTGGTGATGCCAAGCAGTTTCTGAGGATTCAGAGTGATCGAATCCGCCAACTCCATGCCGCGCATCAGAGATGCGTGGCTGGTGCTCAGGGCGAACACACCGCCGATGGCTGCATCCACATGCAACCACACCCCTGCATCACGACAGAGTGCTGCCAGATCCGAGAGGGGATCAATGGCACCACGCACGGTTGTCCCAGCGGTGGCCACCACCGCCAGACAAGGGCGGCCCTGGGCTTGCAGTGTTGTCAAACGCTCGCCCAAAGCGTCAAGACAGAGGCCGCCGTCGGGGGCCACCGGAAGCATCTGGAGTGCATCCTCCGACAAACCCATCACCCTTGCCGCCTTGTTGATCGAGACGTGGGCGTCTTGGCTGCAAAGGAGCACGGGATCCCGCTGCATCGAGCCCAAAGCGGCCCGAGCCGAGACCAGTGCCATGAGATTGCTCAGGGTTCCACCACTCGCCAGAACGCCTCCGGATCCTTCCGGCAAGCCAATCCTGTGGCAGAACCAGCGGCAGAGATCATGTTCCAGGCCAGTCAGCCCAGGAGAGAGTTCCTCTGCCAGGAGATTGTTGTTCAAACCCGCGCAAACCATCTCCGCCGCAATGGAGGCGGTGAGAGGGGGCGGATCAAGATGAGCCAAGGCACCGGGATGAGACGGCTGGTAGGCCCCATCCATCACTTGCTGCAGATCACTCAGGAGTGATTCGACACCAGCTCCTTCCAGCCCGGGAGCCACCTCAGGCAAAGGGCGCATCAAGGGCACCGGGCCCGTTCGTTCAGCCGAGCCGATCCAACGGCAGAGCAGATCTGAACTGCGGTGCAAGAAGTCATTCAGTACCGGGTCTGCAGCCGAGGGGATGGCGAACGGAGCGAGCCGATCCGATTGGTGCTGAGACTCGGAACAGGCTTGCAACGGAGACCCGTGAACTTCAGTGATCTTCGCGTCTCGTGGGATGGTGCTCAAAGGACAGCGTGTAACGGCGGTGGATCAGCGGGATGACTTGACTCGCTGGATGGACGTTCTGCTCCAGCGGGCCGAGGCCACTGGCGCGGAAGGAGAGGTACCAGTTGCCGCGGTGATCCTGGATGGAAACGGGAAGGCCATCGGACATGGACGCAACAGACGCCAGAACCATATGGACCCCCTTGGGCATGCCGAACTGGTGGCGTTAAGGCAGGCAGCGGTGGTGCAGGGCGATTGGAGATTCAACGACTGCACCTTGATCGTGACCCTCGAGCCCTGCCCCATGTGTGCGGGAGCCTTGGTGCAGGCCCGAATGGGAGCAGTGGTGTATGCCGCATCGGACCCTAAACGCGGTGGTTTGGGGGGAAGCCTTGACCTCTCCACCCATGCCAGTGCGCACCATCACATGGAGGTGGTGCGCGGTGTGCGCGAGGCTGAGGCGAGAGGGCAGCTGGAGCGCTGGTTCAGGCAGCGGCGGCTTCAGAACCGCTGAAGCGGGGTAGCTCTGTCTCAAACAGGTTGAGGAGACGGTTCACATTTTCTGGGTTGGAGTTGTATCCCATCAGCCCGATTCGCCAGATTTTTCCAGCAAGCGTGCCGAGACCACCGCCCACCTCGATGCCGTGGTTGTTCAGCAGATGCTGACTGAAGGCCTTTCCATCCACACCTTCAGGGATGCGAACAGTGGTGAGCGTCGGCAGTCGACGGTCGGCCGGAACATGCATAGAAAGCCCGAGACTTTCGAGGCCGCTCCAGAGCAATTCCGCATTGCTGCGGTGTCGAGCCCAGGCCTGATCTAGACCTTCCTCGGCCAACAGACGTAAGGCTTCGCGCATGCCGAAATTCATATTGACCGGCGCCGTGTGGTGGTAGACACGATCACTGCCCCAGTACTGATTAAGCAGGGACACATCGAGATACCAATTGGGAACCTTGCCCTGACGGGCTGACATCTTGGCCTCGGCGCGAGGGCCCATCGTGAAGGGTCCAAGGCCCGGAGGGCAGCTCAATCCCTTCTGGCTGCAGCTGTAAGCGAGATCAACCTTCCACTCATCGATATAAAGCGGAACTCCCCCCAAGGACGTGACGGTATCGAGCAGCAGCAAGCAGTCGTGCTTGCGGCAGAGGTCGCCAATGCCGTCCATGGGTTGGCAGACACCGGTGGAGGTTTCGGCATGAACCATCGCCAGGATCGCGGGCTTGTGCTCGATCAGGGCCGCTTCGAGTTCATCGAGAGAAAACCACTCTCCCCAGGGCTTCTCAATGGTTTTGACATCAGCGCGGTAACGCCCAGCCATATCTGCCAGACGGAGGCCGAAATATCCCTTCACCGCAATAAGAACGGTGTCTCCAGGTTCCACGGTGTTGGCCAGGGTTGCCTCCATGGCGGCACTCCCAGTACCACTCATCGGAAGCGTGAGGCGGTTGTCCGTCTGCCAGGCGTAGCGCAGAAGTTCCTGCACCTCACCCATCAGCTCGACGTAAAGGGGATCAAGGTGACCGATGGGAGTTCGCGACAGCGCCTTCAGAACCGTCGGGTGCGCGTTCGAGGGGCCTGGTCCCAGCAGCAGTCGATCTGGAGTGCTGATCGGTGCAAAAGCTTTGCGATGACGTTCGTCAACAGGAAGAAGAGAGTTGGTCGTCGCCAAAGCCCTGATCATTGGTTCGTGGTGATGAGCCTACGCAGTCATGCCCCTCAGAAGAGATGAGAGCTGCACGATTGCAATCTGTTCAAATCTTGCGCTGAACTTTTGCGTTCAACGTTGGCGCACATTGGTTTCAGCAAGGCCTTTGGCCAGGTGATCGAACGGCTGCAGAACAGTGGCGAGCTGCTCGGATGCCGCACCGTTCGCCAAAAGCATCTCGGCCACGACTTCCCCGAGCAAAACAATGCTGCGAACAGTGGGGCCCGTAGGAACACCAAGGCTCTTGTAGGTGTCGTCCAGCCCGTTGAGAACACGCTCATTGAGAATCGTGCTGTCGCCGGCAACCAGGGCATAGCTGGCGTAGCGCAGGAAGTAATCCATGTCCCGCAGACAGGCAGCGAGCCGACGGGTCGTGTAGGCGTTTCCGCCAGGAAGGAGCAGGTCGGGCTCATCCCGGAACAGCCGCTGGCTGGCCTCACGCACAATTTCGGCGGCGGAACCGTTGATCAGCTCAACAGCCTGAATCCGCAGCGTGGATTCATCCAAATACGCATTGATGCTGTCGATCGCTGGACGATCGAAATAACGACCCAGTTGGTCGTAGCGACCGATCAGACCGCTGATTGCATCGCGCATTTACCTGAATCTCCAGAGGATCCCCCGCGGACGCTAACACCGTTGAAGCGGGCAAATCCTTTGGCAGGCCTGCATTTCGGCCAAGTTGACAGAAACGGTTACGCAGTTGACTCCAGGCAGCTGGAACGTACCTCTTGATACAAAATGGTGACTTGTGGCTCTATACGGTCACACCACTGCACAATTCAGTCGAGCAGTCCTTTCTTATGTCGAAATCCCCCCAGGACGTCCTGCGCCAGATCAAGGACGAAGGCATCGAACTGATCGACCTCAAATTCACCGATCTGCACGGCAAGTGGCAGCACCTAACGGTCTGTACCGATCTGCTGGAGGAAGAATCCTTCACTGAGGGCCTGGCCTTTGACGGTTCCTCCATCCGTGGATGGAAGGGCATCCAAGCCTCCGACATGGCCATGGTTCCCGACGCCAACACGGCCTGGGTTGATCCGTTTTATCGGCACAAAACCCTGAGCATGATCTGCTCGATTCAGGAGCCGCGCACCGGTCAGCCCTATGAGCGCTGTCCCCGCGCCCTGGCCCAGCGTGCTTTGAATCACCTCGCCAGCACAGGACTGGCCGACATGGCCTTCTTCGGTCCTGAGCCTGAATTCTTCCTCTTCGACGACGTCCGCTACAACTCGGCCGAAGGTGGCTCCTTCTACAGCGTCGACACGATCGAGGCGGGTTGGAACACGGGTCGCATCGAGGAAGGCGGCAACCTCGCCTACAAAATTCAGGTGAAAGAGGGGTACTTTCCCGTTGCTCCGAACGACACAGCCCAGGACATCCGCTCCGAGATGCTTCTGCTGATGGGGCAACTGGGTATCCCCACCGAGAAGCACCACCACGAAGTTGCCGGCGCAGGCCAGCACGAGCTCGGCATGAAATTCGCTGAGCTCATCCAGGCAGCCGACAACGTCATGACGTACAAGTACGTCGTGCGCAACGTGGCCAAGAAGTACGGCAAGACAGCCACCTTCATGCCCAAGCCGGTGTTCAACGACAACGGCACAGGCATGCATGTGCACCAGAGCCTCTGGAAAGGTGGTCAGCCACTGTTCTTCGGCGAAGGCACCTACGCGAACCTGTCGCAGACCGCCCGCTGGTACATCGGCGGCATCCTCAAGCACGCTCCGGCCTTCCTGGCCTTCACCAACCCCACCACCAACAGCTACAAGCGTCTGGTGCCCGGCTTCGAAGCTCCAGTGAACCTGGTGTACTCGGAGGGCAACCGTTCCGCCGCTGTGAGAATTCCTCTCACCGGCCCAAGCCCCAAAGCCAAGCGCCTCGAATTCCGTTCCGGTGATGCCCTAGCCAATCCATATCTGGCCTTCAGCGCCATGATGATGGCTGGCCTGGATGGCATCAAGAACCAGATCGATCCCGGCGACGGCGAAGATCGCGATTTGTTCGAACTTCCTGCTGAAGAGCTTTCGAAGATCGCAACGGTCCCGGCTTCCCTCAATGGTGCCTTGGAAGCTCTGAATGCCGATCGTGGCTTTCTCACCGCTGGCGGAGTGTTCAGCGACGACTTCATCGACAACTGGATTGACCTCAAATACGAAGAGGTTCAGCAGCTGCGTCAGCGTCCTCACCCCCACGAATTCACCATGTACTACGACGCCTGATCAGCACTCGTTGAGACCCACGACCCGCCTCGCAGGAGGCGGGTTTTTTTTGTGGACTGCTTGGCACGCGGTTGCGCGTCACATCCGCTGGAATAGGGCCGTTGTCTGAATCCGCGATGGCGTCAACGCCCCTGAGCAAGCTTGCGTACCAAACGCTTCAGCAAGGCAAAAGCATCGCGGGCCTGGCTCACAAAGAGCTGAGCACCAAGCTGATGGAATGGGTGGCTCCCGATGCCGTTCCCAAAACCGAAGCAGTACCCGCCGAGGTGCTCGGAGAACTGCGCCTGGATATGAACAAGCTCCAGGAACAGGATTGGCAGGAGGCTCAATGGGGGATCTATCCGGAGCAACTGCTCTTCGATGCGCCCTGGCTCGACTGGGTCAGCCGTTATCCACAGGTGTGGATGGATCTCCCCTCCACCTGGGATCGACGCCGTGAGCGCAACGTTCGCGATCTGCCACGGGACACCGAAACAGCGCTTTACCCCGACTACTACCTTCAAAATTTTCATCATCAAACCGATGGATATCTGAGTGATCACTCCGCCGGTCTCTACGACTTACAGGTTGAGATCCTTTTCAACGGCACAGCCGATGCCATGCGTCGACGGGTCCTGGCTCCGCTCAAACGCGGCTTAAAGCATTTCGCTGACCGGGCTCCGGGCTCCCTGAAGATCCTTGATGTGGCCACCGGCACCGGTCGGACGCTGCACCAAATCCGAGCTGCTGTTCCTCACGCGCAACTCATCGGGACCGATCTCTCCGAGTCGTACCTCCGTCAGGCCAATCGCTGGTTGAATGCCGGGGACGCCTCGCTGGTTCAGCTGATCCGTGCCAATGGGGAATCACTCCCCTTGGCGGATGGCTCGGTTCAAGCCGTGACCTGTGTGTTCCTGCTGCATGAACTGCCAGCAGAAGCCCGCCAAAACGTTATCAACGAGGCTTGGAGGGTGCTCGAGCCAGGCGGTGTTTTCGTTCTTGCCGACTCTGTGCAGATGGCAGATTCAGCCAAATTTGCCGCAGTGATGGAGAACTTCCGGCGTGTCTTCCATGAGCCTTACTACCGGGATTACATCGGTGATGACATCGACAAACGCCTAACAGCTGCAGGCTTCGAGGGAATCACAGCTGAATCCCACTTCATGACACGGGTCTGGTCAGCACGCAAACCCACCAATGAAGAGACCTGATAAGCGGATTCCCTGACAGCGTCCCTTGCACGAACGTCTGCGAGCCATAGGGTAAATGCGATTACGAAGGGAACTTCATGACCAATCCCTTCCGGCTGCGTTGGCTTCAGGGCTGGACGTTTCAGGTCGTGCTGATGGAAGGTCACGTGCAAGTCGAAGCCCTTGGTTTCGGCATATGCCTGCGCACAGCGTTGCTGCCTGGGGAGAGCCCCCAAGCCGCGGCAGATCGTCTTGTTCTCTCTGAGGATCGCCGGCGGCGGGCCCTGCACAATGCATGGCTTCGCGGTCAGCACATGCCACAACCTTCGGGGGTCCCTTCCATCGAGGATGAAGCTCCCGCATCCAATTCTCTGGTGGTGGTTGCATAGGCCCATCGCCAACGGGTGGCCTGATCGGTTTAGAGCTGGGCCAGCAGCCAGGCCAGAGTGAAGCCCGCTCCAGCAAAGCGGAGTGCCTTCCAGAAACGCTGACCCGATTCCGTTGGTACATCCCACCCTGCAAGCGGCTGGCTGATCAGGTTTGTGGCAAGTTTGCGGCGCTGGATCCAGCGTCGAGCGGCAACACCCGACCCAATATGGGACTGCCTTTGCCCTTGCAGCAGCAAGCGTGAACCATGGTGCAACCAACGCAGTTCACTGCGACCTCGTTTGCCTTTGCGCTCTTCCAAGGCATTGAACCCACGTGCTCCGAAACTAGAGCGATCTACTGATCAAGGGATGACACCGCCCCCCGCCCCATGGCCCGACTCCGCCAAAGGAAAGGCAGAGGAGCTCCATCAGCTGCTCCGCATTAGCGATCGCGACTGGCATCAACTGAAAAGCAACCGCAAGCGTCGTGGTGCCGAGTTGTTGGCGGCAGCGTTGGTGCAATTACTCCGCCAGGGAGACCACACGGATGTCGAGCAACTAACCCAGCAAGCGCTTGGCTGGATTAAGGGAGAACTGAAGGATCCGGGCTGTCCCCATCACTGACCGGGCGCCGGCAGGCCAGTTGCAGTCGGTTTCCCCTCCGACTCCAGCGGACATCGTCGAAACATTGATGAATGAGGAACAGCCCGCGGCCACTGGCAGCATCTAGCGCCGTCGGCAGGGTCGCTCTGCGGGACTGCTGCGGCAAGCCGCAGCCTTCATCCTGAACCTGCCAGACCAACCAGTTGGGCGTCAGGATCCGACGAACGCGAAGCATCTTGGCTGGATTTTCATCATTGCCGTGGCGGACGGCATTCACCAGAGCCTCATGTAAACCCAACTCGATGCGCTGACTGGTGAACACACAGCCCACCGGCTCGGTGAGCAGCTCCAGCAGAGGGGCCAGCTGCAACGTGGACGGCAGTGTGAACTCAGCCCAGCGAAACCTCTTGGACGGCACAGTGGAGCACGTTGACGTCGGTCTTTTGAACTTACCGTTGTTAGATCTCCCCGTCAGGATCTGCGGGCCACAAGCGCTGGATGATTCAGAACTGAATCCATCAAACGAACCCCCCTCAGCTGATTGATCAACGGCATGTGGCCCTCGGGAGCCTCAATCGACCAAGTGAATGCACCGGGATACCGGGTCCATACCCCATCGCGTTTCCAGCCAATGCGGGGCCACAGGCGTTCGTAACGGCCATCGAGGGCGTCCAGTAGCTGGGACTGGACCGTAAAGCCAAAGCGGCCTTGGGAATAAACCGTCCAGAGCCTATCGAGACTGACCAGATCAATGCCCGACATCGGAGCCACTTCAGTGAAGTAGACGTAGCCCCGCTTCACAGCAGCATCCCCGGCCAAATCGCGCAGACACTGGCTAGTGATGCGATCCGCTTCCTCAAAGTTTTGGTTGAGCAGCTCCTGCTGCAACGGGCCGTAATTCAGGCCAACTGCCGATTCCGCTGCCAGCCAGCCGGCATCTGGGGATTTGATCAGAGCGGCAATGGACTCAGGCTGGTGGCGCTGCAGGACCTGCAGAATCCAGCCTGCAGCCCAGTCATCACCGGCAGGATCGAAGCCAGAAAGAAGATCTGGCCCGACGGCAGCAAGGTCCTCAGATCGTGCTTCGACCTGCTTGATCAGAGGGCGTCGTTGGCGAGGTGTTCCCTTCGCGAAACGATCCAGCAGCTGGTCAACGCTGAGTTTGGTGGCGGGTGTGGAACCGGAGAGCATGAGTCGCAACCGGCCCCAACTGGCTCGGTGTTGGCCACTATGTCAGGCATGGGCGAGACAAGTTCAATCGAGATCCAGCAGCTTCGCGAGCTGAAAGGTCCGCTGGTGGACGTGCGCAGCCCCAGCGAATTTGCGAAGGGGCACTGGCCCGGGGCCATCAACCTGCCTTTGTTCAACGATGAGGAGCGGGCCGAAGTCGGCATCGCCTACAAGCAGCAAGGACGGAGACCAGCGATTCATCTGGGTCTTGAACTCACCGGACCCAAGCTCAGCAGCTTGGCCCGTGAGCTGGAGACCCTTCGCGAGCTGGGCAATCCACGGATCTACTGCTGGCGGGGAGGAATGCGCTCGGCCAGCATGGCCTGGCTCGCGCAGCAGATCGAACTCAAGCCAACACTTCTGCAAGGGGGTTACAAGAGCTACCGGCGCTGGGCCCAGAGCCGATTTGAACAGAGATGGCCCCTGCGCGTCATGGGGGGGCGAACGGGAACTGGAAAAACTGATTTGCTGTTGGCCATGGCGGCCTGCGGAGTAGCCGTTGTTGATCTGGAAGGGCTGGCCCACCACCGCGGCAGCAGTTTCGGCGGCCTGGGCCTGCCGGATCAACCCAGTACCGAGCACTACGAGAACAAATTGGCTGAAGCGTTGGATCAGCACCAACGCCAGCAGGCAACGGCGATTTGGTTGGAAGCCGAAAGCATCCAAGTAGGGAGCTGCCGCATTCCCAAACCTTTCTTCGATCAGATGCAGCAGGCCCCGGTGCTGGAGATTCAGCGCGACCTGAACGAACGGGTCGAACAGCTGGTGCAGGTGTACGGCCATCAAGGGGCGTCAGCTCTCGCTGAGGCGACCCAGCGGATCAGTCGACGACTCGGCCCGCAGCGCACCAAGGAAGCCCTCGAGGCGATTGACAGGGAAGACTGGGCCAGCGCCTGCCGCGCCACACTCGACTATTACGACCGTTGTTACGACCACGAATTGGCGCGATCCCCCAAACGCGACAACATCGACCTATCGGGCCTCAGTGCTGATCAAGCCGCGCAGACGCTGATGAAGCACGGGTTTGTTGAAATCCCCGATTAAGATCTCTGCTACCGATGGTTCCAGAACGACGTGAGCGAAGCAGCGATTCAGTTCTTTCGGGGAGTCAATGAGCCGGTGGTTCCCGATATTCGTCTGACGCGCAGCCGCGACGGTCGTACTGGTCAAGCAACCTTCCGTTTCGAGAAGCCTGCTGCAATTGCTCCAGAAACGATGGGCGACATCACTGGAATGTGGATGGTCGATGAAGAAGGTGAGATGGTCACCCGAGAAGTGAACGGCAAGTTTGTGAACGGCACAGCAAGTGCTCTTGAAGCCGTTTACTCCTGGAAATCCGAAGAGGATTTCGAGCGATTCATGCGCTTTGCCCAGCGCTACGCCGAGGCCAACGGCTTGGGTTATTCACAAAATCAGGATTCCAATCAGACTGACGCTGCCGACGATCAACAAGCTTGAGACTGCCCCACTGGCTGTCGTTAACAGCCTTGATCGCAGCGATCACCTTGCTGTGGTCCCTGCGTGAGCTGGTGCTGCTGCTCTTTGCTGCAGTCGTTCTGGCCATGGCCCTTTGCACACTTGTGGGCATCCTTCGAGAAAGGAGGCCGATGCAACGGCCTCTGGCCTTGATTCTCTGCATCGCCGGGTTGCTCTTGCTCGTTGCAGGGGCTGCGGGTGTTGTGGTGCCCCCATTCCTCGAGGAATTTGCCCTGCTGCTGCAGAAGCTGCCCGAAGCGGGTCAGACCCTCGTTCGGATGGGAGTCGACTGGATCGACACCATCAGCGAAGCCATCTATGGCGCGGATGCATTCCCCGACATCGATGAACTGGAATTGAGTGGTCCGCGACAGCTTGTGCCCGATGGTTCATCACTGGCAGCAGGCGTGGGCAGCGGATTGCTAGGCCTGCTCGGTGTTGCGGGAAACCTCGGCAACGGGGTGCTGCGTCTGTTGTTCGTGCTGGCAGTCGCTTTGATGATCAGCATTCAACCCCAGGCCTATCGAAGTGTGGGGCTTCAGCTGATTCCCTCCTTTTATCGACGCCGTGGACGGCGAATCCTTGATCAGTGCGGTGCCGCTTTGAGTAGCTGGATGGTCGGCGTGCTGATCAGCTCACTGGCGGTCTTTGTGCTGTGCAGCATCGCGCTGACACTCTTGGGCGTGAAACTCGTTCTGGCCAATGCACTGCTGGCAGGACTGTTGAACGTGATCCCCAATGTGGGACCAACAATGAGCACCATCTTCCCGATGGCAGTCGCCCTGCTGGATGCCCCCTGGAAGGCAGCGGCGGTATTGGGGGTCTATGTGGTGATCCAAAACATCGAGAGTTACGTGATCACGCCTTCGGTGATGCACCACCAAGTGAAGCTGCTGCCTGGGTTGACCCTGGCCGCGCAGTTTTTGTTCACGCTGCTGTTCGGACCTCTCGGCCTGCTGATGGCTCTGCCTCTAGCGGTGGTGCTGCAGGTGATCATCCGAGAAGTCCTGATCCACGATGTTTTGGATCGCTGGAAACGTCTGGAGCCCGCAGGATGACAGCCGGCACGTTTCTTGTTGCTCTCACCCTGGTGGTGCTGGTGCTGCTGCTCTGGCACCTGCGCTGGGTGCTCCTGGTGCTGTTCGGCGCCGTGGTGGTTGCGGTGGCACTGGATGTGCTGATTGTTCAGGTTCAGAAGCGAACACGGCTGAAACGACCACAAGCCCTAGCTGCCGTGCTTGGGATTTTGCTGTTCGCAGGGGGGCTATTGGGACAGCTGCTGGTCCCGGAACTCATCAGCCAGTTCCAGCAATTGGGTCGTGATCTGCCGCAGTTGTTCAGCAAGGTGTCTGATCTGCTGAGCAGCGAGCCACGCCTGGCGCAGCTGAATGAAGCGCTGGGTGAGGGCCTCAACTTGAAAGGGCTTCAACCATTGCTGGGCTTTGCAGGCGGTGCGGCGAATTCGCTGATTCAGCTGTTCCTGATGGCCCTGCTCGCGATCTTGTTGGCCCTGGATCCAAGTTCCCATCGGCGCATGGTCGTCGCCGTGACGCCCCGCCCCGCCCGACAGCAGATGGAACTGTTGCTGGATGAATGCCGTCAGGCGCTGGGGGGTTGGCTCAGCGGCATGACCCTTTCCGCCACCAGCGTGTTTTTGCTCACCTGGGGTGGACTGTTGCTGCTCAAAGCACCCCTTGCTCTATTGAGCGCCCTGGTCTGCGGCCTGCTCACCTTCGTACCCACCATCGGCCCCACGGCGGCAACCCTTCTACCGACGGGATTAGCACTGCTGCAATCGCCGCAATTGATGGTCTCGGTGCTCGTTTTCCGGCTGGTGCTGCAGAACCTCGAGGCATTTCTGCTCACGCCATTGCTGCTGCGCAAAACCGTGAATCTGCTTCCCACCGTCGCCCTGACAGCCCAGCTCAGCCTTGGCGCCCTGCTGGGGCTACCAGGCGTGCTGCTCGCCCTTCCGCTGGTGGTGGTGATTCAGGTGCTGATGCAGCGCGTGGTGGTACAGCAGATCATGGATCGCTGGGCCTAAGAGCAGAATCCACCAATGTATCCAGATGAACACCTTGTAGCAAGGGTCACACCTGAGACCAGTGCTGACTAAGTACTTTTACGGTGTCGTGAGAGCGACGCGTCGAGCATTGGGGCTCTTGGGAGAGGGTCCCAATTTTTTTGAACATGCACCAAGGGCAAGCGCATTAGGTCGAGCTTTCAATCTCCTAGAGCAGCTGACGTTTCTTCTTCTCACTTGAATCGCGTTCCCGTTCAACCGCTTGCCAATAGGCCGCAGACACCGCAACCTCTTGGCCGCGTTCAATTTTGTTCAGCCGTGATTTCAGAGCCTCAACCTCGGCGCGCAACCCGAACACCTCTTCATTGAGACCAGGATTCAATTCCATGAGACCTGAGCAACCAGTTGAGTCGTAGCTCAGGCGCAACAAGCAATGACGTTCAGATTGATACCAACACCACCCCTTCCAGGCCAACGATCCAATAGCGTGTCCAACAGGTCTTGAGACGAAAGGGCTTGGACGTCATCTTCAATTTCTCTCGTTATGAGGAACTGAGGCAGGCCGTGAAGCAGCTGGTTCGAGAGAACCTCGATCCGGAATTACTGCACGAAGAAGCGCACGACCTGTTCGAATCGTGGTGGTCCTCGACCCACAGCAAGGGGCGATGGAACACTGATGTGAAGCAACGCACCTGGGATTCAATCTGGCGTGAATTCGGCAATGGCTCCAGCTAGCCGAAACGACGCCACAGGGACGGTGAACCCAGCAGCACCACCACAGCCAACTGGTGATGTCGAATCGCATAGCCCAAGCCTGTGAGTGTGAACTGATCACTCAGGAGCTGCACTTCGGTGCGCAGATCGCCCAGGGCCAAGAGGATCAGAAGAATCGGAAACCACCGAGCAGGATGGCGTCGTCGTTGAGATTCGCCACTGCGATCAGTCACGGGAACGGTCCCAGAGCGTGAGCAGCGAGGGTGCCAGGGCGATGCTCGACCAGGAGCCCACCACAACCCCCAAGGCCAGAGCGATCGCAAACCAGTAGAGCGTTGCTCCACCAAAGAACACCAGGGCCAACAGAGGAAGCAGGGTGGTTCCGCTTGTATAGAGGGTGCGGGTCAATGTGGCCGACACCGCTTGATCCACCTGTAAAGAGAGAGGCAGATCAGCTGCATCCTTGCTTCGTTCACGGATGCGATCAAACACAACCACCGTGTCGTTCACCGAATATCCAGCAATCGTGAGCAGCGAGACGGCGAAGAGGCTGTCGACCTCCAGTTGCAGCACAACGCCAAGCCAAGCGAACACACCACAAACGATGGCGACGTCATGGGCAAGGGCCACCAGGGCCAGGAAGGCGTAGCGGCGGTCGTAGCGGAAGCTGATGTAGGCCGCGATGCCACTGAAGGCGACCAGCAGAGAAATCAGGCTGCTGCGCAACAGTTGCCGACCCAAGCTGGGACCAATGGTGTCGACCGATTGACCACCAGAGAGGAACGGACCCGCGACCGGTTCAACCGCCTGGATCACCGCTTGGCCCTGGGCAGCCGACAGGGTTGGCAGCCGCAACAAGAGTGACTGACCGCCATCCAACAGCTGAACCCGGGGCGCCCCCAGGTTGGGGAGAGGTTGCCCCTCCTCCACTGGCAGGTCCAGGCTGCGAATCACATCGGAGACCGCAATCGCCTTGAGCTCACCGCAGGAGTCATCACAACGGCGCTCCAACTGAATCTGCGTGCCGCCGGTGAAGTCCAGGCCCGGACGCAGGGGGGCCCGAATGGCGGGATCCAGCCAGCTGAGCAGCAACCCCAGCAGGCTCACAAACACCACAAGGCCAGAGATCAGCCACACCCTGCGCCGCATGCTGCTGAGGGACCAGCGCAGATTGCGGACCTCGCCCGCTGTTGCCGATGACGAAGGTTCAGTCATGGTTCAGGCGGAAGGAGAAGGAAGCTGCCGGGCGGGCAGGAAATTACTGGCACGACGAAGACCGGCGTAACCCATCAGGAAACGCAACAAGGTGCGGGTGCAGGTGAGGGCTGTGAACAGGCTCAGCAAGACGCCGATGCCCAAAGTTGCCGCGAAGCCCTTGACCAGTCCCGTGCCAAGGAAAAAGAGAGCTGCACAGCTGATCAACGTGGTCAGGTGACCATCAACGATTGATGAAAAGGCCTCCGAGAAACCAGTATCAATCGAGCGAATCAGGGTGTTGCCACGCCGCAGTTCATCTTTGATGCGCTCAAAGATCAGAACGTTGGCGTCCACAGCCATACCAATCGAAAGGATGAATCCAGCGATTCCCGGCAGGGTGAGCGTGACGGGGATCAAGGCATACACCGCCAAGTTGAACAGTGCATACAGGCTGAGAGCCATTACAGCCACAGCCCCAGGCAGGCGATAGGCCACCACCATGAACACTGCCACCAGGGCC
This sequence comes from Synechococcus sp. MU1648, assembly GCF_023630615.1. Classification (NCBI taxonomy): domain Bacteria; kingdom Bacillati; phylum Cyanobacteriota; class Cyanophyceae; order Synechococcales; family Synechococcaceae; genus Synechococcus; species Synechococcus sp. MU1648. Next base: position 521,064 of record NZ_JAKUHI010000001.1, read on the forward strand.
AGGCCCGAGAGGGCGGCCACCAGGCTGCGGCGGATGTTCTCAGCCCCCAGAGTGGGGCCGATGGTGCGAACCTCGATTACCTCAACGGGGAGGGGCAAAGAGCCGCCCCGCAGCTTCACCTCCAGTTCGCGCGCCGTTTCCGCACTGAAATTGCCGCTGATGGTGGCTGCACCACCTGAGATGCCAGCGCTCTTGAACTGGGGACCAACACTGGCGGCACTGATCAGCTGATCATCCAAGATGATCGCCAGCAATCGGTCGGTGCCCGCAATCGACTTGGTGAGATCAGCGAAAGCCTCAGCGCCCTCCCCATCGAAGTTGAGGGTCACTTCCCAGCTGGTTGGATTGTTCTGTAGCGGTTGACGACCGGCAGTCACAAGCTGCTTACCCGTCAGTGCGGCCGGCTCAAGCATTGTGAGCAAGTCGGCATCGACCTTCTCGAGCAAGTCCCGAAGCTGCTCTTCCTCCGAAGTGGCCTCGCCCTCGAGCCCAAGAGTCTTCTGGGTTGTCTTGAGCTGATCCAGATCCAGCGGCGCCGGCGTTTCACCGCGGCGGATCTGATCCTCACGGAGCTTGAGAATGGCTTCCACCTGGGAACGGAGCTGCCTCAGCCCACGGAATTCAGCTTCGGTATCGGGCTTCTGAGCACGAAACTCCAGCAGAGCCGTGTCGCCAAGAACCCTCGCAGCCGCAGTGGGGTCCTGTTCGCCAGGGAGCTGCAACACCAGCTGCGACTCACCCACCGTCTGGAGAGTCGACTCGGCCACACCGAGACCGTTGACCCGGCGATCGAGCACGGCTTTCACCGCTTCCATTTCCTCGGAGCCCACACGGGTGATCTCTCCGGCTGGCTTCACCTCAACAGTGAGCTGACTGCCGCCCCGCAGATCGAGACCCAGTTCCAGCGGAGTGCGAACTAAAAACATCCCGGCTGCGATCGCCAGGGCAAGAACAAGGGCAAACCAACCCTGAAAACGCGCCATCAACGTCAGATGTCCTTGTTGACCAACGCCTGAGCCGCCTCAAAAATCTGATGCGGCTGAATGATCGTGAGATTCTCCAAGGATCCGTTGTAGGGGGTTGGAATGTCCTGACTGGATAGACGCATCGGACGGGCATCCAGATCGTCGAAGCACTGCTCAGTGATCAAAGCGATCAGCTCGGCACCGATACCGCCGGTCTTCATGCATTCCTCCACGACAATCACCTTGTGGGTCTTGCGAATGGAGCGGCTGATCGTCTCCATATCAAAGGGCTTGAGACTGATCAGATCGATCAGTTCAACGCTGACGCCGTCGGCTTCCAATTGCTCCACCGCTTTTAGGCAGTGGTGACGCATCCGGGAATAGGTGAGGATCGTGACGTCCTTACCTTCTTGCACCAGATCAGCCTGATCAAGGGCACAGGTGTAGTCGCCTTCGGGGAGCTCCTCGGTGAGGTTGTAGAGCAGAACATGCTCGAAGAAGAGCACGGGATTGTTGTCCCGAATCGCGGCCTTCATCAGGCCTTTGGCATTGGTGGGCGTGCTGCAGGCAACGATCTTGATGCCGGGCACGGCATGGAAATAGGCCTCAAGCCGCTGGCTGTGCTCAGCCCCAAGCTGACGACCCACGCCACCCGGCCCGCGCACCACCGTGGGAATGGTGAAGTTGCCGCCACTGGTGTAGCGGAGCATCCCCATGTTGTTGGAAATCTGGTTGAAGGCCAGGAGCAGGAAGCCCATGTTCATCCCTTCAACGATCGGGCGAAGACCGGTCATCGCCGCACCCACCGCCATACCGGTGAATCCGTTCTCGGCAATCGGCGTGTCCAGCACCCTGAGATCGCCGTATTTCTCCGCCAGATCCTTGGTGACCTTGTAACTGCCGCCGTAATGGCCGACGTCTTCACCCATCACACAGACGTGGGGGTCTCTGCCCATCTCCTCGTCGATGGCTTCCCGGAGGGCGTTGAAGAGAAGTGTTCCTGCCACGGCGTCCCTTTGATCCCGGCCAATCCGGGTGGTGACGCCAAGCTATCTCAGTCAGCGCAGGGTCAACCGCCGGCAGCAAAGGTGAACAGCAACAAAACTGAGAGAAGCATGGCTGGAGACAGCAGCAGCGCCAGCTGACCGAGGTCGTGGGGCGTCATCCAAACCCTGGCAATGGGCGGAGGCTAGGCAGGGTTCTGATCGCGAGCCGTAAAGAGACTGCGAAGAAACACCAGGGTCAGACCGAGAGCCACAAACCCGGTGCTGAACGTGGCCAGAAAGGACAAGCCCACCAGCAAGGTCTTCAGCGTGACGGCAATGTTTTGGGCAATCGGCGAGCTGTAGTGAGGTGGGTGAACAGCGAAGTACACCACCATCCGCCGGCTCCAACCCAGAGCAAGCCAAGCCAAGAATCCAGCTGTGAGCGCCCCAGAAAGAAAACTCAGCGGACCTTTGCGGGGATCCCGTGGCTCGGGGCTCTCTGTGGTCTTGGCATCAGTCATGACTCGATCCTCACGCCATCTCGGCGAAAGGCGCAAGACCACGCCGTTAATCCGGCACTTTCCAGCTGGGGAGCGAGATCGCCCTGGACCTGTTGACATGACTCCAGATCACGGAACAGCGCAAAGCAACTGGGACCTGATCCGCTCATCGCCACCGCCAGGCTGTGGGGAACGCTCTTCAACAGTTGAAGCGCCGAGCGCACAGCAGCTGTTTCGGGCGCCACCACCTCCTGCAGATCGTTGCGCAAAGACGGTGGACGATCGCTGCGCAAGGGGTTCAGCCAATCGTCCTGACGTAGGGCCTGCCGGCGGCGTTCAAACGCAGCCTCATCAGCGAGGTAGCGGGATTGGTTTAGCTCGCGGCAACGTTTGTAGGCCCATGGCGTTGAAACGCTCGCCCTGGGGTCTTTGACCAACAACACTGCCAGGGGTTCATTGGTCGGCGGCACCGCCTCCAGCTGCTCCCCTCGGCCGAAACAGAGCTGACACCCTCCGGCGACACAGAAGGGCATATCAGAGCCGAGCTCAGCCGCCATCCGCTCCAAATCAGCGGGGCTATGGCCCAATCCCCAAAGGGCATTCAGACCCACCAGCGCCGCGGCGCCGTCGCTGGAACCTCCAGCCAGGCCAGCACCAATGGGGATGCGTTTCTCCAGATGAATCGACGCCCCCAATTCACTGAAGCCGGAACGATCCCGCAGCAGGTGAGCCGCACGGAGGATCAAGTTGTCGTCGCCAACACTGAGGCTGGCGTCATCGCAACTGAGGCTGACCCGCGCATCGGCGGTGTTCTCAAAGCTGAGACGATCCGCCAATTCGATGCTCTGCATCACCATGGCCAGCTCATGGAAACCGTCCGACCGCAGCCCCAGGACCTCCAGGTGCAGATTGACTTTTGCCGGGGCCGTCACCGTAATCATGGTGGTCGTTCAGTCGCCCCGATTCAAACCCCTGGCCAGGGCAACCCAGATGTCCGGAGCTAGTTCCTGGGGGCGCTGCTGAAGGCTGAAGCCAGCGGAGGCAGCCAAAGCCTGCAAGCGGTCGGGATCGGCCACGCCCGCCAGGGTGTTGCGCAGCATCTTGCGCCGCGCCAGAAATGCCTGCTTCAGCAGGGATTCCACCTGAGCAGCCAAGGCCGGCTCCACCCGCTCGGACGGCGGCAAAGGCTCCAGGCAGATCACTTCCGACTGCACCTTCGGAGGGGGCTGAAAACAGCGCGGCGGCACTGGACACACCGAACCACAGCGGGCAAGCAACTGCATTCGCACACTTAGGGCGCTGAAACTGCTGTGGCCCGGACGGGCACGGATCCGCTCCGCCACTTCCTTCTGCACCAGCAACACAAGCCGTTGGTACGGCGGATCCACAGGGCGATCCAACCGCCCCACCAGCCGCTCAAGCAGAGGCCCTGTGATGTTGTAAGGGATGTTGGCCACCACTTTGTCGGCGATGTGACCGTCACTCAATTCGAGGGGCGCCTCGAGAACATCCCCCTGATGGAGGCTGAACCCAGGGTGATCAGCGAAACGATCCTGCAGACCGGCCACCAGATCGCGATCAAGCTCGATCGCATGCACTGCCCCCACATCCGCAGCCAGAAGACGCTCGGTTAAAGCCCCCCGACCAGGCCCCACCTCCAGCACGCGATCGGTCGGCTGAAGATCGGCAGCCTCAACAATCCGCTGCAGAACGGAGTCGTCACGCAACCAGTGCTGGCCGAAGCGTTTGCGGGCGTGATGTCCGGAGAAACCCATGGATCAACTGTGCATCAGCACAGCCGCTCCACATCCATCCAGCAGATCGTTTCTTGGGATGGCATCAACGGCACAAGGGCCAGCTTGATCCGGAGCAGCTTCTCGGCGCAGGTTGGATGCGCAGCTCTCCAGCAACTGATCGCACGCGCCATGCGGCGTCGTTTGGCGGGATGAAACGCATCCAGGCCGCGGCGGTCCCAATGACCGATGCGACGCCCTTTTACCTCCACCACCAACAGCTGCTGATGCTGTTCCAGCACCAGATCCAGTTCCCCCCAGCGGCAGCGCCAGTTGCGATCGAGCAACCGCCATCCCTTCGCTTCAAGCTGTTGCAAGGCCTGCTGTTCCGCCCAGCGACCGCTGCATTGAGACTCCACCGGCATGAACCATCACTTTCTTGTTCAAACCATTCCCCCCAGGAACGGTTCTAGGGTTCAGCAGTGATTGTTCCGCTCATGCGCAGACGCTTCGCGGCCCTTCTGGTCTCTTTTTTGGTCTTAACCGCTCAGTGGCTGGTGGTCGCTCCGGTCCATGCGGCCATGGATGTCGCCAAACAGGTCTTGATCGGTGCCGACTACTCCGACAAAGATCTGCGTGGGGCCACCTTCAACCTGAGCAACCTGCGCGAAGCCAATCTCTCTGGATCGGATCTACGCGGGGCAAGCCTGTACGGCGCGAAGCTGCAGGACGCCGACCTCAGCGGCACAGATCTGCGAGAAGCCACGCTGGATTCCGCCGTGATGACGGGAACCAACCTCTCGGATGCCGTACTGGAAGGAGCCTTCGCCTTCAACACTCGCTTCAAGGATGTGGTGATCACAGGAGCTGACTTCACCGATGTCCCCATGCGCGGTGACCAACTCAAAAGCCTTTGTGCAGTGGCCGACGGCGTTAATTCAGTCACTGGCCGAAGCACCCGCGAAAGTCTCGGTTGCGCTTGAACCATGAGCTTTGATCCCCGCAGTCTGGAGCGCCTGCGTGAGTTGGGGCGCCAGCTCCCCGAACGTTTGCCAGAACCCAAGCCCCCGGCGGCAGCCAAAGCAAGCCAAGCGCGCCACCGCGTCGAAACGGAAAAGGATCCCGAGGAACTTTTCCGGGAACTGATGAAGGCCAGCCAGGACGGCACGGTTCCTGAGCACCTCATGGCCCGCCTCAAACAGTTGGAAGCCCAACGCAAGCCGTCGGGGCAGTCTTCGTCCTTGAACAGCAGCAGCGAGGTTCCAAGCCTTGCCGCGCCGATGCGCAGCCAGGCTGGACCGGGAAAAAACACCAAACCGAAACGGCCGAAGGTTGACCCGGGAAGCGAAGAGGAGAGCCTCTATGTGGCCTTCGGTCAGCTGCTTCTCGAGGACGAAGGAGATGACGTTTGAACCCGGCTCGTTGCCGGATTCTTGCGGTGGGCAAAGTGCGTCGCGGTTGGATTCAGGAGGGCATTGAGCTTTACCTCAAACGCCTGCCGGGATTGACCATCAGCGAGCTTCGGGACAGCACCCCGGATAAAGAGGCAGATGCGATCCGAGCGGCCCTAAGGCCAGACGAAACCCTGATCGCTCTCATGGAGCAGGGCGAGACCCTGGCGTCGGTTCCCTTCGCGCGACGACTCGAACAGTTCGGTTACGAGCGGCTGGTCTTTGTGATTGGTGGAGCCGATGGTCTGACCCCTGAGCTCAAGGCACAGGCCCACTGGCGCCTGAGCCTCTCTCCAATGACTTTCCCCCATGAACTAGCGCGACTGATGCTTGTGGAACAACTGTTCCGGGCCCAGGCGATTGTTCAAGGCAGCCCTTATCACCGCGCCTAAGATTTCTCTGTCGCTGCATCTCTTTCTCTCTCCACCATGCGTCTGGCTCTGCTCTCCCCGATCCATGGCCAGTCAATTGATCACATTGCCCGACAACTGGAGAACTACAGGGTGTTTCTTACACCCTTTGAGTTGCGTCATTACTTCCACGTTTCTTTGGAGAGTCATCCAGACCTCCAATCCGACCTCACCGCCCTCGCCGAACGGGAGGGTCACAGCATCCACTTCACAAAACGAAGGCAGCCCACCTGGCGGCCCTGCACCGTTTATGCCCTGTGCGAACTAATCAAGACCGTCCTGTCCGACCACCACTGTCCTGACAAGGTCCTTATTCACACCGATACTGACCTTCTTGTCTCCAGCCAGGCGAAGAATCAACTCTCCAACCACCGTATCGGCTGCGGCAACAAGCCATTTCGGATTGACAGAAAAACCAGTTGGAGATGGAGATCAAAAGCTAAATCTGATCCTCACCTCAAACAATTTGTCAGGGAAATGTTGGACGACGACCCTTCAAAGCTTCGGGTTGGGCGGGTTTGTGGTACCTACATGCCCTGGTCGACCTTCAAAACTTTCGGGGTGCTCTTCAATAACTATTTCAACAACAACTACTTCAAGAGAAGGCCCAAACGCCACTGGCCCGTAACTGAAATCGCTATACCCAGCATTCTTCATCTTTTAGAGGGCCCAAAAGCCAACTTTCAACCTCCTTTGATCGAAGTACCAGAGGGCAAAAAAGTGTCCTGCAAAAAAATCGATCGGTTGCTCCAAAGCGATCACAGCTTTGGACTCAAAAAAATTGCCCGGGATACAGACAGCGAAGCGTTCCAGTACGTGATGCGCCTGCAAAAACAAGCCTCGCAACACGCCTAAACCATGCTGCACGTGGTCGACAACCTGCTGCAACCCGAGGAGCTGCAACACCTGCGGGATCTTTGCGACATCCATGGCCGGCTCATGGAGCAGCATTCCGGCGATGCTCAGTTCAGCTGGCGACCCGAGAGCGGTGCCCCCCGCTCCATCCACGCGCCCGCCCAGCAAGCCATCGTCGATCGCTATCTCGACGAGGTTCTTCTCCCCCTAGCCACACCGTTCGCACCCCAGCGGGCCGGGATCGAGTGGTGGTGCAATACCAACAACGACCTCGATTGGCACATCGACAAGGACGAACTGGAAGGCCAACACAGCGGCCGCTATGTACTGCCGTTGCTGTCCACAGTGTTTTATCCCCACGTCAGCTGTGCTGGAGGTGAACTTCTGGTCGCCGACAACCCCCCGATCAGCAACGGCTATCAGGGTCCCCTGCCAACGTTCCGGTCTGTGATCTCGATCCCTCCTGTGGTGAACCGTTTGGTGCTCTTCTCACCCGGAATCCTGCATCGCATCAACCCATTCGAAGGCGAGCGCTACTCCGTGGCCGTGAACATCTGGGCTCAACCGCCCCTCACCACAACTGCTGCAGAGCCACCGGCTTGAATTTCTCAATCGATACGGTCCAGGCCCGCGGAGAAAAGGTCTGCAGCGCCGCTTTGAATGCAGCCGTATCACCCGTGTTCAGCCAGGCCGCCTTAAGCCTGGGCACATCCTCCGGCAGCCGCTCCATCGGCAGCTCCACCAGCAGCAGACTGTCTGCTCCAGCAGCACGCTGCAGAGAGCCCTGATCGCTGCGCTGGAAGACCCGCAGCAGCAGCTCCAGCACCAAGACATGGCCCAACTCTTCCGGAGCCTCACCCTGCGGAGCCACCTCTTTCTGAGAGCGTCCCCCCAGAGGCAACGCCCGCTGCCCCTGCTGATCGATCAACGCCATGGCTACGAGATAAGGAGAGTCAGCCAATACCAGAACCCGAAGACCACCATCCTCACCGGACCCTCCCCATACCGATAAGTACATGTGTACTATTTAGCCAGCTGTTGCTGTTGCCGTGGAGCTCCAACACAGTCCGCTGCCCCTGCAACCAAGGCGAACTCGGCTCACCCTGCCCCTAGCCAATGAATGCGTTGCCGCTGGGTTCCCATCCCCCGCCGATGACTACATCGATGTGGGGATCGACCTCAATGAACAACTCATCCGGCATCCCACCAGCACCTTTTTCCTGCATGTCAGCGGCAACTCCATGACCGACGCCGGCATCCACGACGGTGATCTCCTGGTGGTCGATCGCAGCCTCGAACCGCGACCGGGGAAGGTGGTCGTGGCTGTGCTTGACGGTGGCTTCACCCTCAAGCGCCTGGTGCGCCATCGCGGCAGGTTGCGCCTGGAAGCCGCCCATCCGGACTATCCCCCGCTGGAGCTTCATCGCTGCGGCGAGGTTCAGATCTGGGGCGTCGCCATTCATGTGATCCATCCGCTCTGAGGCGACATCGCCATGTCTCAGGCCACGGCCCTGATCGATGGAAACAATTTCTATGCCTCCTGCGAGCAGAGCCTGGACCCGGCCCTGATCGGCCGGCCCGTGGTGGTGCTGTCCAATAACGACGGCTGCATCGTGGCGCGCAGCGCCGAAGCCCGTGCCCTGGGGATCCGCATGGGGACGCCGTACTTCAAGGCGCGTCGAGAGCTTGAACGGCACAACGTGGTGGTGCGCAGTTCGAACTACGCCCTTTATGCCGATATGAGCCAGCGGATGATGAGCCTGCTGGAGGCCCACTGTGAAGAGCTGGAGGTGTATTCGATCGACGAAGCCTTCGGGCGGATTCGTCGTCCCAGCAATGGTGATTTACAAGGTTGGGCCCGGCAGCTGCGGGCACGGGCCCGACAGAACCTCGGCATCCCAATCGCCATCGGCCTGGGGGCCAGCAAAGGACAGGCCAAGCTGGCCAATCGCCTGGCCAAACAGACCCCGAACCGTGCCGGGACGTTCGACCTCGGCCAGTGCGATAACCCTGATCATTGGCTGGAAACGATTGCGATCGAGGATGTCTGGGGGATCGGTCGTCAATTGGCCCATTGGTGTCGACTGCGGGGCATCAGCAACGCAAGACGCCTGCGGGACATGCCGAGCGGTGAGCTACGCGCCAAATGCGGCGTGGTGGGTCTGCGTCTGCAACGCGAACTGCGCGGCCATGCCTGCCTACCGCTGGAGCTTGCACCGGCACCGAAGCAGGAAACCTGCGTGAGCCGCAGTTTCAGCCGACCCATCACCAGCGAGGCTGAGCTGCACCAGGCGATCACGACCTATGTGGTGCGCGCCGCCGAGAAATTGCGCAAGCAACGGCAGCGGGCGGCAGCCCTCACCATCTACACCCGCACAAGCCCGTTCGCTCCCGGCTTTTACAGCCAAGCGGCCAGCACGCAACTGGATCTACCGAGCAATGACACGTCCGTGCTGCTGCAAGCAGCGCACCCCTTGGTGGCACGAATCTTTCGCCCCCACCGTCAACTGGCCAAGGCCGGCGTGCTGATGCAGCACCTGCAGAGCCATGAGATCCTCCAGACCCATCTGATGGTGCCGATGAGTGAAGAGCAGCAGCAGAAACGGGAATGCCTGATGCAGACCATCGACCAGATCAATCGGCGTTACGGGCGTGGAACCCTGCAATGGGCAGGCTGCGGACTGCAGCCGAGCTGGTTGATGCGACGGGAGCAACTCAGCCGAGCCGCCACCACCCGTCTGCAGGATCTACCCGTGGTGAGGGCCTGAGCCCATCGATCACGGCTCACCCAGAAAACGGCAGGCAGGGAGGCTGATCGCCACCTGATCCACACCGTCGAGGAAAGCTTCAGCGTCGACCGCCCGCGTGCGCACAAAACTGGTTCGAATCTCTTCCAGCTGGGCGATGGCGTCGTCACGACTCAGGCCTGTGGAGGTGTGAGCAAGACTGCAAAGGGATGTCGCGACACCACGACCGAAGCCGCGTGAACTGGCCTGGCGCCGCACCGCCGACAGCAGCATGGGCACCACGAGACCACCCAGCACGAGAACAAACACAATCACGCCCCAGAGGCGACCGCCACGCACCCAGTAAGGAACCAGATAAAGACCGCTATTGGCAGGAGAGGGTGGCTCAGAGGGAGGAGGGTTCATCACTCAGGCCTCCTGCAGCAACTGAATGACCTGTTCACGTGTGCTGAGCAGCAACACCATCCGCTCACCATGGGCATTGAGGCCAGTCTGCTCCCGCACCAGATCGGTGCTAGCCAGCGCCAATCCTCCGGTTTCGGTGAACAACACCGGCAACGTGCCGTGGTGTCCCCGCATGCCCTGTAAATCCAACGCCTGACGCACGGCCCGCTGCGCTTTGTCAGAGCCCAAGCGCTCCACGAAGGCCGGCCAGAGGTGGTTCACCGGAGCGAGAGCCGCGAAATCAAGATGCGTATCAGACATCAAGACGGCAACAACGCGAGGGCTTCACTGATCATCTGCGGGGTGACAGCGATGCGCTCAAGCGGATCGGCATTGTCGAGGTAGGCGTCAAACGAAGCGAACCGCTCGATCACCGGATCAGCTCCCTCGGCGGCACAAGCTTCGACCCAATCGCCCTCCTCCGGCTTCACCGCGATGTAGGCCTGCAGCGCTTCCTCGAGATCACCGCCGTCGCCGACGCCATCGCCATGCCAGATCGCTTCGAAGAATTCAGACATCTCAACGCGACGGACAGGTCTTGATGCAGTTTGCCGAGAACATTGGCAACCTCACCACACATCGAAGCCAAGAACCATGGCCCATGGCTCAGGCGGCGGGAGGAACCGCATCCCCTGAGGTCTCCGCAGCAGGGGAATCGACCGCAACGGTGTAGCTCGCGCAACGCTGCTGATCCAGATGGCCGATGTGCTTTCTCTCGGTGTAATAAAGCTCCTGGTAACGCAGCGCATCACGGTTGAGGTCATCGAACAAGGCCTGAATCCGTAGCTCCATGTCCACGTTGCTCTCGTCTGACGAGGCTTCCTGATCAATCAATACGGCGATACAGGCCTCCAGGGTCTGCAGGCGCTGACCACCCCAGGCCTCCAGCAGATGCCGGCAGCGCTTCAGGCTTTTCTGGCGCTCCAGCAGAGCAGCGATGCCTCGCAACTGCTCCAACGGCTCCGCCAAAGCAACAAGCTGCAATTCACCGGGCTCCAGGAGAGGCGTCAGGCGGGAGACCAGCGCACTGCTCTCCAGCAACAGCTGATCGGTGAGCAGGCGTGGCAGATCCATCACATCAAGACCCTCGCCGTCGTCGTCGCATCGGCTGATCGCCTCCAACCGCCCCTCACCCAGGTTGGTCTCCTCTAGATCCGTAATGGCCGCCCAGAGATGGCGGTGATGGGGGATGGCGAAATCCTCCAATTCCCGCGTGCGCAGTTCCTGGCGAATCGTGGCCCGATGCCGAGGGCAATGCAGATACAAACGCAGCAGGTCTGCCTCGCAACGCTCCCGCTGACCGGATTCACCCGGCTGCTCATGGCGACTGGAGCGCCCATGCCAACGCTGGCCCTTCACCTGCTGGCGCAGATCGTCCTCGAGCTGAAGCGCCAGCCGTCCCTGCCCACCACTGAGCCGCTCCGCCACCCGTTGGAGGTAGTGGGTTCGGACAGCGGACTGGGGCAGTTTGCCCAGCAGCCCCACCAGGGCCGTCACCGCCTGCTGAAACTGGTCAGCCCGGCTGAGGTCTCTCGCCTCAAGAACCTGCTCAATTTGCCAGTCGAGCCAGAGGGGGGCCTGATCCAGCAGAGCGCGGTAATCGCCGGCCCCGTTCTGTTTGAGGTATTCATCAGGGTCCTTACCGGACGGGAGGTGCAGAACCCGCAGCTCCAGCTGGCCCTGCATGGCCAGCTGCTCCACCTCGCCAATGGCCCGATTGGCCGCACGGACACCGGCGCCATCGGCATCAAAATTCAGAACGATCCGCTTGCTGTCGCTGACGCGGCACAACTGGGTGATCTGCTGACTGCTCAGAGCCGTGCCAAGGGAGGCCACGGCGTTGGTGATGCCGGCGGCATGCAGTGCAATCACATCGAAGTAGCCCTCCACCACCACAGCCCTGTCGTCCTTACGGATGGCATTGGAGGCTTTGTCGAGGCCAAACAGATGCTTTCCCTTCTCAAACACCTCGGTCTCGGGAGAGTTGAGGTACTTCGGTTCGCTGCCATCAAGACTGCGCCCCCCGAAGCCGATCACCCGACCCTGACGGTCATGGATCGGAACCATGACCCGATGGCGGAAGCGGTCATAAAAGCCATTGCCGCCCTTGCGGGGCACCACCAGACCAGCGGCCTCAAGGAGCTCGGGAGCCAGCCCCTCCACCTGTTGAAGATGCTTCAGAAGGCCATCCCACTCATCCGGCGCATAGCCGAGCTGAAATGACTCCTGGGTGGCGGGGCTGAGACCTCTGGCGTCGCTGAGGTATTTGAGGGCCTCTGCGCCCGTGGGAGCCAGCAACTGGCTGCGAAACCAGCCGGCGGCCAGAGCCAGGGCCCGTTGCAGCTTGTCCCTACGGGAGAGCTGCTGCCGCAGCCGCTCCTGCTGCGGACCATCCACCGTCTCGATCGGGAGCTGGTAACGCCGCGCCAGATCCAGCACGACATCACTGAAGCTCTGGCGTTGGAACTCCATCAGGAACTTGATGGAGTTGCCCCCGGCACCGCAGGAGAAGCAGTAGTAGAACTGCTTTGCGGGAGACACCGTCATCGACGGTTTGCTGTCGTCATGGAACGGACAGATCCCGACGAATTCCCGTCCCTTCTTCTTGAGCACCACGTGCTCGCCCACCACATCAACGATGTCGGCCCGTTCCTTGACGGCCTCGATCGTTCTTGGGTGCAGGCGGGCATTCACCATCAGTTCATTCTGCGAAGTCGCAGGGTTCCGTGCACCCCGTCATCAGAACACCCATGGCCGAAACGCAGAACGAACAAGCCTGGTGGAACCGGGAATCGGTGCGGGGCAGTCGGGCTCTGATCCTCAGCTCTCTGGCCTTCAGTCTGATGACGGTCTGCGTCAAGCAGCTGAACAGTCGTCTTCCGGTGGTGGAAATCGTGCTGAGCCGAGCGCTGATCAGCATCGTTCTAACCGTAGTTGGGCTACGCCTCGCCGGGGTTTCTCCCTGGGGCCATCGACGCGGGCTGTTGGTGGCCCGTGGGCTGCTGGGCAGCCTGGCCCTGCTGTGTTTCTTCGAGGCGATTGATCAGCTGCCACTCGCCTCGGCAACGGTGCTGCAGTACACGTACCCCACATTCACGGCCCTAGCGGCGCTGCTGCTGCTTGGCGAACCGCTCCGACGACGCATCAGTGGGGCGGTTCTGCTGGGCTGGATCGGCGTCACGCTGGTGGTGCAACCGCAGTGGCTGACGGGAACAGCACAGCCGGCTCAGCTCATCCCTGCCCTGATCGGCATTGCTGGCGCTCTGATGACCGCCCTGGCCTACGTCAGTGTGCGGCGGCTGTCGGAAACCGAACACCCGCTGGTGATCATCCTGTATTTCCCGATGATCTCGGTTCCCTTAACCCTGCCCTGGGTGCTGCATCAGGGGGTGTGGCCCAACGGCATCGAGTGGTTCTGGCTCCTGGGAGTCGGCGTGATGACTCAGCTTGGCCAGATTTGGGTCACCGAAGGCCTGCGCTGTCTGCCCGCCGCACGAGCGACGTCGATCAACTACGTGCAAGTGGTCTTCGCCGCTGGCTGGGGCTGGCTCTGGTTTGCTGAATCGGTGAATGCCTGGCAGGTGGGTGGGGGAATGCTTGTGCTGTCCGCCACCCTGATCAGCCTGTCGGCCCGGAGTTAGCTCGACTCGAAGTAGACCTCAGGCCTTGTCCAATCCCAAGGGATAGGTGAGCCAGGCCTGACGGTCATCCGTTCCACCCTTGGGGCGGACCAGGCGCCAGCTCTGCCCGCGGGAGCCCCGTTGCAGAAACAGCTCAAACGGGCTGTCCACCTGAACGCGGTCACCGGGCAGCTGCCAATCGAACCGACCCGAAACCCTCAAGCCCTGCTCATCGCCCAGGGCGAAGCTTTCCTGGTCTTCGACCCGCACACGACTAACGCTGGGGGCAATGGGCATCGGGGTGAGGTCCAGGGAGCTGGCGATAGCCGTCTGGGTGAGCTGAATCTGCAGGGCCAGCGCTTCATTCAATAGAGCGCGTGGCGGTTGGGATCCACTGCAGGCCGTGAGGGAAACCACGATCGACAAAACGCAAAGCGCCTGAAGAAACCTTTGCAAGACACGCTTCAAACCAGACACAGGCAATGACAGCTGCGGCAACATGACGCGGTTGGAACCTCTCCCCATGATCGGCTGGCTGCAAGGACGACCGATGGAGTTCTGGACTCAAGGCAACCGTAGCGGCGTTCTGTTGCTTTGCGGTGGTGTCGGGTATGAGGTGCATCTGACGGAGCGGCATCAGCAGAACCTCTCTGCTGACAGCGATCTGAACCTGTGGATTCATCAGGTGCAGCGGGAGGACGGCAGCAGCCTCTATGGCTTTCCTCTCCGTCAGGAGCGGGATCTGTTCAGGCTGCTGATCAGCGTCAGCGGTGTCGGTCCCCAGGCCGGTCTTGCCCTGATGCAGGAATGCAGGCCCCAAGAACTGGTGGAAGCGATCAGCAGCGGTGATCTGCGCCGACTTTGCAAGGCGCAGGGCATCGGCAAACGCACAGCAGAGCGCCTTGCGGTGGAACTCAGGGCCTCCATCGCGGCATTCGCGGGCGTTGATCCAGCTCCCTCCCTGGCTGAAGGAATCAGCTCAGAGCAGATGCCAGAGAGCGGGGCCGACGTCGAAGCAACTCTGGCAATGCTTGGTTACGACGATCTCGAAATCCGTCGCGCCATCCGTGCCATCGCCGAGGGTGCAGATGGCCCCCCTCCTGCCGGAGGCGACCAGGACGCTTGGCTGCGGGTCTGCCTCCAATGGCTAAGTCGCGAATCGGCCTGATCCGTCCCTCGCAAAGGTAAGCTGGTTGTTTGCACTGACAGGGCCGCCCCCCCCGCATGTCGCTTGATACCACCGAGAAGCAGCAGCTGATCAACACCCACCAGACCCACGGCACCGACACCGGTTCGGCCGAGGTCCAGGTGGCCATGCTGAGTGAGCGGATCAACCGTCTCAGCAGCCACCTGCAGAACAACATCCACGACTTCTCCTCGCGTCAGGGGCTGCTCAAGATGATTGGCCGTCGCAAGCGTCTGCTGAGCTACATGCGCAGCAAGAGCGAACAACGCTACGCCGATACGATCGCCAAACTGGGCATCCGCGGCTAATCGAACTGCCCCATGGCTGAGCAACGCAATGCCCTTCCCTTCGAGCCCAAAGGGTCTGGGAAGGGAAGCAAGCCTGCCTCTGGGGCTCCCAGACAGGAAGCCATTCCTCGGTATGTGGCCGATCGGATGGCGCGTCGTGTCGCTGTGTTCACAGGACTCCCGTCTCTCGCAGGGATGGGAGTTTTTGTTGGCAGCTACGTCGTCGTCACCCGTGGCATCGCCGATATCGCTCCGGGGCTCACACTCGCAGGCTCCGGCTTGTTTTTCCTCCTAGGGCTGGTGGGACTCAGCGTTGGCGTGTTGACAGCCAGCTGGGATCCCGAACCGGGTTCCCTTTTGGGCTTTGAGAATTTCAAACCGAATGTTCAACGGATGCGTGAGTCGATCCGGGCCCAGAAGCAACAGCAGCGGGAATCAGAGCCCTGAACAGTGCTCTTCTGATGACCTAATCAACATCAAGTGAGAACCAGACGGTCGCTGCTGCGGGCTTCAAAGGCTTGGTTGCGCAACGATTCGATCGCTGCATCGACATTTTTTACGCAGAACTGAGGGCCAAGTCGCACGTAGCGAACGGTCTCGCCATGACGCACCTCGGCGACCACAGGCACTTTGACGCCCAACTCATCCCGTTCGGGACGATGTTGGTTCAGGCATTCCCGCAACTTGTGCTGAATGGCGATGTCACTGGCCTGATCAGAAGGGAGCTGAACCAGAAGCAGATTGAGCTCATCAACGGCGCGGCAGTCGTCAATGATCAGCTGCACACGCTCGTCACGCCGATCCACCCCAGCCCACACCAGCAAGCGAGCTTCGGCCATCAGATGATCCGCGAGGCGGGCGTAGCTCTTGGGGAAAACAACGGCTTCGCAGCTTCCGGTGAGATCCTCGAGCTGAAGAATCGCCATGCGGTCGCCCTTACGGGTGGTGACCTGACGCATCTCCGCCACCATCGCGATAGCACTCACCTTTGTTTTATCCGGCTGCTCCTCAAGGGATCCCAGGCCGATGGGCGCCAGCAGTTTCGAGGAGGGCGTGAGCTGTTTGAGGGGGTGATCTGACAAGTAAAAGCCCACCAAATCTTTTTCAAGGCGCAGCTTTTCTGTCGGGGGGTAATCCGGCACCGGTGCAGCTTTGGGGGCATGGCTGAGATCAGCCGGGCCAGCGTCATCGGATGCAGGGGCCATCAAATCGAAGAGATTGCCCTGACCGCTGTCACGGTCCTTGGCCCGTGAGGAGGCCCAGTCGAGGAGCAGGTCCAGATCGGCCATCAGCTGGGCACGATTGGCCTGCGGATCCATGGCATCCAGGGCGCCGCAGTGAATCAACGATTCCAGGCCACGACGATTGAGCACCGAGGAGGGGATCCGATCACACAGATCGGCCAGGGAGTGGAAGGGCCCATCGCTATCGCGGGCGGCGATCAACTGCCGAATCGCTCCGTCACCAAGGTTGCGAACAGCGGAGAGACCGAACAGGATCCGATCGCCGTTGGGGGTGAAATCGGTCAGGGAGGCGTTCACATCCGGAGGCATCACCTCAATCCCCATTGCATTGCAATTGGAGATGTAGCGCTGCACCTTGTCGGCGGCTCCGGCATTCACCGTGAGCAGGGCCGCCATGTAGGCCACCGGATAGTGCGCCTTTAGATAGGCCGTCTGATACGTGACGGCGCCGTAGGCCGTGGAATGGCTCTTGTTGAAGCAATATTCAGCGAAGAGAACCATCTGATCGAACAGTTCGTCGGCGACCTTTTCATCAACGCCACGCTCACCAGCTCCTTTGACGAAGATGCCGCGATGCTTCTGCATCTCTGAAACTTTTTTCTTGCCCATCGCTCGTCTCAGCAGATCGGCCTGACCCAGGGAATAACCAGCCAGATCCTGCGCAATACGCATGATCTGCTCCTGATACACCATGATCCCGTAGGTCTCCGACAGGATCGGCTCCAAGATCGCGTGGGCAAAATCAATCGCCTCGCGCCCGTGCTTGCGGTTGATGAATTTGGGAATCAATCCAGCATCGAGGGGGCCCGGTCTGTAGAGAGCGAGGATTGAGGAAATGTCTTCCAGAGAAGACGGCTTGAGATCGCGCACGATCTGCCGCATGCCACTGGATTCCAGCTGGAAGATCCCCTCAAGGTCACCGCGAGCGAGAAGAGCAAAGGTCTCTTCATCCTCCGGCGGGAGCTTGTCGGGATCGACGCGGGTTCCACTGCTGACCTCCACCAGCTCGAGCGTCTTTTCGATCATCGTGAGGTTCTTCAACCCCAGGAAATCCATCTTCAACAGACCCATGGATTCCACGTCTTCCATGAAGTACTGCGTGATCACCTGACCATCGTTGTTGCGCTGCAACGGCACAAGCTCATCCAGAGGGTCAGCGGCAATGACCACCCCGGCTGCATGCACACCAAAGGTTTTATTGGTGCCCTCAATCCGCATCGCCATGTCCACCCAACGCTTCACCGTTGGATCCGACTCGTACTTCTCGCGGAACTCGGGATTGGGTGATTCCTCACCGATCATCGCCTTGAGCTTGGCGGGCTTGCCGCGAACCACCGGGATCAATTTCGCCAGACGGTCGGCATCGCCATAGGGAATATCAAGCACCCGGGCCACATCCTTCAGAACCGCCTTGGAGGTCATCCGGTTGAAGGTGATGATCTGGGCCACCTTGTCTTCGCCGTAGCGCTCGGTGACGTAGTCGATCACCTCACCACGGCGTTCAATGCAGAAGTCGGTGTCGATATCAGGCATCGACTTGCGTTCCGGGTTGAGGAAACGCTCGAACAGGAGGCAGTTGGTGATCGGATCAATGTTGGTGATCCCAAGGCAGTAGGCGACAAGCGAGCCTGCAGCAGAGCCCCGGCCAGGGCCCACAGGAATGCTCTGTTCCCGGGCAAAGCGGATGTAATCCCAGACCACCAGGAAGTAGGTGGGGAATCCCATCTGCTCCATGATCTTGAGCTCGTGGCTCATGCGCTCGGCGTAGTCGTCGGGCAGAGGAGCATCGACACCGAGCTCGAGGCGATCCCGCAGCCCTTGCTCCGTCACCTCCCTCAGGTAGCTGACAGGGGTATGCCCTTCGGGAATCGGGAAGCGGGGCATTTGGTAGCGCCCGAGGATGTCGTAGGGCTCCACCTTGTCGGCCACCTTGACGGTGTTGACAATCGCCTCCTGGACCACCTCAGGCTCCAGATGGTCACCGAAGAGACACCCCATCTCCTCTTCGGTCTTGATGTATTCGGTTCCCGTGTAGCGCAGTCGCTTCTCATCGGTGATCAACTTTCCGGTGAGCACACAGAGAAGAGCGTCGTGGGCTTCGACGTCCTGCTTGCTCAGGTAATGGGCATCGTTGGTCGCAACAATCTGGATGCCGAGTTCCTTGGCGATTTTGACGATCTCGACGTTGACGATCCGATCTTCCGGAGATCCATGGTCCTGGATCTCGAGGTAGTAGTCATCGCCAAAAACCTCCTGGTACCAGGCCGCCACCTTGCGTGCCACATCAGGACGACCACGCAAAATCGCCTGGGCAATCTCGCCACCGAGGCAGGCCGTGGCGATGATCAGCCCCTCGCTGTGTTGCTTCAGCAGCTCCTTGTCGATGCAGGCACGGGAAAAAATGCCGCGTCCCCGCATCCCCCGCAGATGGCTGATGCTGGTGAGCTTGACCAGGTTGCGGTAGCCCGTGACGTTTTTGGCAAGCACCACGAGGTGGTACCGCTTCTCTTTCTTGGGTTGCGGATCATCAATGGACCCGTTGATCACGTACATCTCGTTGCCGATGATCGGCTTGAGATCGGTGCCCTGACAAAGCTTCAGAAGCTCGATGGCGCCATACATCACGCCGTGATCGGTCAGGGCGATCGCTGGCATGCCCAGTTGCTTCGCCCGCTCCACCATGGCCGGCAACTGCGACGCCCCGTCGAGAAGGCTGTAATCGCTGTGGTTGTGGAGAGGGACGAATGCCATAGGGTCAGACTAGGACCCAACGCAAGATCCAGCGTTCACGGAGAACGAAACACCCCACATGTGGCGGAGCTCAGGGAACCAGAGCGGCTTCAGGGCGTGAAGCGAACACCTGCGCTGCCTGCTCGTACTGGTGCGCCACCTGGAGCAGACGCGGTTCGTCCAAGACATTGCCGATCAACTGCATCCCAATCGGCAAACCCGCCGCACTGAATCCGCAGGGAACACTGATGGCAGGCAACCCGGCCAGGTTCACCGGAATCGTCAGCAAGTCGGCGAGGTACATCGCCAGAGGGTCATCAGCATGGGCGCCAGCCTTGAACGCGGTGGACGGTGCGGTTGGCGTGAGCAGCACATCAACACTCTGGAACGCAGCATCAAAATCACGCCGGATCAGGGTGCGCACCTGCTGGGCCTTTTTGTAATAAGCGTCGACGTATCCGGCGGAAAGGGCATAGGTGCCAATCAAGATCCGCCGCTGCACCTCCGCACCAAACCCCTCAGCACGGCTTCGTGCTGTCATCGCGGCAAGGCTCTCGGCGTCGTCGGCACGAAAGCCATATTTGACCCCGTCGTAACGGGCCAAATTGGCAGAGGCCTCCGACGGAGCAATCACGTAATAGGTGGCGATGCCGTCGTTGAACCTGGGGCAGCTCACCTCCACCAGCTCAGCGCCAAGAGCCTCCAGCTGAGCAGCAGAGGCCTGCACAGAAGCCTTGACCTCAGCATCGAGGCCTTCGGCATCGAAGCACTCCTTGATCACACCAACCTTGAGACCCTTGATGGGCTTGTTCAGGCCGGCACTGAAGTCCGGCACAGCCGCATCAAGGCAAGTGGAATCACGGGGGTCGGGCCCTGCGATCACCTGAAGCAGCTCGGCCACATCAGCCACACTTCCTGCAAAGGGACCCACCTGATCCAAGGAACTGGCAAAAGCCACCAGACCCCAACGACTGACGCGGCCGTAGGTGGGTTTAAGACCCACAACGCCACAAAACGACGCAGGCTGACGGATGGAGCCTCCGGTGTCGGAACCCAGAGAAGCAACGCAACTTCCTGAAGCGACGGCCGCAGCACTGCCACCGGAGCTTCCGCCCGGTACGTGGGCTGTGTTCCAAGGATTTTGAGTCGCACCAAAGGCCGAGGTTTCCGTGGAGCCGCCCATGGCGAACTCATCCAGATTCGTCTTACCCACCAGCACACCTCCGGCTTGCCAAAGCCTTTCGGTCACTGTTGATTCGTAGGGAGGCACAAACTGTTCCAGCATGCGGCTGGAACAGGTGGTGCGGACCCCTTTGGTGCAAAGGTTGTCTTTGATCGCCAAGGGAAGACCGGCAAGCTGGCCAAGGCTTTCACCGGCGGCGCGAGCTTCATCAATTCTGGAAGCCTTAGCACGGGCCTTCTCGGCCGTGACCTCAACGAAAGCATTGAGCGACGGCTCAGAGCTTTCAAGCCGCTTGAGGTGTTGATCAACGAGCTCGCGGGAGGAAACCTCACCGCTCTGCAGCTGCTGACGCCACGCGCTGATCGTCATGTCCCTGCGATCCATTGCAGGGAGGACGCTATCAGCCGCAGGATCAACCCTCAGCCGTGATGGTGAGGGGCTCGGAGCGACGGGTCCGCAACAGGGAGTGGCTGATCGACTGAGGTTGCTCCGACTTGACGTCGTCAAGGAAGGAGTCGAGGTCGTTTTCCAGTCCTTTTCGGGTGACAAACGGACCGAACCAGTAGGTCACATCGGGACCAGATGTCTGAATCCGAGCCCACCAGGCGACCCCAAGGCCATTGGCAAGGCTGCGCAGCGGCCGGATCAGGGGACTCATGGGGGGGTAGAACGACCTCAAGGCATTGTGCCTCTTTAACCGACAAAACCGAGCTGTTTTCAGGGAGATAGCTGGATATTCTGATCGAACTCCGGCGCAGCAGCTTGTTGAGACGGATTGAGATCCAGATCAATCCGCTGGTCAGGAACCTTTTCCACGGGTTGTTCAGGCGGTTCAGACGCCTCAGTGGACGTCTCTACCCCAGCGAGTTGGGGCCGTCGAATCGGGGGTGACGGCGCCTGGCCGTGAATGTCCTTCATCCAGTTGCGTCGCGCCACTTCATAAACGCAAAGTGCCGTAGCAACGGATGCATTCAGGCTTGGGGTAATGCCCCGCAACGGAATACGGACCAACTGATCACAGTGACGCCGGGTCAAAAGCGACAAGCCCTGGTCCTCTGACCCGGTGACCAGCACCAATGGGCCGCTGAGATCAACATCCGTGAGGGTCACGTCCCCTTCTGCCGCAAGGCCCACCACCCTGTATCCCGCATCCTTGAGCTTTTCCAACGACCGGTTGAGGTTGACCACACGCGCGACCGGAAGGTGTTCAAGGGCGCCGGCTGCCACTTTGGCGGCCGAACCGGTTAAACCAGCACTCCGACGCTGGGGAATCACCACCCCATGGGCTCCCATCGCCTCGGCGGAACGCACGACAGCACCGAGATTGTGGGGGTCCGTGACACTATCCAAAGCCACCAATAAGGGGGGTTCCCCAAGATCCGAACAGCCATCGATGAGGGTTTCGAGATCGAGGGTTTCAGCCGCTGCCGTCTGAAGGGCGATGCCCTGGTGAACGGAACCACCTGTGATCTGTCCAAGCCGAGCCCAGGTCACCTCTTCCACCAAGACCCCAGACGCCTTGGCATCGCGCAAGAGCTGGAGAAATTTGGCCGCACTGCGCATCTCCGGGGTGCACCAAATGCGATGAATGGGTCGTCCTGCCTCCAGCGCGGCTTGGGTGGCATGGCGCCCCCAAATCAGATCATCTGCCGGAGGTGTGGCCGCTGCGGCCTCCGGTGCTGCATCCTGTCGCTGGGAACGGCCATTGTCGTAGCGCGATCGGGGGCGCTGGGACGGCTGGCGCCGTTCATCCCCGGAGCGGCGACGGTCGCCGTAACGATCATTCCGATCTCGAAATCGTCCGGGCCCTGAACGGTCGTTCTGAGGTTCCGTACGAAAAGCATTCTGATCCCGGTCGAAGGAACGGGATCGATCCCCGAATCGCTCTCTGGGGCGATCATCAGATCGATTGCCGGGTCGATCTCCGAATCGCTCTCTGGGGCGATCACCGGATCGATTGCCGGGTCGATCTCCGAATCGCTCTCTGGGGCGATCATCAGATCGATTACCGGGTCGATCTCCACCCCGAGGACGCTCCCAGCCCTCATCCCTCGGCGCTCGTCGGTCGCGAAAACTGCTGCCATCTCGACCAGGTTTGGCGTAAGGCGAACGACCGCCGTCGGAACGACGATTGCTGGGCATGGGCCGACCGTTGCCAGAGCGCCCCACCGAGGAGCGGCCAGCGGATGGACGTCCACTGGGAGGCCTGCCTCCTGGAGGTCGTCCACTTCCACTCCCTCCTGGCCCCGAACGACCATCGCGGGATGGGCCGCTGGAGCGGCGTTCAAAGCGAGGGCTCATGGTGTGCGAGGCAACGTTATGGGTTGGATCCGGCTTGCTCCAGGTGATCGAAGAGCTCAGCAAGCCGGGCTGGATTGTTCAGAAACAGCCAGCCAACCATTGTCTCAAACCCCGTGGCCCGTCCATACACAGCGGCCTCGGCTCGGCGCGGACCACGGCCTGCACTGTTGCGCCCCCGACGGACCAGATCGAGTTCCTGGGAATCCAGGAGTTGACGGTCTTCCAGCCAAGTCAACAAGCGGGATTGGGCATCGGCGCGAACATCGGCCACAACAGCACGATGCAAATGATCGGAACGGCCGGGTCTGGCTCCATGGCGGAGCCGTTGATGGAGCTCCCAGACGGCATCTCCGATCCAAGCCAGCTGCAATGGGCCCAATTGATCGTTCAGACCACTGGGTGACTGATTGCGAATCCAGTCGCTCAAGCGGCCAATTGGTTCAGAGCTGTCGGAAGATCCTCCACCAGATGGAGGAACTCTTCGAGCCGCACCAACTTGATCGTCTGCATCACACGGGTGTTTCCCACAAGGAGAAACGACCGTTTGGCATCCGTGCATTGTTTGGCCAACTGCACCAGGGCACCAAGGCCTGATGAGTCGAGAAAATCGATCTTGCTTAGATCGAGAACAGCTGGAAGCTTGTTGGCTTTCAAAACATCGGCCACGTACTCCATGAACTGCTTCTCGGAGTACGCATCCAATTGGCCGGTGAAGTGAAACACCAAACAGCCATCCTTCTGTTCAAATCCGCCCCGTAGAGAGACGGTCAGTCGCTGCAGTTCGCTGATGGGATCAAGCCCCCCAGGCATCATCGGCACGAAGTGTAGTGATGCTGAGCTTGGGCAACCACCTCATCAACGGCGATCGGCCATGAGCGTCACAAAGCGGGCGAAATGATGATCCGCGTCATGCGGTCCAGGACTGGCTTCCGGGTGGTATTGCACACCAAAAACGGGCTTGTGACGGTGAGCAATGGCCGCCACGGTGCGGTCGTTCAGATTGAAATGGGTGACATCAATGGCGTCGGTATCCAGAGATTCGGCAGAGAGGGCAAACCCGTGGTTCTGACTTGTGATTTCAACCTGCCCCGTGGTGCCACAGGGATGATTCAAACCACGATGGCCATAGGACAGCTTGAAGGTCTTGCCGCCGAGTGCCAGGCCGAGAATCTGATGGCCCAAACAGATCCCAAACAGCGGTAGATCGGCCTCCTCCAAGAGAGTCTTGGCCAGGGCAATCCCATGGCTCACCGCCGCAGGGTCTCCAGGACCGTTGGAGAGAAAGACACCATCCGGGCGATGGGAACGAACCGTGGCCAGATCGGTGTCTGCAGGGAGAACAGTGACGTCACAGCCATGGGCGACCAGGCGATCGAGAATGGCTCGTTTAATTCCAAAATCAACCGCGACGACGCGGAAGGGGGCGTCGCTTCGACGCTGCAGGCGCTGATCGAAGCCAACACTGCAGGGTTGATTCCACTGGTAGGGCTCACGGGTGGTGACGCGATCTGCCAGGTTCAGTCCTTCCATCGAAGGCGCCTGCTTCAAGAGCTCAAACAACTGCGCAGGTGTCTGGCCGTCACTGCTGATCACACCATTCATGGCACCGACCTCGCGCAGATGACGCACCAGCGCACGGGTGTCTACACCGCTGATACCCACCAGTTGATGGCTCTGCATCCAGGTATCGAGAGTCTGTTCACAACGCCAGTTGCTGGGCGACGGCGCCAGCTGGCGTGCGATCACACCAAGGGCGTGGGGACGATCGGCTTCCTGATCGTCGGCATTCACCCCGGTATTGCCGAGTTCGGGATAGGTGAAGCTCACCAGTTGTCCGGCATAGGAGGGATCCGTCAGCACCTCCTGATATCCGGTCATCCCGGTGTTGAACACCACTTCACCGATGGTTGTACCGCGATGGCCAAAGCCGACACCGGTCAGAACCGTGCCATCGGCAAGGACGAGATAGGCCTTGTCTGATGGGGAGTCGGGCATCGGAGGGCCGCCGAAGGGCATCAGTCACTCATTCTCCATCTCCATCGGACAGTGCATCCCGTAGAGCGACAAGCTTCTCCCAGGCCTTGCCCTCTCGTAGAACCGTCATGGCCTGTGCAGCAGCAGCCGTCAGATCCGTTTGCAATCCAGCGGCCCAAAGCACCAATGCCGTGTTGAAGGCAACCACCTCCGCTTGAGCGAGCGATCCATGCCCTTGCAGAACATCTCGCAGGATCTGCTGATTCACCGAGCAGTCACCACCACGCAGCAAATCGAGGCCGGCACCCGTCAGGCCCAGATCTTCAGGGCAGACCTCCTTGCTGCTGATGCCCCCCGATTCGATCAAACGCAAGGCGTTGGGGCCAGCCAAGGAAGCCTCATCGAGACCGCCAGCGCCGTGAACCACAACGGCACGGGTCAATCCCAACTGCTGGAGGGCACCTGCCATGGGATCGAGAAGCTCCGGACGGGCCACACCAAGAACCTGGGCCTTGGGCTGCAGTGGGTTGACCAGTGGACCCAGCAGGTTGAACACAGTGCGAACGCCCAGACGGCGTCGTAATGGAGCCAGATTCACCAAGGCGGGATGCCAGGCCGGAGCAAACAAAAAGGTGACACCGGTTCCAGGCAGAGCCTCCACCACTTTGTTTAAGGGTGCCTTGAGGTTGAGACCGAGCCCTTCAAGAACATCGGCTGAGCCCACCTTGCCGCTGGCGCTGCGGTTGCCGTGCTTCGCCACATTCACTCCACAGGCGGCGGCGGTGAAGGCGACAGCAGTTGAGATATTGAACGTATCTGCACCGTCACCACCGGTGCCGCAGGTGTCGACCATCGCCAAATTGGGTCGGGCGCAGGGAAGTGGGCATGCTTCCCTCAAAACAGCTGCCATGGCCGCAAGCTCATCGGCCACCATTCCCTTG
Organism: Synechococcus sp. MU1648; assembly: GCF_023630615.1. Taxonomy (NCBI): domain Bacteria; kingdom Bacillati; phylum Cyanobacteriota; class Cyanophyceae; order Synechococcales; family Synechococcaceae; genus Synechococcus; species Synechococcus sp. MU1648. Next base: position 546,621 of record NZ_JAKUHI010000001.1, read on the forward strand.
GCTCTCAGACCAGCGAGGAACGCCCCTGTTTGAACGGGCTCTAGCTCCTCGGCCAGCCAGGCATGCATCAGGGCGGTGGCCTCATCGGAGCTGAGGTGGTTGCCCTGCAGCAGGTGGTCCAAGCGAACCGACCAAGAGCGCGTGTCTGAGGACATGGAAGAGAAGCTGGCAGTAAAAAACCCGGGTGCGAGGCACTCCGGGCCAGGTGATGGGGACGTCTCCACTATCCCTCAGATGAGTGGCGGACGACCAGCCGTTCAAGACGGATGCCTAGGTTGGCGGCCCAACGGGACCCACGAGCTCGCATGGCTGCCCTACGTCTCGACTTGATCGGCCGCTACTTGCGACCCCATCGACGCACCGTCCTGCTGGGAGCCATTGCACTGGTTTTGGTCAACATCCTGCGGGTGACGATCCCGATGGAGGTCCGCAGCGTCGTGGATGAGCTGCAAGAGGGATTCAGTTACGCCGGGGTCCTGCGCCAAGCGGGATGGGTCGTGCTTCTTGCGAGCACCATGGGGGTCATTCGACTGGTCTCGCGCCAACTCGTCTTCGGCGTGGGCCGGCAGGTGGAAGTGGAGCTGCGTCAGCGCTTGTTCGAGCACATGCTTCGCCAGGAACCCGATTGGATTCAGAGCAAGGGCAGTGGAGAGGTGATCAGTCGCGCCACCAGCGATGTGGAAAACATCCGGCGCCTGCTCGGATTCGCGATTCTCAGCCTGACCAACACGCTGCTGGCCTATGCGCTCACGCTGCCAGCAATGTTGGCAATCGATCCATGGCTAACCCTGGCCGCCGTCGGTCTTTATCCCGTGATGCTCAGCACGGTGAGGCTGTTCGGCGGGCGCATGATGCGTCAACAACGTGCACAGCAGGAAGAACTATCGGCGCTCAGCAATCTGATTCAGGAGGATCTGTCGGGCATCGGGGCCATCAAGATCTACGGCCAAGAGGCTTCGGAACAGGATGCCTTCGCGACGCGCAACCGCCGTTATCGCGATAGCGCCATTCGTCTGGCGAGAACACGGAGCACCTTGTTCCCTCTGCTTGAGGGGATTTCGTCCATCTCTCTCCTGTTGCTGCTGGCCATCGGCAGCGGTCAGCTCGAATCCGGTCGATTGAGCATTGGTGGCCTGGTCGCCCTCATTCTTTATGTGGAGCAACTTGTATTCCCGACTGCACTGCTGGGATTCACCCTCAACACCTTTCAGACCGGACAGGTCAGCCTCGAGCGGGTGGAAGAGTTGCTCCGACGCGAACCGAAGATCAAAGATCCAGAGCAACCCACCGATCGACCTCATCCGACGAACCAACGCAGGGGTCGCTTTGAAGCCCGTGACCTGACCGTTCAATACGAGGGTGCTGAGCACAACACGCTCAACGGCCTGAGTTTCTGCATCGAACCGGGAGAGTTGGTCGCCGTTGTTGGTCCGGTGGGATGCGGCAAGACCACCCTGGCTCGCTCCTTCGGGCGCATGGTCCCTCTCGAGCCCGGGAAGCTGTTCCTGGATGGGGTGGATGTCACCCAGATGCCCCTGCAGGAGTTACGCCGTGATGTGGCGATTGTTCCCCAAGAGGGCTTTCTTTTCACCAGCACCCTGGCGGACAACCTCCGGTATGGCGACCCTGCAGCCACAGATCAACGGGTTGAACGGGCAGCAGGCCAGGCCCGTCTCGCTGATGACATCAAGGGATTTCCAGATGGCTTCGAAACGATCGTTGGGGAACGCGGCATCACGCTGAGTGGTGGTCAGCGTCAACGCACAGCGCTCGGACGTGCCTTGCTGATGTCGGCCCCGGTGTTGGTTCTCGATGACGCCTTGGCGAGTGTCGATAACAACACCGCAGCAGCCATTCTCGATTCGATCCGGGCGCAGGACGATCGGACCATCGTGATGATCAGCCATCAACTTTCTGCAGCCGCTGCCTGTGATCGCATCCTCGTAATGGAGAGCGGGCGCATCGTGCAGCAGGGACACCACAGCGCGTTGATTCAGCAACCAGGGGTCTACAAGCGACTTTGGGAGCGTCAGCAGGCGGCGCAACAGCTGGATGCGATGGCTTCCTGAAGAATCTCCGAGCTGTTTCTGACAATCGCCGTGTCCATGGCTTAGCTGTGGTGACGGCAACTTCTTCCATGAACAGCGGATCCCCCTTCGCGGTGCGCTGCACGCTCACCTTTGGTGACATCTACGGGCAGGTGCTGGCTTGGATGGCAGTGATTTTTGTGAGTTTGGCCTCTGGTCTCGCGCTCATGGGGTCATCGCGCCCGGTGTTTGCGCTTGTAGGTGTGGGACTCATCCTGGTTCTCAGCCTGCCTTTTCTTCTTTTTGCATTTGTCACAACGCTGCTGAACCATATTCAACTGGAACCACAAACACCAAAAGCTTCAGAGAGCTGAAAGCGAAAGCCTCAATTCAATCCACAAACACCGACACTGCTTCGCTAATGAACGAGCAATGAGAAGACGATAAATCACGATTTTCAGATTATTTTGATGCCTTCAACAACAGTCCCCTGAAGACATTTTTAAGTGAGCAATCCCGAACAGCCTTCCGTTGATCTGCCGACAAACTAATAACAAATTCATCCATTCGTCAAAGATGCCACGGTCCGCCGACATTCTCCACATCACATTTTGAGCACATCAAAAAACGTGTGATCAATGACATCAATCTGATAACCAGTTCTAAGCAGACACAATCTGATTTCAAACGGATTCAAATTCACCGCCCGCTCGTTTCTCTCAAACCAAGCTGGTTCTTGCCGGAGGGTTTTCATCTCTATCAGGGCATCCAGCCACGACGAATCTTTGATGTGCCGAAGCATCACTCCGTTGAATCAGCTGCCTAAGCTCGGATGATCGACAGAATCAACATGCTGCCCTCTTGGTTGTCTCCCCGCGGCGGCGCTGAAGCATCTGAACCAGCAATGCACGCTGTTCTGGGGACACCGCTCAATGCCCCATTGATGGCGGACCAAGAGGAGGCGATCTTTGCGTGCGGATGCTTTTGGGGAGCTGAAAAAGGGTTTTGGAGGCTGCCGGGAGTCGTGACCACTGCCGTGGGCTACGCGGGCGGTCAAACGGAACAACCGACCTACAACCAGGTCTGCTCCGGCAGAACAGGGCACACAGAAGTGGTCCGTGTGGTTTGGAGTCGCCCCGCTCTGGACTTCAGCGACCTGCTGAAGCTGTTCTGGGAATGCCACGACCCCACCCAGGGCAATCGACAAGGCAACGACACCGGCACCCAATACCGATCAGCCATTTACACCTTCAACCCGCTGCATCTTCAACAGGCCCAGGCCAGCCGAGACGCGTATCAAGTCGCCCTTTCCGCCAAGGGCTATGGCGCCATCACCACCGAAATCCTGGCGGATCAAACCTTTTACTTCGCCGAGGAGTATCACCAGCAATACCTCGCCAAACCGGGAAGCCGCCCCTACTGCTCCGCGATGCCAACCCAGACGCTGCTCGGCGACTTTGAAGGCTCAAATTACAAACTCCCGAAGCAGGTTTGGGACAAGTACGACTGGTCCATCAGTCACTGCGTGCTCCGATCTGACAACGCCCCCATCCAGCTCGCCAGCTGAAGCAGGGCTGCGGATCGGCTACGGCCGGGGCAGTACCGACGACGCCGACCAACAGACATCCCTCGACCGGCAGGAACAACTCCTCCGGTCACAGGGTGTGATCTTTTGCTGATCGAAACCGGCAGCGCTACCTCAGCCGACCGCCCGAAATATCAACAGCTGCTGTCGCTGATCGAAGGCGGCACCGTGGCCACCGTCATCGCTGCAAGGGACGACCGGCTCAACCGCAACATCGGGGTGCAGCGCTACCCGTTCCTGCTGTGCCGCAGCCGGAGCACCACCATCGACCTGTTGGAAGACGGCGCATGGGCCAGCGTTGCCCATGACGATCTTGCCCTGGAGGAGATCAGCAGCCGGTTGAAGCGCAGCTACCGCTCGGCAGAAGAGGCAGGGCTCAGCATCATCTTGCAAAACAGGGAACTTCAGTAAAATAACTGCTTCAATTATTTGCTTGTATTAGTATTGATTTAGCCTATACGCGGTGCATTGAATGCACGATTGAAGTTCTCGTCGTCTTTCTTTTTGCAGCCTGAGCCGCGAAATAAATTAGTGAACCAGTTGTCATGGACTCTGACGTCACGATTCCCTGGTGTTGCCGACATTGCGTAAATGGTTCCTGGCATATCTGTGGCTTTATTGTGATTATTCGATCCGAAGCGGTATTTAATGTCTGCAGAAACTCTTGCGTCAAAAGAATTGTCGTATGAGGCATTGACGCCGGCGACAAAGCCATTGGCGATTCTGTAAGAAATGCGTGCTCTAATTCCAACATTGTCTACCTCGTCTCTTGCTTTGCACTTGTTGTAATCACCTTTTTGATAATATCCACCGAGACTAGCTTTTAAGCTGGGAGTGATCATGTATCCGGCGTCAAGTCCATAAGCTTGCAATGCGCCTCCATTGTAATGCCAGTTCAATTCTTTTGTTGTTTCGCCAAGTGGAATTAATCCATATGCATTAAGGCTCCATTGATTGGAGACAGCTTCCAAGTTGAATGCAGCTTGCTGGTAAAAAGCATGTCCGTCTTCCACTGGAATTCCAGAGTCGGCATAGCTGGTATTCATCGGGCGGCTGTCGTAACCAGCATTGAGCCCATACATCCAAGAACGGTCACCATTCAGCCATCGGTAGCCAAGGCGAGTTGATGTGCTGATTGTGTGCCCGTCGACAGTTGTATCAACAATGCTTGAGTAATTGTGTCTATCAGCAAAATTGACGTTGGCGAGTGCATCAAGGAACCAAATGCTGTTCTCTCCAATCGACAACGGAAGGAAGCCGCCGATGCCTGCTTGATTGGGGGTGCCAGCACCTTGCAGCGCGCCTTGGAAGCCAAGACTGGGCTTGACCATATCCTTGAGGCTGATGCTCATCACATCACCAAGGTCTTCTGCAGTGCCGTCCTGCGCCTTGGTTGAAAGGGGCGCAATGGCGATGGCTGAAGCTACAAGACCGATGGACAGGCGGCGAAGCATCGGAAAGGTTCGATTCCGCGAATGATGCCGCGGTTTGTATCGGTCGTCACGCAGTGATGTCACCCAGCCTCAGGCGCCCAGACCATCTTTTAGAAGTTTGTGTGGTCGACAGAGCTGCAGCTCCGGAGCGATTCGACCACGAACGAAGGCTGATATGCAAAGAGTGCATACTCCAGGCTCGACCATATTTTTTAAGGGCGAGCGGACTTGCCCCCTGCCGAAACAGAGGTCAAATCGCAGCTCTCGTCGGTCATCGCTCTGACCGGCTTTCGGGTCCGATTGGCTACCCGACAGAGACATGATGGTCCAAAAAGAACGAGATCTAGGTTGCCTAGGAGACGTTTTTTAGAGCCCCACAAATACGCTGCAACATCTTGTTTTTTTGGTAGCGGGCTTCCCCCTTGCCTGTACCTCAACCCGCCTCAGGTGCCCAGCCCATCTCCTTTTGCCAGGTCAGCGCCCAAAGCTTGCAGCGCTTCTTCAGGTGTTGGCCCTGTTGAAGTTGCTTAATTGCAGAGCAGTGTTCAAAGTGGCGCTCATCAATGACAGCCGGTTCGGGCAAAGGGGATTGAACCCTTCATTCGGATACTCCCATTACTGGCAGCAATACCTCGCCAAACCGGGAAGCCGCCCCTACTGCTCCGCAATGCCAACCCAGACGCTGCTCGGCGACTTTGAAGGCTCAAATTACAAACTCCCGAAGCAGGTTTGGGACAAGTACGACTGGTCCATCAGTCACTGCGTGCTCCGATCGGACAACAGTCCGATCGCGCTGGCCTGAGGAGATCCGGCTCCCGCATGGCCACGAACACGCTGCGAAAAAACAGTCGTTTCGGCCAGGATGTTCAAGAACCCAATTAATGGCATGCCCGAGCCCTTGTCTGATCGGCAGGTGATCCTGGCCATCGCGGTAACGCTGATTTTGGTTCTCGGCCTAATCCTCGGCAGTGTCTCCCTCAACCGAGAGCAGCAAGCTCCATTTCTCTGGCGGGAGACGCCTCAACCCAAAGTGACACCATTGGCAATCTGACCACCTGCCCAGAAGCAGGTTGCCTCCTAGTGCGATCGTGGACGAAGAGGGACCCCTCCGATCTGCAGTGAGTGAGCGGCCTGATCCATCCGAGCAGCGACAACTGCATCCTCTGCCCAGAGGGCTGGTTGAGCTCTACGGCTTGATTGCCGTTCTTGTTGTGCTGATCCCTGAGTGGTTGGCGGATGGAACTCTGAATCTTGGCCAAGCCAAAGGTCCTGCGGCACTCCCCATGCGGTCCAGGGCTTGGCGCACCCTTCCGGAACTCCGTTTGGCCGCGATGAGCTTGGCCGAGCTCCGTAAGGCCGCCTCAGAACTGCGTCTGTATCACTACGGATCAGCAACACGAGCCAAGCTCACCACGCGGTTGCTTCGACGACTCAGACGCCGGGATGCACTGTGATAACTTAAATCTGACGGGGCGTGGCGCAGCTTGGTAGCGCACCACTTTGGGGTAGTGGGGGTCGTGGGTTCAAATCCCGCCGCTCCGATTTCAACCGTTTTTTTCCCCACCTGAAACCCAACGTTTCAGGCTCTGAGCCGGCAAACATGCCGGCTCTTTTTTGTGTTCAGTGACGGCCAGTGCGGGTCATCACGAGATGCCTGGACGAATCAATCTGAAGCCAACCCTCATCACGTAACTGACCCAACACACGGGTGACAGTCACCCGCGTCGTGCTGAGTGCACTGGCGATCTCCTGATGGGTGAGGCGGAGATTCAGCCGCAAACCATCATCACAGGGCTCACCAAAGTCCCTAGCAAGCAGCTCGACAAACCCCCGGACCCGCTCTTCAACGCGGCGCAAGCCCAGCAAAGCCAACATCGATTCCGCCTGGCGGTAACGGGCCGTCATGGCCTTCGCCAAGGCGAGAGCCAACTGCGGTGACTGCTCCACTTCAGCCAGATTGCAGCAGAGCAGATCGCAATCCGTCAGCGCAACAGCGTCATAGGCCTCCACATTGGTGAAAGCAGCACCAAAGGGTTCATTGGGCCCAACAAGGCCAAGCACCAATTCATCCCCATGAACTGAAACGGCACCCAGTTTCACCATGCCGCGCACCACAAACCAAACGCTGTTTTTCAGGAGTGGAATCAAGCTCCCTGATGTGACATGAACGACATTATTTTTTTGATAGCTGCCTTCAAGAAACGCCTTGAAGCCCAGAGCTGTTGAAGACAGATCAGAGGACGGAGTAGCAAGCATTTGGAATTCCATGAATCCACGAAAACTGTATTGAGGACAACATCGATTCCCAACAAAGAGGTGGGAGAGGTTTGGTTAAGAGGTCTCTAACGTTGATTCAAAATGCGGATTTTCATAAAAAAAGGGCCCCGAAGGGCCCTTTGAAATTTGGTTTTTAAAAAACCGACTCAAGCCAAGATCACTGACCAATCTTTTTGACTGCGGCCTTTGATTTGGCCAGGATGTCCCCCTTCAGAGGAACGAAGCCAAGCGAAGGAGCTTTGCTCTGAGCCTTGCTGCTCAACATGTAGTTGAAGGCTTCCTGCACCACTTTGGCGTTTTTGCCGTTGCCGGTTTTGTAGGCCAACACCCAGGTCAGCGTTGCAATGGGGTAAGCGCCCTTAGCGGTGGGGTTGGGATTCTTGCCAGCCAGATCCTTGTCGAGGCTGATGCCGTTCAGGGCACGGGCGCCAGCAGCAACGGAGGGCTTGAGGAACTCACCCGCCTTGTTCTGGAGAGCAGCGGCCTTGACGTTGCCCTTGATGTAGGACTGATTCACATAACCGATGGCACCCACGCGGTTCTGAATCACACCGGCAACACCGGAATTACCTTTGGCGCCGACACCAGCAGGCCACTTGACGGACTTACCAGTACCCAGGGTCCAGGTCTTGGAGAAAGCCTCCATGGAGTTGGTGAAGGCCTTGGTGGTGCCGGAGCCGTCAGAACGATGCACCCAGGTGAGAGTGCCAGCTTGGCAGCCCAGCTCTTTCCAGTTCTTAACCATGCCCATGGCGACCTTGACGGCCTGCTCCTGGGTGAGTTTCAGGTTGCAGCCGGGCTTGTTGTAGCCGAAGGCGATGGTGCCACCCACCATGGGGATCTGAACAACACCACGGCCGACCTTGGCCATATCCTTCTTCTTCATCGGATCATCCGATGCGCCGAAGTTCACGGTCTGGTCGATGAAGGCTTTACGTCCGGAACCGGAACCGACAGCCTGATAGTTGACCTGAGGGCCACCAGACTTGGCCAGGTCGGCGAACCAACGCTGATAGATCTTGGCGGGGAAGGAAGCACCAGCGCCGTTCAGCTTGGGAGCTGCCGAAGCGGAGATGCCTGCTCCCAGAACAAGCAGGGAAGAGGCAAGAAGGGCTTTTTGTGCGATGCGCATCACAACCGAAAGAGAAACGAGGCTGTTGCAATCCAGGCTTAATCGCAGCAAGGACGACCTGTCGTTATGCGCCCATTAACGCTGGTTAAGGTTCCCCTAAAAGCTCTTTAAGTCATTAGAAAACCCTGGTTGGGATAGCCCAAACCGGGGCATGAATCCAGCAAATCAATGGTTTGCATTCAGGGCTGAATGCCCTCCACCGCACTGTGAGATTTTTCGAGGATGCTTCCCCGGAGAGGGACAAAGCCCAAGGCCGATGCACGCTCCTGGCTGGTGTAACTAAGCATGTAGTTGAAGGTCTCACGCACAGCGTCAGCCTTCGCGCCATTGCCTGTGGCGTAGGCCAAAACCCAGGTGAGAGTCGCGATGGGGTAGGCACCAGCGGCCTCGGGGTTGGGATTGCTGCCAGCCAGATGCTCATCGAGCTCAATGCCGTTGAGGGCTATGGCACCCGCTTCTACGGAGGGCTTGAGAAATTCACCGGACTTGTTCTGCACCGCAGCAGCCTGCACATTTCCCTTGATGTACGACTGATTCACATAGCCGATCGCGCCGACCCGGTTGTCGATCACCCCGGCCACCCCAGAATTGCCCTTAGCACCCACGCCCACCGGCCATTTCACCGATTTACCGCTGCCGAGGGTCCAATCCGGTGAAAAGGTCTGCATCGAATTGGTGAAGGCCTTGGTGGTGCCGGATCCATCGGATCGATGCACCCAGGTGATCGTGCCCGCGTCACAACCAAGCTCTTTCCAATCACTGATGCGGCCGATTGCCACCCCCACAGCCTGCTGCTGGGTGAGCTGAAGCTCGCAACCCGGCTTGTTGTATCCGAAGGCGATGGTTCCCCCCACCATGGGGATCTGGACCACCCCTCGGCTCACCTGATTGCGGTCGGCTTCTTTGATCGGGTCGTCTGACGCAGCGAAATCAACTGTTTCATCGATGAAGGCTTTGCGACCGGAACCGGAACCCACCGCCTGGTAGTTCACCTTGAGGCCGCCTGAGCCGGCCAGATCGGCAAACCAGCTCTGGTACACCTTGGCGGGGAAGGAGGCTCCGGCTGCATTGAGGCTGGACACACTGGAGCTGCCACCACAGGCGGTAAGACCGACAGCAAGGACGCTCAGGCTTGAGACAGCCAGGGAACGATGTGCCAAAACCTTCGTTGTGATTTTGACCATCCTCCCGCGTCGTGGATCCAACCTCAGAGCGTCGGAACAACGGTGATCGGAGGAAAGGTGATCGGAACAACGGTGAGACGGGTTGCCACCGCGTAGCAACGCAGCCAGCGGTTCACACGTCTGCGATGGATCGCGGGAACCTCGCCGATCAATTGACTGAGTTCATCAGCGCCCATGCGTCGCAGGGCCCGTACATCCACATGCCACAGCGCTTCCGCTTCACGAATCAAGCGCGCCCAGGTGCGCACCTGCTGCCATTGGCGCAAGCGAGAGCGAATGGGGCGTTGATGGGGATGCAGAAATGCCGTCATGTGTTCAGAGTGCTGCCTCAAGCAGCACTGTCTGCAAAATCACCCAGAGCCTTTCGGAGTGCTGAAGCAAAAGCGCAGTCTCAGGCGCTGAGGCGATCAGCCTCCAGCTCCACGGGGGCGACAGGAAACTCCAGCGCTGCAATCTCGCGATCACTCAACCGACGGGTCCAAGCACCCTTGATCGGATCGTTCCAGCGGAAGCCGGCCGCTTTGGCCAGATGGCGTTCATCGAACGACACCCGAGCGCGCATCAATTGGCGGGGTTCCAAGCCCCGCTCCAAGAGCTGCTCCAGGTCATCGCAACGCGCGAAGACCTCTGCGATGTAGATGCAATCGCTCAGGGCACGATGAGCTGCCCAGACCGGGACGCCATAGGCCAAGGCAAGGTCACGCACCGATGGCCGTGAGCGCAGCTGACGCTCAGCCGGCCAGCGAATGTCCTCCATGGTGCAGAGCCATGGCGTGGTGGTGGCCGGCACAGAACCAAGACCGAACCACTGGCGATCGAAGGCTGCGTTGTGAGCTACCAGCAGATCAGCCGCGCTGAGCAGATGCTCGAACCACACCAGCGCCTGTTGCCAGGGTTGTGGGCGGCGGGTGACGGCGGCGGGAATCCGGTTAATCGCCTCCGCAGCATTGGATTCAACCGGCAGGAGGAAGGATTGCTGGGCCAGCACCGAGCGACTCGGTACATCGAAAAGAATGCAGCCCACCTCAAGACACTTGTCTTGAAGCGGATCCAAGCCTGAGGTTTCGGTGTCAATGATCAGAAGGGTGGAGGGGGAGCCCTCGACCGAATCCTTAGTCCGATCGCCAGTGGCGGCGGGCACAACGTCTGGCGGAACCACAGAAGGTGAATCCGAAGCTGAGACCTGAGAATCTGTCGGCGTTGGAGCGGCTTGGGGCTGTGAAAAGCCTGCAAGAAAGTTGAGCTGCTCAGGCATGGCGCGATGTCTGCTCCCACCCCTGATTCTCCCGCCCCGGGCAATGAGCCTGCTGCCTAGGGTTCACACTCTTCACTTTGATCGGATGGCCCTCGGGATCGGCGACCGTCTTCCCTCCTTCAGCCTGGAGGATCAGAACGGTGACCTTCGAACTCCCGCCTCGGTGCAGGGCCGTTGGCTGGTGCTGTTCTTCTATCCCAAGGACGACACACCGGGATGCACCGCCGAGGCATGCAGCTTCCGCGACAACACGGAGAGCTTTGCTGCACTCGATGCGGAGGTCTGGGGCATCAGCGGTGATGACGCCGTCAGCCATCGCCGTTTTGCCACCCGCCACAACCTGACGTTCCCGTTGCTGTGCGACCGCAACAACGCCCTGCGACGCGAAATGGGAGTTCCTAAAGCCCTGGGCCTTTTGCCCGGTCGTGTCACCTACATCGTTGATGGCGAGGGGGTGATCAGACACACCTTCAGCAACCTGCTTGATGGCCCGGCCCATGTACGGGAAGCACAGCAAGTGCTGAATCAGCTGCGCGGCTGAGCATGGTCAACTGGCGTCAGCTGGGTCCGATCTGGCAGCTGCGGCCTGCCGAACCAACGGGGCTGATCGAATTCATCGGCGGCAGCTATCTGGCAGCGACACCGCAGCTGAGCTATCGGAGGTTGCTGGAAGACCTTGTGGCCGATGGCCTCGCTGTGCATGCCTGGGCCTACGTGCCTGGATTTGATCATCAGCGGCAGGCCCGCGATGCCTGGAGCGCCTTCCGCTCGGCGCGACGCCAACTGGAGGAGCGATGCGGAGCCCTGGCAAGTCCACTTCGCCTCGGCCACAGCCTGGGTTGCAAGCTTCATCTGCTGGCCCCCGATGGGGGACGCGGCAGCAGAGCACTGATCGCCCTGAGCTTCAACAACTTCAACGCCGACCGTTCGATTCCGCTGCTCGGCGAACTCGCGCCACGGCTAGGGGTGGACACTGAATTCAGTCCCAGTCCAGCCGAAACACTTCGCTTGATCGCCCGCCACTATCAGCAGGAGCGAAATCTGGTGGTGCGATTCGGGCGTGATGAGCTGGATCAAAGTGGCGACCTGATTCAGGCGCTGAAACAACGACCTTCGGATTCCAGCTCAACCCTTGAGCTTCCCGGGGATCACCTCACCCCGGCCAGTGCTGGGCTGCGACGCAGCTTTCTCGGGGACTGGGCGGATGACCCCAAACGGGTGGCGGTCATCCGACAATTGAGCAGAACCATCTGCAGCTGGAGCAGCTGAGCCTCTGCGGCCCCGAGGCAATCAGGCCCTGAGTCGATCCAGAACGGAGCGGTCTTCCAGGGTGCTGGTGTCGCCACTGACCTCCTGACCGGCCGCCAGGGCACGCAAGATCCGGCGCATGATCTTGCCACTGCGGGTCTTGGGCAGGGCATCACTGCAACGGATCTCATCCGGCCGCGCGATCGGACCAATTTCCGTTCCGACATGGGCCCGCAACTCCTTCACCAGGGCGTCATCGCCGTCACGGCCAGCCTCGAGGGTGACAAAGGCGACGATTCCTTCGCCCTTGAGGTCATCGGGTCGTCCCACCACTGCCGCCTCTGCCACAGCGGGGTGACTGACCAGAGCCGATTCGATCTCCATCGTGCCAAGGCGGTGGCCCGAGACATTGATCACGTCATCGACGCGTCCCATGACCCAGAAGTAACCATCTGCATCCCGGCGAGCGCCATCCCCAGCGAAATAGAGATAAGAGCCATCGGCAGGACGGATGTGCTCCCAGTAACTCTCGCGGAAGCGTTGGGGGTTGCCGTGCACGGTGCGCATCATCCCGGGCCATGGGGCACGCACCGCCAGATAGCCGCCTTCATCGGCACCACAACTGTTGCCTTCCGCGTCGATGATGTCGGCCTGAATACCCGGCAGAGGCAGGGTGGCGGAGCCTGGCTTGGTGGGGGTTGCTCCCGGCAGAGGGCTGATCATCACTCCACCGGTTTCGGTCTGCCACCAGGTGTCGACGATCGGACAGCGATTGCCTCCGATCACATCGCGATACCACATCCATGCCTCCGGATTGATCGGTTCGCCGACCGTGCCCAAGAGGCGGAGGCTGCTCATGTCGAACTGATCAGGAACGGATCGACCGTTCTTCATGAAAGCCCGGATCGCTGTAGGAGCCGTATAGAAGATCGTGATCCCATGCTTCTGAATCAACTCCCAGAAGGCGCCGGGCTTGGAGGGGCGCGGTGCGCCTTCGTACATCACCGTCGTTGCACCGTTCGATAAGGGGCCGTAAACGATGTAGCTGTGGCCGGTGATCCAGCCCACATCGGCGGTACACCAGAAGACATCCTCATCACGGATGTCGAAGATCCACTGGAAGGTGAGGTGGGCCCAAAGGTTGTAGCCGGCGGTGGTGTGCACAACACCCTTGGGTTTACCCGTGGAGCCGGAGGTATAGAGAACAAAGAGGCGATCCTCGCTGGCCATGGGCTCAGCGGCGCAGTCGGCACTCTGGCCCTCCACCAGGTCATGCCACCACTGATCGCGACCGGCGACCATCTGCACGTCCTGCTTGGTGCGCTGCACAACGAGCACTCCGGTCACAGAGGGGCAGGCACCATCGGCAAGAGCCGCATCCACCGCGGGTTTAAGCGACACCGGTTTGTCCTTGCGGAAGCCGCCATCGGCGGTGATCACCGCTTTCACCTCACCATCGTTGATACGGTCCCTGAGGGCTTCAGCCGAAAAGCCACCGAACACCACTGAATGGGGTGCGCCAATGCGAGCGCAGGCCAGCATTGCGATCGCCGCCTCAGGCACCATCGGCATGTACAGCGCCACGAGATCGCCTTTGCCGATCCCCATGGCCTTCAGACCGTTCGCGGCTTTACAGACCTCAGCGTGCAATTCCCGATAGGTGAACCGGCGTACATCGCCCGGCTCCCCTTCCCAAATCAGCGCTGTTTTCTGTGCCGTTGGCCCGTCGAGATGTCGATCCAGGCAGTTGTAGGAGAGGTTGGTGGTTCCTCCCTCAAACCAGCGGGCAAAGGGGGGATTGGACCAATCGAGCACGGTGTGGAAGGGCTCGAACCAGTGGAGTTCACGGCGGGCGGCATCGCCCCAGAACGCATCAGGATCGTCTTGAGCCGCATCGGCCATCGCCCGATAGGCAACCAAACTGCCGATGCGGGCTCTAGCGGAGGTGTCTGCTGGCGGCTCAAACACCCGCTGCTCCTGCAGGACGCTTTCGATGGTGGTGTTGGAGTCGGTCACAGCAGACTGCGCGGTGCATCTCCTCGAAGGCTAAGGAGCAAGACCCCGCTTGATCCATGTCCCGTATCAATCCGTCGGACGATGCAGCGGAAGATGGAGCGGACGATGCGAAAAGATTGAGCTGGGCATCGCCGTTCCGGGATGAAATTTCCACCTGCCGCTTGCCTGTTCGATCTGGACGGGCTTCTGCTCGACACCGAACCGCTGCATGGCCGGGGCTGGTCGGAAGCCGCGGCCCATTTCGGCACACGGCTGAGTGAGGCTCAATTGATGCAATTGAAGGGCCGTCGCCGACTCGACTGCGCAGCCCAGGTGAATGCATGGCTGGCCAAACCGGTGGGCGTGGAGGCCCTCTTGGCTGTGCAGCAGCCAATCGTTCGTGCCCTTCTGCCCGATGCCTCCGCGTTGCCCTCAGCGCAGGAGCTGGTGGCGCTCTGCCACAGCCGAGGAATTCCCATGGCTCTGGTCACCAGCAGCAGCCGCGTCGCCGTTGAATTCAAAGCAAGCCCTCACCCCTGGCTCGAGCAAATCCGGGAACGGGTTTATGGCGATGACCCTGACCTTGCAGCGGGCAAACCCGACCCCGCACCCTTCCTGCTTGCAGCACAGCGGCTGGGGCTCAACCCACAGAACTGCTGGGCCCTTGAGGATTCACAGGCCGGAAGCCAGTCGGCTCACCGTGCCGGATGTCAGGTCTGGCTGGTGAATGCATCCGGTTCAAGTGATCCTGACTTCACCACCAACCCCTGTGAGATCAACAGTCTTGCCGTTGTTTTAAAGCTGTTGATCAGTACAGACGGCTGAGAACAAAGTCCGGCAATTCCATCAAGGCTCTCTGGGAGGGAGACTCCGGCAGCCAAGCGATCGATTCACGGGATTCGCGAGCAAACGTTTCGGCAAGATCTCGGGTGCGTTCAATCGCTTTAGACGCCCGCACCATCTCAAGCGCTTGGTCAAGGTCACCGGGCTCTGAAAACTGGCGATCGATCAGCGGTTGCAGCGATGGATGTTCCTCAAGGGCGTAAAAGGTGGGAGCGGTGAGATAGCCACTGGCGAGATCACTTGCCGCTGGCTTTCCGAGCTGCTGGTCGCTTCCAGTGAAATCAAGGATGTCGTCAACAACTTGGAACGCCAGACCAAGCTGGCGACCAAATTGATAAAGGTTGTCGAGCTGTAACGAAGAGCAGCCGCTGAGAACGCCTGCAGCGCGGCAACTATTGGCAATCAACGATGCCGTCTTGCAGTAACTCTTTTCGAGGTAGGTCTCAAAAGTCTGGGCTGTGTCGAAGCGGTACAGGCCCTGTTTGATCTCACCATCCGCAAGATCCATGATCACGCGGCTGAGCAGCTTCACCACTTCGAGGTCATCGAGGTTGGCCAGGTGCCAGCTGGCCTGCGCGAAGAGAAAGTCTCCGGCGAGAACAGCGACGCGGGCGTCAAAGCGGCTGTGGACGGTGTCCACGCCACGCCGTGTCGATGCTTCGTCCACCACATCGTCGTGAACGAGCGAAGCGGTATGGATCATCTCTGTGATCTCAGCCAACCGTCGGTGGCGGGGTGAAAGCTCACCCTTGTCGGACAGAGCCCTGGACAGCAGCAGGACAATCCCCGGTCGCAAACGTTTACCGCCGGCGCTGAAGAGGTGCTCCGCTGCGGCCTGAAGAATGGGATGACCTGCCCCAATCAGGCTGCGCAGGTCTCCGAGCAGGGTTTCAAGGTCGTTCTCCACCGGTTGGAGTAGCTCGGTGACGGTGCTCATGACTCCCCTCGGCGCCGCGATCCTAGTGGCCCCATGCTCAGTCCTGCAGCAGCTGGAGGCTGACGGCAGGCCGCTGCCCCAGCCAGGGGGTGGCGCGCATCGCGAAGCCATCGGGGTCAGCAGTGACACAGAACCGGCAGCTCTCCAATGAAAACGGGCTTTGGATCTGCGAGATCCGGTCTGGTGGCCCTAGGAGCGCGTCCAATTGACGGGCCACTCCCATCGCCGGATCAATGATCTGGACAGACTCCGGAAGCATCTGCCGCAACAGAGGCACCATCAACGGGTAATGGGTGCACCCCAACACGATCGACTCGACGGAGGCCGCGAGCAAAGGTTCGAGATAAGCCTGCGCCGCTCGGCGCAGGTCTCCAGAGTTCATATCGCCAGCTTCGATCAGTGGAACAAACGCAGGACAGGCCTGCTCAATCACGACCGACCCGGGGTGAAGCGCTTCGATGCTGGCCCGATAAGCCGAGGAGGCAACGGTGGCCGGCGTGGCCAGCACACCAACCCGGCGGGTTTCCACCATCGCAGCGGCTGCACCAATCAGACCGATGACCGGAGCCCCGGCCTGGCCCTCAGCCACATCCCTCGCCAAGGCGTTGGTGGTGTTGCAGGCCATCACCACCGTGGTCACCTGCTGGTCACTCAGCCAACCCACCACTTCAGCAGCAATGCGACGGATGTCATCCGGTTGACGATTGCCGTAGGGCACCCGCGCCGTGTCACCGAGGTAGACGCAGGGAACCGGCCCATGACGTTCAAGCACGCGCCGGAGAACCGTCAGGCCACCGAGTCCACT
This sequence comes from Synechococcus sp. MU1648, assembly GCF_023630615.1. NCBI lineage: Bacteria > Bacillati > Cyanobacteriota > Cyanophyceae > Synechococcales > Synechococcaceae > Synechococcus > Synechococcus sp. MU1648. The sequence goes on from NZ_JAKUHI010000001.1 coordinate 563,342, forward strand.
GTCGAAGAATCCCAACAGTTGAGGCGTCATCGCACCTCCTGCTTGAGGTAATTGAGAATGCCGGCCGCCAGTGCCAAGGCCAACCGGCGGCGATGGTCAGCGTTCGCAAGACGCGGCGCATCAATCGCTCCAGTGACAAATCCCATCTCCACGAGGGCAGAGGGCATGGTGGTGCGACGGATCACGAAGAATCGACCTCGCCTGACACCACGATTCGGTGTGCCGGGAGACACATCCATCATCTGCTGCTGCAGATAGGACGCCAGGCGTCCAGATCGGGGGTCCGAGAAGAAAAAGGTCTCAATCCCATTCACATCCGGACGGTTCATGCTCAGCGCATTGGCATGGATGCTCACAAAGGCGGTTGCCCCTGTTCGATTCGCCAGGGACACCCGCGGCGGAAGGTCCACATCCACTTCACGCGTACGGGTCATCCGAACATCCACGCCGCGCGCCCGGAGCAGGTCTGCAACCTGCAGCGACACATCAAGAACCACGTTGGTCTCGCGCAAGCCACCAATTCCGATCGCCCCAGGATCTGGACCACCGTGACCAGGGTCGATCACGATGCGATAGCGATTACGGGCGACCGTCGGCAGCCCCGAAGGATCGACCGGCGTCCGGGTGGGACGGAATCCACTCGGCGGGAGCCAGGCCGTAGCGCGACCCGTCAAATCGCCTTCGCCAAAGTCATCGAGCCCACGGGTGGGGAGACCGGTGAAGACCAGTTCCCAGCGATCCGGAGCGGTTCCACGCAAACGCAAATCGTTGGGGTTGAGATCCACATCTGGACGGAATTCCACGACCAGACGGGTGGCACCGACGCGGGGCTTCCCCAGCCGAATTTCTCGGACGGCGCCCCGACCAGCCAACCGACGCGGGAACTTCAACTCCCCAGGAATATCAATCCAGACCCGGGTTCCACGACCATCGCTGGCAGCCTGAAAAAAGGCTTCCAACCGAGCGTTCCGGCTCGTGCGCAGCTTGAGCACCCCCTCTTCGGTGAAGGCCCAGGCCGCCAGGGCACTGGCAGCTCTGGCGGGCAAGCCCTGGGTGAAAGCAGTGCACTGCAAGGCCGCGGCCAGAAGCCAGGCCAGTCGTCGGGACGACGCTGGAGGCATGGTGCTCAGAACAGGGCGGGCTGACGATGCCGAAGGCTCGGCATCTGGCCCCGAACATGACCGAGGTGATTGGTGTTGACCGGAGCAATGGCTGCTCCAGCCTGAACACCCGCATCGGCAAGGACCGTGCCCCAGGGATCAATCACCAGAGCGTGTCCGTGGCTCTGTCGGCGACCGTGGTGGACCCCCGTCTGCGCTGGGGCAAGCACATAAGCCGTGTTCTCGATGGCCCTGGCCTGAAGAAGAACCTGCCAGTGGTCTTTTCCGGTGAACGCGGTGAATGCTGCAGGAATCATCAACAGATCTGCGCCGGCGCCGACGAGGTGGCGATAGAGCTCAGGAAACCGCACGTCGTAGCAAATGGACAGCCCCACCTTGCACAGACCAGGAATGTCGACAACAGGAGGTAAATCACGCCCCGGGTTCACCGTTGCCGACTCGCGGTAGGTGTTGCCGTCCGGCAGGTCGACATCAAACAAATGAATCTTGTCGTAACGGCCCAGGAGCATGCCGTCACGGTCGACGAGCTCTGAGCGGTTCAGCGTGCGTGATCCATCACCCACAGGCACAGGAAAGCCCCCACCAAGAAGCGCCACCTGATACCTGCGCGCCATGGTCACCAAAAAGCGACTGCACTGTTCAGCCAGCGTTGGGGCCAGTGCCAGGCGCCTGCTGTCCTCCCCCATAAAGGCGAAATTCTCGGGGAGACCAATCAGTTCGGCACCACGGCGTGCAGCCAGATCGATCTGCTCCTCAGCAGCATTGAAATTGAGCTCCGGATCCTGACTGCTCGTTAGCTGAACAGCAGCCGCCAGGAAGTCGCTCACATGAACTGATCAGATCATCGAATTTTACTGAGAGTCAGGCCGCCCGAAGCACCCCGGGTTCGACCTGTGTCGGAACGACACTGAGCTGATCAAGACCAGCACAGCAGCGGAAGTCATCATCGTGATCCCCCAGGCCAATCAAACGCTGGCCATGGGTCGCCGTGCGAAGGCACGCTTCTGGATCGGATTGCCACTGACGCCAGAGGGAAACGGCAGAGGTGAGTTCATCGTTGGCGGCGTTGCTCCCCGTGGGATCCAGCTCAAGCAACCGATGGGCCAACGCTCCAGCAGCGAGTGAATCTTCTAAGGAATAAGCACCCTCCCAACCGCTGCCAACAATTGCTAAGTGGCTGGGTTGTTTCGCCAGCAGACGCTGCGCAACGGCTTCGCGATTCGGCAGCGCCGCCGTCAAAAGCAGGGGGACTTCTCGCACACGATCCAAGGCACGCGTGCCATTGGTGGTACTCATAAACAGACGCTTGCCAGCCACCCGCTCCGGCACGACCGCAACGGGCGAATTGCCAAGGTCAAATCCCTCCAGCATCTTCCCCCCGCGCTCACCAAGCAGAAGACGCGAGTCAGCGGGCCACGCGGCTGATTCCGCCCGGAGGTCGTCGAGGCTGGCGAAGGCCTGCACGGCCTCGGCACCGTTATGCAATGCCCAGGCAATGGTGGTGGTGGCCCTCAACACATCAATCACCACCGCCGCATCAGGGCGAAGGTCCTGCGGCATTTCTGCCGGCACATGGAAGTAGGAGATCTGCATGGCCACGCTGAACACCGGCGTGCGACACAGTACCGAGACCGCTTGCGCCAAGACCGTCATCCCATGGCCATGTTCCAATCCGGTCCGGCCACCAGAGACCTGCGGGGCTTCCTGAAGCTCCTTGAGGACCGTGGTCAGTTGCGACGGATCACGGCACCTGTAGATCCCGACCTCGAGCTGGCAGCCATTGCCGACCGGGTCCTGAGCCAGGGAGGTCCGGCCTTGCTGTTCGAGAACGTGATCGGCTCCTCGATGCCGGTGGCCGTCAACACCCTCGGCACCGTGGAACGGGTGGTCTGGAGCATGGGTCTCGAACGGGCTGAACAACTGGAGGAGCTGGGTTCACGTCTCGCTTTGCTTCAACAACCCAGACCACCCAAAGGCCTCCAGGAGACCAAACAATTTGCCCGCGTCTTCTGGGATCTGGTCAAGGCCAAACCCGACCGCGACCTCACACCCCCCTGCCGGCAGCAGGTGTTTCGCGGCGATGAGGTCAATCTCGACAACATTCCCCTGATCCGCCCCTGGCCAGGTGATGCAGGGGGTGTGATCACCCTTGGCCTGGTGATCACCAAGGATCCCGAAACCGGGGTCCCCAACGTGGGCGTCTATCGACTTCAAAAACAGTCGTTGAACACGATGACCGTGCACTGGCTGAGTGTGCGTGGAGGAGCACGCCACCTGCGCAAAGCCGCAGCCATGGGCAAGAAACTTGAGGTAGCGGTGGCCATCGGAGTGCACCCGTTGCTGGTGATGGCCGCTGCAACGCCAATTCCCGTGCAGCTGAGTGAATGGCTGTTTGCGGGGATCTACGCCGGTGAGGGCGTTCGTCTGGCTCCCTGCAAAACAATCGACCTGCAGGTGCCCAGCCACAGCGAAGTGGTGCTGGAAGGAACGATCACTCCTGGCGAAGTGCTGCCGGATGGGCCCTTCGGAGATCACATGGGGTTCTATGGCGGTGTGGAGGACTCACCTCTGGTGCGCTTCCACTGCATGACCCAACGCCGTGATCCGGTGTTTCTCACCACCTTCAGCGGCCGCCCTCCGAAGGAAGAAGCGATGTTGGCTATCGCGCTGAACCGGATCTACACACCGATCCTGCGGCAGCAGATTCCGGAAATCACCGACTTCTTCCTGCCGATGGAAGCGCTCAGCTACAAGCTGGCGGTGATCTCGATCGACAAGGCTTATCCGGGGCAGGCCAAGCGTGCTGCCATGGCGTTCTGGAGTGCCCTGCCGCAATTCACTTACACCAAATTCGTGGTGGTGGTGGACAGCCACATCAACGTGCGCGATCCACGCCAGGTGGTCTGGGCCATCGCGGCCCAGGTGGATCCCCAACGTGACCTCTTCACCCTGGAGAACACGCCCTTCGACACGCTGGACTTCGCCAGCGAACAACTGGGCCTGGGAGGACGACTGGCCATCGATGCCACCACCAAGGTCGGACCCGAAAAGAACCACGACTGGGGCGAACCTCTGAGCCGTCCGGCAGATCTGGAACAACGGGTCAGCGACCGCTGGTCTGAGCTGGGTCTGGATGACCTCGGCGACGACGACCCCGATCCCAGCCTGTTCGGCTATGCCCTCGACCGACTGATTCAGGGCCTGAAGACCGGCCAATAGGATCAGCCCAACGACGTTGCGACCTTGAGCGGCACAGGCCAATCCGATGACCCCCGTGAGCTCAAGGCCGGAGGAAGCCTCAAGGGACGCGTGAAAGTCCCCGGCGATAAATCGATCTCGCATCGATCCCTGCTGTTTGGCGCCATCGCCGAGGGCACCACAACGATCGATGGTCTGCTCCCAGCAGAAGACCCCCTGAGTACAGCCGCCTGCCTGCGGGCGATGGGCGTCACCATCAGCCCCATCACCGACGGCGGCATCGTCACCGTTGAGGGCGTGGGCCTGGATGGATTGCAGGAGCCCGCAGAAGTACTCGACTGCGGTAATTCCGGCACCACCATGCGACTGATGTTGGGTCTGTTGGCGGGCCGCGACGGTCGACATTTCGTGCTGGATGGCGACGCATCCCTGCGCCGCCGCCCGATGCGTCGTGTGGGCCAGCCGTTGGCCTCGATGGGTGCTGATGTGCGCGGCCGTGATGGGGGCAACCTGGCCCCTCTTGCGGTGCAGGGGCGACGCCTCAAAGGAACCGTGATCGGTACGCCGGTGGCCAGTGCTCAAGTCAAGTCGGCCCTGCTCCTAGCCGCCCTCACGGCGGAGAGCCCGACCACCGTCATCGAACCGGCGCAGTCCCGCGATCACAGCGAACGGATGCTGAACGCCTTCGGCGCTGATCTGACGGTGGGCGGCGAAATGGGTCGGCACATCAGCGTGCGTCCCGGCGCCACCCTGCATGGCCAGAACGTGGTTGTGCCCGGGGACATCAGCTCAGCAGCCTTCTGGCTTGTCGCTGGAGCCCTCATTCCAGGAGCCGATCTCACCATCGAGAATGTGGGGCTCAACCCAACACGTACCGGAATCCTGGAGGTGTTGGAGCAGATGGGTGCACAGATCGACGTGCTCAACCCCCGCGATGTGGCGGGCGAACCTGTCGGCGACCTGAGGGTGACCCACGGACCCTTGAAACCGTTCCACTTCGGCGAGGAAATCATGCCCCGCCTCGTGGATGAGGTGCCCATCCTCAGTGTCGCCGCCTGTTTCTGCGACGGCGAAAGTCGGATCAGTGGGGCGTCTGAACTGCGGGTCAAAGAAACCGATCGTTTGGCGGTGATGGCCCGCCAGCTGAAGGCCATGGGGGCCGACATTGATGAACACGAGGACGGCATGACCATCCGCGGCGGGCGACCACTCAAGGGAGCCGTGCTGGACAGCGAAACCGATCACCGGGTGGCGATGAGCCTTGGCGTCGCAGCGATGCTGGCCGATGGGAACTCCAGCCTGGCGAGAAGCGAAGCGGCAGCCGTGTCTTATCCCTCGTTCTGGGACGAGCTTGAGCGGCTCCGCTGCTGACCTCGGCGCTCTCCGCGTCTACCCGACAGCGGATGGAAGCTTCAGCCTGCACAGTGATCATTTTGGAGAGGCTTTTCACAACTCCGCGGGAGCTCTGAATGAGGCCCGAGCCAAGTTCGTCCAGCCTGCGGAGCTGCAGCGCTTCCGCAACGGCCATGCCCTAAAAATCCTGGATGTCTGCCTGGGCCTTGGGTACAACACGGCCGCCGTGTTGGAGGCCCTGCCGACGGCAGAACCCGTCGTTCAATGGTGGGGACTGGAACTGGACCGACGGCCCTTGGAACAGGCCCTCGACCAGGCGAGCTTCCACTCCCTTTGGCCAGCTCCTGTGCTTGCCAAGCTTGAAGCGATCCGCGACCACGGCGGCTGGCAGGAGAACAACAGCCGCGGGATTCAGCTCTGGGGGGATGCCCGAGCGACGCTCCAGGAGATTCCTAAGCCCGTTCGCTTTGATCTGGTGCTGTTGGACGCCTTCTCCCCCCAGCGCTGCCCTGAGCTGTGGAGCGAGGAATTCCTGGGAGCCCTGGCGCGACGCCTGGAGCCACAGGGGCGGCTGCTGACCTACAGCCGGTCCGCCGCGGTGCGGGCCAGCCTGAAGCGAGCAGGCTTGCGTTTGTTTTCACTACTGCCAGCCCCGGGCGAGCGAGCGGGCTGGAGCAGCGGCACGCTGGCCACGCCACCGGACTCCGCCTGTCCGCAGGATGGACCCGGTTGGCGCCCTCTTTCCGCCATGGAGTGGGAACACCTGCAGACGCGGGCAGCAGTGCCGTTCCGTGATCCCCAGGGCAATGCCACGGCTGATGCCATCCTTCAGCGCCGCCGTGAAGAGCAGCAGCATTGCGGCTATGAGCCCACCAATGCCTGGCAAAGACGGTGGCGCAGGGACAGTGCCTCTTGAGCCCGGTAGATTCCGGCCGTCTTCCCCCCGCTCCACATGCTCGCCGTAGCCGTTCTGGCCGCTGGAAAAGGCACCCGCATGAAGAGCGCACTCCCGAAAGTGCTCCAACCCCTGGCGGGAGCCACCCTGGTGGAACGGGTACTCGCCAGTGCCCGCAACCTGCAACCGGAACGGCGGCTGCTGATCGTGGGACATCAAGCCGAACGGGTGGAGCAGCAGCTGGCCCCGCTGGAAGGCCTGGAATTTGTCCTGCAGCAGCCCCAGAACGGCACGGGCCATGCCGTTCAGCAACTGATTCCTTCGCTACAGGGCTTTGAAGGCGAACTGCTCGTGCTCAATGGCGATGTACCGCTGCTGAGGAGCGAAACGGTGGACGCGCTGGTGCAGCAGCATCGGGTCAGTGGTGCTGATGTCACCCTGCTGACAGCACGGCTCGCTGATCCCACCGGTTACGGACGTGTGTTCGCCGATCCCGACGGCAGGGTGAGCGGAATCATTGAGCATCGCGATTGCACGAACGAGCAACGCAGCAACAACCTCACCAACGCCGGCATCTACTGCTTCAACTGGAGGGCTCTGGCCGACGTTCTGCCGAAGCTCAGCACCGACAACGATCAAGGGGAGCTTTACCTCACCGACACGGTGGCAATGCTGGCGAAGGCCATGCACCTGGAAGTGGCTGACGCCGATGAAGTAAATGGCATCAACAACCGGCGGCAACTGGCCCAGTGCGAGGCCCTGCTGCAGCAGCGGCTGCGCCACCACTGGATGGACGAAGGCGTCACCTTCATTGATCCCGAAAGTTGCACCCTGAGTGAAGGCTGCAGCTTTGGCCAGGACGTGGTGATCGAACCGCAGACTCACTTCCGCGGTGACTGCGTGATTGGCGACAACTGCCGGATTGGCCCCAGCAGCCTGGTGGAGAACGCGTCTCTTGGGGCCAACGTCAACGTGGTGCACTCGGTGGTACGGGAGGCCAACGTGGGCAACGATGTCGTCATCGGCCCCTTTGCCCACCTCAGGCCGGCCGCGGACGTCGGCGATGGCTGCCGAATCGGCAACTTCGTCGAGGTGAAGAAAAGCCAGCTAGGTGCTGGCACCAAGGTGAACCACCTCAGCTACATCGGTGACGCCAATCTCGGGGACAACGTCAACGTGGGCGCCGGCACGATCACCGCCAACTACGACGGGGTAAACAAGCACCGCACCGTGATCGGCAGCAACAGCAAAACGGGTGCCAATTCCGTGCTGGTGGCCCCCGTCAACGTCGGGGAACAAGCCACCATCGGCGCCGGATCAACGATCACCAAGGATGTGGCCGATGGAGCACTGGCGATCGGACGCGCCCGCCAGATGACCAAGGAGGGCTGGGCCAAACGAAAGGTTTAGTACAGCTCTCTTACAGCCGTGGCAACAGCGGAATCAACCGCTCTAGGGCAACGCCTCGGCTGGCCTTCAGCAGCAGCACATCTCCGGAGGTCAGCCAGGCCGAGAGGGGAGCTGCTGCTGCTTCCGGGCTAGACACCAGCTGAAGATTGGGCAGCGATGCCGCCACCTCAACCATCGCCGCCCCCTCCGCACCAGCATCCACAAGCACTAGGCCGTCCAACCCAAGCTGAACGGCACGGGCCGCGACCTCACGATGCAACTCGAGGCTGCGTTCCCCAAGTTCCAACATGGTTCCCAGCACGGCAAAACGACGCCCCGGTTGAGCAGCCAACAGGTCAAGGGCCGCTAGAACCGCCTCGGGCGAAGCGTTGTAGGTCTCATCCAGGAGAGTCAACCCACCCTGTTGCAGGCGGCGGTTGCGCCCGCCAGGCACCATCACCTGCATCCCCGTTAACGCCTTGGGGGATACACCCAGCTGATCGGCTACAGCCATGGCCAGCAGCAGATTTCGGGCGTTGTGGCGCCCCTCAAGCTGTAGTGGGAGACGATCACCATCGATCAGCAACTGATTCCCATCAATGGCACCGATCAGATCGGCATCAGCCAGATCAGCATCGACCTGGGGATCGTCGACAAGGCGCACCCGCAACACGCGGCCTGACCAAACCGCTGCCAGGGCTCTCTCCAGCAGAGGATCACCGGCGGGAATCACCACGGTTCCCTTCGGATGAAGCCCAGCGGTGATTTCACACTTTGCGGCCGCAATCGCCTCGCGACTGCCGAGACGACCAATGTGGGCCGTTCCGATGTTGGTAATCACCGCTAGATCGGGCTCCGTGCAACCGGAGAGACGTTCAATCTCCCCAGGCCCTCGCATGCCCATCTCAATCACCAGGGCACGGTGATCAACATCGGCCTTCAACACCGTGAGTGGCACACCCACGTCGTTGTTGTTGTTGCCTTCACTGGCCTGAATCGGCCCCAGCGGTGCCAATGCCGCCCGTATCAATTCCCGCGTTGTGGTTTTGCCCGCCGAGCCTGTGACAGCCACCAGGGGTTGAGCCAGGAAGCGGCGATGCAGCAAGGCCAACTGCTGATAGGCCAGGAGTGTGTCGTCGACCCGCCAATGCAGCAGATTCGGCGGCAGCGGCTGAGCCCAGCTGCGGTTCACAACAGCTGCCTGACCCTCCCGTTCAGGGAGTTGATCGAGGAAGTGATGGCCATCAAAACGCTCACCAACCAGGGGGACAAAGAAATCACCCACCTGGAGCTGACGGCTGTCGGTACAGACTCGTCCCAAGGCGGTATCGGGTTCAAACGTGCCGCCCTCAGGTGTTCCCCAGGCATCGATCAGCTGACGCAGCGTCAGGGTCATGCCACCAACCCGAGATCAAAGAGGATCATGCCGCCCCCAACCCGAGCCGACCGCCCCAGCAGTTCGCCCTGTTCACTGAGCAACTGAAGACTGGAGTAGTCCAGATCGAGGGCGGATTGCAGCCAGCTGGAGGCGAGGGTCTGACGCTGGTCGACCGCCATCTGCTCCCACACGTCGACGGACAACTCCAACAGCAAGCGATCCTGCTCCGGAACGGGCTTGGCAGAACGAAGGAGTCCCTCGGGAACAGCTGTGTCCTGAAACAAGTCAAAGAGGGGATCAAAACGGAGTTGGGGCTGGGAAGGCTCCTCTTGTTCCAAAGCCAGCGCGGATTGCAACGGCGCAGGCACGGGTGACGGTTCCTCCGCCATGGGCTGTGGTGCTGGAATCAACTCAAGATCGGGCACCGCAAGGGGAGACTCCCGTGGCCTCTCGACCGGCTCCTGACGTGGATCGGTGCTGGCATGGGTCTGCCACCAACGCAGGCCCGCTACGGGAAACAACAACAGCAACACCAGCAGCAAGGGCCAAAAGCTGGGGGCCAGATCCCGAGGCCAGAAGCCTGGGACCGACAGGTCACCTTCTCGGTTGCGGCGCCAGAGCTCCTGGAACCGCAGCCGCAGATCGGCAGCCATGGCCTGCAGATTGCGTCCGAACTCCCGCCAAGGGCTGACGTAGGGAGCCGGAAGGTTGCCTGACAGCTCCCCGCTCTGGGGCTCAGATCGGGCCTCAGATTGGGAGTCAGATCGGGCGGGCTCGCTCAAACTCAACTGGATCGACGACCGAAGAGACGGTTCAGGGGATTACGACCAGCGGAGGGCATCCCAGAGGGAGCGATGGCCTCTTCAGGCTGGTCTTCAGAACGGGATGGATCTGCGGATTGCCCCTGAGAGAACTGTTCCACAAGGGCAGCATCCGGTGTGGGCTCTTTGATTCCACAGACGTCCTTGTACATGAGGTCGTAATCGACAGCGGAACGATCCCAGCTGTAGTCCTCATTCATGCCGCGTTTCTGCAGCTCGACCCAGCTATCGCGATGGCGGAAGGCCTCCCAGGCCCGCACCAAGGCCGTGTAGAAATCAATCGCTTCAAAACGATCGAAGCAGAATCCAGTGCCGCTCTCGGCAGCGGGGATGTGAGGCGGAACCGTATCGACAAGACCACCAACCTTGCGGACCACGGGGACCGACCCGTAGCGCATGGCATAAAGCTGGCTGATGCCACAGGGTTCAAAACGGCTGGGCATCAGGAAGGCATCACTGCCGGCGTAAATCAACCGCGACAGATCATCGTCATAGGTAAGGAAGACGGCGCATCTGCCTGGGTGACGCGAAGCGAGTTGCCAGAGACCGGATTCCAGCCCGCGATCACCGGTCCCCAGTACAACAATCTGCGTGTCGGTGTAGGCCAACAGTCGATCAGCAACCTGCAGCAGAAGATCGACTCCCTTCTGGTCGACGAGACGACTGACCATGCCGAGAACAAAGGCGTCCTGCCTCACCTCGAGCCCCATCCGCTCCTGGAGCACTTGCTTGCACACCGCCTTGCCGGACAGATCATCGGCACTGAAATTCGCCGGCAATGATCTGTCGGTCGCAGGATTCCAGGCATCGAGATCGATGCCGTTCAGGATGCCGCGCAGTTTGCCCGAAATGAAGTTGAGCAGACCATCCAACTTTTCGCCGTACTCCGCCGTGCGGATTTCCTGGGCGTAGGTGGGAGACACCGCATTGACGCGTTCGGCGTAAAGGAGAGCCGCCGCCATCGTGTGGTCCCCTTGCATGTACCAAGGGCACCAGGTCATCCGATCGAGTTTCCAGCGCCAGGGGCCCTGGTACTTGAGGTTGTGGATCGTGAACACCGTGCTGATTTCCGGGTCCTGATGCATCCACACCGGGATCATCCCGGTGTGCCAGTCATGGCAGTGCAGCACCTGGGGTTTCCAGACATTCCAGGAAAATTCAGCAGCGGCGCTGGCGAAAAAGGTGAAGCGCCAGTCCTCGTCGTCACCGCCGTAGACGCGCTCAGGGTCGAACACCGGGTGACCCACCAAGTAGATGGTCATCCCATTGGTGGGGTGCTTTGTTTCGTAGACGGCAAACTCAGTGCCCATCGTCTGAGCCCGCCAGATCGGATCCGCCGGCACGTTCAGGCGATTCCAAAGCTTGGCGTAGCCCGGCATGATCAGGCGCACGTCATGGCCGAGCTTGGCCAATGCCGGTGGGAGGGACCCGACCACATCGCCCATCCCTCCGACCTTGATCATCGGGGCGCATTCCGCTGCAGCGAAAAGGATGCGCATGTCTGAGATCGGCGTTGGCGCGGCGACTTTAAGGGGAATTTACGAATCTGTTACGTCAGGGGAGCACTGTCACCTGAGTTCCAAGCGACACCTGGCGATACAGGGCACTCACATCCTCGTTGTAAAGCCGCACACAGCCATGGGAAACGGCCCGTCCCACCGTCCAACGGTGGGGGGTGCCATGGAACCCCGTGGTGGTGCATCCCTTGATAGTGATCCAGGCCTCTCCGTCATGGGCATCACGGCCCATGCAGTCACGATGGAAGGCGATCCAGTGGCTCCCCAAAGGATTGTCTGGCCCCTGCTCCTCAACGCGCTTACCAGTGACCGGATGGACCCACACCGGATTTGGGATCTTCTGCAGCACTTCAAAACGGCCAGAGGGGGTCTCCCAACCAGGCATGCCGATGGCCACAGGGAAGGCGTTGCGCAAGTTGCCGTTATCGAGCAAGAACACACGGCGACGGCTGCGCAGCATCACGACATGGCGATTGGATTGCCCACGCAAATCCTGAGGCAGTGACGCCAGGCCAGCCGGGACTGAATCCATGGCGGCCGCCTGAAGCAGAGGCAGCGGATCCGGCAGAGGAAGAGGCAACATGCCCGTCAAGGTAACCAGCCTATTTCTGAAAAATCCGGCGGCCTCTTCTCAAGAAAGGCATTGCGACCTTCCAACGCTTCTTCCGTTCTGTAGAAGAGATGGGTGGCATTGCCGGCCAACTCCTGCAGCCCGGCGAGGCCATCGGTTTCGGCATTGAAGGCGGCCTTGAGGCAACGTATGGCCGTGGGGCTGTGCTGCAGCACCTCCCGGGCCCAACGCACCCCCTCCGCCTCCAGCTGATCCAACGGCACCACGGCATTAACAAGCCCCATCTCCAGAGCCTCCTTGGCGCCATAGCGTCGGCAGAGAAACCAGATTTCACGGGCCTTGCGCTGACCAACCACCCGCGCCAGGTAGCCCGCACCAAAGCCGCCGTCGAAACTGCCGACCTTGGGTCCGGTCTGGCCAAACACGGCGTTATCGGCGGCCAAGCTGAGGTCGCAGAGCAAATGCAGCACCTGGCCACCGCCCATGGCGTAGCCAGCCACCAGAGCGATCACCACCTTGGGCAGGCTCCGGATGATGCGCTGCAAATCCAGCACGTTCAGGCGCGGCAGGCCGTCCTCGCCGACATAGCCGCCGTCGCCGCGAACACTTTGATCACCACCGGAGCAGAAGGCATAACCACCATCAGGGGCCGGGCCAACGCCGGTGAACAGCACCACACCAATGTCACGGTCATCCCGGATGCGCGTGAAGGCATCACAGAGCTCCATCACCGTCTGCGGGCGGAAGGCATTCCTCTTGGCAGGGCGATTGATGGCCACACGAGCCAGGCCGTCTGCGCAACGGTCCACCAGGATGTCCTCGTAGGTGCCCCAGGGTGTCCATCGCGCCGATGGAACACCAGGGAGCACCTGACGGAAGTCACTCATCGGGTTCAGTGCACGCTGCCTTCATTCTGAGCAGCGATGCGCAGCTGCTGACGCAAGGCGGCATCACGACCACGGTCGGTGCACAGCCGCAACAACACCGGTCGCTGCAACGACAACCCCCAGGCCAAGGCCTCCTGGAGGTCATCCAGACAGGCCACCTGGCGCCCGGGGACGCCATGGGCTGCCGCCAAGGCCAGGGGATCCACCTGCTGGGGCATGGCGAAGAGTGATTCGAAGCCCGGTGTGGCAATGGGCAGCTGCTGAAAAATGCCACCACCGCCGTTATCGATCAGCAGCACCAGCAGTGGAGGTGGGGCTGCTGCAGAGGAGGCATGCAACCAGCCGTTGCTGTCATGCAGGAGCGCAAGATCACCGGTTACCAGAGCCAGCGGGCCAAGATTCACCGCCAGGCCCATGGCAAGGGACAAGGTGCCATCAATGCCGGAAGCTCCGCGGAAACTGAAGCAACGGTGGCTGCTGCTGGCAGGGCCGCTCCAGGTCAACCAGTCACGCACCGGTGAGCTGGCGGCCAACATCACCGGCAACTGACCTGGCAGCAGCTGGGGAAGCCAGTAGGCAAGGGCGGGTTCGTTGACCGCGCCGCTCAAGGGCAGCTGGGCCTCGATCCACGGCGAGAGATCGTTTCTCCCCGCCGATGGCTTCGGCGTTGCGTCCGGGTCTGGGTGTTGGGGCATCCAGGCAGCCATGCCTCCAGACCACTGGCTGGCGCACCGCAGCGGATCAAGAGGCCTTGGATCTCCTTCCGTGATCAACAGCTGAGGGCCCTGATGGCGCTGAAGCCAGGCCTCCAGCCGCCGGCTGGCGGGCATCGGCCCAAGCCGCAGCACCTGAGCGTTCTCAGGCAAGGCCAGCTCATCCAACTGCAGCTCCCAATGCTCGATGCGGTTGGGGCACTCGGCGGCAAGGGCGGCGAGGGGATCCGCCAGCACAGGCCAGCCGCTGACGTTCAACCAGCGACTCACAGCTTGTTGGTAGGGCGCCAAAGCAGGTGAAAGTCCACGCCAAGCCCCGGCAATCACTACCCCAGGGCGCTCAGGATCAAGGCGAGGCGGAGGCGCAATCTCGGGCGAAGGCTCAGGGCAAGCCGTGGATAAACAGGCACCCGAGACGAGCTGTTGTTGCTGCTCGAGAGTGGTGTGCAGCGGCTCCTCGAAGGGCAGGTTGAGCTGCACAGGGCCCGGTGGGCCACTGCCTGCCCCCTGGGCCTGCTGCCAAGCCTGAACCGCCAGGGCGTTGAGGGCTTCGTTGGCCTGCATATGAACACCATCTGCCGCTCCACTGCCGAACCAGCGGCAGGCCGCGAGGAGGAAAGATTCCTGATTAACGGTCTGGTTGGCGCCGCAGTTTTTGAGCCGGACGGGGCGATCCGCCGTGAGCAGCAGCAAAGGCTGACAGGAACGGTCCGCCTCCACCGCAGCGGGCAGCAGGTTGGCCACCGCGGTGCCGGAGGTGGTGACAACAGCCACGGCACGGCCGCCGGCGGTCGCCATGCCGAGAGCCAGAAACGCGGCCGACCGCTCATCGATGGCCGTGACCAACTGCAGCTTCGCCTGGGACGCCAACACTCCCGCCGCTGTTGCCAGGGGGCCGGACCGGCTGCCAGGGCAGAGCACCAACTGCTTCAGCCCCTGGAGGCACAACGCCTCAAGCAAGGTGAGAGCGGCCTGCAAATTGGTGCGGGCGGTGGACAGTGCAGCAGGCCAGGCTGGTGTGATCTTCGGTCAACGATGACCCAACCCACGACACCAGCTCCAGGAGAAGACAGCAAGGGCTTCTGGCGCAATTTGATTCTCTGGGCCCTGCTGGCGCTGCTGCTGCGCTGGTTGGTGGTGGAACCGCGCTGGATTCCCTCCGGCTCGATGCTGCCCACCCTGCAATTGCAGGACCGCATCCTGGTGGAGAAAGTAAGGCCACGCCTCGCTCGCAGCCGCCACGGCCATCTGCACCGGGGCGATGTGGTGGTGTTTGCTCCGCCGGAGCGGCTCGTGGCCGCTGGCTATGACGCATCAGCAGCGCTGATTAAACGGGTGGTGGGCCTGCCTGGCGATCAGCTGGAAGTACGCGACGGGACCTTGATTCGCAATGGATCACCGCTGGTGGAGCCCTGGCTGAGGGAAGCGATCGATTACGACATGGCTCCGATCACCGTGCCGGCGGATCAACTGTGGGTCATGGGTGACAACCGCAATGCCAGCCTTGATTCCCATCTCTGGGGATCACTCCCAGAAACCAATGTGCTGGGCACGGCGGTTTGGCGGTATTGGCCGCTGCAGAGGTTCGGTCCGATACGGATCCCCGACACCAACGCTGGCGGTTGAGACCGAGGGCTTGCGTTAGTGTCAGGGCCGTGATGTACATCACAGAGAATGTTTAACCCCGAGTTTCTGACAACTGACAGCAGTGACGGTCAAGCGGGGAACAGCCTGATCCAGTACCTGCAGGAGCAATCGCCAGACACTTTGCAGCGGGTCGCCAAATCAGCAAGCAACGATATTCAAGACATCATTCGCCATAACGTTCAGGGGCTGCTGGGAATGCTCCCTGGCGAGCACTTTGAGGTGAAGGTGACAGCCAACCGCGACAACCTCGCCAACATGTTGGCCTCAGCGATGATGACTGGGTATTTCCTGCGCCAAATGGAACAGCGCAAGGAGCTGGAAGAAACGCTGTTCGCTGATGAACAGATGGCGATCGAGCCGGAAGACGAGCTCAAGCTTTGATCACGGGTTGATCAGGCACGATGCCCAGATCCAGCAAACGCTGATCAATGGATCCAAGAAATTCCCAGTTCTCTGAACTGGGGGCCCAGTCCCGCTGTTGCAATGACGTGAGCAGTTGTTCAACGGTTTCGGGCGTGAATGTGACTGGCGCGCTGTAGTGGGCCGGCACCAGCCAGCGCAACTCAGCCAGGTCACCCAGCTCGTGCAACCAACGCAGAAGTGCGGCCTGTGCCCTAGGCAACACCAACCGCTCGAGCACCGGGGCCACCTGCAGCCTTGGGGCTTCGCTGCCCATCAAGCCATCGGCTGCAGCCTGCCAACCCGGCAGCCAGCGGAAGGGATAGAGACCGAAGTGGGCCCGCAGAGAGCGAAGCCCGGGCTTGAAGGCATCCCGGAGCAGCTCCGGCAGACCTGGAACTTCCAGCGGTTCCGGTCTCAAATAGGAGGCAAAGAGAACTAATCGGGCCCAGCCACGGCGGCGGGCCTCTGCCGAATCGGTGAGCGGCTCATCTCCGCGTTCACGGGCATGGAACAACAGCGGCGTTGGGTCGAGATCGAACAAGGCCGGGGGTTCGGCACTGATCCCCACCAGGGCATCGGTCACCAAAAGAGCCCCTGACGGGCGATGGAAGCAGGAGACTTCCTGGAAGCGACCGACGCCAAGGTCGAGCGGTCCGAGGGTCAACCATTCACAAACATCGCCATGGGGGAGACCATCGTCGAACAACACCTTGGTGCGGCCTGCCGGAACGCCCAGCCAGGCCAGGGGCAACTGCACCGGAAAGCTCCACTGGCCCGGACACACCCACACCTCCGCATCAGGGAAGGCGCGTGCCAAGGGGCCTAGGGGAAGCTTGTGCTCCAAACCAGACGCGGTGGGCAGCACGATCGAGCGCACCGGACCGTGCTGTTGTTCAAGGCCGGCGATGGCTTGGCGGACCTCTCCGGTGGGCGGCAAGGGGTTCACCAACATCAAGCCACCGGGCACCTTGGCCACGGTGAGCCGCACGGGCACCGCAACGTAATACACGCCTTGAAGCTGCTCAAGGCTCCAGAGCTGGCCTGGGATCAGCCCCCTGAACACCGTGCGACGGCGGCCATAGGGGTAGAGGGGCAGCAGCGGCCACCACGGCCAGACCTGATCGTCTCGCGAGACGCCCTCAGTTGCACTCAGATCTCCTGCCATGACTAGATTTTGCTGTCTCGTGGTCTCAAGTTGTGCAACTGGGCACAACCTTGTGAAAGTGGCTTTAGGGACAAATCAGGGATAGACTAGGCGTGCAAGCCACTCTGTCCCTGTATGACAGCAGCCACTGGGCTTCGCCGCAACAGCGCGAGGCTGAAGGGCCTAGCCAAGTATCTCCGCAGCAAGCACTCTGACCGCTTCGGTCTGTCACTGCGACGCAAGACGAGGCCCAGTGGAGAAGAGTTGATCTATCTGACCTTCAACACCAGGCCTGACGGAAGCGGTGACCAGAAGTGGCTGAAGTTGAACGCGTCATACCAAGACGGGGACGTCGTGATCTCAACTGCCGTCGACACGGCACTCGCAGAGTTCGACAACAACCTCAAAAGGAATGCGGGTGGCCCCGTAGGCAGCTCGCTGGGGGTTTACCAACGACAAGCCTTAGGTCGTATCGAAAACTCAGGGAATTCTGAAAAACACGCTGCGCGACGAGTGAAATGGCTGAAGTCCTGCGTTCAGTGGCTTTCAGAGAACAACGGAAGGGCCACCAGCAGAGATGACCTTCTGCGTTGGATCCAGAGCTGGCCAGCCGAAGCGCGGAGCCGCCGCGATGCAATCTCCGCAGCTTGCCTGTTGTTCGACATCGCTACGGATGGGAAACGACTCAATCCCGGCAGAGAAAACGGATATCAAGAACCTGCTGCAGGGCAGGGAAAACCAGTTGACCCCGCCGAAATACAGCGAATCATCCTGGGGCTTTGGGATCGCTCTCAAACCTCAGAGCTTGCTCAGGCATGCGCCTGGATCACCACATGGGTGGCCTTAACGGGTGCCAGAGGGGCCATGGTGATGGCCTCGGAATTGTTGTGGAAAGAACCTGGTCAGGTTGAAGTTGCTGTAGGTAGCTACGTGCGCTGTCGCGACAGCAAACGAGGCAGAAACCGACCAGCGAATCTTTGTCCGTCCTGGCGGGGCTTAATGGAGAGCGTCGGCGTTGAACGACTGCAACGGCCACCTGTCCGCCTCCGCCAAGCCGCAAGTCCCTGGGATGAAAAGCCCACTCAGGATCAGCAACGGAGAACAGAACACGAACTTGGAGCCGTTCATGGCTGGCTCTGGAGAGAGCTGTCTGACGAGAAAGGCCTCAAGGCAGACCGAGAAATTATTGGACTGCGCACACTGCGACATAACGCTGCACGACGCCTCCTGGAGGTGAAGCAATTGGACCTGCTTCAGATCGCCGGCCTGCTCTCTACATCCGAAGAGATGTTGAGGCGCACCTATGCCGACCATCACCGATTCCGGTCACACGAAATCATTCGCGAAGTCTTCGGGTGAAAACCCAACAATTCAAATTTGATCCAAAGCTCTCCCTCAACCGAGGGATGCGAAAAAGAACAGCTCAGAACAACACTGTGAAAAGGCCCTGCGTCAGAGCAACAAAGCGTGTTTCACCTCAGACCACCACTGCCAAACTGGGCACTACTGGTGGATTGGAGGGCAATGGCGAAGGCGGTGCGTGAGGCAGGGAGGTATTGCTTGAGCTTCACCGCCGCCGGCCTCAAGCCAGAGCTCGCCGCGGTGATGGCTCGCACCCATGCTGAAACAGGCAATTGGAAAGAAACGCGTGCCCTTGTGCTGGAACGCAATGCACTGCAAACCCGCTCGCTGGCCAGCGCCAAACGGCTTGAAACCGAATTGCGACAGCGCCTCCAACTGCTCAGTGATGAGCAACTCAAGCTTTTGGCTGAGGGATCCAGCGATGACCGATTAGCTATGGCGTGGCTGGCTGTGCTGAAGCGCATCCAACTCACCGTGGAGCTGACACGCGATCTCTTGCTGGACAAACTGGAAGGAGGTGATGCCCTGCTCAGACGATCTGACATGACTGGCTTCTATGAGGCCTCCGAGCAGCAGCATCCAGAACTTCAGGCCCTGTCAGTGAGCTCCCAGCAAAAGGTGCGCTCCACTGTTCTATCGATGCTGCGGGAAGCGGGATTGCTGGAGGGCAAAACCAGCCGCTCTGGCCAACTCGGCACGGTGCAACGCCCAAGCCTCAGCCCACAAGCTCTCGCTTTAATTGGCGATGACCCCGATCTGCGGGCCGGGTTTCTGCTGAAGCCGAAGCAGCGGAGGGCAAGGCGATGAGCAGCAGCATCAAAGGCCTCGATCAACGCCTGCAAGACATCCTGCAGCGGCCCGAATTCCTGGAGATGCGCGGCGTCGCCAAGGAAGTGCCGATCTTCATCCAGACCTACAGCCCCGCCGATGACGATGAGCTGCGGCGTGTTGTGGATGGCACAGAGCAGGTGCTGCGCCAACAGGGCATCCGGGTGAAACACGTGGATCTGTTTGAGCTGGTGTTGGAGTTACTCGACGCGAAGGGGTATCTGGATGTGGTGTTGGAGGAAGAGCCTGAGTGGAGCAAAAGCGATCTGTTCGACACCCTTCAAAACGTCGCTGAACCCACCAGCGCCCTGGTGCCGAAGCTGATGGAGGCCCTCGGCGACGACAGCCAAGTGAGCCTGATCACCGGATCAGGCCGGGTCTATCCCTTCCTGCGCACCCACACCATCCTTGAGGCCCTGCAACCGGCGATGGTGCGCCACCCGGTGGTGATCTTCTTCCCCGGCGAATACAAACAAGACGCCGATGGCGGTTCGTACCTGCGGCTGTTTGGCACCAGCACCGCCAGCAAGATCGAAAACCCCCATTACCGCGCCACCAACCTCGACTACTTCGGCAGCACCGAATCATGACCGCCACCACCATCCAAGAGCTGTTCGAAAAACCGGTTGATCGGCCGATTGATGGCGTGATCAAGGCCGACGACGAACGCCATCTGCAGATCGAACTGGATGAATACGTCGTCACCCGCGAAGTGGCGAAGGGGCTGAATGTGTTCACAGAGGCCTACCTGCACAACCCCACCGCCAATGGTGTGTGGATTTCAGGCTTCTTTGGCTCTGGCAAGTCGCACCTGCTGAAGATGCTGTCGCTGATGCTCGACAGCGAGAAGCAGGTTGAAGACCAACGGCCTGCGGAAATCCTGCTGCCAAAGGTCGACGACGAGATCCTGCGCGCCGATCTGAAGAAAGCCACCGCGATTCCATCGCGCAGCCTGCTGTTCAACATCGATCAGAAGTACGACGGCATCGGTGGCACCCACGAAGCACCCGTGCTGGAGGTGTTCATGAAGGTGCTGAATGAGCTGCAGGGCTATTACGGCAACCAGGGCTATGTGGCGCAGCTCGAGCACGACATGGCCACCCGGGGCGAGTTCGAGCCGTTCCAGCAGACCTACGCCCGAGTCAACAACCGTCAGTGGAGTGACGACCGCGATGCCGTCGCCACGGTGACCAAGCGCAAATTCGCCAAGGCCTATGCCGAGCACTTCGGCGGCAGCGACGACGACGCGATCCGGGTCATCAACGACGCCAAAGAGAACTACCGCCTTTCAATCGAAGGCTTTGCCGATCGGGTGCGGGAGTATCTCGATCAGCAGGAACCCGGCTTCCGGCTCAACTTTTTTGTGGATGAGGCCGGCCAATTCATCGGTCAGGAACGCAGCCGCCTGCTCAACCTGCAGACCGTGGTGGAGAGTCTGGCCACCGCCACCAATGGCAGGGCCACGGTGTTCATCACCTCCCAGGCCGATCTGGAAGGGGTGCTCGGACAGGTGAAGTTTGAGCAGGCTGATGACCTCAGCAAGATCCAGGGCCGCTTCAAAACCAAGCTGTCGCTCGCTAGCGCCGATGTGCAGGAGGTGATCCAACGGCGGCTGCTGGCCAAAACCCCCGAGGAACCCGAGCAACTGATTGAGATCTACGAGCGGGAACAGGAGAACTTCAAAACCCTGTTCCGCTTCAGCGACGACTCACGCCAACTGAAGGGCTGGAGTGATTGCCAAACCTTCTGCGGTCTCTACCCCTTCCATCCCTACCAACTGGCTCTCTTCCAGGAATCGATCCAAAGCCTGGCGTCCCATAGCATTTTTGAAGGCCGCAACATGGCCGTGGGTGAACGCTCGATGCTCTCGGTGTTCCAAGACGTGGCCAAGGCGATCAAGGAACTTCCTGTCGGGCGGCTGGCCAGCTTTGATCAGCTCTACGACGGCATCAGCGGGGTAATCCGCGCCGACAAAAAGCAAACGATGGCGACCGCCCAGAACCAGGTCTCCGATCTGGAGCTGCGCATCCTCAAAGCTCTGTTCCTGCTCAAGTGGGTGCCGCAGTTCAAGAGCACGGCGCGCAACATCGCCATCCTGCTGATCAATCAGCCCAACTTCGACATCCGCAGCCATGAGCAGGGAATCAAAGATGCGCTGATCAACCTCGAACGCCAGAGCTATCTGCAACGCAACGGCGAGGTTTACGAGTTCCTCACCGACAAGGAAAAAGATGTGGAACAGGAGATCAAGCGGGAGGAGGTGGGTTACTCCCAGGTGCTCAAGCAGCTTCATGGGATCGTCTTTGACGACGTGCTTGGCTCGACGGGCAAGGTGCGCTTTGAAGACAACAACAACGACTACGCCATCGCCCACAAAATTGATGACGGTTTGGTGTCACGTAAAGATGCCGCTATTGCCATCAATCTGATTACTCCTGAGCACGGCAATTACGGCAACGACGCAGTACTGGTCGGCAACAACATGGGCGGGGTGGAACTGATGGCGATCCTGCCCGATCAAGACAGTTTGCTCAATCAACTGCGCAGCTATCTCAAAACCGATCTCTATATCAAAAAGAACAGCGGAAGCGACGATGATCTGCTGGAATCAATCCTTGCTGCACGTGGGCGGCAGAACACAGATCGGCGCAATGCACTTGAAGGGATCGTCAAGGAGCAATTACGCATTGCCCAATTGATTGTGAACGGGCAAACCCTCTCCGTTGGCGAGGGAGAACCCAAAACACGCTTTGGCAAGGCCTACCAAGAGCTGATCCGTTCGGCTTATCCGAACCTGAAGATGATCCGCGGGGTCTTCAACGAAAGCAGCATCAGCAAGGTGATTGAAGACCAAGACGATCTGCTCGAGGGCTCAGCGATCCAGCTTTCAGAAGCGGAAGACGCAGTTCTCACCGAGGTGTTCCGCAACCAAAACAGTGGTGAACGGCTCAGCGCCGATACGTTGGTGCGCAAGTTTGAAGGGCGCCCCTACGGCTGGAGCCAGTGGGCCACGCTCACCTTCATCGCTCGCCTGTACCGACTGAACAAGTTGGAACTGCGGGAGAAGGAACTGCTCAGCGATCGGGAAGTGATCGAAGCGCTGTGCAACAGCCGCAAGCTGGGCGGCGTAACGATCCGCAAGCAGGAGGCCTACGACCCCAGCCAGATCAATGCTCTCAGGAAATTCCACCGTGAGCTTTTCGGAAGTGAAAGCAGCGGCACTGAGGCTCGCAGCACCTGCGAGGCCTTCCGCTGCGCAATGAAAGATGAACTACAAGATCTCAACACCATGGCGGCGCAGGCAGAGATCTATCCCTTCCTTGATGCCGTGAAGCCGTGGGCCACGAAGGCCAAAGCGATGGCCGAAAAGGAGAACAGTTATCTGCTTACCCAGCTCGACGACTTCAAAGACGACTGGCTGGACGCGGAAGAAGACCTACTTACGCCGCTGAAGCAATTCCTCAACGGCAACCAGAAGAAGATGTACGACGCAGTGAGAGCCTTTGCGGCGAAGTACAGCGATGAATTCAGCAGCTTGCCGGCCGAGCAGCTGCAACCGATCACCGAGTTGCTTGAAAGTTCAACGCCCTATGCCGGTGGCCTGATCCCCAAGGCCAACAACGCGCTAACCGCCCTGGAGCAAAAGCTGCAGGAGCAGCTGAAACAGGCCCGCGAAGACGCTGAAGTTTCACTGGAGCAGCAGGAAAACCAACTCAAGGCGGGAAAAGACTTTCAAGCGCTCACACCTGAGCAGCAGGGGCAGGTGTTGCAAGCCTGCGCAGCCGCCAAGGCCGACCTGCAGAACGCATCAAAACCGAGTGCGGTGACGTTGCGCTTGAACCGCTACCGAGACACCGACAAGCCACAGCAGTTGGCAACCATTGCCCGACTCACAGCGCCAAGCGCTGGTAATGGAGGCGATGACAAACCAGCGATCAAGGTGGTGCCAGCTTCCAGCCTGCAGCCCAACTGCAACCTCAGCCAGATCACCAACAGCGCTGATCTGGAGCAATGGCTCAGTGCCTTGAAGCAGGCCGCAGAAGCGGAGCTCATTCAAGGCCATCGCATCAGCCTTTAAGCCTCAAGCCGTTCATTCCATATCTCCACACCTAATTCGATCTCTGCCATGGCCGTTAACACCGCTGCTCTGAAAACCTTCGCTCCGGCCATGCGCCGGCAGCTGATGGAAGCGGTGGGCCGCAAGTTGGATCTGCTGCTCAACAGCCAAACGCCAGACACGCTCAGCACCTACGCCAAGCAGATTGCTGAACTGCGAGACGAGCAAGAGAAGAGCCGCGAACAACTGCTCGAGCGGGTGGCCTACACCTGGTTCAACCGGCTTTGCGCACTGCGCTATTTGGATGCCAAGGGATGGCACCCCTTTGGTTGCAAGGTGTTGATGCCTGCTGATGGCAGTGAAACCCAGCCGGAACTGCTGAAGCTGATGCGTTCCGGCAGCTTTCCCGCAGATCTTCAGGCCTTCACCAACGAGCAACGCCTGAATCAACTGCTGGACGGCCAGATCCCGACTGCTATCCCCGGTGGTGAAGCCCAAGGGGAGGTGTACCGGGAACTGGTGCTAGCGGCCTGCCGCAGTTATCACCACCTGCTGCCTGATCTGTTTGAAGGATTGGATGATGCATCAGAACTCCTGCTTCCGGATGATCTGCTGACGGAAGGATCAATTGCTGGAAGCTTCCGCAGCGCGATCTCCGATTCCGATTGCGACGACGTCGAAATCATCGGCTGGCTCTATCAGTTCTATATCTCCGAAAAGAAAGACGAGGTTATCGGCAAGGTTGTTAAGTCAGAAGACATTCCTGCAGCAACCCAGCTCTTCACGCCCAATTGGATTGTGAAGTACATGGTGCAGAACACCATTGGTGCTCAATGGTTAGCCACTTATCCCGATAGCCCACTGCGCGAGCAGATGGAGTTCTACATCGAGCCTGCAGAGCAGACCGATGAGGTGAAAGCAAAACTAGCTGAAACCACACCAACCAGCCTGAATCCAGAAGAGCTCACCCTGATGGATCCGGCCTGTGGATCTGGGCACATACTGGTAGAAGCCTATGAGATCTTCAAAGCCATTTATTTGGAGCAGGGTTATCAGCAGCGAGAGATAGCAAAGCTTATTTTAGAAAAGAATCTTTTTGGAATTGATATTGATGATCGAGCCGCTCAGTTAACGACATTTGCCCTTCTAATGAAAGGCAGGTGTGATGACCGGCGGCTGCTAGAACGTGGTCCTAAGACCAATGTAATAGCACTGCAAGAAAATAATGATTTTGACGCAGAAGGATTAATTCGAGCCACAAATCTCTCTAGCCATGGAGTCACACTTAACGACATCAGGGATCTAGGAAATATCTTCAAATATGCAAAAACGCATGGTTCATTGCTTCTTATTCCAGATCAAGTGAGTCACAAGCTACCAGTCATCAAACAGTTAGCCGAAGCTGCAAAAAAAGAAATGGTCGCTTCCGCAGAACTAATGAAATTAAAAATATTTATCCGTCAAGCTGAGATGTTAGTCGCCAAGCACGACGCAGTCGTGGCAAATCCTCCTTACATGGGGAGTAAATTTTACAATTCCGAACTTAAGCATTTCGTAAAAACTTCTTACGAGAAGGGAAAGGCTGACCTCTGCAGTGCATTTACATTGCGAAATATACGGCAAACAAAGAGTGGAGGCCGAGTCGGAATGATAACAATCCCGAGTTGGATGTTCCTTTCATCTTTTGAGCAATTTCGAAGAAGTATTTATCAAGATGCTCCCATCTCCAGTCTTGTTCATAACGGACGTGGTGTTTGGGGATCTGATTTTGGCAGTTGCGCATATGTTCTTAGGCGATCATCACCCCAGGAACTCAGTGGGAGGTTTCTTCGGTTGTTCGACCAGCAGGGCAGCGTTGCGAGCAATGAAGAGCTAAAAATACGTTTTCATGTCAATAAAAGATTTCTCATCCCAAATAACGAATTTAAAAGAATTCCAGGAGCTCCAGTTTCTTACTGGGCCAGTGATCGGCTAAGAAATGCGTTTCAGAGCATGCCGAGTCTAAGCGAACTATTTGAGCCTGTCGTTGGCCTACAAACTAGTGATAATGAACGATTTCTCCGAAGATGGTTTGAGGTGGATCGCTGCAAATCCAAGCTAAATAATACAGAACAAAACAACAACGAAGATGCAAGTCAAAAGTGGTTTGCATATCAAAAGGGTGGAGATTTCCGAAAATGGTTTGGAAATTATGACTTCGTTGTCAACTGGGAGCACAATGGGCATGAAATAAAAAACTTCCGAGGAGCCAACGGCAAGCTGCTCTCGAGACCTCAAAATGAAGGATACTATTTTCGTGAAGGACTTACCTGGACCGCAGTATCATCTTCCTATTTTTCTGTTCGTTACTGCCCTGCCGGATCAATTGGAAGCAACGCAGGAATGATGGTTTATGGCGATTCAGTTCAGCTGAAGTCACTGCTAAGTCTGATGAACTCTAGCCTGACATCGTATATCGTCTCATGCATTTCACAAACACTCAATTTCGATCAGGGAATTATTTCAAAAATTCCACTGAAGTTCTTGCCTGTAGATGAAATAGCAAGCCATTTAATAACCAAATCTTTGACTGACTGGGATGCTTATGAGCGCTCATGGAATTTCAAATCTCTACCGTTCCTTTCTAGCTCTCTTGAAAAACAGAGGTCACTTCAAAGCTGCTATGAAAGTTGGCTCGCCCGCAACAAGAGTGATATTACCGAGATGCAGCAATTAGAGCAGAAAAACAATTGCCTTCTAATTGAAGCTTATGGCTTGACTGAAGAACTTGACATAGATGTACCAATCGAACAAATCACTCTTACAGTAAATCCTGCCTATCGATACGGAGGCGATGGTACAAAAAAAGAAAAATGGGATCGCTTCCAGTCGGATTCGATGTCAGAACTTCTTTCATATGCCACCGGCTGCATGATGGGCCGCTACAGCTTGGATCATCCAGGTTTAATCCTTGCCGATTCACGCAGCAATCAAGACGAGCAACTCGCTGCTTACGAAGCCAAAATTGGCAAGTCAATCAGCGAGATTCAGTTCAAACCCGATGCCGATGCCATCATCCCAGTGCTGGATGGAGAGTGGTTTGAAGACGACATCGTTGCTCGTACCCGTGAGTTCCTGAAAGTCACCTTTCCTGAGAGCAGCGTTGCCGAAAATCTTCGATTCATTGAAGACTCGATCGGCAAAGACATCCGCAAGTACTTCTGCAAAGACTTCTACAAAGATCACCTGCAAACCTACAAAAAACGGCCGATCTACTGGATGGTGCAAAGCCCCAAAGCTGGCTTCGCTTGCCTGATCTATCTGCACCGCTACACGCCAGACACCTTGCTCCAGGTGCTCAACAACTACTTCAGGCCCTACCTGCAAAAGCTGGAAGCCAGACAAGAGCAATTGGAGCGGGATCAAAACAACGAAGCTTTGCCCAAACGCGAGCAAACGGCTGCCCGCAAAGAAGCCGAAAAGATCACCAAGGTGCTCAAGGAATGCCAGGCCTGGGAGCAAGACGCCCTCTTACCCCTCGCTCAGCAGCGCATCGAACTGGATCTCGACGATGGCGTGAAGGTGAACTACCTCAAGCTTCAAGAGGTGCTGGCCAGGATTCCGGGCCTGGCTGCCAAGGGGGATTGAGGAATCGCCATGACCCGCACACCGCTTTCTATCAACCGCATCCACGACAGCCTCGATACGGCTCTGGCGCGCAAGCGCGTGGTGTTTTGGTTCGACCCAGAGGCGGAATGGGCCAGCGAATACGAAAGCTATGCGCCTGTAGGGGTCGAGAAGCGACAGGTCAACGGCAACGAGTTCACGCTGAAGGTGGAGATCAGCCGCGCTGATCTGGATCAGCGCTTCTTGCTTTATGTCCCAGCGGCCAAGCCAGCAGAGTCCGACAACTGGCTCCTCGATCTGCTGTTGGCAGGTCATGAGTTCAAAGCCGACCGTGCCTCCCTCGATCTAGAAGACGCTGGCCTCACCCTCGAGTTCAAAGACCTCGCCCAGCAACACAAGGCGTTCTTCCGCTCACCGGTGCGCACCACCAAGCTCAAGCAGCTGCTGCGCCCCAACGACGATGAACGGGCCGTGCGGCTCAAGATGCTGGCGATCTTGGCCAAGCAAGACGCCTCCATTGATCTGCTGCTGCTGCATGCCTTCACCCAGATCGATCCCACCGATCCCGATGCCGAGGATCCGATTGAAGCGCTCTACGGCAAGCATCAACTCCCCGAACACTTCTGGGCCGCAGTCGCCAGCAAGTTTGGCTACATCAATCCCCAACCCAACCTGCGTGATTTCGCCGTTGCCCTGTTCAGCAGCGCTAGCTGCGTTCCCCCTGAAGGCGATCTCCAAAGCCACGCCCGTGTGTTCCTCAGCAGTTGGAAAGACAGCGTCAAAAGCCGCTCCGCCTTTGAGCAGTGGAGCAACCACCTCGCGGATCAACTGAACGTTGAAACGTTCTTGCTGGATCCCCCCCAGGGCTTTGATCCAGGCGATGACGACAGCTACCAGCTGATCGAACAGTTCTGCATTCGCCGCCTGCTCGAACGCTTCCACGCCACAGCAACCGATGGCGAGCTGCAAGAGACGATCCGCCAACGCAGCAGCTCCTGTTGGTTCGAACAGCACGAGCACGGCTATCGCGCCATCGAGCAGGCCTTGCAGTTCCGCAGCCTGCTGGCCCAGGCCGATCTGCAGGTGCCCAGCCTTGATGAAGGGCTCAAGCGTTACTGCAACAACTGGTGGAAGCTCGATCAGGCCTACCGCCGTTTCACCTTTCACGAGCGCAGCTACAGCCAACCCGGACTGATGAAGTCATTGCGCAACTGGATGGAGAAGCAGTACGTCAACAACGTGCTGCTGCCCCTCACCAACCACTGGAGTGAGCGGGTTAGTGAGATGAGCAGCTGGAGTTGCAAGGCCCTGGAGCCTCAACAGCAATTCCACATGCGCTACGTGCATTCCCCACTCACCTCAAGGGGGATCAAGCGCCTGTTTGTGGTGATCTCCGATGCCCTGCGCTACGAGGCCGCTCGCGATTTTGCTGATCGACTCAAAGCCCAATCCGGCAAGGGCTGGCAAGCGGACGTTGATGCCGTACTCGGTGTGCTCCCTTCCTACACCCAACTGGGCATGGCATCGCTGCTGCCCGGTAACAAGCGCGCCATCAACACCGCCGATAGCAATGCTCCAGTGTCGGTGGATAGCTGCAGTGCCAGCGGCACCGACAACCGAGACAAGATCCTCAAGGCCTACGCCAAGGGGCGTGGCATGGCGATCCAAGCCGAAGACTTCCTCAAGCTCGCCACCAGCACTGACGGCGCCGAGCTCACCAGGAACCACGACTTAATCGTGATCTATCACAACCGCATTGATCGCATTGGCGACAAGCGCGAAAGCGAAGCCGACACCTGCAAGGCCGTGGAAGACGCTTTCGACGACCTTGAGCTGATCCTGCGCAAAATCAGCAGCCTCAAAGGCAACAGAGCCGTGATCACGGCCGACCACGGTTTCTTGTTTCAGCAGGAGCCGGTGGATGCCAACGACCGTTCCGCTTTACCTGACGCGGAGGAACTCACGATCAAGAAAAAGCGCTTTGCCATTGGCTCGGGCATTGAACCTGCGTCTGGCCAGAAGGTCTTCACAGCAGAGCAGCTGAATCTGGAGGGCGATTGGCAGGCGGTGTTCCCCCTGGGCTTGGATCGCTTCCCCCGCTCCGGCGCCGGCAACCGTTTTGTGCACGGCGGCACCTCCCTGCAAGAAGTAGTGGTTCCCGTGATCACGCTCAAAAAAGAGCGCAAGGACGAAAGCCGCGAGGTGAAGGCCGAGCTGTTGCGGGTGCCCGAGAAGATCACCACAGCCCGGCTCAAGTTCAGCCTGTTCCAAGACGAGCCCTGCGAAGCCAAGCGCTTCCTTCCCATCACCCTGCGCATCAGTGTTGTTCCCAAGGCCAACGAGAAGGAGCTGCTTTGTGAACCAGTCACGCTGAGGTTGGATTCAACCGCAGTAGAACCTCGAGAAAGGGAGCATCTGATCGACTTAAAGCTCTCCAGTGCCGCTGGGGGTTACAACAACCAGGTGCTCGAGCTCAGAATTGACCGGGTGATGGAGGGTGTGCAAACGCCTGTTCGCCTCGAAACTAGGGAAGTGAAGCTGCTCCAGCCCTTCGGCAACGACTTCGACGACTTCGGATAAGCCATGAGTATCAGCACCCCTGCCGCCCATACCCCCCTGGATCAAAAGATCCTTGAGCACTTCCCTGGTTTGGTGGTTCGCAAAGACCTCACCACCGAGCTCAAGCAAAACGCGGTGGTGCCCACCTACGTGCTCGAGTACTTGCTCGGCCAGCACTGCGCCACTGACGACCCCGATCAGATCAAAGACGGCCTCGAATCTGTACGCCGAATCCTGGCCAAGCACTACGTGCACCGAAACCAGGCGGAACTGATCAAATCCACGATCAAAGATCGAGGTAGCCACAAGGTGATCGACAAGCTCACCGTTTCGTTCAACGAGAAGGCGGGCTTCCACGAGGTGGAGTTCACCAACCTCGGAATCAAGAAGGTTCCGATCGACGACTCTTACGTCAAACGCTTTCCCAAGTTGCTGGTGGGTGGCATCTGGGCCATTACCGATGTGGAGTACGAACTCCCGGTGGATCCCAAAGCCAGCCCCTGGCAGATCGCTGGCCTCAAGCCGATCCAAGTGGCCGGTGTCGACCACGACGACTTCCTCAAAGCGCGAGCTCAGTTCACCACCGATGAGTGGATGGACGTGCTGATGCAGAGCGTCGGCTTCAATCCCGAGCCGTTTACGAGACGCGGAAAGCTGCTCACCTTGATTCGCCTAATCCCCTTCTGCGAACGCAACTACAACCTGATGGAGCTCGGCCCCAAAGGCACGGGTAAGTCGCACGTCTACGCCGAGTTCTCACCCCACGGGATGTTGATCTCAGGCTCTGAGGTCACGGCACCGAAGCTGTTTGTCAGCAACGCCAACGGAAAGATCGGCCTCGTGGGCTATTGGGACTGCATCTGCTTCGACGAGTTCGCCGGTAAAGACAAAAAGGTCGACAAGACGTTGGTCGACATCATGAAGAACTACATGGCCAACCGCACCTTCTCGCGGGGCATCGAGCAGCTCTCAGCTGAGGCCTCCATGGTGTTCATGGGCAACACCCAGAAGTCGGTGGCCTACATGCTCAAGAACTCCCACTTCTACGAACCGCTCCCCGACAAGTACATCGATTCGGCCTTCCTTGATCGCATTCATGCCTTCAATCCGGGTTGGGAGGTGCAGCCGGTGCGCCATGAGCTGTTCTGCACGGGCTACGGCTTCGTGGTCGACTACATCGCTGAGGTGCTGAAGCACCTGCGCACCGAAGATTTCACTGGCCTCTACAAGCAGCACTTTGAGATCAGCTCAGAGGTTTCCACGCGTGATCAAACGGGCTTTGAGAAGACCTTCTCTGGCCTAATGAAGATCATTCATCCCGATGGCAAAGCCACACCCGATGAAATCGGCGAACTGCTGGAGTTCGCCATGGAATGCCGGCTGCGTGTGCGCGAGCAAATCCTGCGCATCGATGCCACCTTCAAACCCAACGACTTTGACTACAAGCCCCTGGCGGGTGGTGCAGCTGTTCGCGTACAAACACCAGAAGAAAAGCAATATCCGCAGTTCGCGAACCTCCGGCCTGGGCTTGTGGATGCTGCCGGCGGCTCTGATTCAGCAGTCGACGAACAAGCAGCAACGCCAACTGAGCCAATAGACGTAACGCGAATAGCAGCTGAGCCATCCGCTGCCTCTTTTTCAGCAGGGACAGTACTGAAAGAACATCACCTCGTGGTGCCGGAAAACAGCAAAGGCTGGAGCTATCGCCGGATCTTTGGCGACTACGTCCGGGGTTGCAGCGGCATCATCATCAAAGACCCCTACATCCGTGCCTTCCATCAGATTCGCAACCTGGTGGAATTCCTGCGCATGGTGAATGAACTCACGCCCCAGGGCGATGAGGTCACTGTGCATTTGGTGACTGGAGCTGATAGTGATGCCCCTGAGAAGTTTGAAAAGCAGATGCAGAACCTCAACCAGGTCAAAGACTCCTTCGCCGAAACGGCTACACCGTTCAGCTTCGAATTCGATGCCAGCCCTAACTTCCACGCCCGCAGCATCACCACCAATCACGGCTGGAAAGTCAGCCTCGACCGAGGCCTCGACATCTTCCAATGGTTTGAAAGCTCAGCCTTGAATGCTGCCACCAACTTGCAAGAAGCAAGGCTCACAAAGGGTTGCGAGGTGAGTTTTATACGGGTCGAGAAAGAGATCTAAATGGCTGCTCGTTAGAAGTGGCTGTGTAAGCCACTCCAGAAGCGCTCTGCTACAGAGACGCCATAGAACTAATCACAAAAATGTCCCTATAGCCTCTGGCTAAAGCCTTTCAAGAGCAATAAGGACGGCATCACGATCCCATACAAAATCACCGCGGGGAGAAAGAGGATTGATTTTCCGTCGATGCCGTCCATCCCTCAACACACCGTTTTGCACAAGACGACCAAGAGTATTTCTATGCACACCAAGATAAGAAGCAAGATCTCGAGTACGAAGCCAGCACCTATCAGGAATAGACACAAATACGAACCAGTTAAACCATTCTAGCAAACATTTTCAGACTGATGAATTCAACATCACTCCAGCCCATAGAAGTCCTTATTTGCCAACGTGCATACAGAGATATACAGAAAACAAATCCCTTATACATACATAGAAAAATAAATTAAAAAAAACCACATTCTGGGTCTCGACCTACTACGCGGGGAGAGACCCATGATGATTTTTGTCCCACTAGAGAAGAACCCAGTGAGGGACACGCATTTCAAGTGGGACAACCAAGTGGGACAACTAGTGGGACAACTAGTGGGACAGCCCTTAAAGCACCCGAAAATGAGTCATCTGCCTCACCCCCTGATGAACTGAAACGGACAGGGTTGGATAGGTGCACCCATCCCAAGTGGGACAAGCAAAACAGTGTCCCACTAGAAAACCCAGTCATAGAAGGGGATGTTCCAAGTGGGACAAGTACGGA
The DNA here is from genome assembly GCF_023630615.1 of Synechococcus sp. MU1648. Classification (NCBI taxonomy): domain Bacteria; kingdom Bacillati; phylum Cyanobacteriota; class Cyanophyceae; order Synechococcales; family Synechococcaceae; genus Synechococcus; species Synechococcus sp. MU1648. Next base: position 595,701 of record NZ_JAKUHI010000001.1, read on the forward strand.
GGAGAATAGGAAAACCGACTTCTGAGCAAAAAGATGGGTACACCTATTGAATAATTCAGAGTCCTTTAGATGTTCTCCGGGTTTTATTTGCACCTGAAAGAACCAATTTGCACAACTTTCAAAGGACAACTCAGGGACAAGCCCCTCGAACCTGTTCCTGCGGCTGGAACACGAGCGGCAGCAGCGGCCAGAAACCCCAGCGCTGATCAGCAGGATTCACACCAGCTCCAGCCACCACACTCCCCATTAATGCAGTGATTCTGCAGAGGAATGGATCAGGTCATTGATCAGGCCGATCACTTCATCCCACATCGCTGTGCCCATCACCCAAAGCAGTCGGGTGCGCACAACACGCAGATTCTCTGCTCAACGCAGACCGCTGAACAACTAATAAGTCGGAGCTATCGGAGAGATCAGGACCGCTCAGGCTGAGCGTCGTGTCAGCGCCGCAAACTTCCGTTACATTTGCCGCGTCGGGTTTTCCGACCTTTCTTATCCGCCACCGGGATTCGTCCCACCGGCTTTTTCCGTTCTCATGACCACCACCCTCCAGCAGCGCTCCGGCGCTTCCAGCTGGCAGGCCTTCTGTGAGTGGGTCACCTCCACCAACAACCGTCTGTATGTCGGTTGGTTCGGTGTGCTGATGATCCC